>NZ_JALCYY010000119.1 GCF_022690685.1 Anaeromyxobacter terrae | reverse complement strand
CAGGACGACCTCGCCGCCGCGCGCGCGCGGCGGCGCTAGCCGCCTCGGGCCGCCAGGTGCTGGCGGAGGAGCCCCACGAGCTCGGCGTTCTCGAATGGCTTGCGCACGAACCCGTCCGCGCCGGCCTCGGCGGCGCGCCGCGGCAGGTCCGGTGAGGGGCGCGCCGAGACGATGAGGATCGGTCCCGCGAAGCCGGACGCGCGCATCCGCCGGCAGAGCTCGAGCCCGTCCACGCCGGGCATGGACACGTCGAGGAGCACCGCCGCGGCCCCGCCGACCGACGCGAGCGCGTCTTCGGGCGTCGGCGCGACCGCGGAGGCGAGCCCCTCGGTCGCGAGCAGGAGGCCGAGGAACTCGCAGATGTCCGGGTCGTCGTCGACGAGGAGGACGGGCGGGCCGGCCACCGCTCACTCCGCGGCGAGGGGGAGCGACGCGCGCCCCTCCTCGCACTCGATCGTGATCGTCCTGGGCCGCAGGTCCTGGGGCGCCGCCGCGCCGTCCTCGCGCCGGAACTGCGCGAGCGACAGCACCACCTTGTCCCCGGCGCGGACGGTCTTCCGGCCGCAGCGAAAGCCGCCCTCGAGCGTGAACGCGACCTCGGTCCAGTGGCGATCGGAGCCGTTCTTGACGAGGAGCTGCGTCCCCATGATCGACCCGTCCAGGAGCTGTGCCTCGGCGTCCAGCCCGTTCGTCGGCCCGCTGGCGGGGCACGACGCCCAGATCGCGCCGGCGGAGAGCAGCACCCACGCGCCGATCACGGCGGCCCTCAGGCGCATGTAGCGCGTCGAGCGGCGGTAGCCGCCGGCGAGCTCCTGGGCGAGGTCCCGCGCGAGATCCTTCACGCGGTGTGCAGCGGCGAGCGGGTCGGGGCGAGCCGGCTCCTTCATCGGACGAGAGCGTACCGCTGGCCCGCCGGGGCGGACAAGGCGCAAGGGCCCCTACACCGCGGCGCCGGTCGCGCTCGTGCCCTCGCGGCCCGGCGCCGCCACGGCGTCGCGCGGATCGCCCCCTGCACCGCCGATCGCGAGGTGCTGCTCTATCACCCGCCGCCGGACCTCGACGAGGAGCGCGGTCTTGTTCGGGAACGCGCGCGGGTCCACGGGATCTCCGAGCGCGATCCGGATCTCCCCCGGGTACACCGCGATGACGCGCTTCGGGGTGATGCGTCCGGCGCCGGAGATCGCGACGGGGACGACCGGGACCCCCGCCTCCATCGCCACGACGAACGGCCCCTTCTTGAACGGGTGAACGCGCAGATCGACGGAGCGCGTCCCCTCGGGGAAGACGATGAGCGAGGTCCCGCCGCGCACCGCCGCGCCCGCCTGCCGGAGCGACTCGATGGCGCGCGCGTGGTTCCCGCGATCCACCGGGACGTGGCCGCCGAGCCTCATGTACCAGCCGAAGACCGGGATCTTGAACAGCTCGAGCTTCGCGATGAAGCGCACGGTCCGTGGCAGCCGCGCGACGAGCGCGAGGATGTCGAGCGCGCTCTCGTGGTTCGACGCGAAGATGAGGGGTCCGTCGGGGAGCGGCGGGAGCCGGAGGACCCGGACGCGCGCGCCCGCGAGCCGGAGGATCGAGCGGGACCAGGCGAAGCGGGCGAACCACATCGCGAGCTGACCGCGGCCGAGCAGCGTGTCGGGCAGGCTGAGGAGGAAGAACGTGACCATCGAGAGCGCCGTGTAGACGAGCACCAGCCAGCCCCGGATTCGCGCCCTCATTCGACCCTCGCCGCGCCGCCCGCCCGGACGGTCCCCTGCGAGGCTTATAGCACGCGCCCTCCGCGCGGCCCGGGCTATGCTCGGTACATGGAAACGCCGCTTCGCGTCGCCGAGGAGGTCCGCGAGGCGCTCGCCGCGGGCAGGCCGGTGGTCGCCCTCGAGACGAGCGTCGTCGCGCAGGGACTGCCGCCGCCGTACAACCTCGACGCCGCCCGCCGTTGCGCGGCGGCGGTTCGCGCGGGGGGCGCGGTGCCGGCCGCCGTGGCGGTGATCGACGGGCGGATCGTGGTGGGCGCGTCCGACGCGGAGCTCGCCCGCCTCGCCGATCCGGCGCGACCTGCGGCCAAGGCGGCGGTGCGGGATCTCGCGGCGCTCCTCGCGGCGGGGCGCGATGCCGGCACGACGGTCTCCGCGACCGCTGCCATCGCGGCGCGCGTGCGGATCCCGGTGTTCGCCACCGGCGGCATCGGCGGCGTGCACCGGATCCAGGACGGCGAGGTGGCCACCGGGGCGACGGACGTGTCGGCCGATCTGGGCGAGCTCGCCCGCTCGCCCGTGTGCGTGGTCTGTGCAGGGCCCAAGGCGATCCTGGACGTTCCCGCGACCGCGGAGGCGCTCGAGACCCTGGGGATCCCGGTGCTCGGCTGGCGGACCTCCGAGCTGCCGGCGTTCTACTCCGAGGGGAGCGGCGTGCCCCTCGAGCACCGGGTGGAGGAGGGGGCGCAGGCGGCTCGCGTGCTCATGCTGCACTGGCGGGCGCTCGGCCGGCGCGAGGGGGTCGTGCTCGCGGTCCCGCCCCCGCAACCCGTGCCGCGGGAGGTCATCGAGGCCGCGATCGCCGCGGCCCTCGCAGACGCCCGCGGCCGCGGCGTGCGCGGAAAGGCGGTCACCCCGTTCCTGCTCGAGGCCGTCGCGCGGGCGACGCACGGGCGAGCGCGGGCGGCGAACGTCGCGCTCCTCGAGCGAAACGCCGGCGTCGCCGCCGAGGTCGCAGCGGCGCTGGCCCAGATTGGCTACAATCCCGCCGGATGACGCCGCCTCCCGCACCGGGCGCCACCCCGCTCCTCGTCGCCGACTCCGCCACGCTGTCGCAGCTGGTGGAGGCGGTCCGAGCGGAGCCGGTGGTGGCGCTCGACACAGAGTCGAACAGCTTTCACGTCTACCGCGAGCGGGTCTGCCTCCTGCAGATCTCGACGCGGACCGCCGACTACATCCTCGATCCACTGGCGGTGGATCCGCGCCCGCTCGGTGAGGTGCTCTGCGACGGCCGGGAGACGGTCCTGCACGGCGCCGACTACGACGTCCGCTGCCTGAAGCGTGAGTACGGCTGGCGCCTGCCGCGCCTGTTCGACACGATGGTCGCCGCGCGCCGGCTCGGCCGGGAGGGGCTCGGGCTCTCGGCGCTCGTCGAGTCGCACTTCGGCGTCAGGCTCTCCAAGGCGTTCCAGCGCTCGGACTGGGGCCAGCGGCCGCTCAGCGGGGCGCAGCTCGCCTACGCCGCGCTCGACACGCACTTCCTGCTCACGCTGCGCGATCTCCTCGCGGCCGAGCTCGACGCGCGGGGCGCGGCGGACGAGGCGCGGCGCGAGTTCGATCGGGTCGCCGCGGTGGTGCCGCGCGAGCGGGTGTTCGATCCCGAGGGATACCGCCGCCTGCGCGGCGCGCGCGAGCTCGAGCCGGCCGGGCGCGCCGTGCTGCGGGCGCTGTTCATCGCGCGCGAGGAGCGGGCCCGGTCCCTCGACCGCCCGCCGTTCAAGGTCCTCGGGGAGGACGCGATGCTCGCCATCGCGCGGCGTCTGCCTCGCGACGCGGAGGCGCTCGGACAGATCCCGGGCGTGACCCCGTCGGTGCTCCGCCGCCTCGGCGACGAGATCCTCGCGGCCGTTCGGGGGGCGGTCTGCTTGCGGGGGCTGCGCCCCGGCCCCGCCTTGCGACGCTCGGCGGGGCCCCACCCCTGCTCGGCGGGGCCCGTGAACCTGCGCGCCCGCTGTCGCGGGTGCGCGCAGGTTCCCCGCCGGGAGGGACTGCGTCCCTCCCCGTCGCTTCGCGACGGGGCCCCTCTCTGCGGCTGGGCTCCCGGGGCCCCTGCGGCTGCGTCACCGCCCCGCCAACCTTCAGAACGCCACGCCGCCGTCGGGGGCCGCGACCGGACGCTCGGGCGCGATGGGCGCCGCCGGCTCGCCGGCGAGGGCGCGGTACACGTCCCAGTCGGCGAGCACGATCCGCACGTAGCCGCGCGTCTCGCGGTACGGGATGGACTCCACCCAGGCGTCGAGCGGCATGCCGGCGCGCGCGCGGGCCCACTCCGCGGCGGGTCCGGGCCCCGCGTTGTAGGCCGCCACGGCGAGCGCCGGATCGCGGAAGCGAGCGAGCAGGAGGCCGAGGTAGTGTGCACCAAGGGTGATGTTCACCTCGGGCTCCGCCAGCCGTGCGCCGAGCCCGCCGGGCAGCCCGAGCAGCGCGGCGACGCGCTCGGCCGTCGCCGGCCGGAGCTGCAGGAGGCCCTCGGCGCCCGCGCCGCTCCGGATGCCCGGGCGGAAGCCCGACTCGCGACGCATGACGGCGAGCAGCAGCGACGGATCGACGCCCACGGCGCGCGCACGCACCGGTACGAGCTCGGGGTAGGGCTCCGGGTGCGCCCAGCGCAGCGCGCGCCGGGTGGGGAGGAGGTGATCGCGCGAGATCCGGAACGGAACCTCGGCGTCGCCCGCGAACGCCGCGAGCTGCGCGACGACCGGCGCGGAAGGGCGGGCCCGCCAGGAGCGGGTGAGGTCCCCGAGCTCATCGAGCGCCTCCGCGCGGAGGCCCAGGCCGAGCAGCTCGACGGCCACCGCGAGACGCGCCGCGGCGGAGGCGTCCTGCAGCTCGGGCAGGGGACGCGGATCCGGGGGCGGCATCCTCGCGGCGGGCTCGCCGAGGGCGGCGAGGCGCGCTCGCGCGAGCAGGCCGTACCAGCCGTCTCCGCCCGCGGCGATCGTCGCCCGGTAGAGCCGCCGCTGGTCCGCGCCGGACCGGGCGAGCCGTGCGCGCCAGTACGCGGCGGCGTCCGCGTAAGGGGTCCGCTCGAGCTTCGCGAGGGCGCGCGCGGCCGCCGGGAAGCGCCCGAGGCGATAGAGCGACCACGCGGCGAACCAGCGCGCGTCGTCGGCGCGGCGCGAGCGCCGGTTGGCCTTCGCGAACGACTCCAGGGCGGTCGCGGCGCGCGCGAACTGACCGGCGTCGTAATACAGCCACGCGGAGAGGTAGGCGGCCTCGTCTCCCAGATCGCGCTGCCGCCACTCCGGGATCCCCGGTATCGGCGCGCGGAGCGCCGCGATCTCGGAGTAGCGGCGGCTCGCCTCGTCCACCCGGCCGGCCCGCGCGGCGGCGCGGGCGAGCACGAGCAGCGCGCCGCGCCGATCGCTCTCGTCCATGGCCGCTGCGAACCTCGCGGCGTGGCGCCCCGCGGCGGCGGGGCGCCCGCGGGCGAGCAGCGCGCCG
>NZ_JALCYY010000118.1 GCF_022690685.1 Anaeromyxobacter terrae | reverse complement strand
CGCGCCGCGGCGGGCGCGAGCGCGATGCCGACCGCGCCGGTGACGGCGGCGAGGCCGCCCGTGGCGGCGAGCCAGCGCCGCGCGCGCGGCCCCTCCTCCTCGGCGACGCGCCGGCCGCGCTGGCCGAGCAGGACGAGGAGCGGCTCGTGCGCCACGAAGGCGAGGACCACGGCCGCGGTGAGCGCCGACGGCGCGAGCCCGGGCCGCCCGATCGCGAGCGCGGTCAGGAGCGGCATCGCGAGCTGGCCCCACGCGCCGTGCTCGTGGGGGAGCATCGAGCGGGGCTGAGCGGCGGGGCGAGCGGGCGGGCGCTGGACGGTCGCGGTCGAGGTCATCACGTGCCGAGCCTTGAGCAAGTTGCCGGCCAGGCCGGAACCTGCCGTCGTTCGAGGGTTTACCTCGCGCGGCCCCGGGACACCACCGGTCCGCCGTTGCCCTGCGCACCGATCGGCGGGTGTCTCTTTGACCGGGCCGACTTCGTCGGGTATCCGTTCGCTCCCCCGGGAGCCGCCCATGCAAGCCATCCTCAGCTCGTTCCTGCTCGTGGCCGTGAGCGAGATGGGCGACAAGACCCAGCTCCTCGCGTTCTCGCTCGCCACGCGGTTCCGCAAGCCGTGGCCGGTGATGGCGGGCATCCTC
This sequence comes from Anaeromyxobacter terrae, assembly GCF_022690685.1. Classification (GTDB taxonomy): domain Bacteria; phylum Myxococcota; class Myxococcia; order Myxococcales; family Anaeromyxobacteraceae; genus Anaeromyxobacter; species Anaeromyxobacter terrae. The sequence goes on along the minus strand of NZ_JALCYY010000118.1, from coordinate 4,564 downwards.
GTCGCCACCGTCGCGAACCACGCGCTCGCGTCGTCGGTCGGCGCCTGGATCTCGGCGAACGTGCCCGCCCGCGTGCTCGCCGCGATCCTCGCCGCGACCTTCATCGGCTTCGGCGTGTGGACGCTCCGGCCGGACACCCTCGACGAGGCGCGCGGACCGGAGCGGTTCGGCGCCTTCCTCACCACGATGGTCCTCTTCTTCCTCGCGGAGATGGGGGACAAGACCCAGCTCGCGACGGTCGCCCTCGCCGCGCGCTTCGACTCGATCTTCCGCGTGACGATCGGGACGACGCTCGGCATGCTCGCCGCGGACGGGCTCGCGGTGTTCCTGGGCGAGCGGGTCGCGGACCAGGTCTCGTCGCGCAAGATGCGCTGGGCGGCCGCGTCGCTCTTCTTCCTCTTCGGCGCGCTCTCCCTCGTCGCGGCCCTCCGCTCCTGACCACGCGCCCCGTCCGGCGCCGACGCCTCGCGCGCGAGGCATGGATGATGGGGCCATGCCGCCCGCGCTCTCGGAGATCCTGTCAGCCGTGCCCCTCGACGTGCTCGTCTCCCGCGCCCACGGCGACGCGCTCGTCCACCTGCTCGCCGCGCTCGTCGCGGGCGGCGCCATCGGCATGGAGCGCAGCTACCACGGCCGGCCTGCCGGGTTCCGGACCCACGCGCTCGTGTGCCTCGCGGCGAGCCTCCTCATGCTCGTCACCGTCTACCAGGCGGAGTGGTTCCGGGGCGCCCCCGAGACGATCCGGGTCGATCCCACGCGCATGGCGCAAGGGATCATGACCGGCATCGGCTTCCTCGGCGCGGGCGTGATCTTCAAGGAGGGGCTCACCGTCCGCGGGCTCACCACCGCGGCGTCGATCTGGATCACCTCGGCCATCGGCGTGCTCACCGGGACCGGCCAGTACGTGCCCGCGCTCTACGCCACGCTCCTCACCCTCGGGGTGCTCTCGCTGTTCCGCTGGATCGAGGCGCGCGCGCCGGCGCACAAGTTCGCGCACCACCGGATCCGCTTCGATCGCGGCGAGGCGATGGGCGAGGACGCGGTGCGCGCGCTGCTCGCGGAGAACGGGTTCGCGCTCGCCGGCCTCTCCTACGCGGTCATGGACGAGGGGCGGTCCTTCGAGTACCGGATGACGATCAGCACGCACGACGAGCGGAACTTCGGGCGGCTCGCCCGGGCGCTCGAGGGGCGGGCGCAGGTGCGCGAGTTCCGGATCTCGCCCTCCGGCGATTGACGGCGCGGCGGCCGTCGCCACTACGACGTCGCTGGCGGCCCGCCCGGCTCTCCTCCAGAATGCGGCGGTGCCCACCCACCTCCGCCTCCTCCCCGCGCTCGCCGCGGCGCTCCTCACCGCGCGCGCGGCGCACGCCGCCGCGCCCTGGGAGGGCGCGCCGCTCTCCGCCGACCCCGCCGCCGTCCGGGCCGCCGCCGCCGCGCTCCAGTCGCCGCCGGGCGCCCCGCTCGACGTGCTCCTCGAGGAGGGGGTCTACCGGCTCGACGCGCAGGGCGCCGTCGCGCAGACCTACCGCCTCGTCTACCGGCCGATGAGCGCCGAGGCCGCGCGTGCGTCCGCCCGCGTCGAGCGGGCCTGGGCGCCGTGGAGCGAGGGGCGGCCGGAGATCCGCGCGCGCGTCGTCGCGGCGGACGGCGTCTTCACGCTCGACCCGGCCACCCTCGTCGAGGGACCCGTCGAGGATCCCGGCGGCCCGCCCTCGGCGCGCCGCGAGCTCTCCGGGACGATCCCGGGGGTGCGGGCGGGTGCGGTGGTCGAGCAGGTCGTGACCGGGCGCGAGACCGCGTTCGTCGCCGGGACGGTCCTGCGGTTCCGCCTCGGCGGCGTCTCGCCCGCGCGGCTCGTGCGGCTCCGCATCGAGGCGCCCGCCGCGCTGCCGCTCCGCTTCGCCGTCCGCGGCCTCGAGCTCGCGCCCGTCGAGACCGTCGCGAACGGGGTCCGCACGCTCGTCTTCGAGCGCCGCGACGCGAGCGGGACGCCGCCGCGGGAGCCCGGCGCGCCGCCCGAGCTCGCCCCCGCGCCGTACGTGGCGTTCGCGGCGGGGCAGACCTGGGCCGACGTCGCGGGCCGCGTGCGCGCGGTCCTCGAGGGTGCGATCGCGGGCGCTGACCTCCGCGGCGAGGCGCGCGCCGCCCTCGGCGCAGGCCGGCCGAAGCGCGAGGAGGCGGTGCGCCGGATCTCGGCGTTCCTGCGCGCCCGCGTGCACTCGACCGGAGTCCCCGTGGACGAGGCGCCGCTCGCGCCGAGGAAGCCCGCCGAGGTGCTCGCGAAGGGCGAGGGGGACGCGATGGACCTCGCCGCGCTGTGGGTCGCGCTCCTGCGCGCCGCCGGCCTCGAGGCCGAGGTCGCCCTCGCGTCGACCGAGTGGAGCGACCTGCCGCGCGAGGTCCCCGGCCTCGGCGTGTTCGATCGCGCCCTCGTGCACGTCGGCGGCAAGGGCGGCGCGATCTGGCTCGACCCGTCCTCGCCCCGGCTCGCGCCGGGGGCGCTGCCGCTCGAGCTGCAGGGCAAGCTCGCGCTCGTCGCGGCCCGCGGGACGCGCGACCTCGTCCGGACGCCGGCGTCCGGCCCGGCGGACAACGCCGCGCTCACCGTGCGGGAGCTGCACCTCGCCGAGCTCGGCCGCGGCCGCGTCGTCGAGACCCGCGAGCTCTCGGGCGCGCTCGCCGCGAGCGAGCGCGAGTTCCGCGCGCGGATCCCCGCCGACCACCGCGATCGCATGGACGAGCGCTACGCGCGAGAGGTGCTCCGCGCCGGCACGTTCCTCGGCGCGGAGGTGCGGAACCTCGACGACCCCTCCGCGCCGCTCGCCGTGCGCGTCGAGGCGGACGAGAGCGCGCTCGCGGAGACCGGCGACGAGGACGCGCTCGTGCCGGTCGGCGCCGCGCCGGTCCTCGAGCCGCTCCCCGCGTTCCTGACCGCGGCGCGCGAGGGCGAGGCCGCGCCCTCGCCGCGCCGCGACGACGTGGCGCTCTCCCTGCCGTACCGCTGGGAGATCCGCTACCGCGTCTTCCCGCCCGACGGCTTCCGCGCGCGCCGGCTCCCGGAGGACGGGGTGGAGCGCTTCGGTCCGGCGACGCTCACGCGCCGCTTCGCCGCCGGGAAGGACGGCACGGTCACCGCGACCTACGTGTTCGACACCGGCGGCCGGCGGCTCGCCGCGGCCGACGCGGACACGCTCGCCGCGCGCGCACGCGCCCTCGCCGGCGGGGAGCCGGAGCGGATCGCGCTCGAGCGGACCGCCTCCGCGCTCCTCGCGGACGGCCAGGTGAAGGAGGGGCTCGCGGAGCTCCGCCGGCTGTGCGCCGCGCACCCGCGCGAGGCGATGCACCCGCTCCACCTCGCGCTCGCGCTGCTCGAGCTCGGCGACGGCGAGGGGGCGGCGGAGGAGGCGCGCCGGGGCATCGCCCTCGAGCCCGCGCGCGCCTGGGGCTACCGGGTGCTGGGCTGGATCCTCGAGCACGACGCCGTCGGCCGGCGCTTCGGCCACGGCTACGATCGCGCCGGCGCGCTCGCCGCCTACCGGCGGGCCGCAGAGCTCGACCCGCGCCACGCCGGAGGGCGCGCCGCCCTCGCGGAGCTCCTCTCGCGCGGCGCCGCGGGCGTGCGGCTCGGGCCGGGGGCGGACGTGGGCGCGGCCCTCGCGGAGTACGAGGCGCTCCGCTCGGATGCGGGCGCGGGCCCGTACGATGCGGGGCTCCTCCCGGCGCTGTTCGCGGCCGGCCGGCACGCCGACGCCCTCGCGCTCGCGCGCGGGCTCACCCCTTCCCCCGAGCGGAACGCAATCCTCGTCGCCGCTGCGGCGGTGCTCCGCGGCGCGAAGCCGGCGGAGGCGGAGGCGGACGCGCTCGGCGACGACGGGAGGACCGCGCTCCGCGACGCCGCCTCGCTCCTCGCCCGCGACCGCCGCTACCCCCTCGCCGCGGCGCTCGCCCGGAGCGCCGCCCGCGGCGCGCGCGACGCCGACGAGGTCGCGAGCTTCGCCGATCTGCTCGCCTCGCTCCGCCCGTGGAAGGAGGTCGCCGCGCAGGGCGACGACACCGCCCGGCTCGCGAAGGCCGTCGTGGTCACGGCCCTCACCTCCCCGGACCCCGCCCGCGAGCTCGAGCCGCTCCTCTCCACGCGCGCCGTCGGGCCCGCGCGCGCGGCGCTCCTCGGCGGGCTCTCTGCGCCGCTCGGCGCGGTCCGCCGCTCGCTGCGCGAGGCGGGCGTCACCCCGGACCTGCTCCTCGACGTCGCGCTCTCCGGCCTCGAGCTCTTCCGTGACGGCGATCCCGCGACCGGCGCGCGGCTCCGCCTGCGCTTCGCCGCCGCCCCGGGCGAGCGCGCGACGTCGCTCTACGTCGTGCGCGAGGGCGGCGCGCTCCGGCTCCTCGCGTCCGAGGCGGCCTGGCCGATCCTGGGCGCCGAGGCCCGCCGCGCCGCGGAGGCAGGCGACCTCGCCCTCGCGGCGCGCTGGCTCGCCTGGGCGCGCGAGGACGCCCCCGGCTCGGTGGGCGATCCGGGAACGCCGGCCGGCCTCCTCGCGGCGCTCGCCCCCGCGGGCGCCCC
>NZ_JALCYY010000117.1:0-2500 GCF_022690685.1 Anaeromyxobacter terrae | reverse complement strand
AACTCATGGAGGTTGAAAACTTCTGGGATGAGCTGTGAGTAGGGGTGAAAGGCCAATCAAACTTGGTGATAGCTGGTTCTCCCCGAAAGATATTTAGGTATCGGCTCGGGAAATTCAGTTCAGGAGGTAGAGCACTGGAACGGCTAGGGGTCCTACCAGATTACCAAACCGTACCAAACTCCGAATGCCTGAAACTGTTATCCCGGGACGCAGTCGGTGGGTGATAACATTCATCGGCGAGAGGGGAATAACCCAGATCGTCGGCTAAGGTCCCCAAGTTCATGCTAAGTGATCACAAAAAGGATGTGGTAGCGCTTTGACAATCAGGAGGTTGGCTTAGAAGCAGCCATCCTTTAAAGATAGCGTAATAGCTCACTGATCAAGCGAGACTGCGCCGAAAATGTATCGGGTCTCAAGCATGACACCGAAGCCACGGGATCCCGCAAGGGATCGGTAGGGGAGCGTAGAACCGACAGCGAAGCCAGACCGCAAGGACTGGTGGAGTCTGTTCTAGAGCTGATGCCGATATGAGTAGCGACAAAACGAGTGAGAAACTCGTTCGCCGTAAGCCCAAGGTTTCCTGGGGAAGGTTAATCCGCCCAGGGTTAGTCGGGCCCTAAGCCGAGGCCGAAAGGCGTAGGTGATGGACAACAGGTTAATATTCCTGTACCGCCCCGTTGGCGTTGAAGCGAGGGGGGACGGAGAAGGGTAGCGCAGCCGGGTGACGGTTGTCCCGGTTCAAGCCCGTAGGCGGGCCTCATACGATGAAAAGGTGAGGCCATTACGCCGAGAGGTGATGACGTGGCCGCAAGGCCTGAAGTGCGTGATCCCATGCTTCCTAGAAAATCCCCGCGTGGAGCTGACGAGGCGCCCGTACCGCAAACCGACACAGGTGGGCGAGGAGAAAATCCTAAGGCGCTTGAGAGAACTCTGGTCAAGGAACTCTGCAATCTACCCCCGTAACTTCGGAAGAAGGGGGGCCCGGCATCGTGTAAGGACTTGCTCCTGAAGCGATACTGGGTCGCAGATAAATGGCGGTAGCGACTGTTTAACAAAAACACAGGACTCTGCAAACACGTCAAGTGGACGTATAGGGTCTGACGCCTGCCCGGTGCCGGAAGGTTAAGGTGATTCGTCAGGCCGCAAGGCCAAAGCGATGAACCGAAGCCCCGGTAAACGGCGGCCGTAACTATAACGGTCCTAAGGTAGCGAAATTCCTTGTCGGGTAAGTTCCGACCTGCACGAAAGGCGTAACGACTTCCGCGCTGTCTCGACCAGGGACTCAGCGAAATTGAAATAGCTGTGCCGATGCAGTTTACCCGCGGCAAGACGGAAAGACCCCATGAACCTTTACTACAACTTGCCACTGACACTAGGAATTGCTTGTGTAGGATAGGTGGGAGCCTATGAACCCCGGGCGCTAGCTTGGGGGGAGGCAACGGTGAAATACCACCCTGGCGATTTCTGGTGTCTAACCTGGACCCCTCAACGGGGTCGGGAACAATGGCTGGTGGGTAGTTTGACTGGGGCGGTCGCCTCCCAAAAAGTAACGGAGGCGCGCTAAGGTTCCCTCAGCCTGATTGGAAACCAGGCGTCGAGTGCAATGGCATAAGGGAGCTTGACTGCGAGACCGACGGGTCGAGCAGGTGCGAAAGCAGGTCATAGTGATCCGGTGGTTCTGTATGGAAGGGCCATCGCTCAACGGATAAAAGGTACTCTGGGGATAACAGGCTTATCGCGTCCAAGAGTTCACATCGACGACGCGGTTTGGCACCTCGATGTCGGCTCATCGCATCCTGGGGCTGGAGCAGGTCCCAAGGGTTTGGCTGTTCGCCAATTAAAGCGGTACGCGAGCTGGGTTCAAAACGTCGTGAGACAGTTTGGTCCCTATCTGCCGTGGGCGTAGGAGAAGTGAGAGGATCTGTCCTTAGTACGAGAGGACCGGGATGGACGCACCGCTGGTGTACCAGTTGTCCCGCCAGGGGCATCGCTGGGTAGCTATGTGCGGAACGGATAACCGCTGAAAGCATCTAAGCGGGAAGCCAACCTCGAGACGACTTCTCCCGGGCGCAAGCCCCTGAAGCCCCCTCGAAGACTACGAGGTTGATAGGCCGGAGGTGTACGCGCCGTGAGGCGCTCAGCTGACCGGTACTAATCGGGCGTGCGGCTTGGTCTCCCTCTTCTCAGGTCGTAGACGACCTTTGGACGAGGTCGAGATCGAGGCATCGAAAAGAAGTTCGGGCCACGCGAGGCCCGCTGGAAGACTCTTCTAACCCTTCGTATTCAAGCGAGAAGCCGCAGTTGCTTCTCGAGCTCTTTTTCAAGGTTTGCGGTGGCTATTTCGGTGGGGTCACACCCGTTCCCATCCCGAACACGGTAGTTAAGCCCACCAGAGCCGATGGTACTGCACCGGAAGCGGTGTGGGAGAGTAGGTCGCTGCCGCATCTTTTTTGGCCCGCTGGCGCAATTCGCGCCGGCGGGCTTTTTTCTTTTTCGGCGC
>NZ_JALCYY010000116.1:517-5812 GCF_022690685.1 Anaeromyxobacter terrae | reverse complement strand
CGGCGGCGCGGCGTACGCGCAGGTGCCGCGCTGGCCGCCTCCGGCGCCCGCGCAGCGCCCGGACGGCTCGCCGCGCCCCGCGCCGGCTCCACCGCAGCATCCGGGCGCCGCGCCGCCGGCGGGCGCCGCGCAGCAGATCGACGCGCGCCAGAAGCAGATCTACGGGACGCTCGAGCAGCGCAGCCGGGAGGGGCAGGAGCTCGGGCATCTCGCGCAGGAGCGGGGGGCGTCGAGCCAGGTGAAGGACCTCGGCAAGAAGCTCGTCGACGACCACGCGCGCGTCGAGCGCGAGCTCGCGGCGCTCTTCGCCGAGCGGGGCGGGAAGCCGAAGGACACCTCCGGCCCGAAGAACGAGCGGGAGGCGCACGACGCGATGATGAAGCAGCTCCGCGGCCTCTCCGGCGCGGACTTCGACCACGCATTCCTGCAGCAGATCGAGTTCGCGCAGCGCGGCCACCGCGCCGATCTGCAGCGCTGGCGGGACGAGACTCCCGGTGCGGACGCGCGCCTCAAGAAGTGGCTCTCCGACACGGAGGTGCTGGCGGAGTCGGATCTGCTCGCGAGCCGGAACGCGATCTCCGCGCTCGGGATGAAGTGGGAGCAGGACCCGCGCCACCCGGAGCGTGCGGCCGGGCGGACGCCGCCGCGGGTGCCCGGGAAGTAGGCGGGCCGCGCGCCGGGGGGAGCCCCTGGGCTCAGACGCCCGTCTCGGTGAGGCGGCGATAGGCGGCGAGGTGCCGGAGCGCGTCGGCGCTCCGGCCCAGCCGCTCGAGCAGCCGGGAGGCGTTGTAGTGAGCGTCCGCGAGCGCGGGGTTTGCCTCGATCGCGCGGGCGTACGCGAGCAGGGCCTCGTCATCGAGCCCCTGGTCCTCGAGCGCGACCCCGAGGTTGAACGACGCGAGGGCGCGCTGCTCGGTCGCGGGGATCGCCCGCCGGTAATGGAACTCGGCGGCGCGCGGGTCGCCCCCCTCGTGCAGGAGCCGGCCCAGGTTCAGGTGGGCGCCCGCGTGGTCCGGGTCGAGCCCGAGCGCGCGCCGGTAGGCCTCGAGCGCCTCCGCCGGCGCGCCGTCCTCGAGATCGCAGCCCCAGCGATACCAGGCGTCCGCGTCGAGCTTCGCTCCGCCGGGCGGCGGGCCGGCGCGGACGAGCGGCGCGACCTTGCGAGCGACCTCGCGCACCTCGAAGTCGAGGAGGACCTGGCCGGTGTCCGGCCGCCACCGTGCGCCCCCGTCCTGCACCGCCACGTTGCGTCCGTCCGCGACCACGCGGACGCCGGCGAGCGAGCGATCGTGCGGCAGCTGCGCCCGGATCGCGCCGAGCGCCCGGCGCACCCGCGACGCGGGCACCTGCGCGTGGACGAGGTCGGCCGCGGCGCGGAACAGGACGAGATCCTGGAAGGCGAAGCGCAGCTCGTTGCGACGGCCGCGGCGCGGCGTCACGAACCCCGCGCGGGCGAGTCGGCGGATCTCCGCGACGGGCAGGCCGAGCAGCCGGGCGACGTCGGTGGCGCGGTACCCCCACACGCGCTCAACCATCGCACGGCGGGGTCACTTGCGGGAAGAGGCCTTCCCCCGCTCGTCGGGGTCGCGCCGCGCGCGGGGCGCCCCGGGGCGCGGGGGGGTCGCCGCCGGGGGCGGCGCCGCCCGCGGCGGCCGGCGGCTCTCGCCGCGCGCGGCGTCGATGCTCGCCTTCAGGGCGTCCATGAGATCGATCACCTGCGCCGCGGGCTCGGCGGGCGCCGCGACCTGGATCTCCTGGCCCTCGACCTTCTTCGCGATCGCCGCCTCGACGCGCGCCTTCACCGCGTCCTCGTACTGCTCCGGCCGGAACGCCTCGGACGCGGTCTGCTCGATGAGCTGGAGGGCGAGCTGGATCTCCGTGTCCTTCGGCTGGGCGTCCTCCACCGGCACCTCGTCCATCGGCCGGACCTCGTCCGCGTGGAAGAGCTGCTGCATCACCAGCCGGCCGTCGCGCGCGCGGATGAGCACGAGGTACTGCTTACCGCGCGCAGCGTAGCGCGCGAGGGCAGCCTTGCCGGCGCGCTCGAGCGCGAGGGCGAGCAGCCGGTACGCCTTGCCGGCGCCCTTGTCGGGCCCGAGGTAGTAGGCCCGGTCGAAGTACACCGGGTCCACCTGCGCGGCAGGGACGAACTCGGCGATGTCGATGGTCTGGGTCGCGATCTCGTCGAGCGCGCGCAGCTCGTCCGGCGTGAACGTGACGTAGCGGTCCTTGGCGAACTCGTAGCCCTTCACCATCTCGTCGCGCTCGACCTTCACGCCCTCCTTCGCGCACACGTACTGCTGCTTGAGGCGCGAGCCGCAGCCGGCGTGCAGGAGGTTGAAGGAGATGGACGCGGACGGCTGCGTCGCGGGGTAGAGACGGACGGGGATCGACACGAGCCCGAAGGAGATCGTGCCTGTCGCGATCGAGCGGGGCGCCATGCCTCCTTAAATTAAGGGAGCGAGCCTCGCGTGCCCGATCGTCTCGACAGCTACCGCGCCAAGCGCGATCCGGGGCGCACGCCCGAGCCCTTCGGCCCGGCGGAGGAGGGGGTGCGCGCCCTCGACGCCCCGCGCCTGTTCGTCGTGCAGAAGCACGCCGCGCGGCGTCTCCACTGGGACTTCCGGCTCGAGCTCGGCGGGACGCTGCGCTCCTGGGCCGTCCCCAAGGGGCCCTCGGCCGACCCTGCCGACAAGCGCATGGCGGTCGAGGTCGAGGATCACCCCGTCGAGTACGCCGGGTTCGAGGGCCTCATCCCCGCCGGCAACTACGGCGCGGGCGCGGTGATCGTCTGGGACCGCGGGGCGTGGCGCCCGGTCGGGGATCCGTACGAAGGCCTCGCCCGGGGCAAGCTCGTCTTCCAGCTCTCCGGCTACAAGCTGCACGGCGAGTGGACGCTCGTCCGCACGCGCATGGCGCAGGGAGGCAAGCAGCAGTGGCTCCTCCTGAAGCACCGCGGAGACGCATGGGCCGGGCCCGGCCGTCCGTTCGCGGAGGAGTCGGTGCTCTCCGGTCGGCTGCTCGAGGAGCTCGCCGCGGGCGAGGGTCGCGCGGAACGGGCGGTGCGGGAGGCGGAGCGGCTCGGCGCGCCGCGGCGGGCGCTCTCGCGCGGCGACGCGCGGCTCATGCGGGCGGAGCCGCGCGGCGCGCCGTTCGACGGCGAGGGCTGGCTCTTCGAGGTGAAGTACGACGGCTACCGGCTCCTCGCCCGGCGCGAGGGGGCGCGCGCGACGCTCCTCACCCTGCGCGGCGAGGACGCGACCGCGCTCTACCCCGAGATCGCGCGGCCGCTCGAGACGCTGCCCGTGGACGCGATCGTCGACGGCGAGGTGGTGGTGCTCGGGCCGGACGGCCGCCCCGACCTCGACGCGCTCGAGGCGCGCTCACGGCTCGCCCGTCCCGCCGACGTCGCCCGCGCCGCGATCGAGCGCCCCGCGACCTACTTCGTCTTCGACCTCCTCGCCCTCGGAGGCCTCGACGTGCGCGCCCTGCCGCTCGCCGAGCGGAAGCGCCTCCTCGCCGACCTCGTCCCGCGGCTCGGAGCCGTGCGCTACGCGGACCACGTCGAGGCGCGCGGCGAGGACCTCCAGCGCGAGGTGCGCGCGCGCGGGCTCGCGGGTGTCGTCGCGAAGCGCGCCGACGCTCCCTATCGCGCCGGGCGCTCCTCTGCGTGGCTCGACATCCCCGTCGAGCGGAGCGACGGCCACGCCGCCGCGACGCACGACGCCTCGCCGCCCGTGCCGCGCGCGGCGCGCCCGGCGCGCCCGGCGCGCGAGGTGAAGGTGACGAACGGCGAGAAGGTCTGGTTTCCCGCGGACGGCATCACCAAGGCGGACGTCGTCGCGTACTACCGGGCCATCGCGCCCTTCATGCTGCCCTACCTGAAGGACCGGCCGCTCGTCCTCACGCGCTATCCCGACGGCATCGATGGGAAGAGCTTCTTCCAGAAGGACGCGCCCAGGTGGCGCCCGGAGTGGATGCGCACGGTGCGGATCCGGAGCGAGGACGCGGGCCGCGACCTCGATCACTTCCTCGTGGACGACGCGGACGGCCTCGCCTGGATCGCGAACCTCGGCACGATCCCGCTGCACGTGTGGTCGAGCCGGGCGGGAGCGCTCGAGCGTCCGGACTGGTGCGTCGTCGACCTCGATCCCAAGGAGGCGCCGTTCGAGCACGTCGTGCGGATCGCGCGCGCGGTCCGCGCGCTCTGCGAGGAGCTCGGGCTGCCGTCGTATCCCAAGACGACCGGGCAGAAGGGGCTGCACGTGCTCGTGCCGCTCGGCGGGCAGCTCACGCACGCGCAGTCGCGCACGCTCGGCGAGCTCCTCGCCCGCGCCGTCGAGGCGGAGCTCCCGGAGATCGCGACCACCGCGCGCGCGCTCCCCGCGCGCGGCGAGCGCGTCTACCTCGACTACCTGCAGAACGGCTATGGCAAGACCATCGCCGCGCCGTACGCCGTCCGGCCGAGGCCCGGCGCGCCGGTGTCGACGCCGCTGCGCTGGAGCGAGGTGACGGCGCGCCTCGACTCGTCCCGCTTCACGATCCGTGGCGCCCTGGGCCGCGCGCGCAGGCTCCGCTCCGATCCGCTGTTGCCGGTGCTGTCCGGGAAGCCCGACCTCATGGCCGCGCTCGAGCGGCTGCGCGTCCGGATGGCGGCGAGCGGGGCCGGCAGGGCGCGGAAGAGTGCGCGCGAGGGCCGGACGACGCGGTAAGTCATGTCGCCGGCCGCCCCACAGGCGCGGGCCGGTCCCGGTCCCCATTGACCAATGGGGTGCAATCCGGACGAATGCGGTGGACAATTCCGGCCGCCGGGCTATGTTTCGGCCTCCCGAAAACGGAGCAATCCAGCCATGGCACGCCAGTCCAGCATCGACGACATCATCCGCGAGACGGCCGACGAGGTCGTCGCCCGCGTCTCCTCCGCAATCGCGCGCCACGTCGGCGAGCTCGTGCAGGAGGGGCTCCGGCGCGAGCTCGGCAAGAACGTCGTCGCGCGTCGCGCCGCCCCGGCCGCCCGCCGCGGCGAGATCACACGCTGGGTCGCGGACACGCGCGCCCGCCGCGTCCCGACCTTCGTCATCGAGGCGACCGGCCTCGACACGAAGAAGAAGATCGTCGCGAAGTTCGGGGCGAACGCGGCCTTCGAGAAGGGCAAGCCGCTGCCGAAGGCGAAGGCCGCCTGAACGGCCCTTGATGATTCGCGACCCGGCGAGCGAAAGCGAGCCCGCCGGGGCGGCCCCCCCCCACCCGCGCAGCCGCGCCCCGGGGGGCCCCGGGCCCCGCGCGGCGGGGGGG
>NZ_JALCYY010000116.1:0-507 GCF_022690685.1 Anaeromyxobacter terrae | reverse complement strand
CCACCGCGACAGCGGCGAAGCCGCGCGCGGTGGCGCACGGGACCCGGCGAGCAGGGGTGGGGCCCCGACGACGGCGGCCAGCCGTCGGCGGGGCGGGGGCGCAGCCCCCGTTCAACGCTCCACGAGGCCGCGCAGGTGGCCGGCGCGCTCGAGCGCGCCGGCGCAGGCGGTGACGACGCTCGCCTCCACCCAGAACCCGGCGCCACGGCGCGGCTGGTTCGAGCCGAGCGCGGTGGGCGAGGCGTACGTCTCGACCTCTATCGCGAACTCGAACCCGGCCTCCTCGAGCGCGTCCTCGACCGCCTGCGCCTCCGCGAGCGTCGCCGCGAGGTAGACGCGCACGATCTCCGTCCCCTCGTCGAACTCTTCCATGTCGATGCGGGCCATCCGAGCCATCCCTCCGCCGCCCCAATCTAACCCCGGCGCGCCGCGGGCGTGCGGTATCCTCGCCGCCGCCATGACGCCGCTCCCAAGGAACCTCCCGCGCGCGGCGCGCGCCGCGCTGGC
>NZ_JALCYY010000115.1 GCF_022690685.1 Anaeromyxobacter terrae | reverse complement strand
GGGGCCGCGGCCGGCTCGGCCGCCGGCGCGGGCTGCGCCGCCGGGGCGGGCGAGGCGACGGCGGCGCCGACCTCGATCGCCGCGTCGTCGACGTAGCCGGTGCGGCCGGCCCCGGTGCGGACGCGGCGGAAGCCGCGGACTGCCCGGTCCGACGCGGTGACGGACGCGCCCGCGGGGAGCTGCTCCACGACATGGGCGAGCTTGTCCGGACCGGTGCGCAGCGCGACCTCGCGCTTCACCGTCGCGGAGAGCTGCGTCTGCGGTGCGGCCGAGAGGCGCGCCACGGGATCGGGCGCGAACGCGCTCCGACAGCCGGTCACGGCGACGAGGGCGAGGCCGACGACGGCGGCGCGAGCGAAGATGCGGGACATTTCGGTGTTCCTCCTTGAAGGGCGCGGAATCTAGGCTCGAAGCCGGGCGCCCGCAACGCGGAACATGAGGCGGCGGCCGGCCGTTCGTGACGCCCACGCCCCGGGTCGCGCGCCGGCTGTGATAGGAGCCACACGTGCGCCTCCAGACGACCGCCCCGGCGAAGGTGAACCTCGTCCTGCGCGTCGGCCCGCCGCGGAAGGACGGCTTCCACGGCATCCGCTCGCTCATGGTCCCGCTCGACCTGTGCGACGGCGTGGACGTCACGGTGGGCGAACGCCCGGGGCCGGTCACCTGCCGCGTGCCCGGCCGCCCCGAGCTCGACGGCTCCACGAACCTCGCCGCGCGCGCCGCGGAGCGCTTCCGCGCGCGCTTCGGCCTCGACCGCGCCGTGGCGATCCGGATCGCGAAGCGGATCCCGGTGACCGCCGGCCTCGGCGGCGGCTCGTCCGACGCGGCCGCCGTGCTGCGCTGCCTCGCGCGCGCGCTCCGGATCCGCGACCCCGCCGCGCTCGCCGAGATCGCCCTCGAGGTCGGCTCGGACGTGCCGTTCTTCCTCGGGCCCGGACCGGCGTGGGCCGAGGGGCGCGGCGAGCGGCTCACGCCGGCCGACGTGGCGCCTCAGCACCTCGTGCTCGTCTACCCGACCGCTCCCGCGCTCGCCATCCGCGCCGGCGACGCGTATCGCTGGCTCGACGCGTCGCGGCAGGGGCGGCGGCAGCGCCTCGCGCCCCGCTTCGATGGCTTCGAGCCGTCCCGCGCGGGGAACGATCTCGAGGCGCCCTGTCTCGTGGAGCGGCCGCCCCTGAAGACGCTCTTGGGGCTGCTTGTGGGTCGCGGCGCGACGACCGCTATAATGTCCGGAAGCGGGCCCACCGTGTTCGGCCTGTTTCCCAGCAAGAGCGCGGCGGCGCGAGCGGCGCGGACGATCGCGAAGGAGGTCGTCGACAAGGACGTGATGGTCCTCGCCGCGAGGACGGTGCGACGGCATCCGGGGGTTACGCCATGGAGATCACCGAGGTCCGCGTCTTCCCCGTGAACGAAGAGAAGCTGAAGGCCTACGTCACCATCACGCTCGATGACTGCTTCGTCATCCGCGACCTCAAGGTGATCCACGGCAACACCGGCCTCTTCATCGCGATGCCGGCGAAGCGCCGCAAGGACGGCACCTTCAAGGACATCGCACACCCGCTCAACACGGAGACCCGCGAGCGGATGGAGCGGACGATCCTCGCTCAGTACGAGCGAGAGGTGAACAAGGGGGCGGTCCCCCGCCCGACCGGCACCGACCCGCACGACGGCTGACGGCGCCGCCCGGCCCGGCCGTTTCGCGCCGGGCGCGCTTGCCCGTTGGGTCCGTCCGACGGTTCCGGTATATGTGGCGCCGCCGACGGCCTCCCTCCCCGGGCCGCCGTCTCTTCTTCGCGGGACCACGCCGGAGCGCGCGATGCAATTCCTTGGTAATCGGCCCGACTACCGGGTCTTCTCGGGCAACTCGAACAGGAAGCTCGCCGAGGCGATCTGCAAGGAGCTCGGGCGCCCCCTCGGCCACGCGACGGTCGGGCGCTTCTCCGACGGCGAGATCCAGGTCGAGATCGGCGAGAACGTCCGCGGCCTCGACACGTTCGTCGTCCAGTCCACCTCCCCCGACGCGAACACGAACACGATGGAGCTCCTCATCATGATGGACGCGCTGAAGCGCGCGTCCGCGGGCTCCATCACTGCGGTCATGCCGTACTACGGCTACGCGCGGCAGGACCGGAAGGTCGCCTCCCGCTCGCCGATCACCGCGAAGCTCATCGCGGACCTCCTCGTGGCGTCTGGCGCGACGCGCGTCGTCTCGATGGACATGCACGCCGGCCAGATCCAGGGCTTCTTCAACGTGCCGTTCGATCACCTCTACGCCGCGCCCGTGCTCGTCGAGCACATGCGCAAGCGCTTCGACGGCGACGCCCAGAACGTCGTCGTCGTCTCGCCGGACGCGGGCGGCGTGGAGCGCGCGCGCGCCTACGCGAAGCGGCTCGGCTCCACCCTCGGCATCATCGACAAGCGGCGCACGAAGCCGAACGTCGCCGAGATCATGAACGTCATCGGCGAGGTGCAGGGGAAGGTCGCCGTGCTCCTCGACGACATGATCGACACCGCCGGCACGCTCACCCAGGCGGCGAACGCGCTCATGGACAAGGGCGCGCTCAAGGTCTACGCGTACGCGACGCACGCGGTGCTCTCCGGCCCGGCCGTCGAGCGGATCACGAAGAGCGCGATCGAGGAGGTCGTCGTGACCGACACGATCCCGCTCCGCCCGGAGGCCGAGGCCTGCCGGAAGATCCGCTCCCTCTCCGTCGCCGGGCTCCTCGCCGAGGCCGTCCGCCGGATCCACTCCGCGGACTCCCTGTCGAGCTTGTTCGTTTAGAACGGGGGCTGCGCCCGGTGATCGTGCCGGGGGGACGCAGGAGACGCGTCCCCCCGGACCCCCCGGGCTCGCTCCGGCGCAGCCTCATCCGGCTGCGCCTGCGCTCGCGAGACGCCCGCCCGTGAGCGTGCGCGTCCCGCTGCGCGGGTGCGCGGCCGTTCCCCGCCGGGAGGGACTGCGTCCCTCCCGCTGATCGCGCGCAGCGGAGCGCCGCGACCACCCCCTTCGCCTCGGCGCCCTACCCCTCGCGCGGTCCGCCTTCGCGAGGCGCCCTGCCGACAATCGCCCGGAACCTCCCGGAACCACTTGACGTGCCCTGGGGTTTCCGGTAATCACCCGCGCTCCCGTGGCTCCCGGAAGGTCGGGGGCCCTTACACCACCCAGGGCCGGCACGCTCATCCGGCGGCCCCTCGCGCTCCGCTCCTCGATCGGAGCGGCCCGAGTCCATTGGGAGGACGAGAATGGCCGACATCATCGTCAACGCACAGCGCCGCGAGGGCAAGGGCAAGGGTCCCGCCCGCCGGCTGCGCCAGCAGGGCCTCATCCCCGCGGTCGTCTACGGCCGCAAGCAGGAGCCGACCCACCTCGCGGTGGACCCGAGCGCGCTCCTCAAGGCGATCGAGACCCCCCACAAGTTCAACACGCTCCTCACCCTGAAGCTCGACGGCAGCGACAAGCACGTCCTCTTCAAGGACTGGGCGGTCGATCCGGTCTCGCGGAAGCTCGAGCACGCCGACTTCCTCGAGGTGAGCCTCGACAGCCCCGTGAAGGTCGACGTGCCGGTCGTCACGACCGGCCGCGCGGCCGGTCAGGCCGAGGGCGGCATCCTCTCGCTCGCGACGCACGAGATCGTGCTCGAGGCACTTCCGGCCAAGATCCCGGTGCGGATCGAGGTGGACGTCACGAACCTCAAGATCGGCGCGTCGATCCACGTCTCGGAGCTGACCCCGCCCGAGGGGTGCAAGTTCAAGTACTCGACGGACTACGTGATCGCGTTCCTCGCCGTGCCCGAGAAGGAAGAGGTCGTCGCCCCGGTGGCGGCCGCCGTTCCGGGCGCGGCTCCGGCCGAGGGCGCTGCCGCCCCGGCGGGCGCTGCCCCCGCGGCTGCGGGTGCCGCTCCCGCGGCCGAGGCCGGCAAGAAGCCCGAGGCCAAGGGCGCGAAGAAGTAGGCACGCCCTTGAAGCTCGTCGTCGGTCTTGGGAACCCCGGCCCCGACTACGCGCGCACGCGCCACAACGTCGGCTTCCTCGTTGCCGACAGGCTCGCGCACGCCCTCGGGGCCGAGTTCTCCCTTCGCAAGTTCGCCTCCGAGCTGGCGGAGGGGCGGGCCGGCGGCGAGCGGGTCTGGATCATGAAGCCCCAGACCTACATGAACCACTCCGGCGAGTCCGTCGGGCCCGCGCTCCACTTCTGGAAGCTCGGGCGCGAAGACCTCGTCGTCGTGCACGACGACCTCGAGCTCGATCCGTTCCGGATCCAGCTCAAGGTCGGGGGCGGTCACGGCGGGCACAACGGCCTGAAGAGCGTGAACGCCCACGTGGGCGGCCCCGACTACGCGCGCGTGCGCGTCGGCGTGGGCCGGCCGCCGCCGCGGATGGATCCCGCCGACTACGTGCTCGGCCGGTTCTCGAAGGGCGACGAGGCGGAGCTCGAGGACTGCCTCGTGCGCGCCACCGACGCCACCCGGCTCGTGGTCGAGCTGGGGGCGGCGAAGGCGATGAATCAGGTGAACCGCCGCGCGAGCGCGGCGGGATAGCAGCACTCTCCTGCAGCACCCGCCGGTCGGCATGGGGCCGGACGGCGGAGACGGAGACGACTCCTCGCGGCGGGCGAACCGCCGCTTTCAGACCCGAGGGGAGCGACATGGCGGAGACGAGGAAGCTCGTACGCGAGTACGAGACCATCTACCTGCTCAAGGCGGAGACGCCCGACGACCAGGTGGAGGAGATCAAGGAGCGCCTGCGCGGCGTCGTGACGCGCGAGAGCGGCAAGGTCATCCGGTTCACGAACCAGGGGAAGCGGAAGACCGCGTTCCCGGTCGGCAAGAACCCGAAGGCGCTCTACATGCACGTCCTGTACGTCGGCCAGCCCGGCCTCGTGCAGGAGCTCGAGCGCAACCTGAAGATGATCGACGTCGTCCAGAAGTTCCAGTCGGTGAAGGTCGCCGACGGCGTGGACTTCGACGCGCGCCAGGTCGAGGCCGACGTGAAGATCCAGGCCGTCGAGGACGAGGCGAAGCCGCGCGAGGAGCGCGGTGAGTTCGTCCCTGGCGAGGAGCCGTTCGAGGCCGAGGCGCCCGAGGCGGAGGAATAGGCCATGGCACGTCCTGACATGGGTGGTCCGAAGAGCAGCGGTGGGTTCGGCGGTCCGCGGAGCGGTGGCGGCTTCGGGGGCGGCGGGTACGGTGGCGGTGGCGGTGGCGGCGGCGGCGGCGGGTTCGGCCCGCGCGGCGGCGGCGACCGCGGGGATCGCGGCGACCGCGACGATCGCGGCGGCGACGAGGGCGGTGGGCGGCGCGGCTTCGGCCGGCGCAAGGTCTGCCGGTTCTGCGCCGACAAGACGCTGAAGGTCGACTACAAGGACCAGTCGCAGATGAAGTACTTCCTGACCGAGCGCGGCAAGATCATCCCCCGCCGCATCAGCGGGAACTGCGCCAAGCACCAGCGCGAGGTGGCCACCGCCGTGAAGCGCGGCCGCATGCTCGCGATCCTGCCCTACACCGTGGGCGGGATGTAAGGGAGGCCGGCGATGAAGCTCATCCTCCGTGAAGACGTCGAGAACCTGGGCAAGGGTGGCGAGCTCGTGGAAGTGAAGCCCGGCTACGGGCGCAACTTCCTGCTCCCGCGCGGCCTCGCGGTCCTCGCGAACCCGAAGAACGTCCGCGAGCTCGAGCACCAGAAGGCGATCGCGACCGCCAAGGCCGCGAAGATGAAGGCGAGCGCGCAGGCCGTCGCGAAGCGGCTCGCCGAGACGCCCATCACCCTCGTGCGCAAGGTCGGCGAGCAGGACAAGCTCTACGGCTCGGTCACGGCGATGGACGTCGCCGAGGCCCTCGCCGCGCGCGGCCTGCAGATCGATCGCCGCTCGATCGACCTCGCCGAGCCGATCAAGACCACGGGCGACTTCGAGGTCCCCGTGAAGCTCCACAGCGAGGTGGTCGGCAAGGCCAAGGTGAAGGTCGAGGCCGAGCCGGCGTAGGCTCGCCGCTCGCATCGCTTCATTCGAGAGGGCCGGTCCTCAGGGGCCGGCCCTCTCCTCGTTCCGGGCCCCGGCGAGCCGCGGGAGCGGTGGAAGTGACTCAGCGGCACAGCGGCGCCGCGGCGGGAGGCAGCTCGCCCGCCTCGATCGCGCCGGCGCGCGCGCTCG
>NZ_JALCYY010000114.1 GCF_022690685.1 Anaeromyxobacter terrae | reverse complement strand
CGCACGGCCGTGCCCTCCTGGGCGCAGGCGATCGACCGCGGCGAGGATCCGGCCGCGGCCGCGGCGCGGGTGGACGCGCCGGGCGCGGAGGCGCTCTACCTCGTCGCCCAGGGCACGATGCGCGCCGCGCAGGCGACCGGCTACGCCGCGGTGCTCGCGGTGAAGGACGCGGCGCTCTCCATGATGTCGCGCGCCGCCGAGCTCGACGAGCGGCTCGACGCGGCGGGCCCGCACCGCGCGCTCGGCGCCTGGCGGGCGGCGCTCCCGGTCGCCGCAGGCGGCGGCGCGGCGGCGGCACGTGCCCACTTCGAGCGGGGGCGCCAGCTCGCGCCGGACGACCTCCTGGGCCGCGTCGCGGAGGCAGAGACCTACGCGGTGCTCGTGCAGGACGCGGCGCTCTTCGACTCGCTCCTCGCCGAGGTCATCGCCTCGGACCCCGCCCGCGATCCCGACCGCGCGCCCGAGAACGCCATCGCGCAGCGCCGCGCGACCGAGCTGCGCGAGCGCAGGGCGCGCCTCTTCTAGCCCGAGTCCCGGAGCCCTCATGCCGGCCGTTCCCTCCCGACGATCGCGCGGCGCAGCGGCGGTTCTCGTCGCCGCGCTCGCGCTCGCCGCCTGCCTCCCGCGCCGGCCGCCGCCCGACCTCTCCCGGGATCCGGGGGCGCTCCTCGCCCAGGTGCGCGCGGCGCAGGCGCGGGTGCAGCGCGTCTCCGGCGAGGCGCGCGTGAAGGTGGAGGCGAAGGGGATGCGCAGCGGCGTGACGGTGCGCGAGTTCATCGCGGCCGAGAAGCCCGACCGGCTGCACGTCGAGGTGCTCGACTTCTTCGGCAACGTGGGCGCGGTGCTCGTCGCGGAGGGCGGCCGGTTCCAGCTCTACGACGCGAAGGAGCGGGTGTTCTACCGGGGCGAGGCGACGCCCGAGAACCTCGCCCGGCTCGTCCCCCTGCCGCTCCCGGCGGAGGACCTCGTCACCATCCTGTGCGGCTCGGCCCCGCTCCTCGGCACGCCGGTGGACGTCGACGTGCGCGACGGCGTGCTCGTCCTCTCCCTCGAGGGGAACGGGCGCGCGCAGGACGTCCGCGTCGGGGACAAGGCCGCGGTCGAGCGCGCGAGCGTCGTGGCGGTCGCGCCGGGCGCCGCGCCCGCGTACTCGCTCGACTTCGACGGCTTCCGGCCGCTCACCGGCGGCCGCTTCCCCGGCGAGGTCCGGCTCCGCGCCGACGACCCCCGCGTCCGGCTCGATCTGCGCTGGGACGACGAGATCGAGGTGAACGGCAAGCTCGACGGCGTGCGCTTCTCGCTCGACCCGCCGCGCGGCGCGCGCGTCGTCGAGCTCGATCGCGCGGCCGCCCCGATCCCCGATCTGTTCCGCGACGGCACGCCGGCCGCGGGCGCGGGGGAGCCGCCCGCCGCGCCCGCCGGGCCGCCCGCGCGGTGAGCGCCGGAAGGGGGCGGGCGCTCGATCTGCTCCCTGGCGCCCCACGGAAGTCCGCTCCCGATTAGACTCCCGTCTCCTCGCACGGGAGACCCCTTTGGACACGAGCTTCCTTGGAGTGCTGAAGACGAGCTGGTCGATGTGGATCATCGGGGCCTGCTCCGTGCTGGCGCTCGCCGTCGCCATCGAGCGCGCCATCGCGCTGTGGGGCTTCGCCGCGAACGCCCGGGCGGTCGCCGACGCGGTCGTCCGCGCGCTGCTCCGCGGCGACCTCGACGAGGCGCGGGCGGAGTGCGAGCGCTCTCCCTCCCCCGCCGCCGACGTGTTCCTCGCCGGCCTCGCGGCCGCCGTTCGCCGCGGCCCGCGGGGCGCCGCTCCCGACGAGGACAAGATCGACGCGGCGGTCGAGCGCGAGCGCCAGCAGGTGAACCTGCGGCTCCGCCGGAACGTCTGGGTCCTCGGGACCGTCGGCGCGATCGCCCCGTTCATCGGCCTCTTCGGTACGGTCGTCGGCATCATGCAGGCGTTCCGGCACATGGCGGCCACCGGGCAGGGCGGCTTCACCGTGGTCGCCTCGGGCATCTCCGAGGCGCTCGTCGCGACGGCGGGAGGCATCGCCGTCGCCATCGAGGCCGTCGTCATCTACAACTTCCTGAACGTGCACGTGCAGAAGCTCGCGCTCCAGCTCAAGCTCGTGGTCGAGGAGTTCCTCGAGACGCTGCACGACGCGCTGCCCACCGCGACGGCGGCGCGCCCGGCGGCCGAGCCGCGGCCGGCGCGGGAGGCCTGACGATGGCGATCGGCGGGCCGCAGAACGGCAACGGCGACGACCTCGAGACGGCCGGCGGGATCTTCGCCGACATCAACATCACGCCGCTCACCGACATCTTTCTCGTGCTGCTCATCATCTTCATGGTGACCACCACGGCGATCGCGGAGGCGGGGCGGGACGAGGGCGGGTTCAAGGTGAACCTGCCGAAGGGCGGCAAGGGCGAGACCTCGGCCGTCGCGCGCGACCTCACCGTCGCGGTGCTCGCCGACGGCCGCGTGGTGGTCGGCGGAAAGGTGCAGGACGACGCGGCGCTGCGGGCCTCGTTCGCCGCCGCGCGCGAGCGGAGCCCCGAGACGGTGGTGCTGTTCCAGGCCGACGAGGGCGTGCAGCACGGCCGGGTCGTGGCGGTGATGGAGCTTGCGCGTCAGGAGGGTTTGACCCGGCTGGCGATCGCGACGCGAGCGGGGGTCCGGGGGGACGCGTCGTGTGCGGCCCCCCGGCAAGATGCCGGGCGCAGCCCCTCCCGGCGGGGAACCTTCGCGCACCCGCGAACGCGGGCGCGAAGGTTCACGGGCCCCGCCGAGCAGGGGTGGGTCCCCGGCGACGGCGGCCAGCCGTCGACGGGGCGGGGGCGCAGTAGCGAACCGAGAGTGAGCAACGCGGGAGGGGCCCCGGCGCGAAGCGACGGGGAGGGGCGCAGCCCCTCCCGGCGGGGAACCTTCGCGCACCCGCGAACGCGGGCGCAAAGGTTCACGGGCCCCGCCGAGCAGGGGTGGGGTCCCCGGCGACGGCGGCCAGCCGTCGACGGGGCGGGGGCGCAGCCCCCGCTCGATCAGTTCAACCGGCCGGGGACGACGAGCGGGAACGGCGCGATGCGCGCCTCGAAGCTCGTCCCGTCCGGGCGCTGCATCCGGTAGCTGCCGCGCATCGAGCCGTGCGGCGTCTCGAGCACGCAGAAGCTCGTGTACTCGAACTCCTCGCCGGGCTCGAGGTGCGGCTGCTGGCCGATGACCCCCTCGCCGACGACCTCCTCGCGCTCGCCGTTCGCGTCGGTGATGATCCAGCGGCGGGACACGAGCTGCGCGGGCTCGCTCCCCCGGTTCGCGACGCGGACGGTGTACGTGAAGAGCCAGCGCCCGGCCTCGGAGCGGTCGGGACGGTAGGTGCCCTGCACCTCGACGCGAATGCCCTGGGTCACGGCGGTCGACACGCCCGAACGTTATAACGGGCGCGCGCGGGCGCGCCAGCACGGTGGGTGAGCGGGGCCCGTGGGAAGGAACCCGATGGAACCCAAGCTCCAGGCGATCCTCGACGGCGTGCGGCAGGCGAAGGGGCGGGTCGTGGCGCTCACCGGCGCCGGGATCTCCGCGGAGAGCGGCATCCCGACCTTTCGCGGGGCGGAGGGGTACTGGGTCGTCGGCTCGCAGAACTACATGCCGCAGGAGATGGCCACCCACGAGATGTTCGAGCGCTCGCCGGAGGAGGTGTGGCGCTGGTACCTGTACCGCTTCGGCGTCTGCCGGCACGCCCAGCCGAACGCCGGCCACGCCGCGCTCGTGGCGCTCGAGCGCGCGATCGGCGATCGCTTCACGCTCGTGACCCAGAACATCGACGGCCTACACCGGCGCGCCGGGTCCGAGCGGGTCCTCTGCATCCACGGAGACGCGGCCTACGTCCGCTGCGCCGGGGAGTGCGGCGTCGGCCGCCTGGACCTGCCGCCGTTCCCGCCGCGGACGAAGGACGAGCCGTTCAGCGCCGCCGACCGCGCGCGCCTCACCTGCCCGTCCTGCGGCGGGTGGCTCAGGCCGCACGTGCTCTGGTTCGACGAGTACTACGACGAGCCGAACTACCGGATGGAGAGCGCGCTCAGCGCCACGAGCACGGCGGACCTCCTGCTCGTCGTCGGGACGAGCGGCGCGACGAACCTGCCGATGCAGATCGGCCGGCTCGCGTTCGAGCGCGGCGCGGCGCTCGTCGACGTGAACCCCGAGGAGAACCCCTTCGCCGAGCTCGCGGCCCGGTCGCCGCGCGGCTTCTTCGCGCGCGGCAGCGCCTGCGAGCGGCTGCCGGAGATCGTCGCGGCGCTCGCCGGCTGAGCGCCGAGCGGCCCGGGGCGACCTCAGCGGGCGCCGGGCCCGAGCGCGATCTCGAGCCTGCGCGTCTCGCCTGGCGCGAGGGAGAGCTCGGCGGCGCCGCGCCGCCCGTCGTCGGCGCGCACGGTGAGGCGCACCGGACCGGTGGGCAGATCGCCGAGCTCGAAGCGCGGGCCGGCGAAGCGGTGCACGTCGGTGGTCCGCCACGCGTTCGCGGAGGGCTGCGAGGCCACCTCCACGACGAGGCTCCGCGGCGCGGCGCCCGCCGCCCGCACCACTCCCTCGACCGCCCCGCCGCGCTCGAGCCGCAGCGCGACCGAGCCCGCCGCGGGAAGCGTACCGGTCCACGCGCCGCTCCGGCCGCCGCTGCGCGCGCGCACCGTCACCGGCGCGCCGGCGAGCCCCATCTCCTTCGCGAGCACGACGCGCCCGTCCTCGCCCGCGCTCGTGGCGAGCGCGATCCGGTCGTCGCCGGCGCGCGAGAGCGTCACCACCGCGCCGGGCGACGGCGCGCCGCCGGGCTCGAGGACCACCACCTCGAGCCCCTCCTCCGCGGAGGCCCTCGCGGCGGCGACGTCGAGCCGCGCGGTCTTGCCCGGCTCGACGCGCGCGAACGCCGGCGCGACGCGCAGGTCGGTGCGCTCCGCGTCGGCGGGCGCCGCGTGGATCCGGTACTCGCCGGCGGGGAGCGCGAGGCGGTAGCCCCCGCTCGCGTCCGCCACCGCCCGCGCGGCCTGCGGGGTGCCGAGCCCCGCCTTCATCGGGACCGCGACGACCGCGGTGCCCACCGGCGCGGGACGTCCGGCCTCGCTCACGTGGCCGACGAGGAGCCCGGCGTCGGGCAGCTCGAAGTCGGCGCGCCCGGTGCCGCCCGGCGCGACGCGCACGGCGCGCGACACGCCGAGGTCGACGCCCTCCTGCCGCGCGACGAGCTCCGCCCGGCCGACCTCCACGCCCTCGAGCCGGTAGCGGCCCTCGAAGTCGCTCCGCGCCTCGAGCGCGAGCGCGCCCTCGAGCCCGTCGCCGCGCGCCTCCACGCGCACGCGGGCGCCAGCGAGCGGCCGCCCGCGCGCGTCGCGGACCACGCCCTCGATCGCGCCCGTGCCCTCGAGCGCGACGCGGAGCGGGAACGTCGCGCCCGGCTCGAGCGTCACGCCGCGCTGGAGCGCCGGGCTCCTGCCCGCCGCGGCGGCGCGCAGGTCGTACTGGCCGGGGGCGAGCCCAGGGATGCGGTAGCGGCCGTCCTCGCCCGCGACCGCGCGCGCGGCGAGCGCGCCGCTGTCGTGCGGGGAGAGCGCCACCTCGGCGCCGGGGATGGGACGGCCCGAGCCCTCCTCGACCACCTCGCCTGCGAGCGTCGCCCCCGGCCCGAGCACGAGCTCGACTCCGCCGGTCGTCGCACCGGCCTGCACGGACGAGGGCCCGGTGCCGCCAGCGCGCTCGCCCTCGGCCGCGGAGAGCCGGTAGCTTCCGGCGGGCACGGCGAGGGTGAAGCGGCCGCTCGCGTCGGCCGTGGCGCTGCCGGAGTGATCGCGCGAGGCCCCGCGCACGATCGTCCCCGCGGCGGGGCGGCCGCTCGCGTCCCGGACGACGCCCGCGATCCGGCCGAGCGGCTCGAGCGCGATCGCGAGCGCGCCGGCGCGCGGGACGGCGACGCGCGGAAGGAGGGCCGGGTGGAGGCCGGCCGCCTCGGCGGCGACCGCATAGCTGCCGGGGGCGAGGCCCGCGAACCGGACTGCGCCGGTGGCGTCCGCCGTCACGGTGACCTGCTCCTCCGCGGGCGCGGAGGGTGGCCCGAACCGCGCCGCCCGTCCGGAGACGGGCAACGCGACCACGCGCGCCGCCACCGGCCGGCCGTCTGGACGCGAGGTGACGCGCACCTCGAGCGCGGCCGCCGGCTCGAGCGAGAGCTCCACGTGCGTCACCTCCTCGCCGCGCGGGCGGACGACCTCCGCGTGCGCCGTCCCCATCCCCGCGGCGCGCACCGCGACGAGGTAGCTCCCCGGGCGCGCGGGGAGCCGCGCGACCCCGGCGGCGTCGGTGCGCGCCTCGCCGGCGCGGCGCCACTCGGGCGCGAGCGCGCCCGGCCCCGGCGGGAGCGCGAGGTACAGGCGGATCT
>NZ_JALCYY010000113.1 GCF_022690685.1 Anaeromyxobacter terrae | reverse complement strand
CCCGCCGAGCGCGCGGCGGCTCCTCGCGGAGCACGGGCTCGAGCTGGGCGCCGTGGCGGGCTCGGGTCCCGGCGGGCAGGTGCGCAAGGAGGACGTGGTCCGCGCCCTCGAGCGGCCCGCCGAGGCGCGCGGTCCGGCGCCGGCGCCCGCGCCCGCGCCGAAGGACGGCGCGACCGCCCGCGAGCGCGTCGTGGCGATGACCTCGCTCCGGCGCACCGTCGCGCGCCGCCTCGTGGAGGCGCAGCACACCGCCGCCATCCTCACCACCTTCAACGAGATCGACATGTCGCGCGTGCTCGCGGTGCGCGAGCGGCACGGCGAGGCGTTCCTCGCGAAGCACGGGGTGAAGCTCGGCTTCATGTCGTTCTTCGTGAAGGCCGCGGTCGATGGGCTGCGCGCGTTCCCGGCGGTGAACGCGGAGGTCCGCGGCACCGACATCGTCTACAAGGACCACTACGACATCGGGGTCGCGGTGGGCGGCGGGAAGGGGCTCGTCGTCCCGATCGTGCGCGACGCGGACGCGCTCTCCTTCGCCGACGTCGAGAAGAAGATCGGCGAGCTCGCGAAGAAGGCGCGCGACAACCGCATCACGATGGACGACCTCGCCGGCGGGACGTTCACCATCTCGAACGGCGGGATCTACGGCTCGCTGCTCTCGACGCCCATCCTGAACCCGCCGCAGTCCGGGATCCTCGGGCTCCACAAGATCGAGAAGCGCGCGGTGGTCGAGGGAGACGCGATCGTCGCGCGGCCGATGATGTACGTCGCCCTCTCGTACGACCACCGCATCGTCGACGGGCGCGAGGCCGTGCAGTTCCTCATCGCGGTGAAGAACGCGATCGAGGATCCCGAGCGGCTCCTGCTCGAGATCTGAGGAAGAGCCCCAGGCGGCGGGAGCGATCCTCGACGCAGGCGAGCCGAGGATCGCTCCCGTCCGTTCAGCGCCGCTCGGGCGGCTTCGGCGCAACGCCGCGGGCGGGCGCGCGCCCCGGAGCGCCGGGCTTTCCCGTGGGCAGGAAGAAGTAGACGCGCGCGTCGACCACCATCCACTGGCCGGAGTCGTCCTTCTTCATGAGCAAGACGTTGTGGGGGTGGGCGGGACGCGGGGCGGCCGGCGGGAGGTTCGGCCCTGTGACCTCATGGTCGAGATCGAGCAGCGCGGCGTCTCCGAGCGTCCGGACGCGCTCGATGCGGATGCGATGCTTCGAGTCCTTGAGCGGCGCGGCGAAGTCCTCGCGGAACCGCTCCAGCACCGCGTCTCGTCCCACCGCGCGCTTCCCGAGCGGGTTGATGAACGTCCCATCCGGCGCGAAGAACGCGGCCATCGCGTTCGCGTCGTGCGCGTTGAAGGCCGCCTCGATCTCTCCCACCCGCTTCTCGAGGTCGGGCGGCGCGGCGGCGGCTCGCTCTCCCTCCGCCGCCGCAGCCGGGCCCGCGAACGCCATCGCCAGTACTGCCGCCGCCACGTGCTTCCTCATCGTGAACCTCCGGGGCATGGGCCGGAGACGGCCCGCCGCATGGCCGCAGCCATAACGCGGGCACGCCCGTGCGCCCGCTCACTCGTGGGTGAGCGCACGGGGCTGCAGGCGAACGGGCCGCGGGCGGGCGGCCGTCACGGCGGCGCCGAAGCGCCCGCTTCGGCGCGCGCGCCGGGCGCGCTCACGGCGACGCGTCGAGCGCCGGGCGCTCCTCGCCGACGAGGGCGAGGAGCGCCAGCGCGTCGAGCACGGCGTGCCCGCCCAGGTCGTTGTTGAAGTAGACGAACGCGCCGCCGCCCCGGGCCGTCCAGGCGAGGAGCTCGGCCGCGAACGGGCGGAGCGCCTCCACGCCGTAGCGGCCCGAGTACCGGCCGGTCGTGCCGTGGAAGCGCACGTAGCGGAACGGGCCGGTGAGCCGGGGCGGCGGGCGACGGATGTTGTCGTGCTCGCAGAACGCGGCCCCGTGTCGCTCCAGCACCTCGCACGTCTGCTCCGAGTACCAGCCCTCGTTCCGGAACTCGACCGCGTGCCGCCCGGCCGGCAGCCGCCCGAGGAACCGATCGAGGCGCGGGAGATCGGGCTTCATGTTCGGCGGGAGCTGCCACAGCACCGGCCCGAGCTTCGCGCCGAGGCGCGAGACGGGCGCGTAGAAGCGATCGAGCCCGGTCTCGGCGTCGAGCAGCCGCTTCAGGTGCGTGAGGTAGCGGCTCCCCTTCACCGCGAAGGTGAACCCGCGCGGCACGACCGAGCGCCAGCGCTCGACGGCCTCGGGCGTGGGGAGCCGGTAGAACGTCGCGTTCAGCTCGACCGTGTCGAAGAAGCGGGCGTAGTGCGGGAGCCACTGGCGCTGGGGCAGGCCCTCCGGGTAGAGGATGCCGCGCCAGTGGCGGTACTGGTACCCGCTCGTCCCGACACGGATGCGGCCCATGCCCGGCAATCTAACGGCCGCGCTTGATTCGGGAACGCCCGGTGGGCGACGTCCGCGGGCGTGGCGAGGCTCGGGGCGAGGCCGGGGTTCGGCGGCGGGTCGGGGTCGAGGTCGAGGTCGGGGTCGGCCGCTCCCGCACGACCTCCTCCGGTCGCTTGTCCTCCCTGAGCCCCTGGAACGACGGGTGGCGGATCTTGCCGTCCTGCGTCCACTCGGTGAACGCGACCTCGCACACGAGCTCCGGCCTGACCCAGTGCGCGTCCCGGCCGAGCCGGCCCGGCGGCGGCGGCGTGAACGGGCTCTGCTCCTGCGCGAGGCGCGCGAGCCGCTCGCGGAGAGCGCGCGCGCCCTCGTTCGTCCACCCGGTCCCGACCTTTCCGGCAAAGCGCAGCGCGCCGCCCTCCGGGTAGCCGACGAGCAGCGCGCCGATGGCGTCGCGAGCCGCGCCCTCGGGATCGGTGAAGCCGCCGACGACGAGCTCCTGCCGGAGCACGCACTTCGTCTTCACCCACGTCGCGTTCCGGCCGGGGCGGTAAGGCCGGTCGGCCCGCTTGGAGACGATCCCCTCGAGCCCGAGCCTGCACGCCTCGCGGTGGATGTCGCGGCCGCTCCCCGAGAAGTGCTGCGCGTAGCGGATGATCCCGGCGCCCTCGCCGAGGAGCCGCTCGACGGCAGCCTTGCGCTCGAGGAGCGGACGCTCGGCGAGGTCCTCGCCGTCGAGGTGGAGGAGGTCGAAGACGAAGTAGAGGAGCTCGCGCCGCCCGGTGCCGAACGCGTTCTGCAGCGCCTGGAAGCTCGTGCGTCCGTCGGGCAGCACCGCGGCGACCTCCCCGTCGAGGAGCGCCGAGCGGACCTTCAGCCTGCGCGCGGCGGCGGCGACCTCCGGGAACTGCGCCGTCCAGTCCTTGCCGTTGCGGCTCCAGAGCGTGACCGCGCCGTCCTCGATCGCGCAGCCGATCCGGTAGCCGTCGTACTTGATCTCGTGCACCCACGCGTCGCCCTCGGGCGCCTCGTCCGCGAGCTGCGCGAGCTGCGCGCGGTAGGGCGGGACCTTTCGGCGGGAGACCACGGATCCGAACTTCGGTACGCGAGGGAGGGCGGCCAAGCCCCGGGGGTGCGGCGGGGTCGGGGTCGGGTCGGGGTCGCGGTCGAGGTCGGGGTCGAGGTCGAGGTCGAGGTCGAGGTCGCGGTCGGGTCGCGGTCGCGGTCGCGGTCGAGGTCGAGGTCGAGGTCGAGGTCGCGGTCGAGGTCGAGGTCGAGGTCGAGGTCGAGGTCGAGGTCGAGGTCGCGGTCGCGGTCGCGGTCGGGGTCGGGGTCGGGGTCGGGGTCGGGGTCGGGGTCGCGGTCGGGGTCGCGGTCGCGGTCGAGGTCGCGGTCGGCCTTCCTCCGTCCCTACCTCCTCGCCGGAGGCGGCGCGGCGTTCCTCGGATCCTCCGGCCAGGCGTGGCGCGGATAGCGCCGGGCGAGCTCGCGCCGGATCGAGGGGTAGTGCCGCTCCCAGAAGCCGGCGAGGTCGGTCGTCACCTGCACGGCGCGCTGGTTCGGGGCGAGCAGGTGCAGCACGAGCGGCACCCTCCCGCCGGCGAGCGCGGGGCCCTGCGCGAGGCCGAAGAAGTCCTGCAGGCGGCTCTCGATCCAGGGCGGCTTGCCGGCCTCGTAGTGGATACGGGTCGTGCGCCCGCCGGGCAGCGTCAGCCGCTCCGGCGCGAGCCGCTCCAGCGCGGCGCGCGCCTTCGGGTCCTGGCGGGCGAGGAGCGCGCCCGGCAGGTCCGCCTCGCGCAGCTCGGCGAAGCTCCGCCTCCCTCCGCACAGGTCTCGGAGCGCCGCGGCGAGCTCCTCGTCGGTCGGCGGCGCGACGCCGGCGTCCGGCGCTTGCCGCGCGGCGAAGGCGATGCGCGCGACGAGCCGATCGAGCGCGCCCTCCGGCGCGAAGGCACGCGGCCCGCGGGAGAGCGCCTCCTCGGCGAGGAGCGCGGCGACCTTCTCCGGATCCGCCCTGGGCGCGCGCACCTCCTCGAGCACGAGATCCTCGTACACGAGCCGCTCGGTCGCCTCCACCCGCTCGGCGGCGGCGTTCCACCCCACGGCGTCCTCGTAGCGGAGCGCCCCGGGGAACAGGTCGAGCAGCATCTCGTCGCTCACCGCGCTCGCGACGCGCACCCGCGCCTCGGCGGCGCGCGAACCGGGCGTGCGGCGATCGCCGCGGCGCTCCTCCGCGTCGACCGCCACGAGGAGCGGCGCCTCGCGCACGACGCTCGCCGGGTCGAGCCGCGCGCTGCCGCCGCCGACGAGGACCACCTCGTCCGATCCCGGCGCGCGCCGCCGGGCGACCCGGTCCGGATAGGCGGCGAGCGTGGCGAGGAGCAGCGCGTGCTCCTCGGCGGTGGTGCCGGGGAGGAGCGCGGTGGTCGAGGTCGCGGTCGGGGTCGCCCCGAGCGACCTCACCACCCGCTGCAGCTGCCTTCGGCTCCGCTCGACCGCCTGCACCGCGCCGGGGTTGAGCCCCATGCGGCGGAGCCGATCCGGCGCGAACCGCGCGCGCGCCGCCTCCTCGAACGACTGCGCGAGCTCGAGCAGGTCGGAGGGCCCGGTCGGGGGGAGGGCCCCGCCGTCGAGCGCGCGGCGGTCGCGGAGGTCGCGCTCACCGAGGAGCGCGGCGAGGAGCGCGCCGGCGTCGGCCGCGCCGCGCGCGGCGGCCTCGATCGCGAGCCGCGCCTGGCGCGGGTGGACGGGCAGGCGCAGCATGCGCCGACCGGTCTCGGTGATCGCGCCGCCCGCGTCGACCGCGCCGAGCCGGACGAGCAGCGCGCGCGCCGCAGCGACGGCGGCGGGAGGCGGCGGCTCGAACCACTCGAGGGCCTCCGCGGCGCCGAGGGCGGACAGCGCGAGGAGCGTCTCGGAGAGGTCCTCGCGGAGGATCTCCGGCACCTCGAACTCGGGGCGCGCGTCGTGATCGTGGCGCGTGTAGAGGCGGAGCGCGCGGCCGGGCCGGGTGCGGCCGGCGCGGCCGGCGCGCTGCGCGGCGGAGGCGCGGCTCACCTTGCGGAGCTCGAGGGTCGGGAGGCCCGACCACGGGGAGTGCGAGGCGACGCGCGCGAGCCCCGAGTCCACCACCGCGACGACGCCCTCGATGGTGACGGAGGTCTCCGCGACGTTGGTGGAGAGGATCACCTTCCGCCGCGGCCCCGTCCGTACGGCCCGATCCTGCTCCTCGGGCGGCAGGTCGCCGTGCAGCGGCAGGAGGTCGACCCCCGCCGCCGCCGCCCACTCGGCGAGCGCCTCACGCGCCCACCGGATCTCGGCGGCTCCCGGGAGGAAGACGAGCACGTCGCCGTCCATCCCCTCGCGGTGCAGCCGGCGCACGGCGCGCGCGACCGCGTCGTCGAGCCGCAAGTCCGGCCGGGCGGCCTCCTCCGGGGAGAGGTACTCGACGGCGACCTCGAAGCGCCGCCCCTCCGAGCGGAGCGACGCGGCGCCCAGGAACCTGGCCACGGGACCTGCGTCGAGCGTCGCCGACATCGCGACGAGCTTCAGGTCGGGCCGGGACGTCCGCTGGAGGCGGCGGAGCAGGGCGAGCGCGAGGTCGCCCTGGAGGTGGCGCTCGTGAAGCTCGTCGAGCACCACCGCCCCGACGCCGCGGAGCGACGGCTCGGCGAGGAGCCGGCGCGTGAGGAGCCCCTCCGTCACGTAGCGGATGCGCGTGCGCGGGCTCGTCACCTCCTCGAACCGCACCTGGTACCCGACCGTCTCTCCGACGCGCTCGCCCAGCTCCTCCGCGACCCGTCGCGCGGCGAGCCGCGCCGCGAGCCGCCGCGGCTCGAGCACGACGACCTCGCCTCCGCCCGCGACCCCCGCGGCGTGGATGGCGGGGGGCACGCGGGTCGTCTTGCCCGCGCCGGGCGGCGCCTCGATGACGAGGGACGGTCCGGCGCGGAGCGCGGCGACTGCGTCCGGCAGGATGTCGTCGATGGGGAGCGGCTGCACGCAGGGGGTTGTACCCGAGGGAGGGGGCGGGGGCGACTGTGGGGGACGGGTCGAGGTCGAGGTCGAGGTCGGGGTCGGGGTCGGGGTCGGGGTCGAGGTCGGGGTCGGGGTCGGGGTCGGG
>NZ_JALCYY010000112.1 GCF_022690685.1 Anaeromyxobacter terrae | reverse complement strand
GCCCGCGCCGGCTCCCTCCGCGCCGGTCGAGGCGACGGCCGCCCCGGCCTCGCCGAGGCCGCACGCGCCCGCGGCGCCGGCGGCGCCCGCGCTGCCCCCCGCCACGGCCCCGGACGCGATCCCCGCGCCGCAGGGCGGGGAGAGGCAAGGAGGGAGCCCCGGTGGCGCCTGACGTATCGCTCGCGGCGACCCCGCACCGCAGGCTGTTCGCGCACTTCCCCTGGCACGTCGCGTTCGTGACGCTCGCCATCTCGGCGATCGGCGTCTGGAACCTCGCCTCCGCGTCTCGCAGCGCCCACGCGCCGGTCTGGATCTCCCAGGCCGCGTGGATGGGGCTCGGGATCGTGATCGCGCTGTCCCTGACGCTCTTCGACCCGCGCACGTTCCACCGGCTGGCGTGGGTCTTCTACGCGATCGTGCTCGTGCTGCTCGTGCTCGTGTACGTGAAGGGCCGCTACGTCATGGGCGCGCGGCGCTGGCTCACCATCGGGCCGGTGAACTTCCAGCCGTCGGAGCTCGCGAAGCTCTCCGTCGCGCTCGCGCTCGCGAGCTTCTTCCACGCCGACGCCGACAAGCGGAAGAACGGCTACGGCCTCGTCTCGCTCGTCGTCCCGTTCCTCATCATCGTCGTGCCGGCGGGGCTCGTGCTGAAGCAGCCGGACCTCGGCACCGCGCTCATCGTGATGGCGGTCGGCTTCACGCAGATCCTCTTCGCGCGCGTGCGCTGGAAGACCCTCGCCCTGCTCGCGGGCGTGGCGATCGTGGGGTCCGGGCTCCTGTACCCGCACCTGAAGCCGTACCAGAAGAAGCGGGTCGAGACCTTCCTCAACCCCGAGTCCGACGTGCTCGGGGCCGGCTATCACGCGACGCAGTCGATCATCGCGGTCGGCTCGGGGCAGGCGCTCGGCAAGGGCTGGGGGCAGGGCACGCAGACGTACCTGTCGTTCCTCCCCGAGCAGCACACCGACTTCATCTTCTCGGTGTGGGCGGAGGAGCACGGGTTCCTGGGCTGCCTGCTCCTCCTCGCGCTCTACTTCGTGCTCGTGGCGAGCGCGATCGACATCTGCGGGAACGCGCGCGACCGCTTCGGCCACTTCCTCGCGGCGGGGCTCTCGGGGATGATCTTCTGGCACGTCGCGATCAACATCGGGATGGTGATCGGGCTCTTGCCGGTGGTGGGCGTGACGCTGCCGCTCATGAGCTACGGCGGCTCGTCGGTCATCGCCATCTACACCTGCATCGGGCTGCTCGCGAACGTCGGGATGAGACGCTTCGTGAATTGAGTGATCGTACGGGGACCGCGTCCCCGCCCCGGCAGCGGAGCTGCTGGGGCCCCACCCCTGCTCGGCGGGGCCCGTGAACCTGCGCGCCCGCTGCCGCGGGTGCGCGCGAGCAGCGGCGGCCGGAGACCAGAACGCCCGCGGACCTCGAGGGGCCGCGGGCGTCGGTGCTCCCGGCTGGATCCGGAGCAGGGCGTCAGCTGATCGCCTTCTTGAGGCTCTCCTCGAGCTTCGCCTTCGGCACGGCGCCGACGATGGTGTCGACCACCCGGCCGCCCTTGAACACGAGGAGCGTCGGGATCGAGCGGATGCCGTACTGCTGCGGCACGTTCTGGTGCTCGTCGACGTCCATCTTGGCGACCTTCACCTTGCCCTTGTACTGCTTCGCCAGCTCCTCGACCGTGGGGGCGATCGCCTTGCAGGGCCCACACCACACGGCCCAGAAGTCGACGAGGACGGGCACGTCGCTCTTCAGGACCTCTTGCTCGAAGGTGGAGTCCTGCAGGATGACGAGGTCGTTCGATGCCATGCGCTCTCCTTGACGCTCCGGTCGCGTCGCGCGCAGTAATTAGCGGCAGACCTGGATCCTGGCAAGCGCCTCGCGCGGCGTGATAGCTTCCGACCCGACCGGTCGCCCCGCGCGCGCGAGGAGCGCGTTCGTCCGCGATGGCGCCGAGGTATCCTTCCCGTTCATGGCTGGGCTCCCCCTCGTTCCCCGGGCCTTCCCGGACCGCCGCGCCGGCGACCTCGCGAGGTGGACCGCGCCCGGGCCCCGGTGCGGCGCGATGCCGCGTGTCCAGCGGCAAGCGGGCGGCGCGGCGCTCGGCATTCCGCCCGCGCGTCGCGCGTCGCGTTCGCGGGCGGGGACGATCCGTGGAAGGGAGCGGGGGTCCTCGCCCGTTTCCTCATCGAGAAGCCCGGGTAAGAGAAGGCAGGACGCATGAGCATCGTCATCCTCCGCATCGCCGCCGCGCTGTACGCGGTCGCCGCGGCCGCCTACATCGTGTTCTTCTCGCGACCGCGCCACCGGCGCGCCGCCACGGCCGGCTTCTGGGTCCTCGCCGCGGCGTTCACCGTGCACGCCGTCGCGATCGGCGTCGGCTGCAGCGAGTTCGGCGGCGCCGAGTTCTTCGGCCTGCGGGGCGGCCTCGTCCTGCTCGTCTGGCTCCTCACCGGCGCGTACCTGTTCCTGCAGCGCTACTACAAGCTCCCCACCATCGGCGCGTTCGTCACGCCGCTCGCGCTCGTCGTGCTGCTGCCCACGCTGTTCGGGACCCCGGGCCACCCGGGCGTCGCGCCCGCGACGGTGCGGTACCCGAGCGTCACCCTGCACATCCTCTCCGCGGTCGGCGGCGTGGCGCTCTTCGCGATCGCGTTCGGGGTCGCGATCATGTACCTGCTGCAGGAGCGCGAGGTGAAGGGCAAGCGGTTCGGTGCGCTCTTCTCGCGCCTGCCGTCGCTCGACGCCCTCGATCAGATGATCCAGCGGCTCGTCCGCGCCGGGTTCGTCGTCTACACGATCGCGCTCATCGCCGGCACGATCACCGCCACCGCGGTCTGGAACAGCGCCTGGTCCTGGGATCCGCAGCAGGTGGTCTCGCTCGCGATCTGGATCCTCTACGGCGCGATGGTCCAGCTCCGTCACAGCGGCTGGCACGGGCGGCGGTACGCCCTCATGACCCTCGTCGGGTTCGTCATCCTGCTCTCGTCGATGGTGTCGTTGAAGATCGTGCCCGGGGTTACCCGCCACGCGGGCGACTACGGCGCGCGGGTGTCGGAGATCGCGCAGTGAGCGGGCGGGAGATCTACCTCGTCGGCCTCTCGCACAAGAGCGCGCCCATCGAGGTGCGCGAGCGGGTCGCCCTGACCGGCGACCTGCTCAAGGCCGCGCTCTGCGCGCTCAAGGGGACGGACGGCGTCGCCGAGGCGGTCGTCGTCTCCACCTGCAACCGGGTCGAGGTCTACGTCCACGCCGACGGCATCGAGCCGGCGCGCTGCTTCTTCACCTCGCGCGCGGCGGAGGCGGACGGCCACCTCTACGCCAAGATCGGCGTCGAGGCGATCCGCCACCTCTTCCGCGTCGCCGCGAGCCTCGACTCGATGGTGGTGGGCGAGCAGCAGATCCTCGGGCAGGTGAAGGAGGCCTACGGGCTCGCGAGCGCCGCGCAGTCGGCCGGCCCGTACATGTCGCGCCTCTGCAACCGCGCGTTCGCGACCGCCAAGCGCGTCCGGAGCGAGACCGACATCGGCCGCGGCGCGACGAGCATGTCGCAGGTGGCGGTCGAGCTCGTCGAGAAGATCTTCGGCGATCTGAAGGGCCGGGCGATCCTGCTCGTCGGCGCGGGCAAGATGGGCGCGCTCTCCGCGAAGGCGCTCGCGGTCCTCGGCGCGGACCGCATCCTCGTGACGAACCGCTCGCCCGAGCGCGGCATGGCGCTCGCCGAGCAGGTCGGCGGGACCTTCCGCGCATGGGAGGAGCTGCCGCGCCTCCTCGTCGAGGCGGACGTGGTGATCGTCTCGACCGGCGCGCCGACCTACGTCGTGACCCGCGAGCTCGTGCAGCAGGCGATGAAGGCGCGCCGCAGCCGCTCGATGTGCCTCATCGATCTCGCCGTGCCGCGCAACGTGGACCCGGCCTGCGCCGACCTCGGCGAGGTGTTCGCCTACGACGTGGACGACATGGAGAAGGTCGTCCAGGCGACGCAGGAGGCCCGCCGCGGCGAGGCGCTCCGCGCCGAGACGATCGTCGAGGCGGAGGTGATGGCCTTCGCGAAGGAGCGGGACGCCCGCGCGGCGCTGCCGGTCCTCGCGCAGCTCCGGCGGCACGCGGAGCAGATCGCGCGGGCGGAGGCGGAGCGGACGCTCTCCCACCTCGGCCCGAAGCTGGACGAGAAGGGCAAGAAGAGCGTCGAGGCGATGGCGCAGGCCATCGTGAACAAGCTCCTGCACGGTCCGACGGCGCGGCTCAAGGCGGCGGCGTCGACGGGCGACGGCGACCTCCCGGGCGCCGCCGCGGAGCTGTTCGGCATCGAGAACGAGCCGGAGCGCCCGGAGAGCGCGCCGGCGGAGCCCGCCGAGAGCCGCGCCGCGGCCTCGTCGGAGCGCAGCTAGGAGAGCTACCCGAGATGATCCGCATCGCGACCCGCCGCAGCCCCCTCGCCAAGTGGCAGGCCCACCACGTCGCCGACCTCCTCCGGGCGAAGGACCCCGGCCTCGAGGTCCGCCTCCACGAGCTCGTCACGAAGGGCGACCGGATCCTGGAGGTCCCGCTCGCCGAGGTCGGCGGCAAGGGCCTCTTCGTGAAGGAGATCGAGGACGCGCTCCTCAACGGGGACGCCGAGATCGCCGTCCACTCGATGAAGGACCTGCCCGCCGTGCTGGCGCCCGGCCTCGCCATCGGCGCGGTGCCGGAGCGCGAGGACCCGCGCGACGCGCTCTGCTCGCCGCGCTACAAGACGCTCGCCGGGCTCCCCAGGGGCGCCAAGGTCGGCACCTCCAGCCTCCGGCGCGCCGCGCAGCTCAAGGCGCTCCGTCCCGACCTCCACATCGAGGTGGTCCGCGGCAACGTCGAGACCCGGCTCCGCAAGGCGAGCGAGGGGCTCGACGCGGTCGTCCTGGCGTACGCCGGGCTCCGCCGCCTCGGCCTCGCCGAGCACGCGACCTACGTCTTCCCCGCCGAGGAGATGCTCCCCGCGGTCGCGCAGGGCGCGCTCGCGCTCGAGGCGCGCACCTCGGACGGGCCGACCATGACGCGGCTCGCCGCCCTCGAGCACCCGGAGACGCGCATCCGCATCGAGGCGGAGCGCGGGTTCCTCGCCCGCATCGAGGGCGGCTGCCAGGTGCCCATCGCCGGCCACGCCACCGTCCAGGGCGGCCGCGTCTCGATGCGCGCGCTCGTCGCGTCGCTCGACGGCACGCAGGTCATCCGCGCCGAGCGGACCGGCCCGGCGGCCGAGGCGCGCGCGCTCGGCGTCGCGCTCGCCGAGGAGCTCCTCTCGAAGGGAGCGGACGCGATCCTCCGCGAGTGCGAGGGCAAGATCCCGGGCCTCGCCGCGCCGAAGCGCTAGGCGGCTCCGGTGGCGGCCCGCCTCGACCGTCGCACCGTCGTCGTCACCCGCGGGAAGGGCGGCGAGGACGCGCTCTCCGCGCGCCTGCGCGCGCTCGGTGCGGAGGTGCGCGAGGTGCCGTCGATCGCCTTCGCGGACCCGGCCGATCCGGGGCCGCTCGACGGGGCGCTGCGCGCGCTCGATCGGTTCGAGTGGGCGGTCTTCACGAGCGCGACCGCGGTCGACCGGACCGTGGCGCGCCTCCTCGCGCTGGGCCTCGAGGTGGCCGCGCTCGCGCGGCTCCGGCTCGCCGCGGTGGGGCCCGCGACCGCCGAGCGGCTCGCGCGCGCGGTGCGCGAGCCCGATCTCGTGCCCGGCGAGGCGAAGGGCGACGCGCTCGCGCGGGCGCTCGCGCCTCATGTGCGCGGCCGGCGAGTGCTCTTCCCGCGTCCGGCGGAGGGGCGGCCGGAGACCGTCGCGGGGCTCCTCGCCGCGGGCGCCGAGCTCACCGCCGTCGAGGCGTACCGCACGGTGCCCGCGCCGGCCGAGGCGATCGCGCCGCTCGGCGACTGGCTCGCGCGCGGCGAGATCGACGCGGTCGCGTTCGCGTCGCCGTCTGCCGTCCGGGCAGTCGTGAGCGCCCTCGGCGAGCGGGCGGCGCTCCTCCGGGACGTGCTCCTCGCCGCGATCGGTCCTACCACTGCGGAGGCCCTGCGCGAGCACGGCCTCGCGCCAGGGGCGGAGCCTGAGCGGTACACCGGAGCGGATCTCGCGGAGGCGGTCGCGGCGAGGCTCGGCCCCGGATAGATCTTCGAGCCGGAGGGGGTCGGAGCATGACGACGGAACTGGACATCGGAGAGACCCTCATCCGCATCCGGGTGCCGCTCGAGCACTCGGACGGCGAGTCGGGCCCCCCGGACGACTGGCTCTGGGCGGAGCCCCTCGGCGCGGGGCGTTACCGGGTGGAGAGCTGCCCGTTCTTCGCCTACGGCATCTCGCGCGACGACGTCGTCCTCGCGGCCGTCGAGGGCGGAGCGGAGGACGCGGCCCGGCTCGACGACGTCGTCGAGAAGTGCGGCCACCGCACGCTGCGGCTCGCGCTCGACCCCGGCGCGGAGCTGTCCGACGAGGGCGTGCAGACCTTCCTCGAGCGGCTCCTCGAGCAGGGCTGCACGCACGAGGCGCTCCGCCCGAAGCTCGTCGCCGTCGACGTGCCGCCGGAGGTGGACGTGGCGCGCATCGCGGAGGTGCTGCAGGACCGCGCGAACGAGGGGCTCATCGTCTGGGAGTGGGCCGATCCGCGGCCCTGCTGACGGAGCGAATCACGGGGCCGTGGGCGCGTCCTGCAGCGGCCTCACGGCCGTGGCCGCTTTCCCCGCTCGTGCTTCGACGAGCTCAGGGCGAGCGGATCAAAGACCGCTCGCCCTGAGGAGATACAAGCCTGTCGAAGGGCGAAGGGGGGCCGGACCCGAGCGTTCAGCGACCCTTCTTCGCGGCCTGCCGGCGCTCCTTGCGCGCCTCCTTCTCGGCGCGGCGGCGGGCGAGGAACCCCTGCCTCTCGGCGCGCGGCGCGGGCGGCGGCGTGGCGGCAGGGGCGCCGGCGCGCGCTGGGGCGGCGCGGCGACCGGGGGCAGCGGCGGCGGAGGACGGCGCG
>NZ_JALCYY010000111.1 GCF_022690685.1 Anaeromyxobacter terrae | reverse complement strand
GGCCCGCCCGGTGGGCGGGGTCGCCAGCGAGCGCGCGCGGCACGGACGGGGAGCGCGGGGCACCGCGGTTCGCGCGGAGGCCTCCGTCGGGAGTGCCCCGCCTCGCAGCGGCGCCCGCGCAGGGGCCCGGCGTAGCATGAGGGTGCGGCGCCGGGGCCGCCGGCCTCGGCGCGGCAGGCGCGAGGCAGGCGGAGGTGACGCAATGCAGAAGCCCATCGAGATTGGCTGGCGGAACGTGACGCCCTCCCAGGCGGTGGCGACGCTCATCCAGGCGGAGGCCGCGCGACTCGAGCGCGCCTCGGACCGGATCGTCGGGTGCACGGTGATGCTGGAGGCGCCGAGCCGGCATCACCGGCACAGCGGCGGCCAGTACCGGGTGCGTCTGGAGGTGTCGATCCCGCGGGGCCGGATCGTGGTGGGGCGCAACCCCACGGCCACGGAGACGCACGAGGACCTCTACGCCGTGGTGAAGCAGGCCTTCCGCGAGGCGCGGCGGCAGCTCGAGGACCGCGTGCGGCGTCTCGACGGCCGCGTGAAGGCCCACACGCTGGCGTCGCAGGGGGTGGTGGCGCGCCTGTTCCCGAACGAGCGCTACGGGTTCCTGCGCACGCCGGACGGACGCGACGTCTACTTCCACGCGAACGCGGTGGTGCGCGGACAGTTCGAGCGGCTCGAGGTGGGGCGCGGCGTCCGGTTCGTGGAGGAGAGCGGCGACGAAGGCCCGCAGGCGAGCACGGTGGACCCGCTCCCGGTGCGGCGCCTCGCGCCAGCGCGCTGATCACTCCCGGGGGCCGCGCGACGCTGGAGGCGAACGGGCGCCTCGACCGAAGCGGGCCCGGGCGCCGAGAGGGCGAGGAAGCTGGCTCGCCCTCCCCTTCCGCGGTTGCGAGTTGCGCGGCACGTCCGGCCGCGAGAGAAGATCTGGAGCGGCGCGCCCCGTCGGGCGGCCGCGGAGAAACCATGCAGACCCCTGCACCCTCCGGCCTCGCCCCCGGCTTCCTCGTCGCCGCGCCCGCGCTGACCGACCCGAACTTCGCGGGCTCGCTCGTGCTCATGGCCGAGCACCACGGTGAGGGCGCGCTCGGGTTCGTGGTGAATCGCGCCGGTCCGGTGACGGTCGCGGAGGTGCTCGCGAGCGTCGACGAGGACCTCCGCCGCGCGGCGGAGGCGAACGGCCGCGCGGGCGCGCCGGTGCTCGTGGGCGGGCCGGTCCAGCCGGAGCGGCTCTGGATCCTCTTCCGCCCCGGGAACGTCGCCGCCGACGCGGAGGGCGCGGTGGCGGTCGGCGACGCGCTCTCGCTGGGCGGCTCGCGCGAGCTGCTCGAGGCGCTCGTGCGCGCGCCGGGCGCGGGCGATCCGTTCCTGCTCCTCCTCGGCTACGCCGGCTGGGCGCCGATGCAGGTCGAGCGGGAGGTCGCGGCCGGCGCATGGGTGCCGCTCGAGCTCGACGGCAGCACGCTCGTGTTCGACGTGCCGCTCGAGAAGCGCTGGGACACCGCGGTGCGCCGGCTCGGGCTGGAGCCGGGCGGGTTTCTCGTCGGCGGCGGAGGCGCTAGCGCGTGACCCTGACCACCGCTCGCCCCCAGGCGCAGGAGCCCGGAGCCGAGGCGGGCACCCGCAGCGACGCGCGCCGAGGCGTACTGCTTCCGTACGCCGCAGGCGCAAGGAGCGAGGACGCCCGCCGCAGGCCCGGGATCGTGCGCCTGGCGCCTGCTTGACGACCGACCTTCCGTTCAGTATCCATCTGTTCAGGTCCGACGAAAGCGCCTGTCAGAGCGCGCTGCTAGACAGACCTCCACCGCGCAAGTCGCCGGGAGCGCTGAAGGCGCCCCCCGCAAGGAGACGAAAGAGATGCCCGTCGCACCGGAGAAGGAGAAGGCGATCGAGCTGGCCGTCGCGTCCATCGAGAAGGCCTTCGGGAAGGGCTCGATCATGCGCCTCGGCAACGAGGAGGCGCTCGTGAAGGACGTCCAGGCGGTCTCGACGGGCTCGGTCTCGCTCGACATCGCCCTCGGCGTCGGCGGGTTCCCGCGCGGCCGCATCATCGAGATCTACGGCCCGGAGTCCTCCGGCAAGACGACCCTCGCCCTCCACGCCGTCGCGGAGGCGCAGAAGAAGGGCGGCATCGCCGCGTTCGTCGACGCCGAGCACGCCCTCGACGTGGGCTACGCTCGGAAGCTGGGCGTCCGCACCGACGACCTCCTCATCTCCCAGCCCGATACCGGCGAGCAGGCCCTCGAGATCGCCGAGACGCTCGTCCGCTCCGGCGCCGTCGACGTGCTCGTGGTCGACTCGGTCGCCGCGCTCGTGCCGAAGGCCGAGCTCGAGGGCGAGATGGGCGACGCGCACATGGGCGTGCAGGCGCGCCTCATGAGCCAGGCGCTTCGCAAGCTCACCGGCACGATCTCCAAGTCCTCCACCATCGTCATCTTCATCAACCAGATCCGCATGAAGATCGGGGTGATGTTCGGGAACCCGGAGACGACCACCGGCGGCAACGCGCTCAAGTTCTACGCGACGCAGCGGCTCGACATCCGCCGCATCGGCGCGATCAAGGACGGCGATCAGGTCATCGGCAACCGCACCCGCGTGAAGGTGGTGAAGAACAAGGTCGCCCCGCCGTTCAAGGAGGTCGAGTTCGACATCATGTACGGCCAGGGGATCAGCCGCGAGGGCGACCTGCTCGACCTCGCCTCGAACGAGAACATCGTCGAGAAGAGCGGCACCTGGTTCAGCTTCGGCGGCGAGCGGATCGGCCAGGGCCGCGAGCAGGCGAAGGCGTTCCTCCGCGAGCACCCCGAGGTGCTGCAGCAGGTGGAGGGGAAGACCTTCGAGAAGTTCGGGATCCACCGCGGCCCGGTGGCCGTCCCCGCGCCGCCCCCCGAGGAGCCCGAGGAGAAGAAGGGCCGGGCCAAGTCCGGCCGCTGATCTTCCGGCCTTTTTCCACCGCCGAGGGCTTCCGCCCCTCCCGACTTTCCGTCCGGGCAGGCGAGCGCGGCCCGAGCGAAGCGCGCTACACTCGCCGGCCCGGACGTCACGTGCCGAGACGGCTCACCGACAAGCGGTGGCTCGGGGAGCTCCTCGATGAGGAGCTCCTCCGCCACGATCCCGACCAGGCCCGCGCCCGGCTCCCCGCCGACGTGCGCGGCGCCGGCGCGTCGCCCGTGGATCTCGCGCCCGCAGCGAGCCTGCTCGTCACGCGCTCGCTCAGGCGCCGGGTCGCGGTGGTCCGACCCGGGGTGGCCGCCGGCAACCGGGCGGCGCCCGCGTCCGCCGCAGCGGACGCGTTCATCGACGAGGTCCGCGCGCACATCGGGCTCGCGCTCGATCTCGCCCTCCTGCGCGGCGATCCCTTCGTCCGCGCCCGCCGGCGCGCCGAGATCGCCGCCGCCCTCGCCGCTGCGGTCGGCGAGCACGCCGTGGCGATCGCCGCCGAGCCAGAGCAGCCGGGCGGCGCGAGCGACCGCGCCGTCGAGCGGGCCACGCGCGCCGCGGCGGAGGCGCTCCACGCGCGCTTCTACCCGCCGGGCGATCCGGCGCATGCGCTGCCGCTGCACGCCGGAACGATCGCCGTGCTGCGCCGGCGGCTCGCGCGCGTCGTCTGCGGGTACCACCGCGACGGACGCCTCGTCGCCGACGCCCTGGCGCGTCACGGGGCGTACGCCGCCCGCGAGTCGGCCCTCCTCACCGAGGCGCTCGCCGGCCTCCTCGGGGCGGCCGGCCTCGACGGCGCGCCCGCCCGGGCCGTGCGCCAGCGGCAGGTCGCGCGGCTCGGTCTCGACCGCGCCGGGGTGCGCGCGACGCGGCACGCGATCGCGGCGCCGCGTGCGCCGGCGACCCTCGCTGAGGCGACGCC
This sequence comes from Anaeromyxobacter terrae, assembly GCF_022690685.1. GTDB lineage: Bacteria > Myxococcota > Myxococcia > Myxococcales > Anaeromyxobacteraceae > Anaeromyxobacter > Anaeromyxobacter terrae. The sequence continues at coordinate 3,886 of NZ_JALCYY010000111.1, read as the reverse complement.
CGAGCGCGTGCGCGGGTTCCTGCTCGAGCAGCTCCGCCTCGCGCAGCTCGGGCTGAAGCTCGTGCAGGAGGCGCCGGCGGCGTGGATCGAGGCGTTCGCGCGCGCGTCCCGGCTCGACGCGCAGGCGATCGCGGCCGCGGAGATCGAGGCCGCGGCGCAGCACGCCGATCACGCGGAGTGGCTCGAGGCGCTCGGCGACGGCGCCGGCTCGGGCTGGCAGGGGTTCGCGGCCGATCTGGACGCCGCCACGGACGAGGTGGTGGAGCGCGTCTCGACCGCCGTCACGGACAACCTCGACGCCCTCGTCACCGAGATCCGCGAGACGGGAGAGCTCGGTCAGCTCCTCGCGAAGGCGGCGGCGGGGCACGCGCTCACGAAGGACGAGAAGCGCAAGGTGAAGGCACAGCTCGTCGATCTCGCGAAGGCCGTCCCCGCGCTCGCGATCTTCGCCGCCCCGGGGGGCATGCTGCTCCTCCCGCTCGTCGCGAAGCTCCTGCCGTTCAGCCTCTTGCCGAGCTCGTGGGAGCGGCCGGGCCCGTCGAAGCGGAAACGGACCGCGGGGTGAGGGACGACCGCGGCGGGTGATGATCGGCTCCCGGAAACGAACCGGGCGCGATCGCCGAGGCGACCGCGCCCGTGAGTGAAAGGCGGAGCGGGCTCGCTACCGCGCCGCGCGCCGGAGTCGCGTCGCGAGGCGCAGCGCGTCCTCGTTGACCCCGGCGGTGAGCGTACGGCCGCGATCGTGCGCGATCATCCCGTCGATCTTCGCGGCGAGGTCCGCCCCCGCCGCTCCGAGCGGCTCGCGGGACGCGATCCAGGAGAGGCCCAGCACCGCGTGGTAGCGGGCGGCGAGGTCGGCGTCCTGCTCGACCGGCCGCACGAGCGCGTCGGCGAGCGCCCCGGCGTGCTTCGCGCCGCCCGCGCGCCCCACCTCGAGCGCCGCGCGATCCCGGACCGCCGCGCTCGGATCCGCGAGCTTGCCCGCCCAGCAGCCCGCGTCGGCGCCGCAGGCGGCGGCGGCGTCGAGCCGCGCGAGCATGCCCTTGAACGCGGCCTCGCGGCCGGCGTCGCAGCCACCGGCGCAGGCGCGCTGCGACGCGGCCTGCACCACCGCGCGCTCGGGCGCGCCGCCGATGCGGGAGAGCGCGGCGAGCGCGCCGTCGCGGAACCGCGCGTCCTGCGCGGACGCTGCGGCGCGGAGCGCCGGGACCGCGCCCGCGTCGCCGATGCGAGAGAGCGCGTCGCAGTAGCGGTCGCGCACGTCGGGGTCGCGCTCGCGCCCGACCAGGTCGGCGAGCGGGCGGACCGCCTCGCGGGCGCGCATGCGCCCGAGCGACTCGGCGGCGAAGACGCGGACGTAGAGCGCGAGGCCGGGGTCCGCGTCCTGGTAGGAGAGCTTGTTCACGAGCGCCGGGACCGCCTCCGCGCCGGCGACGTCGCCGAGGAGCTGCGCGGACTTCGCATAGAGCGCGCCCTGCACGACGCCGCGCTCGCGCGCCCAGCCGGAGAGCTCGGCGTCGCGCCCCTCGAGCACCGCGATGAGCGGGGCGGCCATCGGCGCGCCGATCTGGTACGCGGCGAACGCCGCCTCGGGGAAGAACGACACCCCGGGGCGCTCGTCGAACAGCATGCGGAGGACGGCCTTGCCGGCGCGCGGATCGGCGATCGAGCCGAGCGCGAGCAGGGCCTTCTTGGCGGTGAACGGCTCGACGCGATCGCCGGTCGCGATGGCGACGAGGGTGTCGACCGCGGCCGGATCGCCGATGCGGCCGAGGGCGTCGACCGCCGCGACCTGGGTGTATCCGTCGGGAGAGCCGGTGAGCTGCTTCAGCGCCGGGACCGCCTCGCGGGCGCGCAGCGCCCCGAGCGCCTCGGCGATCCGCCGGTTCGCGTCGATGGCGTCCCGGTCCCTGGGCGCGGGATCGAGCGCGGCGAGGAGCGGCCCCGCGGCGCGGGGGTCGCCGATCTCGCCGAGCGCCACCGCCGCCTCCGCGCGAGCGCGCGGGGCCTGCGAGAGGACCTCGACGAGGTGGGGCACGGCGGCGGCACGGTCACCCGGCGCCTTGCGCGCATGGCCGATCGCATCGAGCTTCTCGTCGAGCCGGCTCCGGCTCGCGGCGCGCTTCGCCCAGCCCTCCGGGTCGCTGGGGTTCCCGCACGCGGCGAGGAGGAGGCAGGCGAGGACGGCGGAGAGGGATCGCATGTGGGAACCTCTGGGCTAGGGCGCGGCGCGCCGCTGCGGCGCGGGGACGGCGAGCGGCGTGGGCTCGGGATCGTCGAGGGCGAGGGCGGAGCGACGCTCGCGCGCGGCGGCGGCGAGCGCCTCGATGGCGGGTGCGAGCTCGGGAGAGCGCGCGGAGGCGGCGCGCATGCGCTCGAGGGCGTCCTCGAGGACCGCCGCGTGGCGCGCCTCGCGGACCTTCATCCGCTCGACGGCCTCGATGAAGGTGCGGAAGAAGGTCTTGAGCTCGTCGCTCCTGCGGAGCGTGCGCATGCGCGGGAACCGGCCCTCGGAGAGGACGCGCAGGTAGTGGCTCATGACGAAGACCGGTCCCGCGACGCGATGGGTGACGACGACGCCGAGGAGCCCCAGCGCGCCCGCGAGGAGCAGCGCGATCGCGGCGAACGCCCCGAGGAGCACGCGGTCGCTGCGCGCCACGAGCGCGCGGGTCTCGGGATCGGCGGCCAGGAGCGCGGTCACCTGCGCGTGGACCTGGTGCAGCCACAGCCCGAACACGGCCGCGACGACCAGCCCGGCCCCCGCCATGAGGAGCGCGTACTTGAGCTGGAACCCCCGGTCGACGAGGACCTGCCGCCTTTGACGGGCGGCGTCCGGCGCGTCGGCTGCGGCGGATGCCTCGGCCATGCGATGCTCCCTCCGGCCCCGCGACGCCGGGCCCACGCGATTCTATCGTTTGCCCCTCGCACCGCAACGACGCCGACGCACGGGAGGTGACGATGCAGGTCCAAGGCACACTCGCGTCCACGTGTGAGGACATCTACCGCGGCGCGCTCGCGCGGCTCGGCGCGGCGCGTCGCGTCACGGAGGCGCTGGCGGAAGAGCCGCTCTCCCCCGGTCCGGTGCGCGTGCTCGCGCTCGGCAAGGCCGCGGCGCCGATGATCGAGGCCGCGCTCGCCACGCTGGGTGAGCGCGCGCGCGACCCGCTCTGCGTCCACCCGGAGGGCTCGCGCGCCCCCGCGGGCGTGCGCGCGATCGCGGCGGGCCACCCCCGCCCGACGCGCCGCTCGCTCGAGGCGGGCGAGGCCATCGTCTCCTGGGCCGACGCGAACGGTGGGGCGGCCGCGCTCGTGCTCCTGTCGGGAGGCGGCAGCGCCCTCGCCGTCGCCCCCGCCGAAGGGCTCTCCCTCGAGGAGAAGGCGGACGCGCTCGCCGCGGTGATGGGCGCAGGCGCGACGATCCAGGAGCTGAACGCCGTCCGCAAGCACCTGTCGGCGCTGAAGGGCGGCCGCCTCGGCGCGCGGCTCGCGCCGGCGCCCGTGCGCGTGCTCGTCCTCTCCGACGTGCCTGGGGACGACCTGTCCACGATCGCGTCCGGACCGCTCGTCCCCGATCCCACCACCTGGGCCGACGTCGAGGCGGTCCTCGCCCGCACCGGTACGGGCGCCGCGCTCCCCGCCGCGGTCCGCGCGTTCGTCGCCCGGGAGGCGGCGGCGGGCCGCGAGACGCCGAAGCCCGGCGACCCGCGCTTCGAGACGATCGCGCACCGCCTCCTCGCCGGCCCGACGGATCTGGCCCGCGCCGCCGCCGAGCTCGCGCGCCCGCGGGGGCTCGCCGCGGAGGCGGACCCGGCGCCGCTCGTGGGCGACGTCGCAGACGTCGCGGCGCGGCTCGGCGCGTGGGCGCGGGCGAACGCCGGCCGCGGGC
>NZ_JALCYY010000110.1 GCF_022690685.1 Anaeromyxobacter terrae | reverse complement strand
GAGCGGCGCCGCCGCGGCGACCGGCTCGCCGGAGGCGCGCGCCGCCTCGTCGGGCGTGGCGGCCGGCGCGGCGCCGGGCGGCTGGGATGCCACCGCCCGGGCGCGGGCCTCCTCCGCCTCGGCCTCCTGCTCGGTGGGCACCTCCGGCACCTCGACGCGGTGCTCGCCCTCGGTGAGCTCGAACTCCTCCGAGAACTCGGGATCGCCGTAGACGTCGCCGACGTACAGGAACGCGGCCTTGTCGAGCCCGATGTCGACGAAGGCGGCCTGCATGCCCGGGAGCACGCGAACCACCCTGCCCTTGTAGATGTTGCCGACGATCCCCTTCTCGCGCTTTCGCTCGAGGTAGTACTCGTGGATGGTGTTGTTCTCGACGAGGGCGACGCGAGTCTCCGCGCCGGCCGCGTTGATCACGAGGATGCTGTTGCCCGCCATGGCGATGGTCCTCTCTCGCCCCGGGAAGGCGCGGGGAGAGCGAGGCCCGTCATCACGATGGGCCGCGACCGCGGGCGTCCGGGCGGTGCCGGGCGTCTCGGATCGGCTGTCGAGCTTCCGCTCAAAGCGTCGCGCTCCTCGCGCCCGGCGGCCGCGGTTCGTCGCGGCGCTGCGGGGCGCGCTGTAGTTCAGGCGTCCAGGTAGCGAGGCGCGCGCGGCTGACGGCCAGAAACCTGACCCTCGCCCGCCCTCGCGAAGCTGACGCCCTCCTTCAAAACCTTCACTCCCCTGGGCGGCTCCCCGTCCCCGAAGATCGCAGCCAGCACCTCGGCTGGCTTCGCGCTCCCGGAGGGATCCGCCCGCAAGCTGAACGCGACCGTGGCCGGGCCTTCGACGGCCAGGTGGGTCACAATTTCTTTCAAGTCTATCTCTCTTCCCTTCGTCTCCGCGACCTTCTGTCGCCGACGCCCGCGGCTCTTGGGGGGAGGCGCCCGGGTGACGACCGCCTGGTCGGCCTCGCCGAACCCGGCCACCCGATCCGAAAGGGTCCCCTCGTCCCAGCCCTCCCCCTCGAACTCGGCACGATAGTGGACGGCCCGGAGTGACTCGGAAATCGATGGGGCGTTCGCGTCCACGAGCTGCGCGTCGAGCACCCCGAGCCCCCCCGGGAGCTCCGGAGCGAGCCGGGCGGCCACCTCGGCCGGGTCGTGCTCGCCCGCGAGCTCGAGGTCCATGAACTCCGCCTGGCTCTCGATCCCCACCGCCAGCGCCGGGCCGAACGAGACGCGCGGCTTCGGGTGGTAGCCCTGCGAGTAGACGACCGGGAGCCCCGCGCGCCGGATGGCGCGCAGGAGGGTGTGCATGGTCTCGAGGTGCGACAGCGCGACGAGCCGGCCGAGCTTCGACCAGCGCACGCGCACCCGCGACCGGAGCGCCGGCTCGGGCGGGCGGGGCGGCGGGGGCGGCTCGGGGACGTAGTCCTTCGCGTCGTACGTCCGGTTCTTCACCACCTCGTAGTCGCACGCGCCGCACACGCTGCACGGGGCGAGCACGCAGTCCTCCACCTCGGCGAGGTTCCGCGCCGCGGCGAGCTGCTTCGCGAGGTAGGTCTTCGTCACGCCGCAGTCGATCCGGTCCCACGGCAGGACCTCGTCGAGCCGCCGGCGGCGGTGCGCGAACCAGTCGAGGCCGACGCCGTGCTCGCGCTCGCACGCCTCGAACGCCGCGATCCAGCGCCCCTCGTCGAACCACTCCGACCACCCGTCGAGCCGCTGCCCGCTGCGGTAGGCGGCGAGCACCGCGGTCGCGACGCGCCGGTCACCGAGGGCGAGGGCCCCCTCGATCGAGGACTGCCGCGAGTCGTGCGGCTTGAACTGGATCGCGCCGTTCCGGCCGCCGAGCGCGGCGGTGATGAGCGCCTGGCGCCGGCGGGTCTCCTCCGGCGCGATCATCGGCTCCCACTGGAACGGCGTGAACGGCTTCGGCACGAAGGTGGAGGCGCCGAGGTGGATCGCCGCGGAGCCCTGCCCCTTCGGCAGCGCTCGGCGCGCCGTGCCGAGGCACTTCCTCGCGAGCTCGGCGATGGCGACCACGTCCTCGTCGCGCTCCTCGGGGAGCCCGATCATGAAGTACAGCTTGAGCAGCGACCAGCCGTTCTGGAACACCGACTCGACGGCGCGGAGCAGGTCCTCCTCGCGGTTGCCCTTGTTGATGACGGCGCGCATCCGCTCCGTCGCGGCCTCGGGCGCGAGCGTGAAGCCGGTCTTCCGGATCCGCGCGATCTTCTTCGCGAGCGAGTCGTTCATCGTCTCGGTGCGCAAGGACGGCAGGCTCATCGCGATCTTCTCGCCCTCCCAGCGGGCGAGGAAGTCGTCGAGCATGCCGTTCAGCGGCGCGTAGTCGCCGGACGAGAGCGACAGGAGCCCCACCTCCTCGTAGCCGGACGCCTTGAGCCCGGTCTCGGCGAGCCCGAGCACCTGCTTCGGGTCGCGCTGGCGGGTCGGGCGCGTGATCATGCCGACCTGGCAGAAGCGGCAGCCGCGGGTGCAGCCGCGCTGGAGCTCGATCGGGAGCCGGTCGTGGATCGTCTGCATGAACGGCACGAGCGGCCGCGTGTACGCGGTCGTCGGGAGCGCGTTCAGGTCCGGCATCACGCGCCGCTCGACCTTCTCGTAGCCCGGCACGAGGGGCTCGAGCTCGGCGAGCGCGCGCGTCACCGGGTCGTATCGCGGGCGGAAGAGCGACGGGACGTACACCCCGGGGATGCGCGCGAGCCGGCGGAGCAGCTCCGCGCGCGAGGCGCCGCCGCGCCGGAACCCGCTCTCCGCGACCGCGTCCGCGATCTCGAGCGCTACCTCCTCGCCCTCCCCCACCGCGAAGCAGTCGAAGAAGTCCGCGACGGGCTCCGGGTTGAAGGCGCAGGGGCCGCCGCCCACGACGATCGGATCCTCGCCGCCGCGCTCCCGCGCGAGCAGCGGGATGCCGGAGAGCTCGAGCATCGCGAGCACGCTCGTGTAGGCGAGCTCGAACTGGAGCGTCACGCCGAGCAGGTCGAAGGCGCGGACGGGCGCGCGCGACTCGAGCGTGAAGAGCGGCACCCCCCGCGCGCGGAGCATGCCCTCCATGTCGGGCCAGGGCAGGAACACCCGCTCGCAGGCGATCTCGGGGCGGTCGTTCAGCAGGTGGTAGAGGAGCCGGAACCCGAGGTTGGACATGCCGACCTCGTAGGTGTCCGGGAACGCGAGCGCGAACCGCACGCGCGCCGCGGACAGGTCCTTCACCACGCTGCCGAACTCGCCGCCGACGTAGCGCGACGGCTTCTGCGCGGCGAGCACGAGCGCGTCGACCGCGGACGGGAGGTTCGCGTAGGGAGTCTTCATGGGTTCGCCGGGCCGCGGGTTCGAACCGCGCCTCGCCCAACGTCGTGTGGAAGCGCCGGATCCTACTCGCGAATCCGGCAGGGCTGGGGTTCGTAGCACAACCGCGCCGCCCGCGGCAACGCTGGAGGTGTCGCGCCCGGCCGGGGACGCGCACGCCCGGACGGCGCCTCAGCGGCGGACGGCGAAGGGCCCGAGGTCGCCCCCGTGCGCCCTCCAGGAGACCTGGACGTCTCCCACCCGCGCGGCCGGCGGCCCCCGCCCACACCAGCGGACGAGCGCCTCGACCTTCGCGCGCTCGCCCTCCGCCTCGGCCTCGACGCGGCCGTCCGCGACGTTCCTCACCCAGCCGCGGAGCCCCAGCCGGCGTGCCTCGTCCACGGCCGCCTGACGGAACGAGACCCCCTGCACCTCCCCGCTCACGAGGATGTGCGCGCGCACGAGATCGGCCATCACTCCTCCAGCATCCGCAGGAACTCCTCCTCGCCGACGACCTTCACCCCGAGCGACTGCGCCTTCTCGAGCTTCGAGCCGGCGTCCTCGCCGGCGACGACGAGATCGGTCTTGCGCGAGACGCTACCCGACACCTTGCCGCCCCGCCGCTCGACCTCGGCCTTGGCGTCGTCGCGGCTCATGGCGGCGAGCCCGCCGGTGAGGACCACGGTCTTCCCCGCGAACGGGCCGCGCGCCTCGATCGCCTCCGGCGCGGGCCGGACGCCGGCCGCGAGGAGCCGCTCGACCACGCGCCGGTTCTGCGGCTCGGCGGTCCAGGCGCGGATCTCGCGCGCGGTCTCCGGGCCGACGTCGCGCACCGCGAGGAGCTCGTCCTCGGTCGCGTCCATGAAGCGCGCGAGGTCGCCGAAGTGCCGCGCGAGCGTCGCCGCGGTCGCCTCGCCGACCTGCGGGATCCCGAGCGCGAAGAGCAGGCGTCGGAGCGTCGTGTCCTTCGAGCGCTCGAGCGCGTCGAGCATGTTCTGCGCGCTCTTCTCCGGGAGCTCCGCCTTCGCGTCCCGCTCCTCCTTGCGCGGCCGGCTGAACAGCTCCTGGAAGGCGCGGAAGGGGACCGCGTAGAGGTCCGCAAAGTCCCGCACGAGGCCGCGCTCGACGAGGCCGGCGGCGAGCTTGTCGCCGAGCCCCTCGACGTCCATGGCGCGCCGCTGGGAGAAGTGGGTGAGCCGCCCGACGAGCTGGGCGGGGCAGGCGGCGCCGGTGCAGCGGTAGACCTTCTCCCCCTCCTCGCGCACCACCTTCGCGCCGCAGACCGGACACACGGCGGGGAACTCGAAAGGGCGCTCCTCCCCGGTGCGCCGCTCCTTGAGCGGCATGACGACCTCCGGGATGACCTCGCCCGCGCGGCGCACGAGGACCCAGTCGCCCTCGAGGACGTCCTTGCGCCGCATCTCGTCCTCGTTGTGGAGCGTCGCGCGGGAGACCATCGCGCCGGAGAGCCGGACCGGCTCGAAGTCCACGACGGGCGTGAGGATGCCGGTGCGCCCGACCGACGCCCAGATGCGCCGGATGCGCGTCGCCTCCTCCTGCGGCGGGTACTTGAAGGCCACCGCCCAGCGCGGGAACTTGGACGCCGCGCCGAGCCGGCGGCGCCAGTCGAGGTCGTCCACCTTCACGACGACCCCGTCGGTGTCGTACGGGAGCGCGAAGCGCCCCTGCGCCATGCGATCCCGGTACGCCTTCACCTCCGCGATCCCCGCGCAGCGCGCGTTCGCCGGGTTCGTCTCGAAGCCGAAGCGGCCGAGCGCCTCGATCTTCTCCGTGTGGGTGCGCCAGGCGCCCGGCGCCGCCCGCGCGCCGCCGGGCTCCGCGCCGGGCACGAGCGCCTCGTAGGCGATAAAGGAGAGCGGGCGCCGCGAGGTCACGCGCCAGTCGAGCTGGCGGAGCGACCCGGCCGCCGCGTTGCGGGGGTTCGCGAACGGCTCGCCGCCGGCGCGGAGGATCTGCCGGTTCATCGCCTCGAAGTGCTCCTTGAAGAGGAGCACCTCGCCGCGCACCTCGACGCGCGGCGGGACCTCGCCGAGGAGCCGCTCCGGCACCCCCCGGTTCGCCCCCGTGCGGCCGACCGTGCGCAGGTTCGCCGTGACGTCCTCTCCGTTCACGCCGTCGCCGCGGGTCGAGCCCTGGACGAAGCGGCCGCGCTCGTAGACGAGCTCGACGGCGAGCCCGTCGAGCTTCGGCTCGGCGACGTAGCCCACCCGGACCTCCTCGCCGAGGCCGAGCAGGCGGCGCACGCGCGCGTCGAACTCGTCGAGCTCCTCGTCGGTCTGGATGTTCCCGAGCGAGAGCATGGGCTCGCGGTGGACGACCCGCTCGAACCGCTCGCTCGGCGCGCCCGACACCCGCTGGGTCGGCGAGTCGGAGGTGGCGAGCTCGGGGTGGGCCGCCTCGATCTCGGCGAGCTCCCGCACGAGCCGGTCGTACTCGACGTCCGCGAGGACCGGCCGGTCGAGGACGTAGTAGGCATGGTCGGCGGCGAGGATCCGCGCGCGGAGCTCCGCGGCGCGGACGGCGGCGGCGTCCCTGTCGGCATCGGCCGGCATGGCGCCAGGATTACGACCGGCGGGCCCGTCTTTCAATCGCTTCTTGGCGCGCGCTGCCGAAGCCTCGCGCGCTCGCCGTGAACCGCGCCTCCCGCGCACCTCCCCGGCACGCCCCGGGGAGCCGCGCGGGGCGCGGAGCCCGGAGCGGGCGGCGGCCGGGCGCGCCGTTGACACCTCGGGACGGGCCGCATACGTTTCCCGCCTCTCCTCCGGTTTCCTCACGAGACCGCCAGCAGTCGCGCACCCGCGCCGCCCGCCTCCCGACCGGGCGCCCCGCCTCCCGAGACAGACATGCCCGCCGCCGCTCAGCCCGCCGCGTCTCCCCCGTCGAGCCTCACCGACCTCAAGCACATGAAGGTCGCCGAGCTCGCGAAGCTCGCCCGCAGCCTGGAGATCGAGGCCGCCGGCGCGATGAAGAAGCAGGACCTCATCTTCGCGATCCTCCAGGCCCAGTCGAAGGTCGCCGAGGAGAAGAAGGAGGACATGGAGGTCGGCGGCGAGGGCACGCTCGAGGTGCTCCCCGACGGCTTCGGCTTCCTGCGCAGCCCCGACTTCAGCTACCTGCCGGGTCCGGACGACATCTACGTCTCCCCCTCGCAGATCCGGCGCTTCAACCTGCGCACCGGCGACACGGTGCGCGGGACGGTGCGCCAGCCGAAGGACGGCGAGCGGTACTTCGCGCTCCTCAGGGTGGACACCATCAACGGCGAGCCGCCCGAGGAGAACCAGTCGAAGGTCCTCTTCGACAACCTGACGCCGCTCTACCCGACCGAGCGCCTCGGCCTCGAGCACGATCCGAACGAGATGACGACGCGGGTCGTCGACCTGTTCTCGCCCATCGGCAAGGGCCAGCGCTGCCTCATCGTCTCGCCGCCGCGCGCCGGCAAGACGGTCCTCCTGCAGAACATCGCGCACGCGGTCACGACGAACCACCCCGAGGTCACCCTCATCGTGCTGCTCATCGACGAGCGGCCGGAGGAGGTGACCGACATGGAGCGGACCGTGAAGGGCGAGGTGGTCGCCTCGACCTTCGACGAGCCCGCCACGCGCCACGTGCAGGTGGCGGAGATGGTGATCGAGAAGGCGCGCCGCCTCGTCGAGCACAAGAAGGACGTGGTGATCCTGCTCGACTCGATCACCCGCCTCGCCCGCGCCTACAACTCGACCGTCCCGCCCTCCGGCAAGATCCTCTCCGGCGGCGTGGACTCGAACGCGCTCCACAAGCCGAAGCGCTTCTTCGGCGCGGCCCGCAACATCGAGGAGGGCGGCTCGCTCACCATCATCGGCACCGCGCTCGTCGACACCGGCAGCCGCATGGACGAGGTCATCTTCGAGGAGTTCAAGGGCACCGGGAACTCCGAGATCGTGCTCGACCGCAAGATGATGGAGAAGCGGATCTTCCCCACCATGGACATCGGGAAGAGCGGCACGCGCAAGGAAGAGCTCCTCCTCCCGGCCGACTGGCTCTCGAAGATCTACATCCTGCGCCAGACCATCCTGAACGGCCTCGACAACGTCGAGGCGATGAAGTTCATCCTCGACAAGTTCCGCCAGGTGAAGAACCACGAGGAGTTCTTCAAGATGATGGTGGGCGGGGGCAAGTAGCCGGGCGAAGGCGCCGGGCGCACGCCGGGGTTGACGCAACCCCCCGATCCGACTAGATCGCGCAGTTCCACATCACCGGGCCCGGACCATCGGCAGACCTGCCCGATGCAAGCGGCCCCGAGGTCACCATGAAGGAAGCGCTCCACCCCGACTACAAGACCGCGAAGGTCACCTGCGCGTGCGGGAACGTCATCGAGACCCGCTCGACGCGCGGCGACTTCCACATCGAGATCTGCTCCGCGTGTCACCCGTTCTTCACGGGCAAGCAGAAGATCATGGACACCGCGGGCCGCATCGAGAAGTTCAAGACCCGCTACGCGGCGTCGCCGGCGAAGGCCGAGGCGAAGAAGGCCGAGCCCGTGAGGGCGGAGCCGGCCAAGAAGGCCGAGGCGCCGAAGGAGAACCGCGCCGCGAAGCGCGCCAAGGCGGGCAAGGCCGCGAAGCCCAAGGCCGAGGCGGCGCCCGCCGAGCCGGCCGCCGAGGCGAAGGGCGAGTAATTCGTCCGCTCCGGTGCAGCGACGAGGCGGCGTCCCCCGGGGCGCCGCCTTTCGCTTTTCCGGAGCGGGTAGGCGCACCCCGCACCTTGAAGGCGCACGAGGGGACGGTCTACACGTCGCCCCCGTGCGGCAGGGGATCGTCGAGTACGCGGTCGTCACCGGGGCGCTCGTCGCGCTCGCGGCGGGGGCGATCGCGCTCTACGGGGACGAGCTGCGCGTGGCGCTCGGCGTGCGACCCCCGCCGGTCGCCGCCCGCCCTGCGCCGCCGCCCCCCGCGCCGCCGCCCGCGCCCTGACGGC
>NZ_JALCYY010000011.1 GCF_022690685.1 Anaeromyxobacter terrae | reverse complement strand
CCGACGGCGCCGTGACCCTCGCCGACGTCGAGGCGGCCGCCGCGCCGCGCGGCCCCTCGCCCATTCGCCAGGCCATCGCCGCCGCGATGGCCCGCTCGAAGCGGGAGATCCCGCACTACTACCTCGCCGCCGACCTGGACCTCTCGCGCGCGCTCGCCTGGCTCTCGGAGGAGAACGCGCGCCGGAGCGTCGCGGACCGGCTCCTCCCGGCGGTGCTGCTCCTCAAGGCCACCGCGCGCGCCGCGCGGGCGGTCCCCGAGGTGAACGGGTTCCACGTCGACGGCGCGTTCCGTCCCTCGGAGGCGGTGCACCTCGGCGTCGCCATCTCGCTCCGGCAGGGCGGCCTCGTCGCCCCCGCGCTGCACGACGTGGATCGCCGGCCGCTCGGCGAGCTCATGCGCGCCCTCACCGATCTCGTGACGCGCGCCCGGAAGGGCGGGCTCAGGAGCTCGGAGCTCTCGGACGCGACGCTCACGGTGACGAGCCTCGGCGACCTCGGCGCGGGGGCGGTCTACGGGGTCATCTACCCGCCGCAGGTCGCGCTCGTCGGGTTCGGCAAGATCCTCACGCGCCCCTGGGCCGCGGACGGCCGGGTGGAGGCGCGCCCGGTGGTGACCGCCACGCTCTCGGGCGACCACCGGGTGAGCGACGGGCTGCGCGGGGCGCAGTTCCTCGCCGAGCTCGCGCGGCTCCTCGAGACCCCGGAGGACCTGTGATGGCGTCACCCGCCCGCATGGAGCCTGCTGCGGCGCGCGCTGCCTGCGAGCGAGGGACGCCATGACGCCGGAGGCGCTGCGCGAGGCGGTGCTCGCGATGCTCGGGACGATCGCGCCCGAGGTGGACCTCGACGAGATCCGGCCCGCCGCGGATCTCCGCGACGAGCTCGACATCGACTCGATGGACTTCCTCCGCTTCGTCGTCCAGCTCGAGCAGCGGCTCGGGGTGCCGGTGCCGGAGGCGGACTACCCGCGCATCCGCACGCTCGATCGGTGCGTCGCTTACCTCGCGGAGAAGGGCGCGCACGAGGTCGCGGCGGGTGCGCGCCCGGAGGCGGAGCCATGATCTTCGACGATCGGTCGCACGCGGGCCGGCTGCTCGCGGCCGAGCTCCAGGGGTACCGGGGTGAGCGGCCGGTGGTGCTCGGGCTCACGCGCGGCGGCGTGCCGGTCGCCTACGAGGTGGCGCGCGCGCTCGGCGCGCCGCTCGACGTGCTCGCCGTGCGCAAGCTCGGCGCGCCGGGGGATCCCGAGTACGCGGTGGGCGCGATCGCCGAGGGCGGCGCGGTGTACGTCAGCCGGGACGCGGTCCGCGAGACGGGGCTCTCCGAGGAGGAGGTGGCGGTCCTGGCGGAGCGCGAGGCGGTGGAGCTCCAGCGCCGCGTGCAGGCCTACCGCGGCGACCGGGCGCCCCCGGACGTCGCCGGACGGACGGTGATCCTCGTCGACGACGGGGTCGCGACCGGCGCGACGGCGCGGGCCGCGGCGCGCGCGGCCCGGCGCTGGGGCGCGGCGCGGGTGGCGCTCGCCGCTCCGGTCATCGCGGCGCAGACCGCAGCGGAGCTGCGCCCGGACCTCGACGACGTCGTCGCGCTCGAGCGTCCGCGCGACTTCCGCGCGGTGGGCGCGTGGTACCGGCGCTTCGCGCAGGTCGGCGACGCGGAGGTGCTCTCCTGCGTCGAGCGCGCCCGCCGGGAGTCGGGGGACGAGGAGCTCTGGGGCGGCGAGTGGAACGCTCCCGCCGGCGAGGAGGAGCCCGGCTCGGCGGCGGAGCCGGAGGTGGAGGAGCGCTACCACGCCATCCCGTTCGACGGGTCGCGGCGCGGCCCGGGCGCGCTCGAGGCGGCGCTCGCGGTGCCGCGGCAGGCCGCGGGGCTCGTCGCGTTCGTCCACGGGAGCGGCTCGTCGCGGCGGAGCCCGCGCAACGGCCACGTGGCGCGGGCGCTCCAGCGCGCCGGGCTCGCCACCCTGCTCTTCGATCTCCTCACGCCGGAGGAGATCGCCGAGGACCAGCGCACCGAGGAGCTCCGCCTCGATCTCCAGCTCCTCGCCGGACGGGTGGTCGCGGCGGTGCGCTGGGCCGCCGCCCACCCGGACACGCGCGCGCTCCGGCTCGGCCTCTTCGGCTCGAGCACCGGGGCCGCGGTCGCGCTCCTCGCCGCGGCGGCCGAGCCCGAGGGCGTCGCGGCCGTCGTCTCACGCGGCGGGCGCCCCGACCTCGTGGATCCGGCGACGCTCCGGCGCGTCGCCGCGCCGGTGCTCCTCGTCGTCGGCAAGCGCGACACCGGGGGCCTGGCGCTCAACTCCGAGGCCCTGCCGTTCCTGCGCCAGGGCGCCCTCGAGATCGTGCCCGGCGCGTCGCACCTGTTCGCCGAGCCGGGCACGCTCGACGCGGTGGCGCGCCAGGCGGCGCGCTTCTTCGGCCACCACCTCGGCCGGGCGCAGGCGTCCGGCGCTCTGCCGCCGCGCTGACCGTCAGATCGTCGCGAGCAGCTCCGCGAGCGGCCGCTCCTCGCGCAGCCGCCGGATCGCCTCGGCCAGGAGCGGCGCGAGCGGCACGACCTCGGTCGCGAGCCCGGGCGTCTCCGGCACGGGGAGGGAGTCGGTCACGACGAGGCGCGCGAGGGGCAGGGCCGCGAGGCGCTCCGCCGCGCCGGGCACGAGGAGCGCGTGCGTGGCGGCGACGACCAGCTCCGGCCTGGAGCCGGCCGCGAGGAGCGTCCGGCTCGCCGCCTCTATCGTCGCGCCGGTGCTGATCATGTCGTCGACGATGATGGGCGCCCGCCCGGCCACCTCGCCCGAGACGCCGCGGACCGCGACCTCGCGGGCCGAGAGCCGGGTCTTGTGCACGCACGCGGAGGGCAGCGCGAGGAGCCGGCCGAAGGCCTCGGCGCGCTTCGCAGCGCCGAGGTCCGGCGCGACGATCACCGCGTCCCGGGGCGCGACGCGCGCGATCGCCGCTGCGAGCGCGGGGATCGCGGTGAGGTGATCGAGCGGCACCGAGAAGAACCCCTCCGCGGCCGCGCCGTGAACGTCCACGGCGATCACCCGGTCGGCCCGCGCGGAGAGGAGGTCCGCCGCGAGTCGCGCGCCCAGCGGCTCGCCGTCGGCGCGGCGGCGATCCTGCCGCGCCCAGGCGAGGTAGGGCACCACCGCGGTGACGCGCGCCGCCCCCGCGCGCCGGCACGCGTCGGCGAGGAACAGGAGCTCCAGCAGGTGCGCGTCCGGCTGCGGCCCGAGGGGCTGGACGAGGTACACGTCGGCGCCGCGGAGCGGCTCCTTCACCGCGACGTGGAGCTCCCCGTCGGGGAAGCGCTCGAGCGTCCGGGCGGCGGGCGTGAGCCCGAGCTCCGCCGCGATCGCCGCGGTGAGCGCCGGGTGGTAGCTCCCGCCGACCAGGATCGCCCTCATGGCTCACCCCCGCGGCGCGTGCGCGCGCATGGAGAGGGGCCGCTGTGGAGGCGGCCCCCCTTGCCCAGGGACATGACCTCGTGCGCGCGAGCCGTGACCGCGTGCCGGGCGCGCGCCCGGTCTCCACGGTCAGGAGCGGGGACGTCCCGCAGCGCCTCCGGCCTCACGAGAGGACCGTCGCGAGGTTCCGCGCGTTCCCCGGACGATCCCAGGATACGCCGCGGCCGCGAGGCGGTGCCCGGGTCGAGTGGGCTCGCCCGTCGGCGGCGACCCGGCGGCGCGACCCGAGCTCCGGCGCGGGGCGCCGCGATCATCGCGACCCTGCGGGCGGCGTCCCCTGCGCGGGGTGCTGGGTCGAGGCGAGCTGGCGCAGGCGCAGGCCCCGCGCGAGGTCGAAGGACGAGACCACGCCCACGAGCCGCCCGTCGTCGGCCACGGCGAGGTGATCGCTCCCCCTCGGCTCGAGCTGCGCGATCACGTCCACGACGCGGTCGCCCGGCGCGACGACGCGCGCCGGCTCCATCGCCGCGCTCACCTTCGTCCGCCGGCGCTCCTCGATGGGCAGCTTCTCCACCGCCTCGATCCGCACGAAGCCCGCGGCGCGGCCGCCGTCGATCACCGGCAGCGCGACCCGCCGCTCGCGCAGCATCCGCTCCCCCACGGCGAACACCGTCTCGTCGGGCGCGACCGCGCTCGGCGAGGGGGTCATGATCTCGCTCACCCGCAGGTCGCCGAGCAGCGCGCGCACGAGCACGTCGTGCTCCTCCGCGTGCGCGCCGGCCCACACGAAGAACGCGACGAGGATGAGGATCGGGTTCCCGGACGCGAAGCCGATCGCCGCGAAGAACGCGGCGAAGGCCTTGCCCACGTTCGCGGCGATCCGCGTCGCCTCGGCCACGCTCCGCCGCCGCGCCAGCACGGCGCGGAGGACGCGGCCCCCGTCCATCGGGAACGCGGGAAGGAGGTTGAACAGCCCGAGCGCGAGGTTGACTCGCGCGAGGGTCTCGAGCGCGAACACCAGCGCGGGGGCCCCGGCGCGCAGCGCCGCCGCGGAGAGGCCGAAGGCGACGAGGGCGAGGGCGAGGCTCGCGGCCGGCCCGGCGACGGCGACGCCCGCCTCGGCGCGAATGTCCGCAGGCGGCTCGGCCACCTCGGTCACGCCGCCGATGACCATGAGCGTGATCGCGCGCACCCGGCCTCCGCGGCGCACGAGGACGAGGCAGTGCGCGAGCTCGTGGAGGAGCACCGAGACGAAGAGGCCGGCGGCGAGCGCGAGGCCCCAGGCCCAGCGCGGTCCCGGGATCCGCTCCGGCGCGACGCCCGCGAGCGCCGCGAGCTCGGGGACGGCGCGCGCGAACATCCAGGCCAGGAACGGCAGCGCGAGGAGCAGCGTCACGTCCAGCCGGATGCGGATGCCTCCCACCCGGCCGATCTCGAGGCCCGTCCTCGCCATCTCGGTTCCGCCTCCGCTCCGCCGCTCCTTCGAGCGCCGCGACAGGATCTTCGCGCGCCGGGCGCTTCCGCGCGCCGCTCCGCCCGGGGCCGCGCGCCGCGCGCGCGAGCGCCAGGTCGACGCGCGGGCGGGCATCGCCCCGGCGGGCAACCGGGCGATGCAGATGCGGAGCCCTGCGACGCGGGTGCGACGCGGAGCTCAGGCGCAGCCGGAAGGGGCGCCGAGCTGCTGCGCCGAGCGAGCGGGGGTCCAGGGGAACGCGTCCTGTGCGCCCGCCCGGCGAGACGTCACCCGTCCGCGTTGGGAGGAGCCCCGCAGGCGCGGCCGCCGTCCCCATGAGCCCCGGCGCTCCTCGCGGATCGCAGGCGGATACTCGGACGCGCTTCCTCCCGCCCGCTGCGGGCGCGGAGGCGCGCGAGGCCCGCCATGCAGAGACCCAGCGTCCTGGTCGTCTACTTCTCGCGATCCGGCCACACGAGGCGGCTCGCCGCCGCGATCGCCCGCGCGCTCGGCGCCGATCTCGAGGAGATCCGCGACCGCGCGGATCGGCAGGGGCTGACAGGCTTCGTGCGCTGCGAGCTCGAGACGATCCTCGGGGTCACGAACGTCATCGAGCGCCCGCGCCACGATCCCGCGCGCTACGACCTCGTCGTCGTGGGCGGTCCGGTCTGGATGGCCTCGGTCTCCACGCCGGTGCGGACCTTCCTGTGGCTCGAGCGCGAGCGGCTGCCCAAGCTCGCCTTCTTCGTCACGCTCGGCGGCATCGGCAGCGACCGCGCGTTCGGGCAGATGCGCAAGCTCGCCGGCAAGGCGCCGCTCGCGACCCTCGCGGTGCGCGAGGGCGAGCTCGCGGACGGCGTGGCGCCGGTGCGCGTGCGGGCCTTCGCGGACGCGCTGCGCGCCGCCGTGAAGACTCCGGCCCGCCGCCGCCGGTCGCGCCCGCCGCGCGTCACGCCGGCCGGCCCACGGGCGCGCCGGGTGTCAGCCGAGCTCCCGGCGTAGCCGCGCGACGTCGGCCTCGCTCGCCCCGGCGAGGAGGATCCGCTCACCCGACGCGGCCCCGACGCCGATCTCCGCCGCGCGCCGCATCATCGGAATGTCCCAGATCGAGCCGCGCCGGATCCGCTCGTTCGTCCCCGCGATGCGCAGGAGCGCGAGGCCCACCGCGTCGAGGGCGAGCGGATCGGTGCTCGCGGCGATGACGTCGGGCCGGCAGCGGTCGCCCTCGTCGGGCCCGCCGTCCGCGAAGCCCTCCCGCGCATCGAGGAGGACGAGCGCGGGGTAGGCGACGAGCGAGATCTCCGCGAGACGAGCGCGCAGCCCCGGCCCGAGGTGCATCCGGACGCGGGCCGCGCCGTCGACGATCCCGACCGCGTTCTTCATCGCCATCGTGAAGTCGCCCCGCACGTGCGTCCGCGGCGTGCAGAGCCCGATGACGTGGTCGGCCGCGAGCACCGGCCGGTAGATCCGGATCGTCCGGTCCGGCCAGTGCGCGGCGAGCGGGTGGCGCACCCAGGCGACCTCCGCGTCCTCGAGCGCGATGCAGGGGATCCCGAGCGAGCGGGCGGCGTCCCGGATCCCGGTCCGCTCGAGCGCGGCCCGCGTCGAGTGCAGGAACATGGTGCGATCCGCGACGAACGGCGCGCCGCCCGCCTCGAGGACGAGCCGGGCGACGATCTGGACGACCTCGGGGTCGGTCGTCGCGGGGTAGGGGTTCCCGCTGTTCACGGCCGGCTTCAGCAGCACCGAGTCCCCGGGACGGATGAACCCGAGCCCTCCGGCGAGGCGGATGGCCTCTTCCACCGCGGCCCGCAGGCTCGGCGACGCGGACGGGCGCACCACCGCGACGGTGCTCGTCGCGGGCGGGCGCGGCGCGTCCGGCAGCGCGTGTGACCGCGCGCCGGCTGGCGTCGCGCGCGACGCCCCCGAGAGCGCGGACACCGCAGCCACCGACGCGGCGCCGGCGAGAGCGCCCGCCACGAACCTGCGCCGGCCGAGCCGGTGATGGAGGGACCTGTCCATCCTAGTGCGCGTGCGTGAGCATCCCGAGGACGACCCAGAGCGCCGCGGCGAACCCGAGGGCGCCCACCACGAGCCGCGCCCGTGCGCGCCACGCGTGCGCCGCGGCGCCGTTGCCGGGCGCGAGGCCGGAGATGCCGTCCCAGAGGAGAACGGCCGAGGCGATCCCGACGAACAGGACGAGCGCGAGGGCCAGGAGCCGGGTGACGAAGGAGGGGCTCACACCCCCATTCTCGCGCTCCGCCGCGGCCGGCGCGGCCCTTCGCGCGGGGCGGCCCCGCCGGAGGGGGCCTCGCGCCCGGCCGGCGTGAGACCCGCCGAGCGGGCAGGCCGAGCCCCGCTGCGGGGAGCCCTGGAGGCCGCGCGACGGGGTGCGAGGATCGTGGCGTGATCTCCCGGACGCGCTGCGTCGCCGATGGCTCGCATGACCGCCCGGGCGCTCCTCTCGGTCCTCACGCTGCTCCTCGCCGCGGGAGCCCGGGAGGGCGCGTGCACGAGCCCGGAGCGTCCCGCGCCGGCCCCGGAGGCGGCGCGCGCGCGGATGGTGGAGGAACAGCTCGCGGCGCGCGGCATCCGCGACGGGCGGGTGCTCGCGGCCATGCGGGAGGTGCCGCGCGAGCGGTTCGTCGCGCCCGAGTGGCGCGCGTACGCATACGAGGACGAGCCGCTCCCCATCGGGCGCGGCCAGACCGTGAGCCAGCCCTACGTGGTCGCGCTCATGGCGCAGGCGCTCGCGCTCCGCGGCGGCGAGCGCGTGCTCGAGGTCGGCTCCGGCTCGGGGTACGCGGCCGCGGTGCTCTCGCGGGCGGCGGCCGAGGTGTACGGGATCGAGCTCGAGCCGGAGCTGCACGCGCGCAGCGTCGAGACGCTCCGGCAGCTCGGCTACGCGAACGTGCACCTCCGGGCCGGGGATGGCTTCCAGGGCTGGCCGGAGGCGGCGCCCTTCGACGCGATCGTCGTGAGCTGCGCCGTGGAACGGCTCCCCCCGCCGCTCCTCGCCCAGCTCGCGGAGGGCGGGAGGATCGTCTATCCCGCCGGGCCGGCGGGGGGCGTCCAGACGCTGGTGGTCGTGAAGAAGCTGCCGGGCGGGCTGCTCGAGGAGCGCCTCGCGCCCGTGCAGTTCGTCCCGATGCGGCGCGGCCGCTGACGGACGCTTCACGGACAGAGCGGCGGCGGGTGCGCTCCGCCCGGGGCCGTCCGGCTCGCCCGCGAGCAGATCCCGCCGTCGCGCAGGTCGGCGCAGGAGCGGGCGCAGATGCAGCGGCTCTCGTCGAGGCCGAGCGCGGGCGAGGTGTAGGAGACGACGCAGCCCGACGCGTGCTCCTCGCCGTCCCCGCAGGCGAAGAGGGTCGCGTCGAGCCCGGGGCAGCACGCATCGAGGCGGGCGACCGCCTCGAGGCAGGCGAGCTCGCCCTCACCGCCGACGCCGCACTGGCCGCCCGCCAGGGCGAGCGCCGCGGCGCCCACGGCCGCTCGCGCGGCGAGCCGCATGGCATCCTCCCGCCGTCACGCGCGCCACGCCGGCGCGGGCGACATCTCGACGCCGTCCACCCGCGTCCCGCAGGCCGGGCAGCAGCCATTCTCGATCCGGTTCCGGAGCACGTGGAACCCGTAGCGCTCGACGAGGAGCGCGTTGCAGAGGTGGCAGCGCGTGGTCTCCCCCTCCGAGCCGGGGACGTTCCCCTCGTAGACGTGGCGGAGGCCGGCGGCGCGGCCGAGGCGCGCGGCCCGGTCCAGGGTCTCGAGCGGCGTGAACGGCCGATCGAGCATCTTGTACGCCGGGTAGAACTGCGACACGTGCCACGGCACCTCGGGGCCGACCGAGCGGACGAACTCCGCGATCTGGCGCAGCTCCGCGTCCGAGTCGTTCACGCCCGGGATGACGAGCGTGGTCACCTCCACCCAGACGCCGAGCGCGCGGTACAGCCGGATCGCGTCGAGGATCGGCTGGAGCCGGGCGCGGCTGATCCTGCGATAGCTCTCGGGGTCGAAGAACTTGAGGTCGACGTTGGCGGCGTCGAGCACCGTCGCGATCTCGCGCAGCGGCGCCTCGGAGATGAAGCCGTTCGTCACGAAGACGTTCTTGAGCCCCCGCGCCCGCGCGCGCACCGCCGTGTCGTGGGCGAGCTCGTAGAAGATGGTCGGCTCCGTGTACGTGTACGCGATCGAGCGGCAGCCGCTCGCGACGGCGCGCTCGACGATCTCGTCGGGCGTCACCTCCTCGCCGACCACGGCCTGCGCCGCGGCCGCGAGCTGCGGGCAGACGAACTCGGTCGCCTCGCGGTTCCCGTTCGCGTCGATCGTTCGCGGGAGGTGGTCCTTCGGCCACTGCGACACCGACCAGTTCTGGCAGAACGAGCAGCGCAGGTTGCAGCCGACGGTCGCGATCGAGTACGCGCGCGAGCCGGGGAGGAAGTGGAAGAGCGGCTTCTTCTCGATGGGATCGATCTCGCGCGACACCACCCGGTCGTAGACGAGCGTGTAGAGGGTGCCCCGCACGTTGAAGCGGACGCCGCAGGCGCCGCGCCCGCCGGCGCGGACGTGGCAGTCGTGAGGGCAGAGGGTGCAGCGAACCTCGTTGTCCGGCCGCCGCTCGTAGAACCGCGCCTCGTGCAGCGCCGTCATCGCGAACCGTCCCGGCGCCCGCGCGCCGCTCCGGCGCCACGCGAGCCGGAGCGCGGCGCCTCGCGCCCGCACGTCACGGCACGAGTAGAGCACCGCCGGTCGGGACTGCTCCTGCCCAGGGCGGGGTCGCCCGGGATGGCGGCCACGGCCGGGAGCGGCCGGAGCGCGCCGCGCTCGTCAGGCGGACTGGGACAGGAGGAAGCGCGCGAACGCCGAGTCGGTCCGCGTCACGTGGTCCTTCAGCCAGCGCGAGAGGTAGGTCCCGATCTTCATCGCCTCGAGACCCGGACCGCCGCGCCGCTCATGCTCGTCGGACATCCGGAGGATGTCCTTCACGAAGCGATCGTGCTCGGCCTTGTGCTCGCCGTAGCCCTCGTACCGGACGTCCCGCATCCAGGCCTCCTCCGCGCCGAAGTGCGTGACGCAGTACATGCGGAGGTACGAGAGGAGGATCCCGATCTCCTGGCGATCCGCCGTGTCGAGGCTCGCGACGAACCGCTCGGCGCGCCGGAACAGCTCCTGGTGCTGCTCGTCGATCTCGTCGATGCCCACGGCCAGGGCCGGCGTCCACTTCAGCATGGTGTACCTCCGCGCCGCCGCTCGCGCTCGTTGCGGCTCGAACGATCCGGGGAACGGGAGGATGTCACGAAGGCGGGGGGGCCGAGATTGAGCGCGGTCAGATCGCGGGGTGTTGAGCCCGGCCGGGTCCGGCGGACAGCGGCCGGTGGCAGACCCGGGCGGCCGCTCCCTCGCGCCGCCCGGGTCCGACCCGAAGGCTTCACTCAGCGCCGCAGGTCGTCGCGCCGGTTCTCGCGGAGCTCACCGCGATCCTCGCGGAGCTCGCGGCGGTCCTCGCGCAGCTCGGCGCGCGCCAGGTGGCCCAGCTCCACGAGCATGGCGCGCTTCCGGTCGAGGGCGCGGCGCTCCATCCGGCCCTGGAGCCGCGCGAAGTCGTCGCGGATCCTGGCCACCCGGCGCGCGTCACGCCGGTCGTCGCGGAGGTCGTGGCGATCGTCGCGCGCGTCGCGTCGATCGTCGCGCCAGTCGTCCCGCCGCTCCGACGCGGCCTCGGCCCGCCCCTGCCTGAGCTCGCCGCGCGCGTCCCTCACCTCGAGCCGCGCCTCGTGCTCGGCGCGCGCGAGCGTGCGCGCGACGTCCTGCTCGACGCCGAGCAACGCCCGCCGGTCGCGCCTGGCGCGCGCGGCGTCGTAGCGGGAGAGGAGCTCGTCCATCCAGCGGACGTCCCACCGGTCCCGCGCGAGCTCGCGGCGATCCTGGCGGACCTCGCGCCGGTCCTGGGCGCGCTCGGGGGCGGGCTCCGGGGCGTGGCCGGCGCGGTCGCGGGGGAGCTGCGCGCGCCCGGCAGCGGGGAGGGCGAGGACGAGGGCTGCGACGAGTGCGGCTCGGGTCATGTCCGCTCCGTTCGAGAGGTGGCTTCCAGCGGCCTGGACGGCGGAGGCAGGAGCCGGATTCAAGCAGGCGGTCGTGCCCGAGGCGAGGGGGCCGGCCTCAATGGCGTGGAAATGCGAGGAGATCCGGCGACGCGACCGGCTCGCCCAGGAGTCAGGGGAGCGAGCCTCGGGTGCTGCGCACGGGCACCGAGCTCGTTCGCGTCGGGAGGCGATATCGCCGGAGGGGGGTCCTGCGCCCGACGGCCCGGACGGAGGGCTGGGTTCCGAGCGACCGATACCTCCCCGCGAAGTACGCTCGACGCGGAGCGCGCGGTGGGTTAAACCTCGGCGGCCTCGTTTCGAGGCGCATCGACGCGGCAACTCAATGCCGCCGATTCAGAAGAAAAGAGTACGAGTAATGGCGACCGGTACCGTGAAGTGGTTCAACGACGCGAAGGGCTTCGGGTTCATCACGCAGGACGGCGGTGGCGAGGACGTGTTCTGCCACCACACCGCGATCCAGGCGCAGGGGTTCCGCACCCTCGCCGAGGGTCAGAAGGTGGAGTTCGACGTTCAGCGCGGCCCGAAGGGCCTCCAGGCGGCGAACGTCCGCCCGCTGTAGCCGCTTCACGTCTGAACGAAATGAAAGCCCGGTTCCTCGCGAGAGGGGCCGGGCTTTCGTGCGTCCGGGGCCCCGAGGTCAGGCGAGGAGCGGCGCCAGATCGAGCTCCGCGAGCTCCCCGCGCACGGGCAGGTGGATGAAGGCGGCGCGGAGCGGCTTCCGGAGCGCCGCGGCGAGCGCCCGCGCGTACCAGCCCAGCTGCGGCGCCCACTCCGCGAGCCGCCGGTCGCGCTCCACCTCGCCGCCCGGGAACGACTTGTGATCGACGAGCACGAACCCGTCGTCGAGCTCGAGGAAGAGATCCACGTCGCCGACGAGGAGGCGATCGCCGTCGAGGCGCGCGCGCACCGGCCACTCCCGGAACCAGCGTGCCCCCGGGAAGCGCGCGGCGAGGTGAGCGCCGAGCGCGTCCGAGGCGGCGAGGAGGGTCGCGGGGGCGAGGACGCCGGAGACGCCGTGCGCGGCGAGGAGCCGCTCGGCGAGCGCGAGGCGCGGCGGGTCGTCGGCGCGGTCGTCGGCGGCGAGGAACGCGTGGACGGCGTCGCCGACGGGCGCCATGTCGCGCGCGCCGGCGAGGAGCGGCGCGCGGCCGGCGAGCCGGGTCACGGCGACGAGGCGGGCCGCGCCGGCGAGCGGCTCGACCGAGGGGTTCAGGAGCTCGCGCGGACGCGCCGCGCGCGCGCCGCCCGCGTACCAGGCGACCGCCGCGCGGGGGCGCGGGATCGCGATGGGCGGCACGCCCGAGAGCGCGCGCACCCGGCACGCCCAGCGCTCGTCCTCGACCGACACCTCCGCTGGCCCCGCGTCGGCCTCGAACGGCAGCGCGACGAGGGGCGCGCCCTCGTCCGTCTCGAGCGGCCCGAGCGCCGCCGTCGCGGCGCCGTCCGACGGATCGACCTTCGCGACGAGCACGAGCCGGTCGCGAGCGCGGCTGAAGCCGACGTAGAGGAGGCGCAGCCGCTCGCGCTCGTCCCGCGACCGGGCGGCTCGCGCCTCCGGCTCGTGCTCCGCGGCGTCCGCGAGGGCGAGCGAGCTCGTCATCCCGCCGTACGGCCAGGGCCAGTGCCGGATCCAGCGGCCGGCGAGGGGCGCGGCCGGATCGAACGCCGCCGCCGGCTCGACCGCGGGCTCGAAGACGCTGCGGTCGAGGTCCTGGTCGAGCTGGGAGAGCACGACGATGGGCCACTCGAGCCCCTTCGCCGCGTGCCAGGTGGAGACCGTCACCGCGTCCTCGGCGCTCGGCACGGCCTGCGCGCCGGTCTCCCTCGTCTCCCCGAGGCGGCCGAGGTGGTCGACGAGCCCGAGCACGGTCGCGGCGCTCCGCTGCGCGGCGCAGAGCTCCTCGTACGCGCTCGCCTCCGCCCGGAGCGCCTCGAGGTTGGCGAGCCGCTGTCCCGGCTCGGGCCAGGTGCGGAGGAGCTCGGGAAGACGCGCCGTCCGCAGCGCGAGATCGAGCGCCTCCGCGGGCGAGCGTCCCGCCGCGGCGGCGGCCGCCTCGCGCAGCGCACGCACGCGCGGATCGGCGCCGAACGGCAGCGGCGTCCGCGCAGGGGCCTCGCCGGCGGCGCGGGCGCGGTCGGCATCGGCGCGCCAGGCGTCCACCTCGGCGAGCCGGCGCGAGAGCCAGCCGTCGGGGTCGGCGGCCGCGGCGCCGCCGAGCCAGCCCACCTCGAGCGCGGCGACGCCGTCCTCGCCGTCCGCGAGGAGCGCCACGGCGGCGCGGACGAGGATCGCCTCCGGCGTCGCGCCCAGCCCCTCGAGCGAGACGCGGGCGGCGATGCCCCGCGCGGCGAGCGCCGCGGCGATCTGCCGGCAGCGCCCGTTCGAGAAGGCGAGCACGGCCACGTCCCGGGCCCGCGCCGGGCGCACGCGCTCCTCTGCGCCGTCGACCCGCTCCCGCACCGGCGGCGGCGAGGCGAGCAGCTCCGCCACCCCCGCGGCGATCGCGTCCGGCTCCGTCGCCTTGACGCGCTCGCCGTCGCGCTCCACCGTCTCGGGTGCCCAGCGCCAGGCCTCGAGCGCGGGCTCCCCGGCGAGCGCGGCCGGATCCACCACCGCCGGCGCGAGCCGGACCTCCGCCTCGGAGAAGCCGTGCGGCGCGAGCGCCCGCGCGAAGAGGCTCGAGGCGAGCCCGACGAGCGCCGGGCGCGAGCGGTAGGACGCGCCGAGGATCTCGGGCGCCCGGCCGGCGAGGGCGAACGACATCGCCGCCGACATGAGCTCGGGGTCCGAGCCCTGGAAGGCGAAGATCGCCTGCTTGCGATCGCCCACCCAGACGCTCCTCCGCGCGACCGCGCCGAGCGCGGTGACGACCGCGAGCTGGAGCGGCGAGGTGTCCTGGAACTCGTCCACGAGGACGAGGTCGAGCCGCGCGCGGAGCGCCTCCTGCACGGCTGGCAGGGCGAGGACGTCGCGGGCCCGCGCGAGCATGTCGCCGAAGTCGACGACGCGCGCCGCCGCCTTCGCTCGCGCGAACGCGTCGAGGGCCTCCGCCGCGAGCTGGAAGAGCGCCGCCTGGAGCTCGAGGAGGTCCTTCTGGAAGGGCTCCGCGCGGAGGTGGTCCTCGACGAGCGCGACGAGCTCGCCCACCACCGGCGCGAGCTTCTTCACCCCGAGCGAGCGCGCGAGCTGGAGCTGGTCCTTCCAGGGCGGCAGGCCCGAGCGGCGGGCCTCCGCGGCGAGCGCGCTCGCGGCGCGGGCGCGCTTCTCCGCGGCGCCGCTCTCCGCGGCGAGCGGCGCCAGCGCGGCCGCCACCTGCTCCACCTCGGAGCGCAGGCGGCGCGCGTAGGCGTCGCCGCCGATCGCGACCTCCGGTAGGAGCCGCAGGAGCCCCTCGCGGCTCAGCTCGGCGGAGCGCGCGAGGGCGCTCCGGTCCATTCCGTTCTCGCGCGCCTTGTCCACGATGCGGCGCAGGAGCTCCCGCCAGTCCTCGATCGCGAGCCGCCGCGCGAGCGCGTTGAGCCGCCCCGCGCGCCCGGCGAGGACGCCGGCGAGCGACGCCGAGAACACCCGCTCCCGCTGCGCGTCGGGGATGGGCTCGAGGAAGGGCGACAGGCCGGCCTCGAGCGCGAACTCGCGCAGGAGCCGCTGGCAGACGGCGTGGATCGTCCCGATGTAGCCGTCCCGCACGCGCGCCGCGAGATCGGCCCGACCCGCCTCGAGGAGCTTCGCGCGGATGCGGCTCTCGAGCTCGCTCGCCGCCTTCTTCGTGAAGGTGATGGCGACGAGCCCCTCCGGGCGGGCGCTCCCGTCCGCGAGCGCCTCGTAGGCGGCGCGGGTGAGCCGGTGCGTCTTGCCGCTCCCGGCGCTCGCGCTCACGACGTCGATCTTCACGGCAGGGCCTCCTCGCCGAGCGCGCCCTCGCAGAGGGTGGGGAAGTTGCAGAACTGGCAGGGCGCCTTCCGCGCGAGCACGCTCTCCGGCGGCGCGCCGCCCGCCGCGGCGCCGATCGCACCGAGCCAGCGCTCGCGATCCGCGCCCGCCGGCAGGAGCCCCTGCGCGAGGACGCCCTTCCAGTAGAGGAACCCCGCCTCGGCGTCCTTCAGCGTCTCGTGAGCGTCCGGCCCGGCGACGACCGTCGCGCCCGGGAAGGCCGCGCCGTCCACCGTGAGGAGCTGGCCGTCGTCGAGCGTGAAGTACGCGGCGGGCGGGTAGGCGCCGCCGCCGCTCCGGAGCAGCGCCTGGTAGATCGCGAGCTGGAGCGCGCCGCGGCGCAGGTCGTCGCGGCGGTAGCCCGCGCCGGAGAGCTTGAGGTCGAGCACCGCCTCCCGGCCCTCCCGCTCGACGACGAGGTCCACGCTCCCCTCGATCGGGAGCCCCGCGAACCGGCCCGACACCGGCTGCTCCGCCGCCCGGGGCCGCCACCCGCCCGCGCGCAGCGCCTCGAGGAGCGACGCCGCCGCCCCCGCGACGAGCGTGCGCGCCGCCTCGCGCTCCACCTCGCGGCCCGGCGCGGCGAGCGGCGCCGCCTCGGTCTCGACCCGCGCGTCGAAGGCCCGCGCGGCGGCGGCGCGCGCGTCCTCGGGAGTGGCGCGGTCGAAGTCGATGCGGTCGTCCCCGAGGAGCAGGTCCTGCAGGAGCCGGTGCGCGAAGGAGCCGAGGAGCCGCGGCTCGTCGGCGTGCGGGATGTCCACCGCGCGGCCGGGGCGGAGCTGCGCCCTGTGCTCGAGCGCCCACTTCATGGGGCAGGCGAGGAGCGCGTCGAGCTGCGAGGCGGAGAGCGTGCGCGTGGGCGCGAGCGCGGCGGCCGGGAGCCGCCAGATCGGGCGGGGCCGGACGGGCGCCGCCGCGGCGAGCGGCGCGGTCCTTGCGGCGAACGGCGCCGGCCGGACGGCCGCGAGCACGTGCTCGGAGGCGTGCACGCAGGCCTCGAGCGCGCCCGGCGCGAGGCGCGTGTGCAGCTCGTCGAGGAGCGGGTGGGGCTGCGCCGGAGCCGTGCCCTCCAGCCGCCAGCGCGCGAGGACCACCCGCTCTCGCGCGGCGAGGAACGGGCGGCGCCAGCCGAGCGCCTCGAGGGCGCGCGCCTCGCCCGGCGCGGCGACGACGATCCGCGCCGCGGCGAGCGCGGCGCGCTCGGGGCCGGTCCAGGGCTCCGGCGGCGCGCCCGCGTCCGCGCCCGCCACGAACCCCCACCAGAAGACCTCGTGGGCGCCGGCGAGGACGTCGGCGGGCCGGCGGCAGAGCGCGGCACGGCCGGCCTCGCCCGCGAACGGGGCGAGGTCGGCGCCGTCGCCGAGCGCGACGTCGTGGAGCTGGCCGAGCGCGAGCTGCGGGAGGCGCGCGCCCGGGCCCATGGCGAGGAGGAGCTTCTCGAGCGCGCGCGCCGCCGCGGCGGCGTGGAGGAACAGCCCGGCCGCCTCGGCGGCCTCCTCGCCGGCGTCGTCGTCCGCAGGGGCCGCGCGGGCGGCCGCCCAGCGCGCGACCTCGCCCGCGATCCGCGCCGCCTGGGGGGCGGGGATCCCCTCCGACGGCGAGAAGGCCTCACCGCCGAACCACGCGTCGATCCGCTCGCGCAGCGCCGCCCCCGCGGCCGTGCCGTCCCCGCCGCCCTCGCACGCGCGCCGCGCCTCGCTCGCGACCGCGCCGTCCACCGCCGCGCGCCACGCCGGACCTCCGATGCCGGGCTCCTCGCGCAGCGCGCCGAGCAGGGCGCGCCGGACGCGGCCGGGGAGCGGCGCGCCGGGGAGGAGGAGCAGCTCCGCGGCGCGGTGCGGATCGCGCGGCGCGAAGGCGAGCGCGAGCCGCAGCGGGAGCACCTGGAGCTGCGGCCGGAACCGCGAGGGGGCTCCCGCGCCGAGCGTCGGCAGGCCGTGCCGGGCGAAGGCCGCGTCGAGCGCGCCCTCCTCGGCGGGGACGACGCAGGTGGCGCGCGAGAGGGAGCGCGTCCGCGCGTAGGACGCCAGGAGCTCGGCCGTCTCCACCGGGGTGTCCGCCTCGAGGACGAGCACCGTGCCGTCCCCGGCGAGCGCGGCCTTCGCCTCGCCGCCGGCGAGCAGCGCGCGCTGGAGCCGGCCGAGGTCCGTCGTCTCCGCGGCGCAGGGAGCGTCGGCCGGAGCGTCGCGCACCTCCGCGCCGAGCCGGGCGAGCGACTCGAGGAGCTCGCGGAGGCGCGGCGCGTAGGCCCCGCGCGGCGCGGTGAGCGCGATCGCGAGGGGGCAGGGGAGGCTGGTGCGCGCCGAGGCCGCGGCGGCGAGCGCGGCGAGCACGTCGGCGAGGCCCGGCGGCAGCGCCGGCTCGAGCGCCTCGAGCGCGGAGAGATCGGCGAGGCGCGCCGAGCCGCCGAGGGCCGCGCCGTCCCAGCCCGCGAGCGCGAGCCGGTCGCGGAGCGCGAGGAGGAAGCTCGCGACGCCGAAAGGATCGGCCGCGCGCGAGGCGGAGTACGAGCGGCGGCCGTCGTCGTGCGCCGCGATCCGCCGCCCGTAAGCGGCGAGCCGGTCGGGCTGAGGCGCGGGCTCGGCGCGCAGGCCGAGCATCCGCCCGAGCCGCTTCGCGAGGCCGAGCGGCCCCACCGGCTCGAAGCCGGCGCGCGCCTCGCCCGGCGCGAGCGCGTGGCGCCAGGCCGTGCCGCCGTCGGTGGGTGACAACAGGATGCCGAGCATGTGGAGCGCCCCCGCGAAGGGCGCATTGTAAGCCGGCGGGCGGACACGGACGGAGCACCCGTCCCGCGGCACGCGGATCGTGACGCACCGCGAAAGGTTCCTCGATCCGCCCCGGCCGCTTTGAAAGACTCGGCGCGGTCCGGCTCACCACGTCTCAGGGAGGAGACATGCGCTCGCTCGCACTGCTGCTCACGCTCGGTGTTGCGCTCGGCCCGGCTTCCGGGGCGGCGAAGGAGGATCTGCTGAAGGCCGCGCGCGCTCGCTTCGAGCCCATCCCCGCGAAGCCGCCGGCCCTGAAGAACAACCCGTCCACGCCTGCGAAGGTCGAGCTCGGCCGGATGCTCTACTTCGACCCGCGCCTCTCCTCGTCGCAGCTCATCAGCTGCCAGACTTGCCACAACGTCGGGCTCGCGGGCGCCGACCTGCAGGAGACCTCGACCGGCCACGGCTGGCAGAAGGGGCCCCGCAACGCGCCGACCGTGCTGAACGCGGTGTTCAACAAGGCGCAGTTCTGGGACGGGCGCGCCGAGGACCTCGCCGCGCAGGCGAAAGGACCGGTGCAGGCGTCGGTGGAGATGAACAACACGCCGGCGCGGCTCCTCGAGACCTTGAAGAGCATCCCCGGCTACGCGGCGCCGTTCAAGAAGGCCTTCCCGGGCGAGGCGGACCCCATCACCTTCGACGACGTCGCGAGAGCGATCGAGGTCTTCGAGGCGACGCTCCTCACGCCCGACTCGCGCTTCGATCGCTTCCTGCGCGGCGACCGAAAGGCGCTCTCCGCGAGCGAGCAGGAGGGGCTCGCGCTCTTCCTCGACAAGGGCTGCGTCGCCTGCCACGAGGGGGTGAACGTCGGCGGGCAGGACTACCACCCGTTCGGCGTCGTGGAGGCGCCGGCGGAGGCGGTCCGGCCGGCGGGCGACGTGGGGCGCTTCAAGGTGACGAACACCGAGGCCGACCGCTACGTGTTCCGCGCGCCTGCGCTCAGGAACGTCGCGATCACCCAGCCCTACTTCCACTCCGGCGCGGTGTGGAAGCTCGAGGACGCCGTGAAGATCATGGGCTCGGCCCAGCTCGGCATCGCGCTCTCGGCGGAGGAGGCGGCGAAGATCACCGCCTTCCTCCAGTCGCTCACCGGCAGGCAGCCCGTCGTCGAGCACCCGGTCCTGCCGCCGAGCTCGGACGCGACGCCGCGGCCGGAGCTGAAGGTGGCCGCCGCGAAGTGACCGCGGGCGGCGGAGCCGCCCGATGAACGGTCGTCGCCGCCCTGCGCACGCACGCCCGGTGCGAGCGAGCGTCCCGGGCCGGATCTCGTTGCTCCTCCAAGGGATTGGGGTCTTCGCCGGACCCGCCCCGGCCGGGAACGCGCGGCGCCTCCGGACCCGCTTGGACTTGGCCCCCGACCGCGAGTAGGGTGTCGCCGTCTTCCGCAGGCGCCGCCTCGATCGGGCGGCAGGAGGAGGTCGCGTGGCTCACGTCGACGTCCGTGAGAAGCCGGTGCTCCACGAGGAGTGCTGCAAGGGCTGCGGGCGATGTCGGGAGGCCTGCGCGCGCGGCTGCATCGCGCCCGGCGCCGACATCAACGAGCTCTCGGGCCTCGTCCCCATCGTGCTGAGCCTCGACGCCTGCAACGGCTGCGGGCTGTGCGCCGAGGCGTGCCCCGAGCCGTACGGGCTCGAGATGGCGGGCCCGGAGGCGGAGCGCGAGGCCGCCGCCGTGGCGCCGCGCGCGAGGTTCGTCGCCCCCGCGGACGTTCCCGACGCGCGGGTGCCGCTGCCGCACGCGCGCCCGCTCGTCGTGAAGGGCACGCACGCGTCGGCGATCGGCGCGCTCCTCGCCGGCTGCCGCCACTTCTTCGGCTACCCGATCACGCCGTCCACCGAGGGCGCCGAGCTCATGGCGAAGCTCCTGCCCGCGCTGGGCGGCAGCTTCGTCCAGGCGCCGAGCGAGGTCGCGGCGGTCAACATGATGTACGGCGCGGCGGGCGCGGGGCGGCGCACGATGACGTTCACGTCGTCGCCCGGCTTCAGCCTGATGCTCGAGGGCGTGTCGTACCTCGTCGGCGCGGAGCTCCCCACCGTCTTCGTGAACGTGATGCGCGCCGGGCCCGGGCTCGGGAACATCGGGCCCGAGCAGTCGGACCTGAAGCTCGTCTGCCGCGGCCTCGGCCACGGGAGCACGCACGCGATCGTGCTCGCGCCGGCGACGCCGCAGGAGATGCTCGACTTCACCATGCTCGCGTTCGAGCTCGCCTTCCGCTACCGGAACCCGGTCGTGGTCGCGGCCGACGGGCACCTCGGCCAGATGACCGGCAAGGTGGAGCTGCCCCGCGCGCTCGTGAAGCCCGGGCTCCCGGGCTGGGCGGTGTCGGGTGACGCCGCGCACCGCGGGAACCTCCACTCCTCGATCCTCCTGCGCGAGGCGGACCAGGAGGCCCACAACCTCCACCTCTTCGACAAGTACGCGCGCATGACCGCCGCGGAGCAGCGCGCCGAGGAGCTCCGCTGCGAGGACGCCGACACCGTGGTCGTCGCGTGCGGGACGCCGGCGCGCATGGCCGCGGGCGCGGTGACCGCCCTCCGCGCCGAGGGCGTGCGGGTCGGGCTCTTCCGCCCGCAGACGGTCTGGCCGTTCCCCGTCGCGGCGCTCCTCCCGCTCGTCCGGCGGGCGCGCCGCATCGTGGTGGTCGAGGCGAGCGACGGGCAGCTCGAGGACGAGCTCCGGCTCGCGCTCAGCCATGCGGGCGCCGGTGGCGAGGTGCCCATCGCTCACGTGCGGCGGCACGGCGGGATCCTGCCGTCGCAGCGCGAGATCGCCGACGGCGTACGGAAGGCCGTCGCGGGAAGGGGGGTGACGGCGTGAGCGTCTTCTACGAGCGGTTCGAGCGGCACGACCACGCCGAGGGCATCAAGGGCCGCAGCACCCACTACTGCCCCGGCTGCGGCCATGGCCTCGTGCACCGCTACCTCGCCGAGGCCATCGAGGAGCTCGGCATCCAGGACCGGACCATCGCGGTCTCGCCGGTCGGCTGCAGCGTGTTCCTCTACTACTACCTGGACGTCGGGCACACGCAGGCGGCGCACGGCCGGGCGCCGGCGGTCGCGCTCGGCCACAAGCTCTCGAACCCGGACAGCGTGGTCGTGAGCTACCAGGGCGACGGCGACCTCGCCTCCATCGGCCTCACCGAGATCCTCCACGCCGCCCAGCTCGGCGTGCCGCTCTCGGTCGTGTTCGTGAACAACGCGATCTACGGCATGACCGGCGGACAGACCGCGCCCACGACCCTCATCGGCCAGAAGACCACCACCTCGCCGTACGGCCGCGACGCGAGCATGGGCCAGCCGCTCAAGATGGCGGAGCTGATGGCCCAGCTCGACGGGCCGGTGTACGTGGAGCGCGTCGCGCTCTTCGACGCGAAGCAGCGGGTCCGCGCCTCGAAGGCGGTGAAGAAGGGGCTAAAGCTCCAGGCGGAGGGGAAGGGCTTCTCCTTCGTGGAGGTGCTCGCCGAGTGCCCGACGCACCTGCGCATGGGCGCCGAGGAGGCGGAGCGCTGGGTGAAGGAGAAGATGGTCCCCGTCTTCCCGCTCGGGGTGAAGAAGGACGTCTCGGCGACGGCGAGCTGGGGCGCGTGGCACACGCCGACGTACGAGACGGGCGCGGTGCTCGAGGCGATCGACGCGCGCGAGACGGAGGCGCAGCGCTTCGCGAAGGGCTTCCCCGAGACGCCGTTCGGCGGCGACGAGCTCGGCCTCAAGTTCGCCGGGTCGGGCGGCGACGGCGCGCAGACCGCCGCGATGCTGATGGTCCACGCGGCCGTGAACGAGGGGCTCGACGCGACGCACATCCCGAGCTACGGCCCGGAGTCGCGCGGCGGGACCTCCTACGCCGACGTGCGGATCGCGCGCTCGCAGGTGCTCTCGCCCGACGTGCCGTCGCCGCACGCGCTCGTCGCCTTCAACGCGCCGAGCCTCGCGAAGTTCGGGCCGTCGGTCGCGCCCGGCGGGATCGCCCTCTACGACCGCTCGGTGATCCGCGAGCCGCACGCGCTCCCGCCCGGCGTCCGCGCGGTGGGCGTGCCCCTCTCCGAGATCGCGGCCGAGCTCGGCCAGCCGCTCGTGAAGAACGTCGTCGCGATCGGCGCGCTGCTGGGTGCGACCGGGATCTTCCCCGCCGAGACCGTTCTGGCCGTGATCCGCCAGGCGCTGCAGAAGCGCCCCGCGCTCGTCGGGGTGAACGCCGAGGCGTTCGCGCGAGGCGCCCGCGCCGTCGAGCGCGGGTGGGGCCGGGCGGGGTAGTCGACCCACCGCGCCGGATCAGAGCGCGCTCGGCGCCGGCGCGTCGCCCGCGGCGCTCTCGTGCGCCGGCGCGCTCGCGTCGAGCAGCCCGAGCGCGCGCATCCGCCGCCAGAGCGTGCTGCGCGAGAGGCCGAGCGCCTTCGCGGTGTCCGCCCGGCTCCAGCGGTGGGCGTCGAGCGTCGCCTGCAGGGTGGCGCGCTCGTCGTGCGCGTCGGCGCGGTGCCCGGCGGCGGCGGCGAGGAAGGCCGCCGTCGTGGCGGAGGGCGCCAGCGGCGCCGCGACCGGATCGCGGGGCGGGGCGCCCGCGCCGAGCTCGGGCGGCAGGTCCTCGGGCTGGAGCGTCTGGCCCTTGCACACCGTCGCGGCGTACTCGAGCGCGTTCTCGAGCTCGCGCACGTTGCCGGGCCAGTCGTGCGAGAGGAGGACGCGGAGCGCGTCCGGCGAGAAGCGCAGCGCCCGCGCGGTCCGCGCGCCCACCCGCCCGAGGAGGACCCGCGCGATGGGCTCGATGTCCTCGCGCCGCGCGCGCAGGGGCGGGAGCTCCACCGGGAACACCCGCAGCCGGTAGTAGAGGTCCTCGCGGAAGGTGCCGGCCGCGACGGCGCGCCGGAGATCGCGGTGGGTCGCCGCGATGATCCGCGCGTTCGTCCGGCGCACCGCGTCGTCGCCGACGCGCTCGTAGGTGTGCTCCTGCAGGACGCGCAGGAGCTTCACCTGCACCGCCAGCGGCAGGTCGCCGATCTCGTCGAGGAAGAGCGTCCCGCCCTCGGCCGACTCGAACCGCCCGGTCCGGTCACGGATCGCGCCGGTGAAGGCGCCGCGCACGTGCCCGAAGAGCTCGCTCTCGAGCAGCTCCGCCGGGAGGGCGGCCGCGTTCACCGCGACGAAGGGCCCGTTCCTGCGCGGGGAGTGCGCGTGGATGATCCGCGCCATCACCTCCTTGCCGGTGCCGCTCTCGCCCGTGACGAGCACGGTGGACTCGCTGTGCTGCAGCGTCTCGATGAGCCGGAACACCCGCGTCATCGCCTGCGAGCGGCACATGACGCCGAACCCGGCGACGGGCGCGCAGACGTCGGGGGTCTCGTCGTCGGCGGGGCGGAGGATGACGAGGTAGACGGCGGAGGGGTCGCAGACGCCGTGCGGATCGTGGAGGAGGGGCGCCGCGGTGACCGACAGGAGGCGTGGGCCCCGCTCGCACTGGAGGTAGGCGCGCCAGCCCTCGCGCCGCTCGCCCGCGAGGAGGGCCTGACGGAGCGGGCCTTCCGGCCCGAACAGCTCTGCGCCGAGCACCGTCTCGACCGGCGCACCCGAGATGCGGCCGGCCGCGCCCGGCCCGAGGAGCGCCTCGACGCGCTCCGAGGCGTGGCGGATCCGGAACTGGCCGTCGAGGGCCATGCAGATGCGGCCGAGCGAGCCGAACGCGGCGTTCACGGCGGCGAAGGCGACGTCGCGGTTGGTGGTGGGGCTCTCGGCGGGACTCATCGTGACCTCCGTATCGACGCCACACCCTGGCACGCCGCGTGTCACGTTGAAACGCGGTGTGTCGTCGCACGCGAAACGTGGAGTCGCGTCCGTGAGCCAAACCCGCGATTCGTCGTGCTGCCCGGATGGGCACGCGGCGCGCAATGCCCTCCTGCGACGAGACCTGCCACGGCGTGCCGCCTGGCGACGGACCGCGCGCCGGCTCGGCCGGGCGCGAACGAACGGAAGGGAACCGCCATGAAGAAGAACCGGATCGCCTCGCTACTCGCGGCGCTGTCGCTCCTGGCGCCGGCCGCGGCGCACGCCACGAACGGCATGCGGATGATCGGCTTCGGCGCCGTGCAGGACTCGATGGGCGGCGTCGGCGTCGGCGCGACGCTCGACGGCGCCTCGCTCCTCACGAACCCGGCCGGCATCGCCGACCTGGGCCGGTGCCTCGAGCTCGGCGGCTCGTACTTCAAGCCGTCGGTCAGCTACAGCGCGACGGGGAGCATGCCCGCGATGTTCGTCGCGAACGACGGCGCGTCGCTCGACTCCGGCCGCGGCGCCTCGCCGATCCCGGTCATCGCCTACGTCCAGCCTGTGACCGACCGGATCTCCGCCGGGCTCGGCGTGTTCGGCGTCGCCGGGATGGGCGTGGACTACGCGACGAACCTCTACTACGGGCCGACGCTCACCTCGTACATGCAGGGCCGCTTCACGCCGGGCGCGTCCTACCGGGTGAACGACCGCCTCACCCTCGGCGTCACCGCGAACGTGATGGTGGCGCAGATGAAGTACGACGTCGCCTCCGGCGCCGGCCAGGCGGCGCACGACACCTCGACCACCGTGGGCGGCGGCGCGACCTTCGGCGTCAAGTTCTCGCCGGTGAAGCGCGTCACCCTCGGCGCCGCGTACGAGACGCGCAGCTGGTTCCAGGACTTCTCCTTCGACGTCCCGGCGCGCCCGAACCCGATGGCGCCGGGCACCACCATCCCGGGCGGCACCGACACGCTCGCGTTCGACCAGCCGCAGAGCGCGACGATCGGCGTCGCCGTGACGCCGGTGGACGCGCTCCTCGTCGCGGTGGACGTCCAGTGGATCGACTGGTCGAGCACCATGGGCGCCGGGCTCCCCGCGTACACGAGCGATCCGAACGCCACCGGCGCGATGCCGTTCGACATGCGCTGGAGCGACCAGTGGGTCGTGAAGGTCGGCGCCCAGGTGAAGCCGACGGCGCGGCTCGCGCTCCGCGCGGGCTACAACTACGGGAAGATGCCGCTCGACCCGGACCGGGCGTTCGAGAACATGGCGTTCCCGGCCGTCTCCGAGCACCATGTCACCGCGGGCGCGGGCTATGCGCTCGGCGAGAAGCTGAACGTGAACGTCGCGGCGGTCTACGCGCTGAACGCGAAGCTCGAGGGCGCGAACGCCGCGCCGCCGCCGCCGATGGGCAGCGGCCAGGGCATCGCCGCGTACTCGACGGAGATGTCGCAGCTCCAGATCGACGTCGGGCTCGCCTACCACTTCTAGCGCGCCGGCGCGCGAGGACCTCCTTCCCAGGAGCCGTCAGCGATGACTCTCACCCGCAGGAAGTTCATCCAGATCGGCGGCGCCGCGGCCGGCGGCGCGGCCCTCGCCTCCGGGCTCACCACGCGCTGGTGGGGCCTCGACGCGGATCGCGTGGAGGATCCCGCCACCGAGGGCGACCGCGTCGTCGCCTCGTACTGCGAGCTCTGCTTCTGGGGCTGCGGGGTGAAGGCGCACGTGAAGGACGGGCGGGTGACGAAGGTGGTCGGCAATCCCGACCACCCCCTCTCGCGCGGCATGCTCTGCCCGCGCGGCGCCGGCGCGACCGGCCTCCTCTACGATCCCGATCGCCTGAGGAGGCCGCTCGTCCGCACGCAGAAGCGCGGCGAGGACGTGTTCGAGGAGGTGAGCTGGGACGCTGCCCTGAACCGCGTGGGGGAGGGGCTCCTCGAGGTGAAGCGCCGGCACGGCCCCGAGGCGGTGGCGCTCTTCACGCACGGCTCGGGCGGGACCTGGTTCAAGCACTTCATGAAGGCGTGGGGCTCGCCCAACGTCGGCGCGCCCTCCTACGCGCAGTGCCGCGGGCCGCGCGAGGCGGGCTACCTCCTCACCTTCGGCACGCCGCTCGGCTCGCCGGAGCCGATCGACCTCGCGAACGCGCGGGTCATCACGCTCATCGGCAGCCACCTCGGCGAGAACATGCACAACACCCAGGTGCAGGAGCTCGCCGAGGCGATCGGTCGCGGTGCGGAGCTCGTGGTGGTCGACCCGCGCTTCTCGGTCGCCGCGAGCAAGGCGCGCTACTGGCTGCCGATCAAGCCCGGCACCGACATCGCGCTCCTCCTCGCCTGGATGAACGTGATGCTGGCGGAGAACGCCTACGACGCCGAGTACCTCGCGAAGCACGCGGTCGGCCTCGAGGAGCTCCGCGCCCACGTGGCGGACAAGACGCCGGAGTGGGCCTATCCCATCACCGGCATCCGCCCCGAGCTCATCCGCGACAGCGCGCGGCTCATCGCGTCGGCGCGGCCGGCCTCGCTCGTCCACCCGGGCCGCCACACCACCTGGTACGGCGACGACACGCAGCGCGCCCGGGCGATGGCGATCCTCGCGGCGCTGCTCGGCAGCTGGGGCCGGCGCGGCGGCTACGTGAGCCACTCGAAGCTGTCGCTCCCGCCCTACCCGGTGGCGGCGGAGGCCCCGCACGGCGCGAAGGGCGCCGCCGACCGGCCGAAGAAGGGCGGCTACCCCGTCGCGACCGAGGTCATCGCCTCGGGCCTGTGCGACGCGAGCGTCTCGGGCCAGGCGCTCTACGACCTCAAGGCCTGGATCGTCTACGGCTGCAACCTCCTGCAGGCGCTGCCCGACCGGCGCCAGACGGTGAAGGCGCTCGAGGGGCTCGAGCTCGTCGTGTCGATCGACGTCCTGCCCGCCGAGATCTGCGGGTGGAGCGACGTGGTGCTCCCCGAGGCGACCTACCTCGAGCGCGACGACGACGTCGCCGCGCCGGCGCACAAGCGGCCGTTCCTCGCGGTGCGGCAGGAGGTGGTCCCGCCGCTCCACGACTCGAAGCCCGGCTGGTGGATCGCGAAGGAGCTCGCCGGGCGGGTCGGGCTCGCGGAGCACTTCCCGTGGAAGGACGCGCGCGAGTACGTGGACGCGCGGCTCCGGGCGGGCGGTCACGACGTCGCCCGCGCGCGCGAGACCGGCGTCGTGATGGGCCGCGAGGTCGCGACCTGCGAGGAGGAGGGGCTCGCGGTCGAGGTGTCCCACGAGTCCGGGAAGATCCAGCTGCGCAGCGAGGAGCTCGCGAAGCTGGGGTTCGACCCGCTCCCGCAGTACTACCCGCACGAGGAGCCGCCCCCGGGCCAGTTCCGGCTGCTCATGGGGCGCGCCCCGACCCACACCTTCGGCCGCACCGTGAACAACCGGCTCCTCGCCGAGCCCTACCCGGAGAACGAGGTGTGGGTGAACGCGGACGTCGCGCGCGCGCTGCCCGGGTTCGCGGAGCCGCTCGAGGACGGCGAGCGCGTGTTCCTCGTGAACCAGGACGGGGCGCGCTCCGGGCCGGTGCGCGCGAAGGTGACGCAGCGGATCCGCGGTGACTGCGTCTACCTCGTGCACGGCTGGGGACAGACCGCGAGGCGGCTCGGCTACGCGTACGGCCGCGGCGCCTCCGACAGCGCGCTCGTCACCCGCTACGCCGTCGACCCGATCATGGGCGGCACCGGCATGAGCGTGAACTTCGTGCGCCTCGAGCGCGCCGAGAGGGCGGCATGAGGAAGCGCTACGCCATGGCGGTCGACACCGCCCGCTGCGTCGGCTGCAGCGCCTGCGTCATCGCCTGCAAGACCGAGAACGCGCTGCCGAGCGGCGGGTTCCGCGACTGGATCGCCGAGGAGACGCGCGGCGCGTTCCCGGCGCTCTCGATGGAGATCCGCTCCGAGCGCTGCAACCAGTGCAGCCGCCCGTCCTGCGTCTCCGCCTGCCCGACGGGCGCGAGCCACGTCGCGGACGGCGGGGTGGTGGGGGTGACGCGGGCGAAGTGCACGGGCTGCAAGGCCTGCGTCGCCTCCTGCCCCTACGGCGCGCGCTACGTCCACCCGGAGGGCTTCGTGGACAAGTGCACGTTCTGCCTGCACCGCGTGCGCGAGGGGAAGCTCCCCGCCTGCGTCGAGACCTGCCCCACGCGCGCGCTCACGTTCGGCGACCTCGCCGATCCCGCGAGCCGCGTCGCGGAGCTCACCCGCTCGCGGCGCGTGAAGGTGCTCCAGCCCGGGTCGGGCAACGAGCCGAACGTCTTCTTCCTCACGTAGGAGGCGCCGATGCAACGGAACCCCGACAAGTTCTGGAACCCGTACCTCGCCGGCGTCGCGCTCGGCCTCGTGCTCCTCACCTCGTTCCTGGTGATGGGCTCGGGCCTCGGCGCCTCCGGCGCCTCGCTCCGCGCCGGCATCGCCGCGCTCGACCTCTTCGCGCCCGGGCACGTCGCGAGCACGCCGCCGCTCGCGCGCGCCGCGGCGAGCCCGCACGTCACCTGGCTCGTGTTCGAGATCTTCGGCGCGCTGCTCGGCGGCGTCGTCGCGGCCTACACCTCCGGCCGGCTGCGGGGTGAGGTGCTGAAGGGGCCGCGCATCGGCAACGGCGCGCGGCTCGCGCTCGCGCTCCTCGGCGGCGTGCTCATGGGCGCGGCCGCCAAGATGACGCGCGGCTGCACCTCCGGCCAGGCGCTCTCGGGCGGCGCGCTCCTCTCCGTCGGCGCCTGGGCCTTCATGTTCTCGGTGTTCGGCGGCGGCTACGCGCTCGCCTGGTTCGTGAGGAGGGAGTGGCGATGACCTTCCCCGTCCTGCCGCCCCTCGAGCTCGGGCTCGTCGCCGCGGTCCTCATCGGCTTCGGCTTCGGCTTCGTGCTCGAGCGCGCCGGCTTCGGGCGCGCGAACAAGCTCGCCGCCCAGTTCTACGGGCACGACATGACCGTCTTCAAGGTCATGTTCAGCGCGATCGTGACGGCGATGCTCGGGGTCGTGCTCGCCTCCGCGCTCGGGCTCGCCGATTTCC
Source organism: Anaeromyxobacter terrae (assembly GCF_022690685.1). GTDB lineage: Bacteria > Myxococcota > Myxococcia > Myxococcales > Anaeromyxobacteraceae > Anaeromyxobacter > Anaeromyxobacter terrae. The sequence continues at coordinate 101,495 of NZ_JALCYY010000011.1, read as the reverse complement.
GCGCGCTCGCCGATCACGCGACGAGCGGCACCTACCTCGTGCCGATGATCGCCGGCGGGTTCCTGCTCGGCGCGGGCTTCATCGTCTCGGGCTACTGCCCCGGCACGTCCTTCGTGGCGATGGCGTCCGGCAAGCTCGACGGGCTCATGACCGTGCTCGGCGTCATCGTCGGGCAGGTGCTCTGGGCCGAGCTCGAGTGGCGGCCCGGGTTTGCGAGGTTCCACGGCGCGGGCGATCTCGGCAACTTCTACCTGTGGGAGCTCTTCCGCCTGCCGGCGCGGTCCGGCCCGTACGTCGTCGCGCTCGCCGTCACCGTCATGGCCGTCGGGTGCTTCGTGGGCGCCGAGAAGCTGGAGCGCGTCCTCGCCGGCCGCTCCGACCCGAGCGCGATGCCGACGCCGGCGGGGCGGCCCGGGCGCTTCGTGTTCGCGGGGCTCGCCGCCGCGGCGGCCCTCGGCCTCGTGGGCCTCGCGACGCCGACCGGGGCGCGCGAGAGCGGGCGCGTGGCGACCGGTCTCGCGCCGCTCGCGCTGGCCCGGCGCGTGTTCGACGAGCCCTGGAAGCTCCGGATCGTCGACTTGCGGTCGCTCGAGGCCTGCTCGGCGAAGCGGATCCCCGGCGCCGAGTGCGTGCCGCAGGACAGGCTCGGCTCGCTCGGGCTCGCCGACGCGAGCCCGGGGCGCGACCTCGTGCTCGTTTCGGACACCGCGCTCGACGGGGTGCCCGCGGCCGCCGCCTCGTATCGAGGCCGGGTGCTCGCGCTCGAGGGCGGCTGGGCGGCGTGGGAGGCGTTCGCGCTCACCCCGCCGGCGCCGCCCACGGCGGGCGCGCCCGCCGCCGAGCTCGAGGCGTACCGGCTGCGCGCCGGGATCCACGCGGCGATGACCGGCATGAAGGCCGCGCCGCCACCCCCCGTGCCCGCCGCCGCGCCGGGCGCGCCGCGCAAGGCGGGCGGCGGCGGCTGCAGCGGCTAACCGCGAAGGGAGACACCATGACCGAGCTCGACATCGCGCGGCACAGCCGGCTCATCGATCCGCAGCTGCACATCTGGGGCTGGGAGATCCCGGTCTACCTCTTCCTCGGCGGGATGGCGGCGGGGCTCATGATCGTGACCTCGCTCCTCGCCGCGCGGCGGCCGGAGCGCTCCGCCGCCGCGCGCTGGCTCGGCTTCGCCGCGCCGTTGCTCGTGTCGGTCGGCATGGGCGCGCTCTTCCTGGACCTCGCCCACAAGATCCACGTCGCGCGCTTCTACCTCGCGCTCCGCCCGACCTCGCCCATGTCGTGGGGCGCGTGGATCCTCGTCGCCGTCTACCCGATGAGCCTGCTCGTCGCGCTCGCCGGGCTCGACGACGCGCAGGCGGAGCGGGTCGCGGCGCTCGCGGGCCGCGCCGGGCTGGGCGGCCTCGTCCGCGCCGCGCGAGCCTACGCGCTCCGCCACGCGCCGGCCCTCCTCCGCGCGAACCTGTGGGTGGGCGTCGCGCTCGGCGTGTACACCGGCGTCCTCCTCTCCACCCTCGGCGCGCGCGCTCTCTGGAGCTCCGCGCTGCTCGGCCCGATCTTCCTCGTCTCGGGCCTCTCCACCGGGGCGGCGTTCCTGCTCCTCTTCGCGCTCGACGCCGAGGAGCGGCGGCTCGTGACGCGCTGGGACCGGGCGGCGATCGCGGTCGAGGCGGCGCTGCTCGTGCTGTTCCTCGTCGGGCTCTCGACGAGCGGCGCGGCGGGCCACGCCGCCGCCGGGCTCCTGCTGGGCGGCCCCTTCACGGCGGAGTTCTTCGCCCTCGTGGTCGTCGCCGGCCTCGCGGTGCCGCTCCTCATGGAGACGCTCGAGTCCCGCCTGCACCTCGGCGCGACCCGGATCGCGCCCGCGCTGGTCCTCGCGGGAGGGCTCGCGCTGCGCTGGATCCTGGTGGTGGCGGGCCAGGCCTGAACGACGCCTCGCGATTCGCGCTCACCTTCGGTGACGCGAATCCTCGGCATTTTCGGAGCACCGCGCCGGCGCCGGGCTACCCCTGCCCGTCCGCGCCCGCCTTCGCCGACGCCTCGACCGTCGGACCCGCGAGGCGGAACGGGTGCTCGAAGCTCAGGTACAGGAAGACGGCGCGCTCGCCGCGGCTCGGCCCGACGCCGAGCGGGACGCTGACGCCCGGGACGATCTGCAGCCCGCTCGGGAAGTCGATGGCGCCTCGCACGCCCGGGTTGACGGTGAACGTCTCGGCGCGGTCGTTCGCGCCGGGACGCGCCGTCTCGGAGCGCGTGTAGAGCACCTCCGTCAGGACGTTGAAGCGCGAGTGCGCCAGCCAGATGAGGCTCTCCCCGGCCGAGAACGAGCCGAGCGGCCCGTGCCCGCCGTCGGAGGCGAGCGCGGACGGAACGTACGTTCCGCCGAAGTTCACGTGCGTGACGAAGTGGCGGCCGAGCATCGCGGAGAGCGGCAGGTTCACCTGGATCCCCGCGCCGCCCAGCCCGAGCCCACGGCTCGCGTCGCCGGTGGGGACGAGGACCGAGAGGCGCGGCGCCAGCGCGACCTCGGTCTCGCCGCTCCCGACCGCCTGCCAGCGGTAGTTGAGCGCGAGGTCGCCGATCCCGGTCGGGCCGCGCTTCTCGAGGCCGGCGTAGTTGAGCGTGACGCTCGCCTGGTGGGTCTGCCCGAGCACCGGCCACTCCTCGGTGAAGGAGTAGAGCCACGCGCCCGTGCCGCCGACGCGGCTGAACGTGCTGATGTGCTGGATGACGCCCGGCTCCTGGTTGTAGGCCTCCTCGATCAGGAAGCTGTTGTCCTGGATCGGGAGGTCGCCGTCACCGAAGGCGAGGGCGGGTGCCGCGAGCGCGGCGACGGAGGTGAGCAGGGCGAGGAGGCGGTTCGGGGACATCATCGTGCTCCGGCGATTCGAGCCGGTCCGGGGGTCCGGTCCGGGGCGAGGGGTTCATGCTGCGAGGTGGGGGTCGAGTGGAGCTGCGAGGACGTGTGCGGTGGAGCGATCGCGGCGGGGAGGCTCATCGGCTTCGCGTTCCCTCACCGTGGACACGCGGTGGCCGATCGGCCCGCTCAGGCCGATGTCCGAGCCGCACCAGCGGAGCGGGCGCGCGTGCCCGCGCGCTGCACGCGCCCCCCGCTCCAGATGAGCAACCGTGGCAGGAGCCGCCGCCCTTCCAGAGCGAGCGGTAGAGGAGGTACAGCGCACCCGCGAGGACGAGCCCGGCGATGACGGCGTCGGCGAGCCCCATGGTCAGGCCCCCAGCCCGAGGAGCCGGCCGCCCTGGTAGATGAGGAGCGCCATCCCCCAGGCGAGCGCGGTCTGGTAGGCGAACGCGACGCCGAACCACTTCCAGCCGCCGAACTCCTGGCGCATCGCGATGGCGACCACCACGCAGGGCATGTAGAGCAGCACGAACACCATGAAGCCGAGCGCGGTGAGCGGTGTGAACGCGCCGCGCACGGCGTCCTTGAGCGGGGAGGGCGCCTCGTCGGCCTTGTCGATGGAGATGGAGGAGAGCCCCGCGGTGGAGACCACGTTCGAGAGCGCCTCCCGCGCCGCGCCCGCGAACGAGGTGCCGATCTCGCGCAGGTCCTCGGCGAACGTCGGCGCCTGCTCCTCGTGGGCGGGCTTCGGCGCGTAGATCTCCGACATCGTCCCGACCACGATCTCCTTGGCGATGACGCCGGTGATGAGCGAGGACGCCGCCTCCCAGGTCCCGAACCCGAGCGGCGCGAGCGCGGGCGCCATCACCTGGCCCGCCTTGCCGAGGTACGAGTCCTTCTTGTCCTGCACGCCCCACGGCAGGTTCAGCATGAACCAGACGATGACCGACACCGCGAGGATGTACGTGCCGGCCTTGGTGAGGAAGTGCTTCCCCTTCTCCCAGGTGTGGAGGCAGAGGCTGCGCAGGGACGGCATGCGGTAGGGCGGCAGCTCCATGATGAACGCGGGCGCCTCGCCGCGGAACAGCGTCTTCTTGAAGACGACGCCCATGGTGATCGCGAGCGCGATGCCGATGACGTACAGCGACCAGATCACCGTGCCGGGGCGGTTCGGGAAGAACACTCCGACGAAGAGCACGTACACCGGGAGCCGCGCGCCGCAGGACATGAGCGGGATGAGGAGCGCGGTGAGGATGCGGTCGCGCCCGCTCTCGAGCGTGCGGGTGGCGTAGACGCCCGGGACGTTGCAGCCGAAGCCGAGGACCATCGGGATGAACGACTTCCCGTGGAGCCCCATCGCGTGCATCGCCTTGTCCATCACGAAGGCGGCGCGGGCCATGTAGCCCGAGCCCTCGAGGAAGGTGATGAAGAACATCATCGCGAAGATGACGGGGACGAAGACGAGGACGAACCCGACGCCCGCGATGATCCCGTCGTTCACGAGCGACACCGTCCAGCCCGGCGCGCCGATCATCCCGAGCAGCGCCGCCGCCCAGCGCTTCACCGGCCCGCTCGTCATGGCGTCGATCCAGTCGCCGAACGGGGCGGAGAGATCGAAGGTGAGCTTGAAGACGATCCACATCGCGGCGAGGAAGATCGGGATCCCGAGGAAGCGGTTCAGGACCACGCGGTCGATCCGCTCGGTGAGCTCGGTCTTCTGGAGGCGCGGCTTCTCGAGCACCTCGCGGGTGAGCCCGGCCGCGAGGCCGTAGCGCGCCTCGGCGACGATCGCCTCGACGTCGTCGCCGTGGGCGGCGACGAGGTGCTCGAGCGGCCTCGCGACGAGCGCGCCCCGGTCGAGCGCGGTCTCCTCGAGCACGCGCGCGTCGCCCTCGATGAGCTTCAGCGCGAGCCAGCGGGCCGGGAAGTGCGCCGTGAGCTCGGGGTGGCGCTCCTCGAGCGCACGCGCCACGCCCCCGGTCGCGGCGTCGAGGTCCGGGCCGTACGAGAGCGGGGCGGGGGTCCGCACCTGGCGGCGATCGGCCGTGGCGACGACGGTCCCGAGCAGCTCGGCGAGGCCTTCCTTGCGCGTCGCCGAGGTCGGCACCACGGGCACGCCGAGCCGCGCCTCGATCCCGCGCACGTCGATGCGGTGGCCCTTCGCCTGCGCCTCGTCGTAGACGTTGAGCGCCATCACCACCGGGATGCCGAGCTCGAGGAGCTGCACCGTGAGGTACAGGTTCCGCTCGAGGTTCGTCGAGTCCACGACGTTCACGATGACGTCCGGCCGCTCGTGGGCGAGGTAGTCGCGCGCGACGATCTCCTCCTGCGAGTAGGGCGAGAGGGAGTAGGTCCCCGGCAGATCGACGAGCCGGATGCGCCGCCCCTCGTGCTCGAAGGCGGCCTCCTTCTTCTCGACCGTCACGCCGGGCCAGTTGCCGACGTGGAGGCGGCTGCCCGCGATCGCGTTGATGAGCGTCGACTTGCCTGAGTTCGGGTTGCCGGCGACGGCGACGGTGATGGTCCGCGCCGCCGCGGGGTGCGCCGCCGAGAACGGGGGGAGCTTCGGGGCCGCGCTCACGGCGTCACCTCCACCGCGATCCCCTCCGCCTCCTTCTTGCGGAGGGAGAGGTGGTAGCTGCGGATCCGCACCTCGATGGGATCTCCGAGCGGGGCGACCTTCTCCACCCGCACCTCCTCGCCGGGCAGGAGCCCCATGTCCATGAGCCGCCGCCGCATGGGACCGATCGCCCCGATCGCCGTGATGCGCCCCTTCTCGCCGGGCGCGAGCTTTGCCAGGTTCATGTCCGTCACCTCGTGACCTTGATCTTCATGGCGACGCCGCGATCGACCGCGATGCGCGACTCGTCCACCTTGACGAGCACCGGGCCCGCGCCGTTGCTGAGCATCACCACGCGCTTCCCGATGCGGAGGCCCATCTCCTCCGCACGCGCCTCGCACCCGCCGCGGGCGGCGACGGCGACGGCGACGATCTCCGCGGACTCTCCGTCGCCGAGGAGGCCGAGGGGCATCGCGGGGCGCGGCGGGGGCGATCCCTCCGCCGCGGTGCTGCTGGAACGAGGCATGTGGAGCGTTCTCCGACGGCGAGGGTCACATCGACTGCGTGAGCTGGAAGGTGAAGACCGGCAGGGCGCCGCCCTGCGAGACCGGGAAGAGCGCGCCGGCCATGAGCGCGCTGTTCTCCGCGAGCGCGACCTTCAAGGTCGGCCCCGCGGAGACCGCCACCTCGCCGGCGGCGACCTCGGACACCACCTCGGCGAGCGCGCGCCAGCGGGCCCCCAGCGCGATCGCGGCCGACGTGCCGAAGTGCAGGTGCGGCGACCAGGAGGAGACGCCGCTCGCGACGCTCGCGCTCGCGCGCAGCGCCACGCGGCCGAGCGCGCGGATGGCGCCGAGCCCGAGCCCGGCCTCCGACTCGTGGAGCGCGTGGGTCGAGCCGAAGAGGTCGAGCGAGGCGGAGAGGCCGGTCCGGTGCGCGTCGGGGGCGCGGAGGAGGAGCTTGAGCGACGCGCCGGGGGCCTCGAGCGCCACGGCGCCCCCGGTGCCGAGCCCCACGTCCGCGGTGAAGCCGACGCGCTCGCCGAGCCCCATCGCGAGCTGGACGCGCGGCGAGGCCTGCAGCGCGGCCTCCCCGCTGACGGGATCCGGCTCGCCCTCGGCGAGCGCCAGGGAGAGGTTCAGGTCGCGCCCGCCCGGAGGGAGCGTGTCGCAGAGGAAGAGCGCCTCGGCCACGACCTCGGGCTCCTCCGCGGCGGCGGGCGCGGCGTGGAGCTCGAGCTCCTGCGAGCGCGCGAGCAGCGGCGCGACGACGGCGAGCGCGGCGAGGACGAGGAGGGCGGCGCGGCGGTGGCGGCGGGAGCGCGGGGAGCAGCAGGAGGGCGTGGAGCTCATGTCGGTTCACCTCGGGCGGGAGCCTGCGTGCGGGCTCCGCTGGCGGGGCGCTGGGCTCGGGGTCCTCTGGCCACCAATCTTGCGAATCATTATCAACTTCGAGCCGGACGATACGCGGTCTCAGTGAGCCGATCAACGGACCCGCAGTGCGCGCAGCTTGATGGAGATCAAGACGGAGAGGCCAAGCGAGCCCCGCATCACGGGATCTTTCGCCGTGGGCGGGCCGTCAGCCTGCGCGGGGGACGGAAACGACGCGTCCCCGGACCCTGGATCGCTGCGGCGCAGCCTCATCCGGCTGTGCCTGCGCTCGCGCTGCCCACGAGCCCCAACGTCGCGCTTCCGGTGCCGCGCCGGATGGGCGATCCCGGAGGCCATGTCCCATCGCGTGTGCCCCTGGTGGCTCGGTTACCTGCTGGTGAACCCGTTCCGGCGGCTCGTCCAGAACCCGCTCGCGCTCCTGCGGCCGTACGTGGCGGAGGGGATGACGGTGCTCGAGCCCGGTCCGGGCATGGGCTTCTTCACGCTCGATCTCGCGAGGCTCGTCGGGCCCTCCGGGCGCGTCGTCGCGGTCGAGCTCCAGCCGAAGATGCTCGAGGCGCTCCGCCGTCGCGCCCGCCGCGCCGGCCTGGCCGAGCGGATCGACCTCCGGCTCGCCGACGCCGACACGCTCGGAGTCGAGGACCTCGCCGGCAAGGTCGACGTGGTGGTCGCGTTCGCGCTCGTGCACGAGCTGCCGAGCGCGGCGCGGTTCTTCGCCGAGGCCGCCGCGGCGCTCCGGCCCGGCGGAAGGCTCCTCCTGGGCGAGCCGAGCGGCCACGTCTCGGCGGCGGAGCTCGAGCGCGAGCTCGTCGCCGCCGCGGACGCCGGGCTCCTCGTCGCAGCCCGGCCAGAGGTCTGGCGAAGCCACGCGGCGGTGCTCGTGAAGGGCTGACGAGGCCGCTTCGCGTCGCGATCCCGACCGCAGAGGGCCACCGGCGACCCCGGCCGCGCGCTGGCGCAGCCTGGCGAGCTGCGAGGTCAGCTCGACGCGGCGGTCCTGGGGGACGGCGCCGCGCTTCGGGAACAGCGCGGCGACCGTGCGCACCTGCCCGGCGAGCCCTCGGTAGTCGGCCTCGCGAGCCGCCTGGAAGAGCGCGATCACCTGATCGTCGGAGAGGCCATCGATGAACCGCGCCTCGACGATGGAGGCCTCGCCGCCGCAGTTCTGCAGCAACTGCGTGATCGAGCCGGCGGGGGTGAAGAACGGCGGGGCCCACGCTCTGACGCGGTGCGGCGGTCCGCCTGCACCGGTCCACGAAGTGCCGCCCGGATTGCGCGATCGGGGGCGCAAAGCCTGCGAGACCCCTTGCCCGGGCGCGCGGGCCTTTGTGAGAATCACACACTTTTTCCGACGAAGCCCCGAGAGCGGTTCGCCGCCAGGCTGACCGGAGCGATCGGCACGCTTTGCACTCACACCCGTCGTTCAGAGGACCGAGCCGCCCATGGCCACGAAGGCGATCAAACCGATCCTGACGAACCCGCTCGATCCCGTCGAGAAGGTCGAGTTCAACATCCCCGGCGAGATCGCCCGCGAGACCGGCGGCTACGAGGAGGCGATGAAGGAGGGGCACGACCTCGTCCAGCGCCCCGTCCGCTCGGTCAGCATCGAGCAGATCGAGAAGCAGCACGCCAAGCGGCGCATGACGGTCTGGGAGCGGATCCGCGTCCTCACGGAGAAGGATCCGATCGTCCTCTACCAGAACTGGGGCAAGAACCTCGACGGCGCCTCGCTCGTCACGGCGGTGCTCAACATCAAGGGGCGTGACGTGGCCTGCTACGGCCACGACTTCACCGTGCGCGCGGGCTCGATGGACGCGACGAACGGCTCGAAGCTCGCGCGCCTCTTCCGGCTCGCGGGCGAGAAGGGCATGCCGCTCATCGGCATGAACGACAGCGCCGGCGCGTACGTGCCGGCCGGCGTCGGCGGCCTCGACGGCTACGCCGAGGCGTTCACCGCGCTGCGCAAGATCAGCGGCGTCGTGCCGTCCATCATGTGCATGTTCGGCTTCAACGCCGGCGGCGGCTCGTACCTGCCGCGCCAGGGCAGCTTCGTCATCCAGCCGAACGACACCTTCTTCGGCCTCACCGGCCCGGGCGTCGTGAAGTCGGTGCTCGGCGAGGACATCACGCCCGAGGAGCTGGGCGGCCCCAAGGTGCACGGCGCCTCCGGCGTGGCCGACCTCACGGTGGCGGACGAGCTCGCCGCGCTCCGCCAGTCGGTGCGTCTGCTCGCCTACCTCCCGGACAACAACGGCGTGGCCGCGCCGTTCCAGCCGACGAGCGATCCGCTCGACCGGAAGACCTGGGAGATCAACACGCTGCTCAAGAAGGCGTTCAACTCGCCGACCGGCTTCAACACGCCGTTCGACGTGTCGATCATCATCCAGCAGGTGTGCGACTACGGCGACTACTTCGAGATCCAGCCGGAGCGCGCCCGCGAGGTCGTGACCGCGTTCGGCCGGCTCGGCGGCAACGTCGTCGGCTTCGTCGCGAACAACAGCGCCGTCGGCTCCGGGCAGATCGACTGCGACACCGCGCTGAAGATCGCGAGGTTCGTGCGCTTCTGCAACATCTACAACATCCCCATCATCTTCATGGAGGACACGACCGGCTTCCTCCCCGGCCGCGAGCAGGAGGCGCGCGGCATCGTGCAGGCGGGCCGCTCGATGCTCGACGCGATCGTGGACGTGCGCACGCCGCGCATCCTCCTCATCCTGCGCAACGCCTTCGGCGGCGCGTACGCCTCGTACAACAACTACCCGACCGGCGCGGACCTCGTGCTCGCGCTCCCGACGACGCGGCTCGCGGTGATGGGGCCGGCGGGCAAGGAGTTCGTCTACAAGGACGAGCTGCGCAAGGTCCGCGGCGCGGCGGCCGAGATGGTGAAGAAGGGCGTCGAGCAGCGCACCGCCGCCGGCATGGAGGGCCCCGCCGCCAAGAAGGACGCGGAGAAGGAGGCGGCGGAGTGGCTGAAGCAGCAGGAGGCCGCGCTCAACCGGCGCTACGAGAAGGAGCTCATGAACCCGAAGGAAGGGCTCGCGCTCGGCTCCATCTCCTCGCTCGTGATGCCCACCGAGCTGCGCAAGGTGCTCGGCGAGAACATGGGCTTCCTGCTCCGCCACTACAAGCCGTCCCCGATGTCCGGCCCGCAGCGCGAGTTCCACTAGGTCCGCGGCTCGACCCCGAATCCAGACTGGAGACTTGAGACCGATGGCTCCGACCGCCGACTACTACAAGACGAACCCGCTCGTTCACCGCGACCGCCGCCTCGGCAAGGCGGGCTCCGCGTGGGTCCGCTCCTTCGCCTGCGAGGACCTGAAGCCGCTCATCGTCTGCCGCGGCCCGATCCGCAAGGAGGCGATGGACGTCTTCGAGGAGATGGGGATCCGCCACTACGGCATCCTCCTCTCCGAGAAGGACTCCATCGTCTACGCGAACGCGCTCGCCCCCGAGCTCCGCCAGCTCACCGACACGAGCCGCGTGCACCGGGTCCCGGACTACACCGGCGCGACGAAGGAGGAGCGCGTCGAGCGGATGAACCAGATCGTGCGGATCGCGCGCGACAACGGCTACGACTCGGTGTTCGCCGGCTACGGCTTCATGGCCGAGGACGAGGAGTTCGTCGCGACGATCGAGCGGGCGGGCCTCGAGTTCATCGGCCCGAACTCGGTGACGCAGGCGCGCGCCGGCAAGAAGGACGAGGCGAAGCGCACGGCGCTCGAGGTGGGCGTCTCCGTGACGCCCGGCGTGAACAACGTCACCGCGCGCACGCTCCTCACGAAGCACAAGACGCGCAAGGCGCTCCTCGCGCTCGTGGAGGCGGAGGAGCTCGGCTGTGATCCGAAGGTGCTCGCGAACGAGAAGCTCCCCCTCGAGGAGCTCGCCGACCACGTCCTCATGGCCTCCTACGCCAAGGGGATCGACCTCTACACCATCGACGAGCTCGGCTGGCAGGTGCAGCGCGAGGTCGCCGAGATGTTCAAGAAGCACCCCGGCACCCGCGTGCGCCTCAAGGCGATCGGCGGCGGCGGCGGCAAGGGGCAGCGCATCCTCGGGGGCGCGCTCCTGACCGCGAAGGCGGCCGACGCGAAGCTCATCGAGGAGGCGGCCGCCGAGGCCCCGACGCTCGTGCGCGAGGTGCTGAACGAGGTCAAGGCGACCGGCGTCGGCGACAACAAGAACGTCCTCATCGAGCTCAACATCGAGCAGACCCGCCACAACGAGATCCAGCTCCTCGGCAACGGGCGCTGGTGCGTGTCGCTCGGCGGCCGCGACTGCTCCCTGCAGATGCACGAGCAGAAGCTGCTCGAGATCTCCGTCACGCAGGAGGGGCTCGCCGCCGCCATCGCGCGGGCCGAGAAGGCGGGCCGCAAGGACGAGGCCCGCGCGCTCGCGACCGACCTCGAGATCCTGAAGCGGATGGAGGACGACGCCGCCCGCTTCGGCGCCGCCGTGGGGCTCGACTCCGCCTCGACGTTCGAGTGCATCGTCGACCGCGATCGCTACTACTTCATGGAGGTCAACACCCGCATCCAGGTCGAGCACCGGGTGACGGAGCTCTGCTACTCGCTGCGCTTCGCGAACCCGGACGACCCGAGCGACGCCTTCGTGGTCGAGTCGCTCGTCGAGGCGATGGCGCTCCTCGCGCGGCACAAGGAGCGGCTCCCGAAGCCCACGCGGATCCCGCGCTTCCCCGCCGCGGCCGAGGCGCGCCTCAACGCGACCGACGCCTCGCTCTCGCCGCACGCGGGCGGCCTCATCCGGTTCTGGTCGAAGCCCATCGAGGGCGAGATCCGCGATGACCAGGGCATCAGCATGCCGAACCCCGACACCGGCATGTTCATGCGCTACCACGTGGCGGGCGCGTACGACTCCAACATCGCGCTCCTCCTCACGAAGGGCGAGGACCGCCTCGACAGCTACCTCCACCTCGCCAAGGTGCTGCGCAAGACGAGCCTGCGCGGGGTGAACCTCGCGACGAACCTCGAGTTCCACTACGGCCTGGTCAACTGGTTCCTCGGCCAGAACGTCATGGCGAAGCCGACCACCCGCTTCGTCGTGCCGTACCTGACGCTCGTGGGGCTCCTCGCCGAGGAGGGGGGCAAGCTCGACACCGGGTTCGCCTTCGCCGAGATGAAGAAGCACTACGCGGCGCAGATCGCGAAGGAGAGCCCGGGCGACCCGTCGGTCACGAAGGCGATGGCGGAGGTGATCGACCGGAAGCTCACCCTGCTCACGCGCGTGATGGACCGGCTGCTCGAGGCGCCGCACCTCCTCGCCGGCTGGCTCAGCCTGAACCGCAAGCACTACCGGCTCGAGAAGGGCAAGGTGTTCTGGATCCGCAACCCGCTCGGCGTGCTCAACGACACGTACGAGTACCTGAACATGGGGTGGGATCCGAGGAAGCCGGCCGCCGAGGTGATCTGGCAGCACGATCACGAGCTGCTCCAGAAGTCGATCCGGTTCTACGTCGCGCTCAGGAAGACGTTCGGCCTCAAGAAGGAGGAGTTCTACAAGCTGAACGAGATCCTGAAGAGCGAGGCGCCGCAGGGCGGTTACGACGCCGAGACCTGGGCGCAGATCCGCGCCGCGCACCTCGGCTACGAGGCGGGCAACGAGCTGCTCGGGCTCCTCTTCATGGCCGCCGAGGCGGTGAAGTTCTTCGACTTCCGCGTCGAGGCGAACCTCGACGTCACGATCCCCGCGCACCTCAACGATCCGGAGCTCCAGGCGCGCATGAAGAAGGTGCTCGTCCCGCCGCCGGCGACGAAGGCCGACGAGCTCGTCGCGCCGTTCGGCGGGATGCTCTACCGGCAGGAGGCGCCGGGGAGGCCCCCGTTCGTCAGCGACGGCGTCCACTTCGAGAAGGGGCAGGCGCTCTACATCATCGAGGTCATGAAGATGTTCAACACGGTCCGCGCGCAGTTCTCGGGCACGATCGACAAGATCCTGATGACCGGGCCGGACGGGACGGTCGTCCAGAAGGGACAGCCGCTCTTCAAGATCACGCCGGACGAGAAGTTCGTCGCCGTCGATCCCAAGCAGATCGAGCGCGAGCGGCGCGCTCGCACGAGCGAGCTGCTCCAGGCGGTGCTCATGACGCCCTACGAGAAGCTGTACGACGTCGAGCCGCGCGAGGTGGAGATCGACCTCGTGCGCGCCGGGGACTACGTCCTCGCCGTCTAGCCGGGCGGGCCGTCCAGCCCGCGCGGCACCTCGGAGAGCCTCGCCCCATCGGGCGGGGCTCTTCTCTTTCCGTGATGCGGAGGCTCGCTCGGCCGGCTGCGCCTCAGTGGCGGCGGCGCCCTTCGCCCGCGACGAGCTCGAGCCGGCGCGCCTCCGCCGTCCCCGCGGCGCGCGCCCGGCTCTCGGTGCAGAAGCTCGCGAGCAGCTGGCCGTCGACGGTCACGCGCCAGAGGTGCGGATCCACGCGCTCGATCGCGACGAGATGCCCGCGAACGGACCGGGTGATGCGCGCGGCGCTCATCCGTGCTCCTTAGTCGCGCCGGGCGTGAAAAGCCCGTCCACGACGGGCCGGATCGCGGCGCGGGAACGCGGGGCTCGGACGTCGCTCCACGAGCGGTCAAGCCGGGTCGGTGCCGAGCGGGTCGGCGCTCGGGGCTTCACAGCGGAGGGCGCAGGGCGTACAAGAGACGCGCGCCGGCCGGATCGGGCGTAGCGACCGGAAACGAGCGAGCGCCCTCCTCGACGGCAGATCCCAAGACCGCGCTCTCCCGCTCTGCGACGCAGGCACCACCGCGTCGGGCGCGTTCGCGCGTCCTCTCGCGTCACACGAGCTTCAGGCTTCTTGCGAAAGGGCGTCGATGGCCGATCTGAAGGAAGGAATGCTGGTGCAGCACGCGTCGCTCGGGGTCGGCAAGGTCGTCGCCCTGGAGCCGAACGCGGTGCACGTCTTCTTCCCGGACAGCGAGAAGCGCTTCGCGGCGAAGCTCCGCCTGCCCGCGGCGAGGGCGCTGCTCTCGACCGACGGCCTCGAGCGCAACTCCTGGCTCGAGGGGCTCTCGTCCTTCGCGCTCGACGCCCAGAGCGGCCGCTACGCGCTCGCCGCGAACTTCCTCACCCACGAGGAGGCCGTCGCGGAGTTCCAGGCGCTCTACCCGCAGGGCTTCGCCGATCCCGCCTACGCCGCGAGCGGCAAGCGCGAGCGCGCGGCGCGGTGGCGCGCGGCGAGCGCCGCCTGGAAGGAGGCGTTCGCGAGCGGGGAGGGCGCCCGGCTCGCCGACGAGGGCGAGGTGGGCGAGCTCGTGAAGCGGATCGCGCGCAGCGCGCCGCTCTCGGCGCTGTTCGATCCCGTGCTCGAGGAGGACGGCATCGCGGAGGTGTTCGAGGACGAGGCCTCGGCCCGCAGCTTCTTCGACGCGCTGTTCAGCCTGCTCTCCGTCCCGGTCCCCGCGCGCGCCCGCTTCGACAAGCTCTTCGCGGCCGCCGCGGGGCTCGCCGTGGCGCCGGCCTCGAGCTGGGCGCTCGCCACCGCGTTCCCGCTCCTCGCCGACCCCTCCCGCCACGTGGTCCTCTGGCCCAAGTCGACGCGCGCCGCCGCGGAGCGGCTCGGCTGCGACCTGCGCTACGACGCGGCGCCCAACTGGGCGACCTACACGTCCTTGAGGGCGTTCGCGACGCAGCTCCGGGAGCGCCTCGCTCCCCTGGGCGCCCAGGACTTCGTGGATGTCGAGGTGTTCCTGAACGTCGTCGCTGCCGCGCGCCGCCCGCAGCCCGCGGCGGCTGCCGCCGACAGCGCGACCGCTCGCCCGAGGAGGACGCGGTGAACGACGGATTCAAGGATCTCAAGGGCCGCATCCGCAAGCTCGAGGAGCTGCTCGTCGCCCGCGGCCACGTCGACGTCGACTTCGCGCAGGCGGTGAGCCGGGTGCGGCGCGCGGTGCGCCACGGCGATCGGTCGCGCGAGCCGAGCCCGGAGCTGCGCGAGCTGCTCGAGCGCGCGGAGCTCCTCTCGCGCAGGATCGCCTGACGCGCCTGCCGCGCCACCGTCCGTCGGGCGGCGGGCGCTGGCCTCGGAGCTTTCCGGGTCGCGCTACGCGCTCGGAGCCCGGCGGAGCTGCGTCCGCATCTTCTTGAGCTTCCCCTGCGCGAGATCGAGCGCGTTGGCCGCCGCGCCGAGGGTGTCCTCGGCCGCCGTGGTCACCGTCTTCCGCGTGAGCCGGGCGAGCTTCTTCCCGGTGTCCTGCAGCACGCGGCCGAGCTCCTCCAGGTCTTGCGCGACCAGGTTCGAGGACCTGGCCGGCTTCCGGGACGCTCGCGCCGCGCTGCGGGTGGTCGTTCGCGTGGTCGCCATGTCGCTTCTCCTTCGCTCGCGAGCGTAGCGCTCCCGCTCGACGGCGCGGCGGGCGTCGCGGGGCACCACGAACGGCGGCGCCCGCGCGACCGTGGCCGCGGCCCCGTCCGCGCGGCGGCAGCTCCTGCCTCGGCGAGGCGAGCAGCCGCTCGATGCCTGCGGAGCCGGGCACTGGACGCTACAAGCATCCAAGGTGTGGCCGTCGCTCGGAGCCGTGGCTCCCTCCCCGGCCGCACGAAGGGAGACGGAGATGGAGCACCCCGAGAAGGCCAGGCTGATCCACCACTACGACCGGGAGCGTGCCGGCATCCTCTGCGGCATCGAGGACCGGACCGCGCACTGGACCACGCGCAGGACCGTCAACTGCCCGCGCTGCAGCGAGCTGCTTCGCGCGCGCGAGCAGCGGCCGTCCGCGCCGGAGGCGACGCACGCGGCCGACGCCGGCTGATCCGGCGCGCGGAACGCCGGCAGCGGCGAGGCCTACTGCTCGCCCGCGCGCCAGCGGCGCTCGAGCTCGACGTAGCTCGGCGGGAACGCCGGGTGCGCGCGCAGCGCGAACGTCGGGATGGGGTAGCGGATGCCCCCCCGGCTCGTTCCCTCGAGCCCGGCGACGATCGCCTCCGCCATCCCGAACGGGAACGTGAACGCCATCTCGTCGTCCGCGGCGAGGCCGAAGACGCGGTCGCCGTAGCAGGGCAGGATGAGCTGCGGCTCCTTCGTCTGGCGCGTGCGGATGACGATGTCGGCGCAGTCCCCACGCCCGGTGAACTCCGTCTTGAAGCTGCCGCCCTTCTCGTAGAGCGCGGCGTTCACGAGCCGGAGCACCTGGGCCGAGTTGCCGTAGACCACCACGGTCTCGGGCTCGAACGTCAAGCGGTCGAGCGGGCCGAGCGCCACCCCCGACACCTCGTTAGGAGCGAAGCGCGGCAGCGCCGACTCGAACGCCGCGCCCGCCTCCTGGCACGACGCGTACATCCCCTCGGCGAGCGAGCCGCGCTCGTAGTATGGGATGCGGTCCTCGAAGCCGAACGCCGCCTTGGCGATGGGGCAGGCGAGATCCTCACCGCTGAAGGCGATCGTCCAGCCGTAGCGCCGCGCGAGCGCGACGCACTGGCAGATCGCGACCTGCGCGCCGAGGTCCTTCGACGGCCGCCTGGCCTTCGCGGGCATCGGCTCGCCGGGCGCGAGCGGGCGGATGCCGACCGGGAAGGTGGCGACGCGGAGGTGCTTCTCGAGGTGTTTCGCGAGCGTGGGGGCGTCCATGGCGGGCTCCTCGGTCTCGTGGGGCGTACCGCAAGATGCCACGCCCCGGGGGCGCCACTCGACGCTCCGCGAGGGACGAGCGGACCGCCTGGCCTCTGCAGACCCCGCCGTCGCGCGTTACAACCCCTGGCAAGCGGGCCCGGTGCTGGGGCGGTCGGTCCCTCACCCGGCCCGCGGGTTCGACGGAGCTTCAATGGAGCAGCACGAGCAGAAGAAGATCGTCCACTACTACGACCGCGACCTGCACCGGATCCTGTGCGGCGTCGTGGACCCCGGGGCGCACTGGACCATCCGAAGCCGGGTGAACTGCGCGCTCTGCAGCGCGCTCCTCCGCGAGCGCCGGCTGCCGGCCGCCGCCCACGCGGCCGTCGCGACGGACGCCTGAGCGGGCGAGGCGCCGCGAGGCGGTGACGGCTGACGGGCGCGCGCGTCAGGAGGGGATGCGCGATCGCACCGTCAGCACCGGGATCGGCGAGAGACGCACGACGCGCTCGGCGACGCTGCCCATGAACGCGTGGGCGAAGCCGCGACGTCCGTGGGTGCCCACCACGACGAGGTCCGCGCCCACCTCGGCCGCGGCCGCGAGGATCTGCTCCCACGGCGCGCCGACCCTCACGGCGCCCTTCACCCCGGGGCACACGTCGCGAACCGACTTGAGCAGCTCCTCGAGCTTCGTCTCCGCCAGGTCGGTGATGGGCGTCACGAGGTCGACCGGGGCGGCGAACTCGGTGTAGGTCGGGACCTCGGCGACGTGCGCGACCGTCAGCCGGGCGCCGGAGTCGCGGGCGATCGTGCACGCCATCTCGAGCGCTCGCCCCGAGGCCTCGCTGAAGTCGGTCGCCGCGAGGACATGCTTGAACGTGGCCATGGCTCCCCTCGTTTCCAGCGCGATCTTCCTCCCGCGTCGCCGGCGATGGATCGCCCTCGGGTGGCGAAAAGAAGGGGTGCCCTCGCCGTCGCGGCCCGGCCGGGCGTGCGGGCGTCCCCCGAGCGGCCGGGGCGGTGATCGCCCGGCGCGGCGCGGTCCGCCGGGGCGAAGGATCATGGGGGAGTGACCGGCGTCGCCACGCACCCCCTCGACCGCCTGCGCGAGTTCTTCGCGGTCCGCATCTGGGACGTCCGCCCGGCGGAGCTGCCCCGGGCGAAGGCCGCGCTCTTCCGCGCGAGCCGGCTCGCCTACTCCACGGTCCGCGGGTTCTTCGAGAACCGGCTCACCGTCCGCGCCGCCGCGCTCACCTACTACAGCGTGCTCTCGGTGGTGCCGTTCCTCGCGTTCGCGTTCGCGGTGCTGAAGGGGTTCGGCGCCTACCGGGCCTTCGTCGACGGCTTCGTCCGGCCCTACCTCGCGGACACGTTCGGACCCAACCCGGCGCTGTTCCAGGCGAGCGAGCGGATCCTCGAGTTCGTCGATCGGACCGACGTGTCGCGCCTCGGCGCGGTGGGGCTCGTCGTCCTCGTCTACACGAGCGTGTCGCTCGTCTCGAGCATCGAGGTGGCGCTCAACGACGTCTTCGGCGTGAAGACGACCCGCCCGTTCCTGCGCCAGATCACCGACTACGTCACGCTCCTCGTGACGACCCCGATCCTGGTCTTCGCGGCGGCGACGCTGTCGACCGCGGCGCAGAGCTCGAGCGTCGTCGTGTTCCTGCGCGAGCGGCTGGGGCTCGGCCCCGCGATCGACTTCGCGCTCGGCTTCACCCCGGTGGCGGTGGTGGCCCTCGCGCTCTTCGCGATGTACGTGATCCTCCCCAACGTGCGGGTCCGCCCGCTGTCGGCGCTCCTCGGGGCGGTGCTCGCCGCGATCGGCTGGCAGGGCTCCCTCGTCCTGCACGTGCAGCTGCAGATGGGCGTCGCGAACTACAACGCGCTCTACTCGGTCCTCGGCGCGATCCCGATCTTCCTCGTCTGGACCTACGTCTCCTGGCTCATCGTGCTCGTCGGCGCGGAGACCGCGGCGAGCCATCAGAACGAGCAGGTCGTGCGGGAGCGGCTGCGAGGCCAGCGCGCGGACCAGGCGCTGAAGGAGGTGCTGGCGGTCGCCACCGCCGCGCAGGTCGCCCGCGACTATCTCGCCGGCGCGACGCGGCGCACGCCCGCCGAGCTCGCCCAGCTCCTCGAGGTCCCGCCGGCGGAGGTCGAGGAGATCCTCGAGGCGCTCGCGCGCGCCGGGCTCCTCGTCCGCACCGTCGCTGGCCCCCGCGTCGGCTACGTCCCCGGACGCGACGTCGACGCCGTGCGCGTGAGCGACCTGCGCGAGGCGCTCCGCCGCGAGCCGCGCGCCGACGACGTGCGCGCCGCGGTCCTGCGCCGCCTCGGGGCCGAGCTGCAGCGGCTCCTCCATGCAGCGGAGGAGGAGCGCCGCTCCTCGCCGCACAACGCCACGCTGCGCGAGCTCGCCGCCCTCGCGCGCGAGCCCGCGCCGAGCGGCGTGGACGGCGCGGGGGCAGGGCGCCCCGGCGGACCAGCCGGCGATCGCCCCGAGGTGCTCGACGCGAAGCAGCCGGAGACGCCGGCGTAAACGTTCGCTCGAGCGCGCGGTACCCGCGTGACCTTCGGGGAGACGGTCTGCCGCCCAGGCGGATCCGGACCGGCACGTCCGATGCTTTGGAGACCCCTCGGAGGAGATCATGGCCAGGCGGGCGACCGAGTGGGTGATGCTGCGGATCCGGTGCTGCCGATGCGGACGCGTCGATCGCTTCGTCGCGCCCGGAGCCTCCGCCTTCACGCTGGCGGACCGGCTGATGCTCGCACCGTGCGCGGGCACCTCCGGGCGCGCAGCGCCGTGCAACAGCCGCGATCGCCGGCTCGACGTCCGCCCCGCGGTGGCCGCCGAGCGCCACGGCGCTGCCGCCCTTCCGGGCTGAGGCTGCCCGTCCCGCCGGCACCCCCCTCATCACCGCGAGCGCGCCTCTCGTCGTTCCTCGTGACGCGCGCGCGAGCGCACGAGCCCTCGAGGGCGAGGCCCGCACGGGGCTCCGCACGCTACTGACGGTCGCACTCTTTCGCGCGACCGCATCCGGACGACCCTGGATCCGTTGCGCGATCGGCGGGGGGTACGAATCCTACACGCCTCACGATGGGTGGGAGGTTCACTCTCGGGCGAACGCGCCTCACGGCGCGCTGCGAGGCGGAATGGCGGGACTGCGCGACGGGATCGACTCACCGGAAGATCCGGCGCCCGGGGGGCGCGAGCCGCCGCCGCGCAGAATGATGACCGGCCGTGCGCTCGTGACGGGCGCGACCGGCTTCGTCGGGGCGAACGTCGTGCGGCTCCTCCTCGAGCGCGGCGCGGAGGTGCGCGTGCTCGTGAGGCCCGGCTCGCCGCGCACCAACGTCGACGGACTTCCGGTCGAGCTCGCCCTGGGGGACCTGCGCGACCGCGACGCGGTGCGGCGCGCGGTGCGCGGTTGCCGCAGAGTGTTCCACGTCGCGGCGGACTACCGCTTCTGGGCCCGCGACCCGCGCGAGCTGTACGCCTCGAACGTGGACGGCACGGTGCACGTCATGGACGCGTGCCTCGCCGAAGGCGTCGAGCGCGTCGTGCACACCTCCACGGTCGGGACCGTCGGGCTCTCCGCGCTCCCCACCCCCTGCGACGAGACGACGCCTCTCGCGCGCGGCCAGCTCACGAGCCACTACAAGCGCTCGAAGCTCGCCGGGGAGCGGGCGGCGCTCGCCTACGTCGCGCGCGGGCTCGCGGTGGTGGTGGTGAACCCGTCCGCCCCGGTCGGCGCGTGGGACGTGAAGCCGACCCCGACCGGGCGGATCCTCGTGGACTTCGCGCGGGGGCGGCTCCCGGCCTTCGTCGACACGGGCCTCAACGTGGTGCACGCGCGCGACGTCGCGGAGGGCCACCTCCTCGCGGCGGAGCGCGGGCGCGTCGGCGAGCGCTACATCCTCGGCCACCGGAACATGACGCTCGCCGAGATCCTCGCCGAGGTCGGCGCGATCCTCGGCCGCCCGGCGCCGCGCGTGCGCCTCCCCTACCTCGCCGCGCTCGCGGTCGGCGCCCTCGACACGGCGGTGTCGCGCCTCGTCACGCACCGGCCGCCGTCGGTCGCGCTCGAGGCGGTGCGCATGGCCCGCCGGCGAATGTTCTTCGACGCCGCCAAGGCGGTGCGCGAGCTCGGGCTGCCGCAGACGCCCGTGCGGATCGCCTTCGAGGACGCGCTCGCGTGGTTCGGGGAGCGGGGCTACCTCCCCCGCTCCGGGGAGGGGAAGGCGGCATGGGCATCCCGCTGAAGCAGGCACTCACGGTCGGCAGGTACATCGTCGCCCAGCGGCTGCGCGGTCGGACGCGCTACCCGCTCGTGCTGATGCTGGAGCCGCTCTTCCGCTGCAACCTCGAGTGCGCCGGGTGCGGGAAGATCCAGCACCCCGACCCCGTGCTGCGGAGCTCGCTCACGCCCGAGCAGTGCTGGGCGGCGTCCGACGAGTGCGGCGCGCCCGTCGTGAGCATCGCCGGCGGCGAGCCGCTCCTGCACCCGGAGATCGCCCGCGTCGCGCGCGGGCTCGTCGACCGGGGCCGGTTCGTCTACCTGTGCACGAACGCGATCCTGCTCGAGAAGAAGCTCGCGCTCTTCGAGCCCCACGAGCGGCTGACGTTCAACGTGCACCTCGACGGCGTGGAGGCGCGCCACGACGCGTCGGTGCAGCGCGCGGGCGTGCACCGGACCGCGGTCGCGGTGATCCGCGCGGCGCGGGCGCGCGGCTTCCGCGTCACCACCAACTCGACCCTCTTCGTCGGCCAGGACCCGGAGGAGGTGCACCGGTTCTTCGACGAGGTGATGGCGCTCGGGGTGGAGGGGATGACCGTCTCCCCCGGCTACGGCTACGAGCGGGCGCCGGACCAGCAGCACTTCCTGCGCCGTGACGAGACGCGCGCGCTCTTCCGCCGCGTGCTCGCGCCCGCGCGCGAGCGCGGCTGGCGCTTCAACCACTCGCCGTTCTACCTCGACTTCCTCGCCGGCCTCCGCGACTACCAGTGCACGCCGTGGGGCAGCCCGAACTACAGCGTCCTCGGCTGGCAGCGCCCCTGCTACCTGTTCGCGGAGGGCGGCCACGCGAAGACCTTCGCGGAGCTCATGGAGACCACCGAGTGGGAGCGCTTCGGGGCCGGGCGCCACCCGCGCTGCGCGGACTGCATGGTGCACTCGGGCTACGAGCCCTCCGCCGTGCAGGACTCGATGGCGACCGTCGGGAACGTCGTCCGCTCCGTGCGGTCGCTCATGCGCTGAGGGATCATGGTCTGGGAGCAGCCGACGAGCGAAGCGAGTCCGCCGGGGCGCCATCGCGTTCGCGGCGAAGCCGCGCGCGTTGGCGCACGGGACCCGGCTGACGGGGTGGGGCGTCAGTCGGTCGCGCGCACGAGCGCGCCGAGCTTGGCTCGGCGGGGCGGGGGCGCAGCCCCCGTCAGAACCTGAGGGAGGTTGCGGATGTCCATCGCCGAGCGGAAGGACAGTCACCTCGCCCTGTGCCTCTCGGAGGAGGTCGAGCTCCCGGGCGGCGACGCGACCGGGTTCGCCGCGCTGCGCTTCGATCACGACGCGCTGCCGGAGGTGGATCTCGCGGCGGTGCGGACGGACGTGGAGCTCCTCGGGAAGAAGCTCGCCGCGCCCATCGTGGTCGGCGCGATGACGGGGGGGACGCCGCGCGCGGGCGAGGTGAACCGGCGCCTCGCGCGCGCCGCGGAGCGCTGCGGCGTCGCGTTCGCGCTCGGGTCGCAGCGGCGCATGCTCCAGGACCCGGCCAGCCGCGACAGCTACGCGGTGCGCGAGGCCGCGCCGGACCTGCGGCTCCTCTTCGGGAACCTCGGCGCGGTGCAGCTCAACCTCGGCGTGGGCGTCCCGGAGGTGAGGCGGCTCGTCTCCGAGGTCGGCTGCGACGCGTTCAACTTCCACCTGAACCCGCTCCAGGAGGCGATCCAGCCCGAGGGCGACACCCGCTTCGCCGCGCTCGCGCCGAGGCTCGCCGCGGTGATCCCGGAGCTCTCCGTGCCCGTGCTGCTGAAGGAGGTCGGGGCGGGGATCTCCCGCACGACGGCGCGGAAGATCGCCGCCCTGCCCGTGGCGGGGGTGGAGACCGGCGGCCTGGGAGGGACCTCCTGGGCCAGGGTCGAGAGCCTGCGCGCGGGCGATCCCGCGCGGAAGAGCCTCGGCGAGACCTTCGCGCGCTGGGGCGTCCCGACCGTCGAGAGCATCGCCGCCTGCCGCGCGGCGCTCCCGGATCGGGTGGTCATCGCCTCCGGCGGCATCCGGAACGGGATCGAGATCGCGAAGGCGCTCGCGCTCGGGGCCGACGCGGTGGCGCTCGCGCTGCCGCTCCTGCGCGCCGCGGAGCGGTCCTCCGAGGCGGCGGCCGAGGAGCTCGAGCGGCTCGTCCAGGAGCTGCGGCTCGCCATGTTCCTCACCGGCTGCACGCGCGTCGCCGAGCTGCGCGACCGCCCGCTCTCCCGCGCCCGCGATCTCACGGCGTTCCCCTGACATGACCGATCCGGACGACAGGGCGCGCGCGCGCCGGGAGGCGCGCGAGGCGGCGGAGGGCCGCTTCGACGCGATCGTCGTCGGGGCGGGGATCGCCGGGCTCGTGGCCGCGTCCGATCTGTGCCAGCGCGGGCACCGCGTCCTCGTCCTCGAGCACGACCACCAGGCGGGCGGGCTCATGGGGGGCATCCGCCGGCGCGGCTTCTACTTCGACGTCGGCTGCCAGTCGTTCGAGGACATGGGCATCGTCTTCCCGCTCCTCGAGCAGTACGGGCTCGCGGATCTCGCGCGCTTCCACCGCGCTCACTACCGGCTCGTCATGCCGGGCGTGGACGTCGACGTGACGTCGCTCGGCGCGGTGAGCCGGGCGCTGCAGCGGGCGTTCCCGGAGAGCGCGGCCTCGCTCGGGCGGGTGTTCGCCTTCCACGAGCGGACCTCCGCGCTGCTCTCGCGGCTGTTCGTCCCCGGGCGCGTGCCGTACGTGCGCGACGAGAGCTCCACGAGCACGGCGCGCTGGGCGCTCGGGGTGCTGGAGCGCGAGGCGGTGCGCTCGCCCGCGGTGCTCGTCCGGCGCCTCCGCGATCTCCGCACGCTGCTCCTCGACGACTCCGCCGCCTGGTACGAGCGCGAGCTCCCGCCCTCCGGCGTGCGCGACCTCCTCGCCGGCTGCGGCTACACGCGCATGAACGTGTTCGTGGCGTCGGCGTTCTGGCACCTGTGGGCGAGCGACTACTGGTATCCGGAGGGCGGGCTGCAGGGGTTCTTCGACCGCTGGGTGGCGCGGCTCGAGGAGCGCGGCGTGCGGTTCCTCTTCCGGCGCACGGTCACGGCGCTCGACGTGAGCGGCGACCGCGCGGTCGCGGTGCGCACCGGGCGCGGCGAGCGGCTCGAGGCGGAGGAGGTCGTGTACACCGGCGACTACCGCTTCGCGGTCCACCGGCTCGTGGGCCGCGAGCGCTTCTCGCCCGCCGCGCTCGCGCGCCTCGACCGCGCGCGCTCCTCCGACGCGCTCGTCTCCGTGTACCTCGGCCTCGACCTCCCGCCCGAGGCGCTCCGCGAGCGGCTCCGCACGCCGCACGTCTTCTACTTCCCCTCGTTCGCCTGCCGGACCGAGATCGATCCCGCCGATCCCGTCGCGCACCGGCACGCCTTCCTCGAGGTGACGGCGCACGGCATCGGGGACCCCTCGCTCGCTCCGGAGGGGAGCTCCGCCCTCGTGGTGCAGGCGTTCACGCGGCACGACTGGCAGGACGGCTGGCGCACGGGGCTCTCCGGCGATCCCGCCCGCGAGGCCGCGCGACCTCCGCCCCGGCCCCCGGCGTACCGCGCGCTGAAGCGCCAGGCGGCGGCGGAGCTCCTCGAGAAGCTCGACGGGCTCGTCCCCGGGGTCGCCGGGCACGTCGTCCACCTCGACGTGGGCGCGCCGCCGTCCACCGTGCGCTTCACGCGCAACGCCTTCGGCGGCTCCTGCGGGTTCGAGCTCAACCTCAGGAACTTCCCGTTCTCGAACCCGCTCGCGCACGTCGAGACGCCGCTCGCGAACTTCCATGCCGCGGGCCACTTCACCGTCTGGCCGGGCGCGGCGCCGACGGCCGCGCTCTCCGGGAAGATCGCCGCGCTCCGCGCCCACGCGCGGCTCGCCCGGCGGACCGGGCGCGCGCGCGCGCGGCCGGCCGCGGCGCACGAGGAACTCGTCGAAGGGGGGACCGAATGGACACCGTGAGAGTGACCGCGGAGCCGTGCGGGCAGACGCCCGACACGGCGGAGCTGGGGCGTCGCGGGCTCGCGGAGTGCTGGGACATCCTCCGCGTCCACGGGAAGACGTTCCACATGATGGCGAAGCTCCTCGGGCCCGAGCGTGGCAGCGACATCGCCGCGCTGTACGGCTTCGCGCGGGTCGCGGACGACGCGGTGGACGTCCCCGGGCCGGACGACACGCCCGACCGCATCCGGGCGAAGCTCGCCGGGATGCTGGAGGAGCTGCGCCGGGCCGTGCTCGGGGAGAGCGTGCAGCCGCGCTTCGTCGCGCTCGGCGAGACGGTGCGCCGCCACCGCATCCCCCTCGAGCCGTTCGACGATCTCGTCGCCGGGCTGCTCATGGACCTCGACGGCGCGCGCTACCGGACGTTCGCCGACCTCGAGCGGTACTGCTACCGCGTCGCCGGGACGGTCGGGCTCATGATCACCCCGGTCGCCGGCTACCGCGCGGGGACCGACGCGCTCGAGCACGCGAAGACGCTCGGCACCGCGATGCAGCTCACGAACATCCTGCGCGACGTCGGCGAGGACCTCGGGCTCGGGCGGGTCTACCTGCCAGAGGAGGACCTGGCGCTCTTCGGCCTCGGCGAGGGCCACCTCTCCGCGCGGCGGGTGGACGGCCGCTTCCGCGCGCTCATGGACTTCGAGATCGCGCGGGCGCGCGGCCTCTACGAGCGCGGCCTCGGGCTCATCCCGCTCCTCGCCGACGCGCGCGGGCGCCTCGCGTTCCAGTTCGCCGTGGACGCCTACTCCGCCATCCTCGGCAAGATCCGCGCGAACGGCTACGACGTCTTCCGCCGGCGGGCGAGCCTCTCGGGCAGCGAGAAGCTCGCGCTCGTGCCCGGCGCGGTCTGGCGCGCCTCGCTCGCCGCCACCAACGGCCACGCGCAATGAGCGGCCACGTCCGGCTGGCGGAGGACGCCCTCGCGCTCGCGGCGCGGCGCGCCGCCCTCGCCGCCCAGGACTTCCTCTACCGCACGCAGCGGCGCGATCACTGGCGGGCCGAGCTCGAGTCGAACGTCACCGTCACGGCGGAGTACGTCCTGCTCCGCCAGGCGCTCGGGCTCGACCTCTCGGGGCGGCGCGGGCCGCTCGTCCGCTACCTCTGCTCCCGCCAGAAGCCGGACGGGAGCTTCGGCATCGCCTCGACCCTTCCCGGCGACGTCTCCACCACCGCCGAGGCGTACCTCGCGCTCCGGCTCCTCGGGCTCGATCGCGAGGACGAGCGGCTCCGCGCGGCGGAGCGGGCGATCCGCGCCGCGGGGGGCCTCGCCCGGGTGCGCGTCTTCACGCGCATCAACCTCGCGCTCTTCGGGCTCTTCCCCTGGGAGGCCGTCCCCATCGTCCCCGCGGAGGTCATCTTCCTGCCGCGCTGGGCGCCGGTGAACGCCTACCGGCTCGCGAGCTGGGCGCGCTCGACGATGGTCCCGCTCTTCGTGCTGTTCCACCACCGGCCGGTCTTCGCGCTCCCGAACGGCCGCTCCGACGCGAACCCCTGGCTCGATCACCTCTGGCTCGATCCCGCCGACAAGCGCGTGCCCTACCGCGAGTCCGTCCTCGCGACGGTGCTCCGCCACGGCCCCGGCTGGAAGGCGCTCTTCAACACCGCGGACGTCCTGCTCCGCGCGCACGAGCGCGCGCGCCGGCTGCCGCCGCTCTCGCGGCTGCGGGGGGAGGCGCTCCGCGCCTGCGAGGAGTGGATCCTGGCGCGGCAGGAGGCCAGCGGGGACTGGGCCGGCATCTTCCCGCCCATGCTGAACGGCGTCCTCGCGCTCCACGCGGCGGGCCACGGGCTCGACTCGGACCCGGTCCGGCGCGGGCTCGAGGCCATCGAGCGGTTCACCTTCTCGGACGCCGAGGGGCTCCGCGTGGAGGCGTGTCAGTCGCCGGTCTGGGACAGCATCCTCGCGCTCGTCGGCCTCCTCGACTCGGGCGCCGATCCCGCCGATCCCCGGCTCGTCGCCGCGCGGCGCTGGATCGAGGGGAAGCAGCTCACGAACGACTGGGGCGACTGGAGGGTCTACGATCCGCACGGCACGCCGGGCGGCTGGGCGTTCGAGTACGCCAACAGCTGGTATCCGGACGTGGACGACACCGCCGCGGTGATCATCGGCTTCCTGAAGCAGGACCCCGCCTCGGGGGAGGGCGACGCCGTCCGTCGCGCGGCGGCCTGGGTCGCGAGCATGCAGAACCGGGACGGCGGCTGGGCCGCGTTCGATCGCGACAACGACAGGCTGTTCCTGAACGAGATCCCGTTCTCGGACATGGACTCGCTCTGCGACCCCTCGAGCCCCGACGTGACTGGGCGGGTGCTCGAGGCGTTCGGCCTCCTCGACGACACGCGCCTGCGCGGCGCCTGCCGGCGCGGCGTCGCCTACCTCCGGCGCGCGCAGGAGCCCGAGGGCAGCTTCTACGGGCGCTGGGGGGTGAACTACGTGTACGGGACGTCGAACGTCCTCGCCGGCCTCGCGCGCCAGGGCGTCCCCGCCTCGGACGCGATGGTCGCGCGCGCCCTCCGCTGGCTCGACTCGGTGCAGAACGCCGACGGCGGCTGGGGCGAGGGGCTCGAGTCCTACGCGGACCGCGCCGCCATGGGGCGCGGCCCGTCCACCGCCTCGCAGACGGCGTGGGGACTCATCGGGCTCCTCGCCTACCGCTCCGGCGAGGACGCTGCCGTCCGGCGCGGCATCGCGTGGCTCGTGGAGCGGCAGCTCGCCGGCGGCGAGGAGGTCGGCTCGTGGAGCGAGGAGGCGTTCACGGGCACCGGGTTCCCGCGCCACTTCTACCTGCGCTACCACCTCTACCGGCACTACTTCCCGCTCATGGCGCTGGGCCGGTTCGTGGAGCGCCTCTAGGCCGTCCATGGCGCTCGCGGACGCGGCGGCGCTGCTCTGGGGCACGGTCGTTCACCGCCCCTACGTGTACGCGTTCTTCGCGTGCTTCCTCGCGTTCGCGCTCCACCAGCTCGGCGCGCGGCGGACGCTCGCCTTCGCGGTCACGTCCTGGCTCCTGGCGTTCGGCGCGGAGTACAGCTCCACCCGCAACGGCTTCCCCTTCGGGCCCTACCGCTACTTCGACGAGACGCGGACGCGCGAGCTCTGGATCTCGAACGTGCCGTTCTGGGACTCGCTCTCGTTCGTGTTCCTCTCCTACTTCGCGCTCGCGCTCGCCGGGGCGCTCCTGTCGCCCGCGGACGAGCGCGACCGCGGCCGCGCCCCGGGCCTCCTCCACCCGCTGGCGCCGCTCCTCGCCGGCGTCCTCATGACGCTCCTCGACGTCGTCATCGATCCCGTGACGCTGCAGGGCGAGAAGTGGTTCCTCGGGCGCATCTACGAGTACCCGCACCGCGGGTTCTACTTCGGCGTGACCGCCGCCAACTTCGCGGGCTGGTTCGTCGTCGGCGCGGCGAGCGCGTGGGTGTTCCAGCGCGGCGTCGCGCGGCTGCCGGGGTGCCGCGGGCCGTTCCGACCGCTGCACCCGCGCTTCACCGCGGGGATCTACGCGGTGTACGCGGGGATCCTCGGCTTCAACCTGGCGGTGACGATCGCGATCCGCGATCTCCGGCTCGCGGCGGCGAGCGGGGCGGTGTCCGCCATCACCCTCGCTGCGGTGGCGCTGCGGCTCCGCGCGCGCCCCCGCGCGGCGGGCATCGTCGTCTGCGCCGCGACCTTCGCCGAGGCGGCGGCCTGCCGCCGCGGGAGCGCGGACGCGGGCGCGAGCGGGATCGAGGTGCTCCGCACCGGCGTCGGACCGGAGCGCGCCGCGGCGGCGCTCGCCGCGCGGCTCGCGCGCGGGCCCCGGCCTTCGCTCGTCGTGTCGTCCGGGTTCGCGGGCGCGCTCTCGCTGGGGCTCGAGGTGGGCGCGGTCGTGACCGCGCGGGCGCTGCACCGGCTCGCCGACGGGGAGCGCGCGCCGCTGGAGCTGCCTCCGGAGCTGCTGCGGCTCGCGCCCGCGGCGCGTCCGGTCGAGCTCCTCTCCGCTGCGGAGGTGCTCGCCGCGGCCGGCCAGGGGCTCCAGCCGCCCGTCGTGGGCGACATGGAGTCCGCCGCGCTCGCCCGCATCGCCGCGGAGGCGGGCCTCCCGTTCTCGGTGCTCCGCGTCGTGACCGACACGCCGGCGGCGCCGCTCCCGCCCGTCGCCCGATGCATCGCGGCCGCGCTCTCGGCGCGCGGGCTCGCCCGCGGCGGCCACCTCGCCCGCACGCTCTCGGCCGCGCTCCGCAGGCCGGCCGAGGCGATCGCCTTCGTCCGCGCCTCGCTCGGCTGGTGCCGGCGGCTGCGCGAGACCTGGCGCGCGATCGCGCCGCTCCTCGCGGTCACCGCGCGCGAGGCGGAGCCGCGGCGCTCCGCGTCGTGAGCCGGCCGGAAGGGCCGCAGCGCTGCCCGAACGCCCCCACGGCCGCTCGCTCCTGCTCAGGCGGCTCGCCGCGAGCCTGGCGCAGGTCGGCCGCCCCCGGGTGGAGCACGAGGGGCATCCGCTCGAGCAAGGTGGCTGCCCACCCGTACTCCTCGAGCCGCTCGGCGCGAAGGTACTCGGGCGCGAGGATCCGGCAGGAGTGCCCGATGGGGACGCCGTCGGCGCGGCGGTGCCTGTTTCCGCAGTAGACGGTTCGCTGGTCGTTCATGCCCGTGAGTCTGACCGGAGCCGCGTGGCGCTGGGCGGCGCGCCGGCGAAGTCTGCGTGACCATCGCGCGACGATGGGGTGCGGGCGGGCGCCCGCCGGGGCTGCTCCCGAGCTGGAGCACGACGAGGGACGTCCTGCGATCGCCGCGGGCGAACCCGGTCCTCAGCGGAGCTTCACCGCGAGCGCGTGCGGGTAGTCCTCGGGGCTCGCGAGCCGCGCGAGCCGGTCGCGCGTCGTGGTCCGGCCGTCGAGCGCGTCCTGCACCATGGCGCACACGGCGATGAACGCGGCGCGGTTCGGGGCGGCGCGGCCCGTCTCCCAGTGCGAGATCGTCTCGGGCGTGAGGTCGAGCAGGCGCGCGAGCTCCGCGGCGCGAAGGCCGAGGGCCTTGCGCATGTGGCGGAGCGCCTCTCCCGTGTCCACGCCGGCGTCGGCGAGCTCGCAGCAGGTGGCGAGGCGGAAGCGCTCGCGCAGCGACGCGTCCAGCTGGACGTCGTCGCAGGCGGCGCAGCGGCGGACGGGGACGGAGACCGAGGCGGTCACCGCCGAGCGCGGGAGCTCGACCGAGAGCGTCTCGGTCTCCTCCCGCAGCTCGCCGTCCCCGCACCGCCTGCAGCGCCTCTCGCCGTCGCCCGCCATCCGGACCTCTCCCCGCTCTGGAGCTCGGGGCTACGCGGCCTCGCGATCGCCTTCGCCTTCCGCCTCGCGGATCGAGCTCAGGTAGCCGTGCAGGAACCGCTTCGTCTGCAGCTCCAGCTGCCGCACGCGCTCGCGCGACACGCCCCAGCGCTTGCCGATCGTCTCGAGGGTGTCGGGCGGGTCCTGCTTGAGCCGCGTCTGGACGATGTCCCAGCCGACCTCGCCGATCCGTCCGCGCACCCGCTCGAGCGCCGAGCGGAGCTTGCGGTCGTGCTCCGCCGCCGCGTACAGCTCGTCCGGTCCGGGCCCCTCGTCCTCCAGGCGGTCGAGGTGCGAGACGTCACCCTCCTCGTCGACCGTGCGGTCGAGCGAGAGATCGGCCATCGCGACGGTGCCGCTCTTCGGGCGCACGGCGGAGCGCCCCTGCTTCAGGTACTTCCAGACGTACGCCCGGATCCACCAGACCGCGTACGTCGAGAACCGCGTCCCGGCGTCGGGGTCGAACTTCTCGATCGCCCGCAGCAGGCCGAGGTTTCCCTCCTGCACGAGCTCGTCGAGGCGCAGTGTGCCGCGCATCTGCTTGCGGGCGATCATCACCACGAGCGCCAGGTTCCTGCGCACGAGCTCGTCCTTCGCTCGCGCGTCCCCGCGCCGCGCGCGGAGCGCGAGCTGGCGCTCCGCCTCGCGCGACAGCGGCCCCTGACGGCGCGACGCCTCGAGGTAAGGCGTCAGCGTATCCAGCTCCCGATTCTTCGTCGTTCCTTTCATCGTTCATTGGAACACATGTCGGTTGAAGAAAATTCAAGTGAACCGATCACTGCCTGCGCGGACCTGGACGAAGCGGTCGCTCACCCGCTCGGAGGACGAGCGGCCGGCCCATGCCAGAGCGTTCGAGCGCCAGCTCGAGGGGAGGTGGCCGCGCTCGGGAGGAGGGGTCGAGGCTCGCCGCGATACCTCGAGCTCACGCCCCTGCCTTGAGCTTGCGCCAGAGCGTGGAGCGCCCGATGCCGAGCCGGCGAGCGGCCTCCGACTGGTTGCCGCCCACCTCGTCGAGCACGCGCCGGATGAGCTCCCGCTCCTGCTCATCGCGGGCGCTCCGCAGATCGGTCGGCCGTGCGCCCGCCGCGCTGCCCGGGGCGCCGGGCGGCTCGCGGCGCACCGGCTGGGGTGGCGCCTCGGCGGGAGGGTCCTCCGCGAACAGCTCCGGCACGATCCGGCGCAGCGCGTCCTCCGCGACGGGGGCGTCCGGGTCGCGGTCCGCGAAGAGCACCGCGACGCGCTCGACCATGTTCTCGAGCTCGCGCACGTTGCCCGGCCAGGCGTAGCCGCCGAGCCGCGGCAGGAGCAGGGCGAGCGCCCGCGCGTGCGCGCCGGGTGCGCCGTGGCGGAGGAGCGCGCGCTGCAGGAGGTCCGCCGCGATCGCGGCGAGGTCCTCCTCGCGGCTGCGCAGGGGCGGCAGGTGGAGCTTCAGGATGTTGAGCCGGTAGTAGAGATCGTCGCGGAACTCGCGCGCCGCGACCGCCGCCTTGAGATCCTTGTTCGTCGCGGCGATGACGCGCACGTCCACGGGCGTCGGGTCGTTCGAGCCGAGCCGCAGCACCTGCCGCTCCTGGAGCACGCGCAGGAGCCGGGTCTGCAGGGTCATCGGCATGTCGCCGATCTCGTCGAGGAAGATCGTGCCGGTGTGCGCCGCCTCGAACAGGCCCGGGCGCCCGCCGCGGCGCGACCCCGTGAAGGCGCCCTCGTCGTAGCCGAACAGCTCCGACTCAAGGAGCGCCTCCGGGAACGCGGCGCAGTTGATGGCGACGAACGGGTGGTCGCGCCGGGTGCTGGCGTTGTGGATCCCCTGCGCGACGAGCTCCTTCCCCGTCCCGCTCTCGCCGGTGACGAGCACCGTCGCGTCGGTGCGCGCGTAGCGCTCGGCGAGGGCGCGCACCTCCTGCATCCCCGGCGAGCCCCCGACGATGCTCGAGAGGAGGTGGCGCGCGACGAAGCGCCGGGGCCGGTAGCGGGAGCGCAGGTTCCGGTCGAGGCGCTGGATCGTGCTCGCGTCCTGGCAGGTGAGCACGGCGCCGCGCGGGCGGCCGCGCTGCCGGAGCGGGATGCGGTGCACGACGAGCGTGCGGCTCCCGACCCGCTGCACGTCGTCGAGCTCGGCGTTGCCGGTCTCGAGCACGCGGCCGAGGGAGAGGTCGGGCGCGACCTGCGAGAGCCGCTTGCCGAGGACCTCGCCCGCGGGGGCCGCGAGGAGCCGCTCCATGGCCGGGTTCACGGACTGGATCCGCTCCTCGGGGTCCACCGCGACGACGCCCTCGACGAGGTGATCGAGGATGCCGCGGAGCCGCTCCCGCTCGGCGTCCTCCGCGCGCACGGCGCGGGCGACCTCGACGGCCTGCTCGATCGCCTCGCAGACCGAGTCGCGGGCGTAGAGGAGGACGGTGCGGAGCCCGGCCTTCTCCGCGACGTCGCACACCGGCCCCGGTCCGACGACGACCTCGAATCCGCGCGCGGCGAAGTCCGCCACCGCTGCGCGCGCGTCCTCGAGCGTCTCGTACGGCCGCTGCTCGAGGGCGACGCCCAGGCTCTCCGCGAAGATCTCCACGCCGGCGAGCGCCTTGCGGAACGGGATGGCCGCGACGCGCCGCGCGAGGCGGCAGGCGTCGGCGAGCGCCTGGAGCACGTCGCTCGCGGAGGGAGAGACGAGCACCACCGGGACCTGCGCGTGATCGCGGAGGTAGGCGGCGTTCCAGCCCGCCGCGACGAAGACGTCCACCTCCTCGCCCGAGTCCACCCGCGCGCGCGCGATCTCGAGCGCCTCCTCGAAGACCTTGTCGAACACGCGGACGTCGGCCGCGGCCGCGTAGCTCGGGGCCACCCCCTCGAACACCTGCCGCAGGCGGCTCGTGCTGAACACCCAGATGATCGGCCGCCGGCTCGGGTCGGGCATCGCGTCTCCGTCGCGCTGTTTCGGTAGCGAAGCATAGCTGTGTCAACCTGGAACAGATAGGCTCGCGCGCGCTCCTGATGAGAATCAGCGCCCGCGCTGAGCCATTCGCCCTCGCGTGCAGACGCCCCGGCACGAACGGCGGCCTGTGTCACCCCAGCGGAAGCCTGTTTCATCCACGAGGCAGGCGCTCGTCCATCCGGCCGCCGCCTCGGCGTCGCCAGGCGGCCGAAAGCCTCGTCGTGCCGGGGGGATGCACGCGGACCTTGGCTCGGGACAAGGCCGCGGTCCACCCGATGCACACCGTCGTGGCATGGAGCTCGAGCTCTCCGCGGCGCAGAAGGCGATCCAGACGACCGCGCGGGAGTTCGCGCAGGCCGAGCTGGAGCCGGTCGCCGCGCAGCTCGATCGGGAGTTCGACCGCCGCGTCTTCCTCGCGAACCTCAAGAAGCTCGCCGACCTCGGCCTCACCGGCCTCGAGGTGAAGCGCGAGCACGGCGGGTCGGAGGCGGGGGCGATCGCCTTCAGCGTGGCGATGACCGAGATCGGGCGCGTCTGCGCCTCCACCGCCACGACCCTGGTCCTGAACGACATGGTGGCGGAGGTCATCCAGGACATCGGCTCGCCGGAGCAGAAGGCGCTCCACCTGCCGAGGCTCTGCGCCGGCGAGTACCCCGCCGCGAGCTTCGCGCTCACCGAGGCGGGCGCCGGCTCCGACGCCGCCGCCGTGGCGACGACCGCGGCGCCCGACGGCGACGGCTGGATCCTGAACGGGGCGAAGCGCTTCACCATGAACGCGCCGTTCGCGGGCGTCTTCCTCGTGTGGGCGGTCACCGACCGGGCCGCGCCGAAGGGGAAGGGCATGAGCTGCTTCCTCGTCGAGGCCGGGACGCGGGGGCTCCGCGTCGGGCGGCCGGAGGACAAGCTCGGCCAGCGCGCCACCGCGACGACCGAGCTCGAGTTCCACGACTGCCGCGTCCCCCGCGGCGCGCTCGTCGGGCGGCAGAACGACGGGTTCCGCATGGCGGTCACCGAGCTCGCGAGGGCCCGCATCGGCATCGGCTCGCTCGCGCTCGGCATCGGCCTGTCCGCCATGGACTTCGCCACGCGCTACGCCTCGCGGCGGGTGCAGTTCGACGAGAGCCTCACCGCGCTCCAGGGCGTCCAGTGGATGATCGCGGACGCGTACACCGACCTCGAGGCGGCGCGGCTCCTGCTCATGAGCGCCGCCTGGCGGAAGGAGCGCGGCCAGCCGTTCGCGAAGGCGGCCTCGATGGCGAAGCTCTTCGCGACCGACGCCGCGAACCGCGCCTGCTACACCGCCATGCAGATGATGGGCGGCGCCGGCTACACGCGCGCGTTCCCCATCGAGCGCTACGCGCGCGACGCGCGCCTCACCTCGATCTACGCCGGGGCGAACGAGCTCCAGCGGGTGATCATCGCGGGGGAGATCCTGAAGGAGCTCGCGTGAGGCGCGCTCTTTCCGCCCCGCGCCGCACGTGCGCCGCTCCGGCGGCGGAGGCCAGACCATGAAGACGCATCCCTCGCTCGACCTCGGCCTCGGCGAGACCGCCGAGCTCCTGCGCCAGACCGTCCGCGACTTCGCCGCGCGCGAGCTCGCGCCGCGCGCGGCGGAGATCGACCGCTCGAACCACTTCCCGATGGACCTGTGGCCCAAGATGGGCGCGCTCGGGCTCCTCGGGATCACGGTGTCGCCCGAGTACGGCGGCGCCGGGATGAGCTACCTCGAGCACGTGGTCGCGATGGAGGAGGTGAGCCGCGCGTCCGCCTCGGTGGGGCTCGCCTACGGCGCCCACTCGAACCTGTGCGTGAACCAGATCTTCCGGAACGGGAGCGAGGCGCAGCGGCGGCGCTACCTGCCGAGGCTCGTCTCGGGCGAGCACGTCGGCGCGCTCGCGATGAGCGAGCCCAACGCCGGCTCGGACGTGGTGAGCATGCGGCTCCGCGCCGAGCGGAGGGGCGATCGCTACGTCCTGAACGGCACCAAGATGTGGATCACGAACGGCCCGCACGCCGACGTGGTCGTGGTGTACGCGAAGACGGATCCCGCCGCCGGGGCGCGCGGGATCACCGCCTTCCTCGTGGAGAAGGGCTTCCCCGGCTTCTCGACCGCCCAGAAGCTCGACAAGCTCGGCATGCGCGGCTCCGACACCTGCGAGCTGCTCTTCGCCGACTGCGAGGTGCCGGCGGAGAACGTGCTCGGCGAGGTCGGGCGCGGCGTGAACGTGCTCATGAGCGGCCTCGACTACGAGCGGGCGGTCCTCGCGGGCGGGCCGCTCGGGATCATGCAGGCCTGCCTCGACGTGGTCCTCCCCTACGTTCACGAGCGGGAGCAGTTCGGCCAGCCCATCGGCACGTTCCAGCTCATCCAGGGGAAGCTCGCCGACATGTACACGACGCTCTCCGCCTGCCGGGCCTACGTCTACGCGGTCGCGCGGGCCTGCGGCGCCGGCAGGACGAGCCGCAAGGACGCCGCCGGCGCGATCCTCTACGCGTCGGAGCGGGCGACCCGGATGGCGCTCGACGCGATCCAGTGCCTCGGCGGGAACGGTTACATCAACGAGTTCCCCACCGGGCGGCTCCTGCGGGACGCGAAGCTCTACGAGATCGGGGCGGGCACGAGCGAGATCCGCCGTATGCTCATCGGCCGCGAGCTCTTCGAGGAGACCGCCGCGTAGCGGCGGCATTCACCCCGCGGCAAGAACGGCGCGCAACCCTTCGGGAGACGGTTCGCATGAGCGTGCTCGAGAGCGCGGTGGACGCGAGGTCCGCGGAGTTCCGGCGCAACGCCGAGGCGATGCGCGGGCTCGTCGCCGACCTGCGCGAGAAGGTGGCGGCGGTCGAGCAGGGCGGCGGCGAGCGGGCGCGCGCGCGGCACCTGGAGCGCGGCAAGCTCCTGCCGCGCGAGCGGATCCGCCAGCTCCTCGACGTCGGCGCCCCCTTCCTCGAGCTGTCGCAGCTCGCGGCGTGGGGGATGTACGGCGGCGAGGTCGCGTCGGCGGGAATCATCGCCGGCGTCGGGCGGGTGAGCGGGCGCGAGTGCGTGGTGGTCGCGAACGACGCCACCGTGAAGGGCGGCACCTACTACCCGATCACCGTGAAGAAGCACCTCCGCGCGCAGGAGATCGCCCGCGAGAACCGGCTGCCCTGCGTGTACCTCGTCGACTCGGGCGGCGCGAATCTCCCGCAGCAGGACGAGGTGTTCCCGGACCGCGATCACTTCGGGCGCATCTTCTACAACCAGGCGAACCTCTCGGCGGCGGGCATCCCGCAGATCGCGGTGGTGATGGGCTCGTGCACGGCGGGCGGCGCGTACGTGCCGGCCATGTCCGACGAGAGCGTCATCGTGCGCAAGCAGGGGACGATCTTCCTCGGCGGGCCGCCGCTCGTGAAGGCCGCGACGGGCGAGGTGGTGACCGCGGAGGACCTCGGGGGCGCCGACGTCCACTGCCGCACCTCCGGCGTCACCGACCACTACGCGGTGGACGACGCGCACGCGCTGCGCATCGCGCGGCGGATCGTCTCGAACCTGAACGTCGTGAAGCACCCGGGCCTCGCGCTGCGGCGGCCGGCCGAGCCGCGCCACGATCCGGCGGAGCTGTACGGCGTCATCCCCACCGACACCCGCAAGCCCTACGACGTGCGCGAGGTGATCGCGCGCATCGTGGACGGCTCCGAGCTCGACGAGTTCAAGCGGCTCTACGGCACGACCCTCGTCTGCGGCTTCGCGCACGTCTTCGGCTACCCGGTGGGCATCGTCGCGAACAACGGGATCCTGTTCTCCGAGTCGGCGCTGAAGGGCGCGCACTTCATCGAGCTCTGCGCCCAGCGCGGCGTGCCGCTCGTCTTCCTGCAGAACATCACCGGCTTCATGGTGGGCAGCAAGTACGAGGCGGGCGGCATCGCGAAGGACGGGGCCAAGATGGTGACGGCCGTCGCCTGCGCGCGGGTGCCGAAGTTCACCGTGCTCATCGGCGGGAGCTTCGGCGCCGGCAACTACGGCATGTGCGGGCGCGCGTACTCCCCGCGCTTCCTGTGGAGCTGGCCCAACGCGCGCATCTCGGTGATGGGCGGGGAGCAGGCGGCGAGCGTCCTCGCCCAGGTGAAGCGCGACGCGCTGGAGGCGCGCGGCGGGCGGTGGAGCGCGGAGGAGGAGGAGGCCTTCAAGGCCCCCATCCGCGAGCAGTACGAGACGCAGGGCCACCCCTACTACGCGAGCGCCCGGCTCTGGGACGACGGGATCATCGATCCGGCCGAGACCCGCACCGTCCTCGGGCTCGGCCTCTCCACCGCGCTCAACGCGCCCATCGAGGCGACCACGTTCGGCGTCTTCCGGATGTGACCCTGGAGGTCCACGGCATGTTCGAGAAGATCCTGGTCGCCAACCGCGGGGAGATCGCCTGCCGGGTGATGCGCACCGCGCGGCGGCTCGGCGTACGGACGGTGGCCGTCTACTCCGACGCCGACGCGCGCGCCCTGCACGTCGCGATGGCGGACGAGGCGTACCGCATCGGCCCCGCCCCCGCGCGCGAGAGCTACCTCGACGGCGCCGCGATCCTCGAGGCCGCCCGCAAGAGCGGGGCGCGCGCGATCCACCCCGGCTACGGCTTCCTCTCCGAGAACGCCGACTTCGCGGAGGCGTGCGCGGCGGCGGGCCTCGTCTTCATCGGTCCCCCGCCGGCGGCCATCCGCGCCATGGGCTCGAAGAGCGCCGCCAAGAAGATCATGGGCGGCGCCGGCGTCCCGCTCGTCCCGGGCTACCACGGCGACGATCAGCGCCCCGAGGCGCTCGCCGCGCAGGCGGAGCGCATCGGCTATCCGGTGCTCATCAAGGCGACCGCCGGCGGCGGCGGCAAGGGCATGCGCGCCGTGACCGAGCCGGCGGCGTTCGAGGCCGCGCTCGCGGGCGCCCGGCGCGAGGCGCTCGCGGCGTTCGGCGACGACCGCGTCCTCCTCGAGCGCTACCTCGCGAAGCCGCGCCACGTCGAGATCCAGGTGTTCGGGGACGCGCACGGCGGCGTGGTGCACCTGTTCGAGCGCGACTGCTCCATCCAGCGCCGCCACCAGAAGGTGCTCGAGGAGGCGCCCGCGCCGGGGCTCGGCGCGGGCCTGCGGGAGCGGATGGGCCGGGCGGCGGTCACGGCCGCACGCGCCATCGGCTACGTGGGCGCGGGCACGATCGAGTTCCTCCTCGACGAGGACGGTCAGTTCTACTTCATGGAGATGAACACCCGGTTGCAGGTGGAGCACCCGGTCACGGAGCTCGTCACCGCGCAGGACCTCGTCGAGTGGCAGCTCCGCGTCGCCGCCGGCGAGCCGCTCCCCTGCACGCAGGAGGACCTCGTCACCGCCGGGCACGCGATCGAGGCGCGCATCTACGCGGAGGACCCGGCGCGCGAGTTCCTCCCCGCGACCGGCACGCTCACGCACCTGCGCGCGCCCACCGAGAGCGCCCACGTCCGGATCGAGACGGGCGTCCGGCAGGGCGACGCGGTCAGCGTCCACTACGACCCGATGATCGCGAAGCTCGTGGTCTGGGACGTCGATCGGCCCGCCGCGCTGCGCCGCCTGCGCGCCGCGCTCGCCGAGTACCAGATCGTCGGCGTCACGACGAACCTCGCGTTCCTCTCCGCGGTGGCCGCCCACCCGGCCTACGCCGCGGGGGACCTCGACACCCGCTTCCTCGAGCGCCACCGCGCGGGGCTCGTCTCGGGGGCGGCGCCGGCGCCCGACACGGTCCTCGCGCTCGCCGCGCTCGACGTCCTCCTCGCGCGGAGCGAGGAGGCGGAGGCCGCGGCGCGCGACTCGTCCGATCCCCACTCGCCGTGGAACCGGACCGACGGGTGGCTGCTCAACGCCGACGCCCACCACGTGCTCACCTTCGAGGACGGCGAGCGGCGCGTCGGCGTCGTCGCGCACTACCGCGCCGGCGGGCACCTCCTCGAGCTCCCCGGCGGTGCGCTCCTCGCGCGCGCCGAGCGCGACCCGGCGGGCGATCTCGTCGCCGACCTCGACGGCGCGCGGGTGAGGGCGACCGTCGTCCGCGGCGGGGACGGGCTCACGATCTTGACGCCCGGCCACGCGCACCGGCTCGGCCTCTTCGACCCGGGCGCCGCGGCGGCGGACCGGGACGTGGACGCGGGCCGGCTCACCGCCCCCATGCCCGGGAAGATCGTCGCGGTGATGGTGGAGCCGGGCGCCGAGGTGAAGAAGGGGGCGCCGCTCATGGTGCTCGAGGCGATGAAGATGGAGCACACCATCACCTCGCCGCGCGACGGGACGGTGGCGGAGCTCCACTACGGGGTGGGGGCGATCGTGGAGGAGGGCGCGCAGCTCCTCGCGCTCGCGGTCCACGACGGGTGAGGGGGCGCGATGGCGACGGTCGCGGAGCTGTACCGGGAGAGGCGCTGCACCCCCGCGGAGGCGGCCGCGATCGTGCGCTCGGGCGACCAGCTCGTCCTCCCCATCTGCGCGGCGGAGCCGACGCTGTTCGTGAAGGCGCTCGGCGCGCGCAAGCACGAGCTCTCCGGCGTCGTCGTGCACCAGCAGCACACCCTCACCGACGCGTACCTCGACCGGGAGTCGGCGCCGCACGTCGCGCTCTGCTCCTGGTTCACGAGCGCGGCCTCGCGGTCGGCGGTGCAGGGCGGCTGGGCGGACTTCGTCCCGAACCACTTCCACGAGGTGCCGCGGCTCCTGCGCGAGCACTGGCCGGTGGACGTGCTCGCCACGGCCGTCTCGCCGATGGACGAGGAAGGCTTCTTCACCTGCGGCCTCTCCGTCGCCTACACGATGGAGGCGCTCCGCAAGGCGAGGAAGGTCGTCGTCCAGGTGAACCCCGCCGCGCCGCGCACCCGCGGGGACTGCAGGATCCACGTCTCCCAGGTGGACCGCGTCGTCGAGTGCGAGGACCCGCTCTTCGAGCTCACGCCGGCGCCGGTGACCGCCGTCGAGCGGGCCATCGGTGGCCACATCGCGGAACTCATCGAGGACGGCTCCACGCTCCAGCTCGGCATCGGCGGGATCCCGAACGCGGTGTGCGCCGCCCTCACCGCCAAGCGCGACCTCGGGATCCACACCGAGATGCTCACCGACGGGGTGGTGGACCTCGTGCGCTGCGGCGCCGTGAACAACTCGCGCAAGACCACGCACCCGGGGGCGTCGGTCGCCACCTTCGCGCTCGGGACGCGCCGGCTCTACGACTTCATGCACGAGAACCCGGCGGTCGAGATGCACCCCGTCGATCACACCAACGATCCATACGAGATCGGCCGGAACGACCGGGTGGTGGCGATCAACGCCACCCTCGAGGTGGACCTCCTCGGCCAGTGCTGCTCGGAGGCCATCGGCCCCGCGCAGTGGAGCGGCAGCGGCGGGCAGGTGGACTTCGTGCGGGGCGCGAACCTGTCCCGCGGCGGCAAGAGCTTCATCGCGGCGCCGTCCACCGCGCGGCAGGGGACCGTGTCGCGCATCGTCGCGATGCTCGAGCCCGGCGCGGTGGTCACCACCGGCAAGAACGACGTGGACCACGTGGTGACCGAGTACGGCGTCGCGAAGCTGCGCGGGCGGACTGCGCGGCAGCGGGCGCTCGCGCTCATCGCGATCGCGCACCCGGACTTCCGGCGCGAGCTCACGCTCGCCGCGCGGCGGATGAACCGGATCTGAGCGAACGCTCGGAGCGGTCGGCGAGCGAGGCGATGTGCGCGGGCCGGGGCGCGGCCCCCTTCAGAGCGCCCCGAGCAGCGCCTCGAGCCGATCGAGCGACGGCGGCTTCGGCAGGTGGGCGTCGAAGCCGGCCTCCCTGGCCTTCTCCAGGTCCTCCCGCTGGGCGTAGCCGCTCAGGGCGACGAGGCGCGTGCGGCGGAGCCGCTCGTCGGCGCGCAGCGCCCGCGCGACGTCGAACCCGCTCACGTCCGGCAGGCCGATGTCGCACAGGACCACGTCGGGCACGAGCTCGCCGGCGAGGGCGATCCCGGTCCGCCCGTCGTGCGCGAGCGCGACCCGGTGACCGGAGAGCTCGAGCAGGTCCGCGAGCGACTGGCCGGCGTCGACGTTGTCCTCGACGATGAGCACGCTCAGGCCGGTCGCCGCGCCGCGCTCCGCCGCGCGGGTCGCCTCCGCCTCGGGCGCCGGCGCGAGCGGCAGGGTGACGACGAACTCCGCGCCGCGGCCCGGACCCTGGCTGTCGGCGCGGGCGGTGCCGCCGTGCAGCTCGACGAGGCCGCGCACCAGGGCGAGCCCCAGCCCGAGCCCGCCGCGCGTCCGCGCGAGGCTGCGCTCCGCCTGCGCGAACGGCTCGAACATGCGGTCGATCTCGCCGGGATCCATCCCGACGCCGTCGTCGCGCACCCGGAGCTCCGCCTGCCCGTGCGCCACGCCGGTGTGGACGAAGACCGTGCCCCCCGCCGGCGTGAACTTCGCGGCGTTCTGGAGCAGGTTCCCGACGATCTGCGAGATCCGCGTCGGATCGGCCTCGATCCAGACGGCGCCCGGCGTCATGTCGATGCGCAGCTCGACGGCGCGCTCGTCGAAGATGGCGCGGTGGTCGTCGCAGGTGCGGCGCGCCACGTCGCGCAGGTCGACGCGGCGGCGCTGGAGCTGGATCTTCCCGCGCGTGACGCGGGTCACGTCGAGCAGGTCGTCGACGAGCCGGGTGAGGTGCTCCGCCTGGCGGTGGATGACCTCCCGCGCGCGCGCCGCCTGGGGGCTGTCCGGGGCGGCGCGGCCGAGGAGCTGGATGCTGCTCAGGATCGGCGCAAGCGGGTTCCGGAGCTCGTGGGAGAGGACGCTGATGAACTCGTCCTTGCGGCGGTCGGCTTCCCGCAGCCGCTCGTTGGCCTCGTGCAGCGCGTCCTCGATCCGCTTGCGATCGGTGATGTCGCGCGAGATGCCGAGCAGGCCGATGACGTTGCCGTCGGCGTCGCGGTAGGGCGTCTTGCGGGAGAGCCAGACGCGCGGGCGTCCGTCCGGAAGTGGGACGGCCTCCTCCACCTCGGCCGGCTCGCCGCTCGCCATGATGTGCCGGTCGGTCTCCATGATCTGCCGGCCCACGGCGGGGTCGGAGAGGAACTCGAGGTCGGTCTTGCCGAGGATCTCGCCGGCGGGCTTGCCGACGAGCGCGGCGGTGCCCGGGTTCGCGAAGCGCATCCGCCCGTCGCGGTCCTTCGCGAAGATGACGTCGCCCGAGGTGTCGCTGATCGCCCGCAGGAGCTGGGTGCTCTCGCGCAGGAGGGTCGTGCTCTCGCGCAGCCGCTCCTCGGTGCGCTTCCGCTCGGTCACGTCGAGGAAGAGGACGGCGAAGTAGCCCGGCTTCGGGCGGTACGCGGTCGCCTCGAACCACCGGCCGAGCTCCGCGAGGTGTCTCTCGTAGTGGACCGGCTCGCCGGTCCGGGCGACGTTGCCGAGGAGCTCGATCCAGCCCGCGGGGTCCTCCCGGAGGCCGGGCAGGACCTCCGAGATGCGGCGCCCGAGGACGGCGTCGCGGCGGAGGCCGGTCTGCGCCTCGAAGGCGAGGTTCGCCTCCTCGTGCACGTAGTCGACCGGGCGGTCGCCCTCGAAGATCACCCGACAGAGCGTGAACCCGTTCGTCATGTGGTCGAACAGCCCGCGGTACTTCGCCTCGCTCTCCCGGAGCGCCTGCTCCGCGCGCCTGAGCTCGTCGACGGTGCGCTCCAGCTCCTCGGCGCGCGCGCGGGCGCGCTCCTCGGCCTCGCGCAGCTCGCGCTCGGTGGGCGGGATCGACGGCGAGGCTCGTGGCTCCGGCATGCACGCTCCGGCCGAGCGAGGCGCTCGACGATCTGCAAGGTCTAGCGCGAAAGCCGTGCACTTCAACCCTCCTCGCGCGGCCTGCCGTGCCGTCGGCGAGCCGGCCGGTCCTGTCCGGGGCCTGGGGCTCGAGCGCGGCGTCAACGCGCCTCGAGCACCACGAGCCCTCTGGCGGGGACGATGACCTCGAGGCGGCCAGAAGTGGATCGCCGCGGCGCCCCGCCGTTTCCGACGCCCGCGCCGCCGAAGACCGCGGCGTCGCTGTTGAGGACCTCGTGCCAGTCCGCGTCCGGGAGCGCGGCGCTCTCGAGGACGTACCCGGCCGCGAAGGGGCGGTTCGCGAGGCTCGCGACGACCAGCAGCTCGGCGTCCCCGCGGAGGAACGCGATCACGCGGTTCGCCTCGTGGCGGTGCACGGTCGCGACCCTGCGCGAGCGCAGCGCCGCCCGTCCGAGCCGGAGGCGGATGAGCTCCTGGTACCAGCGGAAGAGCCGAGCGCCGAGGCCGCGCCGCAGGCCGGCGAGATCCTCGCGGTGCGCGAGGAAGTCGTCGTACCGGTACGGGTTCGCCGCCCCCACCTCCTCGCCCATGAGGAACATCGGCGTCCCCGGCGAGAGCAGCGAGAGCCCGGCGGCGACGCGGCAGCGCGCCTCGGCGCAGTCGCGGGTCGCGCCGACGAGCGGCGCGCCCTGGACGGCGAGGACGATCGTGCGCGCCGAGCCCGGGGAGTTCCCCGCCTCGTCGTGGGACTCGTGGTAGACGACCTTGCGGTCCGCCGCGCCGTGCAGCGCGCCGTCGAAGCGGTCGATGGCGAGCGCCCGGTCGTCGCCGTAGCCGGCCTCCGCGAGGAGCGCGGCCCAGCCGCCCTCGGGTCGCGGCCCGGCGAGGTGGTGGTAGAAGTCGACGTACCAGGCGGCGTCGAACCCGAGGCCGCCCTCGTCGAGCGGCCGCGTCACGTCGCCCCAGCCGGTGTGGTCCTCCGCGACGAGCATCACCGACGGGCGGATGAGGCGCAACGTCCGCGCCCACTCGCGGAGCATCTTCGCGCCGTACAGGTTGGCGCGCGGCACGGGCGGGCCGCCGGGCTCGTTGAGCCGGTTGTCGCGGTGGATGGCGTCGAGGAGGTCCACGCGGAAGCCGTCGACGTGGAACTCGTCCACGAGCATCGCGGCGCTCGAGGCGAAGAGGCGGCGCACCTGCTCCTCGCAGTAGCGCGGCGCCCACCCGGAGGAGCCGTTGTTCACGTAGCCGCCCTCGGGGCGCGAATGCTCGCCGGCCTTGCCCTCGTACCAGTAGTAGATGTTCCGCTCGGGCGCGGCCGAGTCCACCTGCCACTCGGCGCGCGCGGCGTTGAAGTCCCAGTGGTTGTAGACGACGTCCTGGATGACGGCGACGCCGCGGCGATGGCAGGCGCGCACGAAGCGCATGAGCGCGTCGCGCCCGCCGGCGGTGATCTCGATGGCGAGGTGGTGCGAGTTGCCGTAGCCCCACGCGGCGTCGCCGCTGAACTCGGCCATCGGCAGGAGCTCGACCGCGTTCACGCCGAGCGGGAGGAGGTGCTCGTCGAGCAGCGCTATCGCGTCCTCGAGGTTCCCGGCGTCGGGCCGGCCGACGCCGAGCGACCCGACGTGGAGCTCGTAGATGACGAGGTCCTCGAGCCGCGAGGGCACCGGACGCGCCGGGTCGTGCTCCTCGCACCAGAAGTCCGTGCACGGCACGAAGCCGCTGGCCCCGCCCTGGGGCGCCGGTAACGTGTCCGGATCCACCACCGCCGAGCAGCTCACCGCGCCGTCGAGCCCCGCGGCCGTGCCGCCGAAGATGCGCCCCTGCGGATCGAAGCTCCCCTGGCCCACCT
The DNA here is from genome assembly GCF_022690685.1 of Anaeromyxobacter terrae. Classification (GTDB taxonomy): domain Bacteria; phylum Myxococcota; class Myxococcia; order Myxococcales; family Anaeromyxobacteraceae; genus Anaeromyxobacter; species Anaeromyxobacter terrae. The sequence continues at coordinate 57,019 of NZ_JALCYY010000011.1, read as the reverse complement.
GCCAGCGCGAGTAGAGATCGGTCCGGTAGGAGACGGACCCATCGTCGCGCGTCACCCGGAACAGGTAGGGGGTGTGCTCGCAGCGAAAGTAGTCGGCGAGCGCGGGATCGTCGAGGCGCGTCTGCCAGAGCCCCTCGCCGGCGGGGGCGAGGGGCACGGGCGGGAGCGACGCGCTCCCGGTGCCGTCGTCGGAGATGTAGCCGTTCGTGCCGTCGCCGAGCACCACCTCAACGGCGCGCGCGTTGGGCGCCCAGAGCGCGAACTGGAGCACTGGCGCGCCGCCGTCGCGGCGGAGCGGGTTCGCCCCCAGCCGCCGGCCGAGGGCGAGGTGGTAGCGCTCCACCTGGCCGCCGCCGGCGAGCGTGAACGCCCGGACGGTCCGGCGCGAGAGCGGGTCGTCCTCCTCCGTGGCGACGAGGACGCGGCGGCCGCCCGGGCCGTCCCCGACGACGTCCCACTCGAAGCGCTTGCCGAGCTCCGAGGCCGGGAAGGACACGGTCGCCTCGAACCCCGCCGAACCATCCTCGCAGGTCACGGCGGTCATCGGCCGCTCGGTCCACGCGGCGGCGGCCCGCCCGCGCTCGTCCCAGCTCCCGCGTAGCACCCCGTTCGTGAAGCGCGGGGTCGCGAGGCCGCTCGAGTACACGAAGCGTACGTCCGGCATGTGGGCCCTCTACGGGCGCCGGGGCGGGGCGTCGAGGGCCCGGGAGGACGCGCACCAAAGATGGAGGAGCGACGGCTCGCCCGCCGAGGCGCGCCTCCCCCGAGCGCGGCAGTCGCCCGGCTGCGCCGGGACGGTCGCCGCGCGCGGGCCCCGGGACGGCCGTCACCGCGCGAGAGCGGGCGTCGGGCTGCCCGCGGCGCCGGGGCGCTCGACGTGCGCGCGCGCCCGCGCGCGGAGGCCCATGAGCGAGAGGACGTGCAGGAGCACGAAGATCGGGACGCCGAACGTGGGGACGAGGGAGAGGGGGAGCTCCCCCAGCGCGACCGACGACGGCGAGGTGGTGAACACCTGGATCGGGCCCGGCGCGGAGAGCGCGCCCGTGCCGACGGCGACGACGAGGTCGAGGAGACCGGCGACGTTCCAGGCCAGCGCGAGGTGCGGGGCGAAGCGCTTGCCCGTCGCGAGCGCGTAGGCCACGAGGGGCGCGGCGGCGCCGACCGCGAGGTCGCCCCAGCCCGCGGGGAGCGCGAACTGGCCGGGGAGTGCGCCGCGGGCGTGGGCCACGAGGAAGACGACGCCGATGACGCGCAGCGCCTGGATCCCGACGAGCCAGGGCTGCGGGATCGCGAGCGCCCGCGCGCGCAGGGTGCGCGAGGCCGAGAGCGCCAGGCCGCCCGTGAGGATGGGGGCGAAGACGGCGAGGGCGACCCACGGTGGGCGATCCGGCGCTCCGGCGAACGCCCCCGCTGCGGCGAGGAGCATCACGAGGACGAGCCACGCCCCGAGGAACACGCCCGCCGCCGTCGCCCCCACGCCGGCGTGCCGGCGGAGGGCGAGGACGACGAGGGCGATGAGGAGGACCTCCACGCCGATGACGATCGGCCACACGAACCCGGGAACGAGCGCTGCCATGTGAACCTCCCGCGAGCCGGCGGCTCGCGTTGTACGTACAACCCTGCGCCCGACGGCTTTCACCGCCCCGGACCGGGCGCCGCGCCCGGGGCGAAGGGAGAGGCCTCCTAAACGACAGTTCGCGATTCGCGACCACCTTCGGTGTCGCGCATCACGCTGTCGTTCAGGCATGTTCTGACGGGGGCTGCGCCCCCGCCCCGCCGAGCGAAGCTCGTCGGGGCCCCACCCCGGCTCGCCGGGTCCCGTGCGCCGCCGCGGGCGGCTTCGCCGCTATCGCGGTGGCGCCCCGGCGGCCTCGCTTCGCTCGTTGCCTGTTTCCGAATCATGATCGCTCGTTTAGCCCGCGAAGCGCGGATGGAGCCGGACGGTGAGGGCGGCGAGCGCCGCGGCGGCGCGATCGCCGAGGAGCGCGCGCGCCTCGCGCTGCGCCTTGCGCCAGAGCGGGTGCGCGGCCTCGACCGTCCGGGTCCCGGCGGCCGTCAGGGCGAGGCGCTGCGCCCGGGCGTCGGGGGAAGGCTCGACGCGGACCCAGCCGAGCGCCTGCAGCCGGGCCAGCTCCCGGCTGACGGTCGACTTCTCGAGCTGCAGCGCGCGGCCCACCACGGTGGGCGTCGCCCGCTCGCCCGCCCGCGCGATCGCCACGAGCAGCGTGAGCTGGGTGCGGCGCAGGCCGAGCGGGCGGAGGGCGCGCTCGTAGATGGAGGCGAGGCGGCGGTCGAGGAAGCGGGCGCGGCTCGCGAGGCACTCGGCGGCGATCTCGTCGGACGCGCGCGCTGCGGGGGTGCGGGGCATGTATGGTTGTATAAGCAACCTCCGCGCGGCCCGCAATGGCGGCCAGCCCCCTGCGCCTCGGTGGCGGTCGGCAGGAAGCGCGGCGGGCGGAGCTCCGGCGTGAGCCGTTCGAGCCGCCCTCCGCGGGTCGCGCCCGCTCCATCGGGCCGCGCCGCTCCCGGACCGCGGGCGTAAGCTCGCGGCAGCGAGTGCGCGGCCGGCCAGAGCGGTCGTGGCGTGGCCCGCGCCCGCCGCGGGGAGGGAGCATGGCGGTCATCGGCATCGACCTCGGCACGTCCAACTCGGCCGCGGCGGTCCTGCGGGGCGGCCGACCGGTCATCATCCCCAGCGCAGAGGGCGTGAGCCTCGGCGGCAAGGCCTTCCCGAGCTACGTCGCGCTGACCCCCGATGGACAGCTGCTCGTCGGCGAGCCCGCGCGGCGCCAGGCGGTCGCGAACCCGGAGGGGACGGCCACCGGGTTCAAGCGGAGGATGGGACGCCGCGAGAAGATCCGGCTGCGCGATCGCGAGTTCACGCCCGAGCAGCTCTCGGCCTTCCTGCTCCAGAAGATCCGGCGCGACGCCGAGGCGTTCCTGGGCGAGAAGGTGGAACAGGCCGTCGTCACGGTCCCCGCCTACTTCGACGACAACCAGCGCGCCGCCACGCGCGACGCGTGCCGGATCGCTGGGCTCGAGGTGAGGCGCCTCGTCAACGAGCCCACCGCCGCCGCGCTCGCCTACGGCCTCGTTCGCCTCGCCCAGGAGCTCCGCATCGTCGTCATCGATCTCGGCGGCGGGACGCTCGACGTCACCGTCATGGAGTTCGGCAAGGGCGTCTTCGAGGTGAAGGCCACGAGCGGCGACACCCAGCTCGGCGGCACCGACATGAACGCCCGGATCTTCGAGCACCTCGCGGAGCGCTTCCGCCAGCAGACGGGGGTGGAGCTGCGCGGTGACCGGAAGGCGGAGGCGAGGCTCCTCGAGGCCGCCGAGCTCGCCAAGATCGAGCTCTCCGCGAGCGTGACCGCCCGCGTGAGCCTCCCCTTCGTGGCGGCGCGGGAGGGGACGCCGGTCCACCTCGAGCTCGAGCTCGGGCGCGCCGAGCTGGAGCGGATCGTGCGCCCCGTGATCGAGCGGTGCCGCGCGCCGGTGGAGCAGGCCCTCCGCGACGCGGGACGGACGCCGCGCGAGATCGACCGCGTGGTCTTCGTCGGTGGCCCCACGCGCATGCCGGCGGTGCGCCAGTTCTTCGAGGAGCTGTTCGGAAGGAAGGCGGAGATGGGCGTCGACCCGATGGAGTGCGTCGCGGCCGGCGCCGCCATCCAGGCCGGCGTCCTGACCGGAGAGGTGGGGGAGATCGTCCTCGTCGACGTGACGCCCCTCACGCTGGGCGTGGAGACGCTCGGCGGCATCGCCACCCCCCTCCTCGCGCGAAACACGCCGGTCCCGGTGAAGCGCTCCGAGAGCTTCACCACGGCCGCCGACATGCAGACCAGCGTGACCATCCACGTCTACCAGGGCGAGCGCCCGATGGCGGCCGACAACACGAGCCTCGGGGAGTTCAACCTCGGGGGCCTGCCGCCCGCGCCGCGCGGCGTGCCCAAGATCGAGGTCACGTTCGACATCGACTCGAGCGGGATCCTCGACGTGTCGGCGAAGGACACCGCGACGGGGAGGTCGCAGTCGATCCGCATCACGGGCTCGACGCGGCTGCCCGAGGCGGAGAAGCAGCGGATGGTCAAGGAGGCGGAGCAGTACGCGGAGGAGGACAGGCGGCGGAGGGAAGAGGCCGAGAAGCTGAACGACGCCGAGGCGACCGCGTACCAGGCCGAGCGCGTCCTGGGCGACTTCTCCGACCGGCTCCCCGACGACCTGAGGCGCCGGCTCGAGGCGGGCGTGCGAGAGGTGCGCGAGGCGGCGGGGAAGCGGGACGCGCGCCTCGCGGCCGAGCGCGCCGAGGCGCTGAAGAAGGCGGTGCGCGAGTCCGGCGCCGCCCTCTACGCCCAGACCCCGGGCGCGTACGAGCAGCCGAGCCCGCCGCCTCCCTCCGCCGGGCCGGGCGAGGCGCGCCCGACGGGGGCCGGGCCGCGCGGCAAGGTGGTCGACGCGCAGTACGAGGAGAAGAAGCACGCCTGAGGACCCCGCCGTGGCCGAGGCGCGCCGCGACTACTACGAGGTGCTGGGCGTCGCGCGCGACGCCGGCGAGGCGGCGATCAAGGACGCGTTCCGGAGGCTCGCGCTCCAGTACCACCCGGACCGCAACAAGGCGCCGGAGGCCGAGGAGCGCTTCAAGGAGATCGCGGAGGCGTACGCCGTGCTGTCGGACCCCCGGAAGCGGGCCGACTACGACGCGCGCGGCTTCGCGGGCGTGGCGGGGTTCTCGCCCGAGGACCTCGTCTCCGGCCTCGACTTCGGGGACCTGTTCGGCGACCTCGGCTTCGGGTTCGATCGCGGCTCGAGCCTGTTCGAGCGCCTCTTCGGGCGCGGGGCCCGGGGGCGGGCCGGACCGCGGCCCGGAGAGGACCTCCAGGTGGAGCTGACCGTCTCGCTCGACCGGGTGAGCCAGGGAGGGAAGGAGACGCTCCGCCTCTCTCGTCCCGTCGCGTGCCCGGCGTGCCACGGCACGCGCGCCAAGGCGGGCACCTCGCCGCGCGCTTGCGCCTCCTGCGGCGGCACCGGGCAGCGGGTCGCGAGCCGCGACCAGGCCGGAGTGCACTTTCGCCAGATCACGACCTGCCCCACCTGCGCCGGCAGCGGCAAGGTGATCGACGAGCCCTGCCCCGAGTGCGGCGGGCGCGGAGAGGTGACCCGCGCCGAGGCGCTCGAGATCACCGTGCCACCCGGAGTGGAGGAGGGGACGGCGCTGCGCCTCGCGGGCCGCGGGTTGCCGGGCGCCGAGCCCGGCGCTCCGCCCGGCGACCTCTACGCGGTGGTGCGCCTCGCGCACGACCCGCGCTTCGAGCGCGATGGCGCCGACCTCTGGCGCACCGAGACGATCCCGGTGCCCGAGGCGGTGCTGGGCACGCGCATCGACGTCCCCACGCTCGAGGGCACCGTCGAGCTGGTGATCCCGGCGGGAACGCAGCCCGGAGCGGTCCTGCGCCTGCGGGGCAAGGGGCTCCCCCGCCTCGGCGGCGGACGGCGGGGAGATCTCGACGTGCGCATCCAGGTACGGGTCCCCGAGGCGGCGACCGCGGACGAGCGCGCGCTCTACGAGCAGCTGCGGAGGTTGGGCGCGCGGCGGGGACGCCGCAGGTCGACGTGACGAGCGACCGGCGACGCGCGCTCACCCCTTCACGACCCCGATCGGCCGGAGCCGCGCGACCTTGCGCGCGAGCCCGGCGCGATGGACGACGTCCACCACGCGATCGACGTCCTTGTAGGCGAGCGGCGCCTCCTCGGCGAGCTCCTCGTTGCTCGGGCAGCGCACCACGATCCCGCGCGCGAGCAGCTCCTTGCGCAGGACGTGCCCCTGCACGCGACGCTTCGCGGCGCCCCGGCTCATGGCGCGGCCCGCGCCGTGGCAGGTGCTGCTGAACGACAGCGCGTCCGCGGCGTCGGTGCCCACGAGGAGGTACGAGGCGGTGCCCATGCTGCCCGGGATGAGCACGGGCTGGCCGACGCCCCGGTACGCCTCGGGGATCTCCGCGCTCGAGGGGCCGAACGCGCGCGTCGCGCCCTTGCGGTGCACGCAGAGCGTCCGATCGCCATGGCGCTCGATCTTGGCGGTGTTGTGCGCCACGTCGTAGACGAGGCGCAGCTCGGCCGCCGGCGCGCCGTGCAGCACGCGGCGGAAGACCTCCCGGGCGCGGTGCGCGATCACCTCGCGGTTGCAGAACGCGAAGTTGACGGCGGCGCACATCGCGCCGAAGTAGCGCTGCCCCTCGGGCGAGGAGAGGGGGACGCACGCGAGCTGCCGGTCGGGGACGGTGATCCCGTAGCGATGGAGCGCGGTGTCCATGACCTTCACGTGGTCCGTGCAGACCTGGTGGCCGAGGCCGCGCGAGCCGGTGTGGACGAGGACCGTCACCTGGCCCAGGGAGACCCCGAGCGCCTCGGCGGCGGGCGCGTCGAAGATCGCGTCGACGACCTGCACCTCGATGAAGTGATTGCCTCCGCCCAGCGTGCCCAGCTGATCCTCGCCGCGCTGCTTCGCGCGCTCCGACACCGCGCCCGGCGCCGCGCTCGCGATGACGCCCCCCGACTCGATGAGCGGGAGGTCCTCGGGACGGCCGAGCCCGTGCTCGCGGACGAGGTAGGGGCAGCCCTCGCCGAGCACGCGGTCCATCTCCTCCCGCGTGAGGGCGAGCCGCCCGTGGCGGCCGTAGCCGGCGGGGACGCTGCGGCTCATCTCGTGGACGAGGGCCTCGAGCGACGGGTGGACATCCTCCTCGCGGAGGCCGGAGACGAGGAGGCGCACGCCGCAGTTGATGTCGAAGCCGATCCCGCCCGGCGAGATGACGCCGTCGGGCAGCTCCGTCGCCGCGACGCCGCCCACCGGGAACCCGTACCCTTCGTGCATGTCCGGCATCCCCAGCGCGGCGTCCACGATGCCGGGCAGCGTCGTGACGTTCACGAGCTGGGAGATGCTCCGGTCGTGCACGATCTGGGTGAGGAGGACCTCGTCCGCGAAGACGCGGGCCGGGACCCGCATCGCGCTGCCGGGCGCGCGCCCGAGCTCGTACAGGCAGGGGCCGATGGGCCGGAGGTCCGCGGCGGCTGGCTGGGCGGCGGTGGTCATGGCGGCACCTCCCTCGGGCGGCTCAGACATCGAGGATGACCGTCGCGGTGACGCCGCCGTCGCGCTCCGCGATGGAGAGGGCGTGGTAGGTCGCCGCCTTGACCGGATTCCGCAGCCGCGCGAGGCGCGTGCCGCGGATCGTCGCGACGAGCTGGTGATCCGTGAGGTGCGTGATCTGGAAGTCCGTGAAGAGCACCTTCGAGACCTCCGAGCGGAAGACGAGGTCGTTCAGCCACTCCACGAGGAGCGCCTCGCGATCCTCGGCCGTCACGACGACCTCGTCGCTCCACGCGGAGGGCGGCTCGAGCGGGGTACCGCGCATCACCTCGGCGAGCGCGCGGCCCGCCTCGGCGAACAGCGCCGGCAGCGAAGGAGCGTCGATCCGGATCTGGAGCTCGCCGCGGTGCTCCTCGACCGCGTGGCGCGCGACGGCCTTGCCCTTCGCGGCCACGTCAGACCTCGGGGGCCGCCGCCTCGGACTTCGCCGGCGGAGCCTCCGCGAGCGTCGCCTGAGTGAGGAGCAGGACGCTCGCGACCGACACCGCGTTCTCGAGCGCGACGCGGACCACCTTGGTGGGATCGACGATGCCCGCCTCGACGAGATCCACGTAGACGCCGCGCGCGGCGTCGAAGCCGAAGTTGCCGGAGCCGAGGCGCATGCGCTCCACGACGAGCGCCCCCTCGACGTCGGAGTTCGTCGCGATCTGCCGGGTAGGCACGCCGAGCGCGTGCGCGAGGATCTCGAGCCCGGTGCGCTCGTCGCCCGCGCAGGACGCCTCCTCCTTCTGGACCGCGTCGATCGCGCGGAGGAGGGCGAGGCCGGCGCCGGGCACGATCCCCTCCGCCACGGCGGCCTTGGTCGCGTTGATGGCGTCCTCGAACGCCTCCTTGCGGCTCTTCAGCTCGGCCTCGGTGGGGGCCCCGACGTGGATCACCGCCACGCCGCCCGCGAGCTTCCCGAGCCGCTCCTGCAGCTTCTCGCGGTCGTAGTCGCTCTTCGCCTCGCGGACCTGGCGGCGCAGCTGCTCCGTGCGCGCCAGGATCGCGGCCTTGTCGCCCGCGCCGCCGATGAGGGTCGTGGTCTCGCGCGCGACGACGACGCGGCGGGCGCTGCCGAGGTCGCCGAAGGCGAGGTGCTCGAGCTTGACGCCCAGCTCCTCCGAGGCGATGCGCGCGCCGGTGAGGATCGCGAGGTCCTGCAGGAGCTCCTTGCGGCGATCGCCGAACCCGGGCGCCTTCACGGCGGCGCACAGGAGGGCGCCGCGCATCTTGTTCACCACGAGCGTCGCGAGCGCCTCGCCGTCGACGTCCTCGGCGACGATGAGGACGGGGCGGCCCACCTTCACCACCTCCTCGAGGAGCGGGATGAGGTCCTTCATCAGGCTGAGGCGCCGGTCGGTGAGCAGGACGACCGGGTTCTCGAAGACGCACTCCATCCGGTCCGGGTCGGTCACGAAGTACGGGGACAGGTACCCGCGGTCGAACTGCAGCCCCTCCACCACCTCGAGCGTCGTCTCGATGCCCTTGGCCTCCTCGACGGAGATGACTCCCTCGCCTCCGACCCGCTCGACCGCCTCGGCCACGAGGTCGCCCATGGTCGCGTCGTTGTGCGCCGAGATGGTCGCCACCTGCGCCTTCTCGCGGCGCGTCGTCACCGGGCGCGACAGCGCCTTCAGGCACCCGACCGCCGCGCGCAGGCCGCGGTCGAGCCCGTGCTTCAGCTCGATGGCGCTCGCGCCCGCCTCGACGTTGCGCACCCCCTCCGCGAAGATCGTGTGCGCGAGGAGCGTCGCCGTGGTCGTGCCGTCGCCGACGGCCTCGCCGGTGCGCTCGGCCGCCTCGCGGATCATGCGGATCCCGAGGTTCTCGGTGGGGTCCTCGAGCTCCAGCTCCTTCGCGATCGTCACGCCGTCGTTGCAGACGATGGGCTCTCCCCATCTCCGATCGAGGAGGACGCACTTCGACTTCGGCCCCAGGGTGACGCGGACCGCGTTGGCGAGGAGCGTGGCGCCACGCAGGACCGCCTCGCGCGCAGCGGCGTCGAACAGCAGCTGCTTCTTCATGGCCTGAGCTTAGGCCTCCGCGAGAGAGGCGCGGGACGAGCGGAGGGGGCCCGCGTTCGCGTGAGCGCTCCCGCCGCGTCCGGAGGAGACCGCGACCGCGGCCGCCTGCGGGCCGAGCGCGCGTGAGGTGGGGGCGCCGCAGAGGAGGCGCCTGCCCGCCGGGCGGAGGGTGCGCGCCGCGGCTCGACCGCGCGCGACGCCGCCGCGATCGCCCGCACGACGGTCCTCACGGCCCGATCGCCGGTGAGCATCCGCGCGCGCGCGAGCCGATGAGCGAGCCGCTCCACTGCGGCCCAGATGCGGGGATCCTCGAGCTGCCGCTCCGCGCTCGCGCGCATCCGGCGCAGGAAGGCATGCCTCGCCGCTGCGCCGGGATGGAGCTGCGCCGCGAAGCGCAGCGCGACGCGCCGGTCCTCCTCGGCGCCCGGCGCGAACAGCGGGAACGGCAGGCCGGACCTCAGATCGACGGAGAGGTAGCCGCGCTCGAGGGCGGCCCGGTCCTCGGCCACGCTGCCCGCGAGCGCCACCGCGCCTCCCGCGCGCGCCACCCGCTTCGCGGCGCCGGCCGAGCCGCGCCGCGGAGCGCTGAAGCGGAACTCGCACGCGCCGCCGATCGGCCCGCGCCGCGAGACGGTGACCCGCGTCACCCCGAAGCCCCGGAGCATCGCGATCACGGCGTGGCCGGCCTCGTGGTAGGCGCGCATCTCGAGCGGCTCGAGTGGCCTCGTGCGCTTCCGGTGGGTCGCCAAGGGCGTAGTATCCCGGGGTGGTCGCGAGCGAAGCGTACGTCGCCGCCGGCGCGCGCGGCTGAGGCATCTCGAGGTCGCGGCCCGGGTTCGAGGACGGCGGGCGCCCGCACGGCAGGACCGGGGGCGCCCGCCTGCAGCCCATGCTCCGCGCCGCCGGACGACCCGGCATGTCGAGCGCCGCGAGCGCGACGACTCCTTACGCTCTCCTGGGAGCACGCTTCGAGCCGGTCGAGGCTCGCGGGTCTGGAGGAGCGCATGGCGCCGCTGGAGTGGAGCAGGATCTGCTGTCCGGTCGATTTCTCGGAGGCCGCGCAGGCCGGCCTGCGCGTCGCGGCGGATCTGTGTCGCAGGCTCGGCGCGGAGCTCGTCCTCCTCTACGTGGAGTCCGCGGCGCGGGTGGCGGCTGAGCTCCCGCCCGCGGGAGGGCTCGACGGACAGCTCACCGCGTGGAAGGAGACCGCCAGCCGCCTGGGCGCTCAGCGGGTCACGGTCGCCCGCGCCGGCGGCTCGCCCGAGGTCGCGATCGTGGAGTTCGCGACGACGGGGGACGTCGATCTCATCGTGATGGGGACGCACGGCCGCGTCGATCGCGAGCACATGCTGACCGGCTCCGTCGCGGAGAGCGTCGTTCGCAACGCGCCGTGCCCGGTGCTCACGGTCCACCCTGACTGGAAGGCGTGACGCGGAGCAGGCGCGTCCATTCTCGGTCCGAGAGACGGCGTACGGTCACGCGGCCGCGAGGCGAGCGGGAGGATCGCGCGCGGCCACCCGAAGAGCGCGACCCGGCAGACCCGCGACCCGGCGCCCTCGCGCGGCATTAGCGTTCGAAAGGAAAGGACGAGCTGCCATGACCGGAAACTGCGAGGTCTGCGGGAACCAGTACGACAAGGCGTTCGAGGTCGTCGCCGCCGGAGCGCACCACGTCTTCGACAGCTTCGAGTGCGCGATCCAGGCGCTCGCGCCGCACTGCGAGCAGTGCGGCTGCCACGTGATCGGGCACGGGGTGGAGGCCGGCGGGAAGTTCTTCTGCGGCGCCCACTGCGCGCACACCGCGGGGGCGAAGGAGATCCGGGACCGCGTCTAGGCTTCACGGCGAGGCGACGGACCCCGGCGTGTGAGGGGCCGCGCGACGCGGCTGCCGGGCGGTGGCGAGGCCGCCGCCGCCCGGGGGCGAGGTCGTCCTAGTGCTTGTCGGCCTCCTCCTTCAACGTCTTCCAGAGGGCGTCGAACTCCTTCTTCAGCGCGGGCGCGCGGTCGGCGCCGGCGTCGACGATCTCGTCGATGCGATGATCGAGGTCGTCGCGGAGCGCCGCGAGGCGCGCGGCCCGAGGCTGCGACGGAGCGGACGACGACTCATGCGGCTCTGCTGGATTCGCCATGGCAGCTCCCTCTTCGGTCTGCGGATGACTGCTCACATGCGCCGTGCGGGCAGGCGGCGCTCGAACCAAGGTGGGCGTCCCAGGGCCGGCCGTGGATCGCCTGCACGGGCAGGCCGCCGCTCGGGCGAGCGCTCGGAGGGTCCCGCGAGGTGCGTGGCGGCGTCGGCCCGGGCCCACCATGAGTGCGCCTCGCTGCGAGAGCTCGAGGAGGAGGGAAGCCCATGGCCAACGACAGGACCGTTCTCGTGACCGGCGCCACCGGAAAGCAGGGCGGCGCCACGCTCCGGCACCTCGCGAGGCGCGGCGGCTTCGCGCTCCGGGCGATGACGCGCAAGCCGGAGGGGGACGCGGCGAAGGCGGTCGCCGCGCTCGGCGCGGAGCTGGTCCAGGGCGACCTCGACGACGCCGCCTCGCTCGAGCGCGCCCTCACCGGCGCGTGGGGCGTGTTCGCGGTGCAGAACACATGGGAGGCGGGCGTCGTGCGGGAGGAGGAGCAGGGCAAGCGGCTCGCCGAGCTCGCGCGTCGCCGGGGCGTGCAGCACTTCGTCTACAGCTCGGTGGGTTCGGCGCACCTCGCGACCGGGATCCCGCACTTCGACAACAAGGCGCGCGTGGAAGAGGCCGTGCGTGGGCTCGGGTTCCCCTCGCACGTCATCCTGCGCCCGGTCTTCTTCATGGAGAACCTCGTCTCGCCCGGGTTCCTCCAGGGAGACGCGCTCGTCACCGCGCTGCGTCCCACGACGAAGCTGCAGATGATCGCGTCGGACGACATCGGGCGGTTCGCGGCGCAAGCGTTCGTCGAGGCCGAGAAGTGGCGAGGGACGGAGACGGACCTCGCGGGCGACGCCGTGACGATGCCGGAGGCGGCGGAGGTCGTGAGCGAGCTCGTCGGGCGAAAGCTCGCCTACCGGCAGATTCCGATGGAGGCCGTGCGCGCGAACAGCGAGGACTTCGCGCTCATGCTGGAGTGGTTCGAGCGCGTTGGCTACTCGGCGGACATCCCGTCGCTCGAGGCGCGCTGGGGCATCCGGCCCATGACGCTCCGGGAGTGGGCGAGGCAGCAGCGCGGCCGCTGAGACGAGAGGCCGCCCGCGGACGCCGACGGGCGACGCGGGCGGATTTCGATTAGGCTGTCGCCCCTTTCCTCAACCCTTCACCCCCGAGCGCCATGGCCCAGTACGTGATGTCGATGCTCCGCGTGAGCAAGGTCGTCCCGCCCAAGCGGCAGATCATCAAGGACATCTCCCTCTCCTTCTTCCACGGCGCCAAGATCGGCCTCCTCGGCCTCAACGGCGCCGGCAAGTCCACCGTGCTGCGGATCATGGCCGGCGTGGACGAGGAGTTCGACGGCGAGCTGCAGCGCCAGGGCGGCATCAAGGTCGGCTACCTCCCCCAGGAGCCGAAGCTCGACGGCGACCGGTCCGTGCGCGAGGAGGTCGAGTCCGCCATGGGCGAGGTGGCCGAGGCGCAGAAGAGGCTCGAGGCGGTCTATGCCGCCTACAGCGAGCCCGACGCGGACCTGGAGAAGCTCGCCGAGGAGCAGGCGCGGCTCGAGGCGATCATCGAGAGCGCCGGCGCCGACACCGGCAACGCGCTCGAGATCGCCGCGGACGCGCTGCGCCTGCCGCCCTGGGACGCGACCATCAAGCACCTCTCCGGCGGCGAGAAGCGCCGGGTCGCGCTCTGCAAGCTCCTGCTCTCGAAGCCGGACATGCTGCTCCTCGACGAGCCGACGAACCACCTCGACGCGGAGTCGGTCGAGTGGCTCGAGCAGTTCCTCACCCGCTTCCCGGGCACGGTGGTGGCGGTCACGCACGACCGCTACTTCCTCGACAACGCCGCCGAGTGGATCCTCGAGCTCGACCGCGGCCGCGGCATCCCGTGGAAGGGCAACTACTCCTCCTGGCTCGATCAGAAGGAGCAGCGGCTCGAGGTCGAGGCCAAGCAGGAGAGCGCGCGCATCAAGGCGATGAAGCTCGAGCTCGAGTGGGTGCGCCAGAACCCGAAGGCGCGGCAGGCGAAGAGCAAGGCGCGCCTCGCCCGCTTCGAGGAGCTCTCCAGCGTCGAGTACCAGAAGCGGAACGAGACGCAGGAGATCTTCATCCCGGTGGCGGAGCGGCTCGGCGAGAAGGTCATCGAGTTCAAGGGCGTCACGAAGGGCTTCGGCGACCGGCTGCTCATGGACGACCTGTCGTTCATCGTCCCGCCCGGCGCCATCGTCGGCATCATCGGCCCGAACGGCGCGGGCAAGTCCACGCTCTTCAAGATGATCACCGGCGCGGAGAAGCCGGACTCGGGCGAGGTCGCCATCGGCCAGTCCGTGAAGCTGGCGTTCGTCGATCAGAGCCGCGAGAACCTCGCGAGCGACAAGACCGTCTTCGACGAGCTCTCCGGCGGACGCGACGTCATCCAGGTCGGCCGCTTCGAGATGCCGAGCCGCGCGTACATCGGGCGCTTCAACTTCAAGGGCGCCGATCAGCAGAAGATCGTCGGCGCGCTCTCCGGCGGCGAGCGCGGCCGGCTCCACCTCGCGAAGACGCTCATGACCGGCGGCAACGTGCTGCTCCTCGACGAGCCGTCGAACGACCTCGACGTCGAGACCCTGCGGGCGCTGGAGGACGCGCTGCTCGAGTACGCGGGCAGCGTCATGGTCATCTCCCACGACCGCTGGTTCCTGGACCGGATCGCGACGCACATCCTGGCCGCCGAGGGCGAGTCGCGGTGGACGTTCTTCACCGGCAACTACCAGGAGTACGAGGCCGACAAGCGGCGGCGGCTCGGCGAGGAGGGCGCGAAGCCCCGGCGCATCCGCTACAAGCCCATCAGCCGGTAGGCGCGCGGCGCCGGCGCGCGACGCTCCACGACGGGCTGGGCGAGGCGCTCCGCGGCCGCGGAGCGCCGCCCCGGGACCGCCTACTGCTTCTGCGCGCGGAAGTTGATCGTCCCGGTGGTGTGGGCGAAGTCCACGATGACGGTCCAGTCGCCCGCGACGCCGGCCACGGTCGAGACGGAGCCGGTCGTGCCGTCGAGCGGGCCCTGATGGACCTGCGTGCCGGCGGCATCACGCAGGGTGAGCGTCACGCTGCCGGCGCTGATGGCGCTCGAGCGGTCGATGGACGCCATCGTGCCGGTGTTGTGCCATGTGTACGAGAGCGTCCCGTCCCCGTTCGCCACGTCGGTGAGCTGGAACCCGAAGCTGTCGGTGAGGTTCGTGATCTGCGGCTGGTACTGCGGCTGGACCGGAGGAGAGCCGGAGTCGGAGCCGCCGCAGGCGGTGATCGAGAGCGCGAGGAGCGAGGCGAGGGCGACGAACGGAAGGCGTGGGCGCATGGCAGACCTCCAGTGAACGGCCCACGCTAGCCGCTCGGTTGACGGGCATCAAGGGAGGCGGGGTGCGCGTGAGGCTCACCTGGCCGCCAGCGCTCCTCTTCCTCGGCGGAGCCGGGCGCAGGAGGAATGCTGCGCGCCTCACGCCTCCGCGAGCGCGACCTCGACCCGCGTCACCGGGAGCGGCACGTCGAGGGCCCACGAGGTGATCCACGCCCGCACGAGCAGGGAGCGCGTCCGGTCGAGCTCCCGCAACGCCTCGCGCGCAGCCGCCTCGGAGGAGAACACCCCGAGGACGCGCGCGTCGGGACGGTCGCGCCCCTCCTCCTCGTACTGCACCACGAAGGTGACGAGCGGCTTCGCGAGCTTCTCTGATAGGGCCGCGGCCCGGGCGGCGGCCTCGGCGTCGCGCACGGCGCAGCGCGAGAGCGCCGACGCACACTCCTCGGCGAGCAGCGTGAGGCGCGCTCGATCTCCGGGGGTGAACGCGCGCCCGTACGGGAACGCGAGGGCCAGCACCCCACGGGCGCCTTCCGGACCCGGCAGCGGCGCGCCGAGCCAGCTCCCGGTCTCGCCCGCGAGCGGATCGTGCGCTGCCGCCGGGAACCGATGCACCCGCTCCGGAGCGTCGAGCCACAGCGCCGACGCCGTGCGGAACACCTCCGCCTCCGGGCTCGCCGGGTCGACGGGCGCCGGCGCCGAGGCGGGGACCCCGGCGAGCGGGACGAGCTCGAGCCCTCCGCCGGCGGTGCGCCGCGCGAGGGTGAGCAGGGCGGCGCCGAACCCGTCGAGCCCCTGCGCCGCGAGCGCGGCGACGACGTCCTCCTCGGTCTCGGCGTGGGCGAGCGCGGCCGTGAGGCGCTGGGCGCGCTCGAGACTGTCCGCCAGGTGCACGGCGACGACCGCCTCCGCCTCCGCGCGCGCACGCGCGAACCGCTCTCGCTCGAAGAGATGGGTGCGATCGTCGACGAGGCGGTCGCTCCGGAGCTGCCGCACCTCGCCGGAGGCGCGCGCCTCGTCCGATGCGTCCGCCCGGTCGCGCTCGCGCGCGAAGAGGCTCCCGCGCGCGAGGGCGTTCGCGCAGGCGGAGGCCACCTCGGCGAGGAAGGCGCGGGTCGATGGGTCGAACGCGGGCGCCTCGTCGAAGGCGAGCGTCAGGACGCCCCCGAGCGCGTCGTCCGCGACGAGGGGCAGGAAGGCCCAGGCGGCGTGCTCGGGGCCGCCCCCGAACGCGACGAGTGGAACGTTGCGGTAGCCCGCGCGCGCCTCCGCGCGCGATGCGATCCAGATCGCCGTACGCGTGCGGGCGGCCTCGCGCGCAGGCTCGGAGGCCCGGGTCGAGAGGGGTGCCGAGGGGCGCGCCGGCACGTCGCCGGGGCTCTCCGCGATCGGCGCGAGCTCGTCTCCGTCGTCCATCTCGGCGAGCTGCGCGGCGGCCGCGCCGGTGAGCACTCGCGCCCGTTCGGCGGCGATCGCTGCGACGTCCGCGTGATCGACCGTGCCGGACAGGGCGCGCGCGAGCTCCAGGAGCCGCGTGAGCTGCTCGGGGGTGAGCATCGAACGCTCGCCCTCGCGGGTCGTCTCGCTCGCGAGGCGCGCGGATGCGGAAGTCGCACCGCCGTGCGGCGGAGCTCGTGGGCTCGCCATGTGGGGCTCCGGGAGACCGCCACGGCGCGAGCGACATGCAGGAGAGGGGGCGACCTGTGGGGGAACATAGCCGCGTCGTGGCTGAGCCGCCCGGAAACCGGGGCGACACCCCGGGGGCGCGCAGTGCTCGACCGCGCTAGTGATCAGCTTGTGCTGAAGCGCGTCCCCGGAGCGTCGCATCTCTCCAGGCGCTCGCTTCGGACAGGAGGCTTCATGGAAGACGGGAACGGCGTGCGGATGGTCCACGGTTACGACCCGGTGCAGCGGCGAGTGCTCTGCGGCGTGTCCCAGCAGGTGAGCTCGACGAAGCACGCGTCGGGCGTCACCTGCCCCACCTGTCGCGAGCTGCTCCGCGTCGCGCGCTCCGCGCCCGCCGGCGCTCACGACGCGCGCGATCTGTAGCGCTCGATGTCGATGCCGCCGCGCACGCTCGGCGATCGCGGACACCTCGTTCGCGTCGCGCCGCTCGAGGGACGCGGCTTCGCCGTGACGGTGGACGGCGGCGCGCTCGCCGCGACGTTCTCCTCGGAGCCCGAGGCGCGAGCCGCGGCGAGCGCCGAGGCGCTGCGGCTCGACGCCGTCGCAGGAGCGCTGCTCCGGCGCCTTCGCCGGGGGCTGCGGAGAAAGCAGTAGGCGGCCCTCGCCCGCGGGCGGGCGCGGGGGGCTCTCAGGTCCGCGTCGATCCACCGGCTGGCCGCGACGAGGAGCCTCGCTCCTCCCCTCCGAACACGTCGTGCACGTAGTCGTGCGACGAGAGCGCGACGGGGGCGAGCGCGCCCGTGCGGACGCCCTCGACGAGCTGCGGACGCTCGAGCTCGAAGATCGCGTCCAGGATCTGGGCGCGTTCCCTGGGGCTCGCCTGCCCGACCACGAAGAGGACGCGGGCGCTGTGCTGGATGTAGCGGGGCGAGAGGAGCTGGCGCTTCAATAGCTCCATGATCACGTCGGCCTTGGAGCGGTCGAAGCGCGGCGGGTCTCCCCGCCGGTCCTGCTCCGCGAAGAACTCGCGCGTCCACTCGAAGTGGTAGTCCCAGACCTTGTCGAAGAGCTCGCGGGTGAAGCGCGTCCCCGCCTTGATCTCCTCGGCGCTCGCGCCGATCACGACCCCGTCTTCAGTGAGCACCTGCCGCTGGAGGTGGCCGTCCTTGGTGATCGCGGCCTGGTGGTGCACGAGCGTCCAGAGCCACGAGACGTTGATCCGGTACGTGGCGAGGTCGTTCATGAACCGCTGCTTGAGCTCGTAGTCGTCGATCGCGGCCGCGAAGTTCCCGTTGAGGATCTGGAAGCCGTAGTTCGCCGCCATGTAGAAGGCGTGCTGGATGTGCTCGATGGTGACGTCGCCCTTCGGCACCCGGTAGATCGCCTCCCACAGCTCCGGCGTGAAGAGCTTCTCCGGCGCGTCGAGCGCGCGGGTGTCGAGCACGGACGGAGTGATCTTGCCCTTCGCGTCGAGGAGCCCGCGGGACTGGAACAGCGACCGCTCCGCGCCGCTGAGCCCGCTCGCCGGCGTCGGGACGGGCTTCCCCTTCACGTCCACGGTCTCGAGCGGCGCGTCGAGGATCCCCTGCAGCGCCGCCAGGTCCGCGCGCAGGGGGGCATTCCCCGCGGCCACGTACTCCGCCTCGGGGCTCGCGACCCAGCTCTGCCGGTACGCGTCGTAGAGCCGCCCCTTCACGCGACCGGCGAGGATGTCCTCCAGGGTCGGCGGCGAGCCCGCGGCGAGCGGCGCCTCCGGGACGAACATGAGCCCCAGCACGCGCTCGCGCAGCTTGTCGATCGCGATGGCGCGGAGCGCCACCGGGTTGTACCGGGAGCGGCCGTACGGATCGCTCGGCTGGTAGATCATCACCGCCGCCATCCCACCGATGGGCGCCGCGTTGGCGAGGTCGCCCTCCTTCATCCCCGCCATGAGCATCAGGAGCGCGTTGTAGCGCTGGTAGGCGATCATGTTCGGGGTGGCCATCCCGATCGTCTGCGGGTCGGGGAAGACGCCCTGCGGATCGTCCTTCCACATCTCGATGAGGCTCCCCAGGTAGTCCCAGCGGCCGACGTTCGTCCCGAGCAGCCGGCGGCGCAGGACCCAGGCGATCGCGGCGAGCTGCCGGCCCGCGTTCCCCTCCTCGTAGAGCATCTTGATCTTGAGGGTGCCCGGCGCGACGCCGATCGTCTCCTCGATGCGGGAGAGCAGCCGCTCGACGATGAGCGCCTCCCGCGGCGTCTGGAGCTTCGGGATGTAGAAGTAGACGCCGCTGCCGGCGCGGGTGAGCGCGTCGTGGTTGTTCACGGCCCAGAGGACGGTGACGACGACGAGGCCGGGCGCCGGCTTGCCGTCCACGGTCACGTGGTCGTAGCGCAGGTGCAGGCTCGGCGGCCGCGCGAGCCGCGTCGGCCACTGCGCGGGCGGCTTCGTGATCTGGTACGCCCGCTTCTTGCCCTTCTTCGTCACCTCGTACGGGTGGCCGGTCCAGCGGCCCTCGTGGATCTCCTTCGCGTTCTGCAGCGCGGCGAAGATGCCGACCGGCTGGTTCGAGGGCGTGCCGTCCGGCTGGAAGTGCGGCGGCGACGCGTCCTCGAAGTCCGGCATGTTCATGGGAGCCGGGGAGTTGAGCGCGTTGAACGCCATGTCGAGCGGGTGCCACGGCCCGGTGAGCTCGAGGCCGGGGTTCCGCGAGGGGTGAACGTGCTCGGGGATGGGCGTCTCGTCGTTGAGGCGCCAGCGCCACGCGCTCTCGCGGCCGAGGAAGTTGTCGAGCATGCCCTGCACGATCTGGCGGTAGGTCCAGGGCTTCCCGCTCACCGGGTCCTCGAACGTCTCGTCCCACCCGGGCCAGGCGTACTTCTCGTGGACCGGCGCGGGGTCCTGAAGGAGCGACCGCCGCGCGCCGAGGGCGGCCGCGATCGCGGGTCGCAGCTCACGGGTCAGCGTCGCGATCGTCTGCTCGACGTCGACCTCGCGTCCGTTTACGTGCTGGGTTCCAAAGAGCTGCGGGAACTGCTGGAGGATGTCCGGACGGATCATGGGCTCTGGTCCTCTCCGTGAGGGCGCGCCTGCGCGACGAGGTAGTGTCGAGCGCGGCGGCTCCAGGCATGCACCAGGAAGGTTCGGTCGCACGCGCCATGTCCGGGCGTGACCCTTCCGGGCCGCCGGACGCGAGCCGCCGTGCTACGGTTCGCGCGCCTGGACCTCACGCCCGCGAGGTCGGGAGGTGTCGACCGATGAGCACCATCACCTTTCCGGCCGCTGACCTGGCGACGAAGATCGACCTGTGCTGGTCCGTCACCGGGGAAGGGAAGGGCGGTACCGCGTTCCGCGAGCTCTTCCCCGACAGCGGCGCGCACCTCGTCGTCCGCTTCTCCTCCTCCGCCGCCCGGATGGTCCTGCTCGGCCCTTCGACCGAGAAGGTGAACGTGGAGCTCGACGAGGGGGCGGAGTACCTGGGCGTTCGCTTCCGTACCGGCCAGGCCCCTCGACTGGCGGATGTCCGGCCGTCTGAGCTGACCAACCGCTTCGTGGAGCTCACGCGCCTCGGTGGGGAGCGGGTCGAGTCCATCGCGGAGCGCCTCCGCGCGTCGCCGGACCTGGGGTCGCGGCAACGCCTGGTGGAGGGGCTGCTGCGTGGAGACACGCCGCCGCTCGTCCGCGACGACCGCTGCAGGCGGGCCGCGCTCCTTCTCGAAGGCCACGGCGGCCGGTTGCGGGTCGACGACCTCGCCCGCGCGCTCGGGCTGCACGTCCGGAGTCTCGAGCGGCTCTTCCTCGAGCACCTCGGCATCACGCCGAAGCGGCTCGCCCGGCTCGTGCGTCTCCGCCAGGTCCTCGGCGAGCTCCACGCCGGCCGGCACGCGAGCCTCGCCGAGCTCGCCCTCGCGTGCGGCTACTCGGACCAGCCGCACCTCGTCAGGGATTTCAAGGCGCTCACGGGGCGCACGCCCGGCGCGCCGGAGGCGTTCCGCAACCGCCGCCTCGAGCGCGCGCAGGCCCGCATCGTCCACCGCTACAGACCGTGAAGCCGGCCCGCCCGCCCCGGGGGCGCAGCGGTCCGCCTCGCCCCCGTGTCGCGTTCCTGCAAGACTCCGCCGCCCGGCTCCGGTACCCAGACGGCCTCGCGACCCGGAGGAGACCATGCGACCGATCCCTGCACCCGCTCCGCGCACCGCCGCCTTCGGTGACGAGGCGCGCCCGTTCACCGTGAGCACACGGCGCGGTCCCGTCGAGTGCGCCGTCCTCGGGGAGGGCCCGGCGGTGCTCGCGCTCCACGGCGCGATGGGCGGCTACGACCAGAGCCTGCTCCTCGCGGAGACGGTCGGGGGCCCGGGGTTCCGCTACATCGCGCTCTCCCGCCCCGGCTACCTCGGCACGTCGCTCGCCCTGGGCCGGACGCCGGCGGAGCAGGCGGACCTTTATCGAGACGTGCTCGACGCGCTCGGCGTCCGCGAGGCGGCGGTCATGGCCATCTCCGGCGGGGGCCCCTCGGCGCTCCAGTTCGCGCTCAGCCACCGCGAGCGCTGCTGGGGCCTCGTCGTCATCTCGTCCGTGTGCAGCCGGATCGACGTGCGGCTGCCGCTCGCGTGGCAGCTCATGAAGGTCGCCGCACGCTGCCGTCCGCTCGTCGCGGCGATGCGCCGGAAGGTGGAGCGCGATCCGGAGCGCGCGGCGCGCCGCTCGATCCCCGACGCGGCGCTGCGCGCGCGCACCGTCGGCGATCGGAGGTCGGGCCGCTCCTCCTCGCGCTGCAGCTCAGCACGATGGACCGGATGCCGCTCCGGCTTCCCGGGACGGGGAACGACATCGCCACGACGCGCGGCGATCTCTCCTTCCCGCTCGAGCGCATCGCGGTGCCGACGCTCGTCGTTCACGGGACGAGCGACAGCGCCGCGCCGTTCGCGCAGGGGCAGGCGATGGCGGCCCGGATCCCGGGCGCGGAGCTCCTCGCCATCGAGGGCGGCGAGCACGTGAGCATCTTCACGCACCGCTCCGAGGCGCGGGCGCGGGTGACGCGCTTCCTGCGCGCGCACGCGCCGGCGGTCGAGGGCTCTGCCCCCTGAACCCTGAACGCTCCCCGGATCGCCGGACGCGCAGCCCGCGCCTCGAGCCCCACCCGGGCCCGCCTTGCCGCGAGGCCGCCGTTACCTTCTGCCAGCGTCGGCCGTGATCACGGCCCATGACGACGACCATGGCTGCGAAGGCGCGCTCCCTCGAACCCAGAAACCGTGCGCTCGGGCAGGCGCTCGACGATCACCGGCGGGCGGTGTGGGGGATCTGCTACCGCATGACCGGCGTCGCGGCGGACGCCGATGACCTCGTGCAGGAGACGTTCGCCCGCGCGCTCACCGCGCGGCCCGATCGCTCGGGCGAGCCGCTCCGCCCCTGGCTCGCGCGCGTCGCGGTCCGGCTGGCGATCGATCTCCTGCGCCGCCGCCGCGTCCGCGGGTACACCGGGCAGTGGTTGCCCTCGCCGGCCTCCACGGACGAGCCCGACCTCGAGCCGACGCCGGACGCGCGCTACGACACGGCCGAGTCCGCCTCCTACGCGTTCCTCGTCGCGCTCGAGCGGCTCACGCCGCTCCAGCGCGCGGTGCTCCTCCTGCGCGACGTGCTCGGCCACACGGTGCGCGAGACGGCGGCGGTGCTCTCCACGACCGAGGGCGCTGTGAAGGTCGCGCACCTGCGCGCCCGCCGCGCCATGGAGGGCTACGACGCTTCGCGGCTCCCCGCCTCCCCCGCGCTGGAGGCGCGCACGCGCGAGGCGCTCGAGGGGTTCATCCGCGCCATCCTGGCGGGCGACGTGGCCTCGGCCGAGGCGCTCCTCGCCTCGAACGCTCGCGCGGTCACCGACGGCGGCGGGAAGTACTTCGCCGCGCCGCGGGTGCTCGAGGGCGCGAGCAACGTCGCGCGGTTCTTCGTGGGCATCGCCCGCGGACGCGGGGAGGGGCGCGCCGCCTGGCTGCGCCTCAACGGGCTCCCCGCGCTCAGGGTCGACCTCGAGAGCCCCGAGCCGCGCGTCGCGCCCCGCACCGTGCTTCGCCTCGACCTCGACGCGGAGGGCCGCATCGCGCGCATCGACGTCATCGCCGCGCCGCACAAGCTCACGGCGCTGCCTGAAGCTCCGGGGGCGCCGCTGCCTCGTCCCTGAGCGCCGCGATCGTCGCCGGCCAGCCCTCGCGCACGCTCGGGTAGCGCGGCGCCCAGCCCGCCGTCTCGCGCAGCTTCCAGTTGGAGATCCTGACCGAGCGCCCCAGGAGCTCGCCCAGCGAGCCGAAGAGGTGCCTCGCCCACGGCGGAGGCAGGCGCGGCGGCGGGACCCCCAGCGCGGCGGCGAGGAGGTCGAAGTACTCCCGCCGGCGGACGGGCTCGTCGTCGGCGACGTTGTAGACGCCCGGAGGAACCCGGAGCGCCGCCACGACCGCCGACGCCGCGTCGTCGTGGGAAACCGACGAGATGAAGGCGTCGCCGGCGCCGGGCAGGGCGGCGAAGCCCCGCCGTGCCGCGGCGACGAGCGGCCGGAGGTGAGACGCGTCCGAGCCGTAGAACCCGGCGAACCGGAGCACGACGCCGGCGCCCCCGAGGCTCGCGAAGCGGGCGGCGGCGCGCTCCGCATCGAGGACCGAGCGGTTGTAGCGGACCGGGCGGATGCGAGACCGCTCGGCCACCCAGGCGTCGCCTGCGCTCTCGTAGATGGGCGCGAACGACTCCTGGACGAACCTCGAGGCGCCGCCCGCGAGCGCCGCCTCGCAGAGGTTCGCCGAGGCCTCGCGGCGCAGGCGATCGTTCTCGCGCCACGCGAACGGCAGGAGCATCCGCCCCGGCGACGGGATGTGCGTCGCGAGGTTCACCACGACCTCGTGCCCCGCGACCGCGCGCCGGACGGCGCCGGGGTCGAAGAGGTCGAGCCCGATGGCGTTCACGCCCATGCGCACGAGGCGCGCCCTCGCCTCCGGTGCGCGCGCGACCGCGGTGACCTCGTGGCCGGCCGCGAGCAGCGCCGGCACCACGCGCCGGCCGATGACTCCCGTGGAACCCGTGACGAAGATCTTCATCGCTCCTCCTTGGCTCTCATCACGGGCGAGGGGGCGCGGAGGTTACGGAGTGGCGGCGCGAGCTCCGTCCGCGCGCCGGTCCCGAGGTGGGAGCGGGTGCCGGTCGAGGTCGATGCCGGACGCGCTTTCGCGCAAGTGGCCGTAACCTCGCGGGCCCGTCGCGCGTGTAGACCGCATGGCTCGCACGATCTCGGTGGAGAGGCAGCTCGGCGCCGGCGAGCGGTCCGGTACCGACGCGCGGCAGGCGCGCGGGGGGACCGCCGTGGGCTCGTTCCTGGGCTCGAAGCTCGCGTCGCTCCTCGGGCTCCTCCCGGTCGGCGTCTGGACGGTGAACCACCTCTGGGACAACCTCGCCGCGCTGCGCGGGCGGGCGGCGTGGGAGCGCGCGGTCACCGAGCACCCGAGCCCCGCCGCCCAGGCGGTGACGCTCGCTGTCGTGCTCGTGCCGCTCGTACTGCACTCGGTGTGGGGCCTCGCGCGGCTCCCGAGGACGCGCGTGCCGAGGCACGCGGTTCGGCTCGTGAGCGTGCGCCACGTGCTGCACCGGCTCTCCGCGCTGGGGCTCCTCCTCTTCCTCGGGGCGCACCTGTGGCTCGCGCTCATCCAGCCGCGGCTCCTCGCGGGCGGGCCCGAGCCGTTCGAGCACCTCGCGCACCAGGTGCGGTCCCACCTGCCGACACTCGTCGTGTACGTGCTCGGCGTGCTCGGGACGGCGTACCACCTCGCGAACGGCCTGCAGGCGGTCGGGGTCGCCTGGGCCATCGGATCGCGGCGCGGCATGTCTCGCGTGAGCGTCGCGTCGGGAACGGCGTTCGTCGTGCTGCTCGCGATGGGGTGGACCGCGGTCTGGGCGCTGTGGCGGGCGGGGGGAGGGTGACGGTCCCCTCCGCGCCCTCGGATCAAAGAACCGCTCGCCCTGAGCCTGTCGAAGGGCGAGCGGTGAGCGGGTCCACTCGAGCAATCAGCGCAATCACCGGCCTCGCCGCGCGCGTCTCCCGCCCCGGCGCCGCGGGGCCGGAACGTCGGGCCTCGCGCTCCGCCCGCGCCGGCTCGCACGGCGCGGGGGCTCGAGCTCGATCCCGAAGATCTCCGACAGGCGATCGTCCGCGACGAGGGTGGCGCCCGACGGCGCCTCGGCCGCGATCGTCCCCGGGGCGCCCGCGTCGGCGACGAGCTCGGCCAGCTCCACGCCGCGCAGCGTGAAGAGCAGCTCCGGGGCGTCGTCCAGGCGCGCGCCGACGCCGTAGAGCACCGCCGCGAGGTGCTTGCAGAGCCGGGCGGCGTCGGGGCAGGAGCAGCGCAGGTCGAGCTCGGCGCTCGTCGGGAAGAGCCCGCGCTCGCGGTCGCACAGCACCTGCATCACCGCCGAGGAGAGCCGTCCGGAGAGGAGCTCGACGACGGTCGCGATCCGTCCCGCGCACGCCTGCCGCACGGCGCGCCAGCGCGCCGAGGTGAGCGGGCGGATCCGCACCTCGGCCTCGTAGAGCTCGGTGCCGCTCACGAAGGCCTTCACGAGCCCCCTCGAGATCTCGAGGTGCACGACCGAGCCGTTCCGCGCGTAGGTCCGCCCGCGGGGCAGGCGCGTCGCGAGGTCGGCGAAGGACTCGAGCTGGTCGCACCAGGCCTTGCCCCAGAAGGTGGTCGCGAGCTCGCGCCCCTCGACGACGACCGGCTGCGGGACGATGCCCTGGCGCAGGAGACGCTTTCGGGCGAGCTCGGCGCGCAGCCGGCGCTCGGCCGCGGTCACGTACTCGGGGAATCGCTCGCCGTCCTCGAACGCCACGAGGGAATCCTAACGTCAGCAACGCCGGCGAAGCGAGCCCGCCGGGGCGCAGCAGGCATGCTCAGAACTCCGCGCTGCGCAGGTCGAGCGACACGAGCCGGAGGAGCTCGCGGTCGTCGAGCTCCGTGAGCCGGAGCTCCTCCGTCCCCTCGAGGAGCTCCTGCGACAGCCGCCGCTTGTCCTCGAGCATCGCGTCGATGCGCTCCTCGATCGTCCCGCGGCAGACGAGCTTGTGCACGAGCACGGCCTTCCGCTGGCCGATGCGGAAGGCGCGGTCGGTCGCCTGGCTCTCCACGGCCGGGTTCCACCAGCGGTCGAAGTGGACGACGTGCGAGGCCGCCGTGAGGTTGAGGCCCGTGCCGGCGGCCTTGAGGGAGAGGACGAAGAAGGGGACCGTCTCGTCCTCCTGGAACCGCCGCACCAGCGCCGCGCGGTCCTTCACCCGTGTCTGCCCGTGCAGGACGAGCCCGGGGCGGCCGAAGGCGCCCGCGAGGAACCTGGCGAGCGGGCCCGTCATCTCGCGGAACTGCGTGAACACGAGCGCCTTCTCCTGCCGCGACGCGACCGTCTCGGCGATCTCCGAGAGCCGCGCGAACTTGCCGCTCGCGCCCGGGGCGTACTCGCCGTCGCCGAGCCACTGCGAGGGGTGGTTGCAGATCTGCTTCAGCCTGAGCAGGTACGCGAGGACGACGCCGCGCCGCCGCGTCCGGTCGCCCGGCGAGACGCTCGCGAGCTCGCGCGCGAGGGACTCCACGGACTCGGCGTAGAGCGCCGCCTGCGCGCGCGTCAGCGCGCAGAAGGCCTTCACCTCGGTCTTCGCGGGCAGATCGGCGATGACCGCGCGGTCCGTCTTGAGGCGGCGCAGGAGGTACGGGCGGACGAGAGCGCGGATGGCGGCGTAGGGCGACGGCGGCGCGACGCCGTCGAGCGCCGGCGCGGGGGGAGGGGGCGCGGCGGTGGACGCCGCGGCGCGCTTCAGGAACGCGGCGAACTCCTTCGCCGAGCCGAGGAGCCCGGGGTTCACGAAGTCGAAGATGGACCAGAGATCGCCGGGCCGGTTCTCGACGGGTGTGCCGGTGAGGGCGAGGCGCACGCGGGCGCGGATGGCCTTCACGGCGCGGGACTGCCGCGCCGCGGGGTTCTTCACGGCCTGCGCCTCGTCCAGCACCGCGAGGCCGAACCCGGCCTGCGTGACCCACGGCAGGCGGGCCACCGCACCGTAGGTGACGATCACGAGGTCGTACCCGGCGAGCGCTTCGGGGTCGAGGGCGGCGAGCGCCTCGCGCGGCGTGGCGGACGGGTGGGCGACGAGCACCCGGAGCGACGGCGCGAAGCGCTCGGCCTCGGCCTTCCAGTTCGCGAGGAGCGACGCGGGGGCGACGAGGAGGTGCGGCCCGGCGAGGAGCCCCCGGCGCTTCAGGAGCAGCAGCAACGCCAGCACCTGGACGGTCTTGCCGAGCCCCATGTCGTCCGCGAGGCAGCCGCCGAGGCCGAGGCGTGCGAGCGTCCACAGCCAGCGGACGCCCTCGCGCTGGTAGGGGCGGAGCGTGGCGTGCATGGCCGGACCGGGATCGGCCGCCTCGGCGCCGCGGGGGCCGCGCAGCGAGGCGAGCGTCTCCTCGAGCCACGCCCCGGGTTCGACACCGGTCCACTCACGGTGCGGATCGAGGAGCACCACCTCCGCGCCCACGTCGGCGCCCGCGACGAGGCGCATCGCCTCCACGAACGAGACGCCCTCGGCCGCCGTGCGCTCCGCCTCGTGGAAGCGCCGGAGGACCGCGTCGAGCTGCTCGCGGTCGACCTCGACCCAGCGCCCCTTGAAGAGGACGAGCCCGCCGCCGGCGTCGCGGAGCCTTCGCAGCTCCGTCTCGCCGAGCTCGTCCTCCCCGAGCGTCAGGCGGACGTCGAAGTCGAGGATCGCGTCGAGACCCAGCGCGGCGGGCTTCGTCTCGCCGACACGCATCGTCACGCGCGGCCGCGGCGCGTGACGTCCGCTCCACCACTCGGGGACGCGCACGAGAATGCCGCTCTCCTCGAGCGCGGGCACCTCCCGGAGGAAGGAATGGGCCTCTGCCGGGGTCCAGGCCAGGGGCTGGAAGAGCGCACCGGAGTCGGCGAGGCCCTTCACGAGCGCGCTTCGCTCGGACGCACGGTGAACCGGCTGGAGGAGCGCGAGCAGCCGGCGCCGGTCGGCCGCGGAGGACGCCTCGCGCACGGCGTCGCCGAGGCGCCGGTGCTGGGGCCGGCCGCTCGGGGCGAGCCCGGTCGTGTACGTCGCGAGGAACGCGAAGGGTCGCTCCGGGTCGCGGCGGTTCTCGGCGAGGTGCAGGTGCACGCGGCCGACGACGGCCCAGGCCGGATCGCGCTCCGCGAGCCAGGCCTGGACGGTGCCCTTCGCGCGGGCGATCTCCTCGCGCCACGCCGCGAGGGTGTCCCCCCAGAGCGACCGCAGCACGGTCGGTGAGAGGTATTCGCCGCCCTGCAGCGGCGGTGCGGAGGCGGCGAGCTGCTCGAGCTCCCCCGCGCTCGGCTCCGGGTCGGCCTCCTGCCGCCGCTCCTCGAGATCGGGAAGGGCGCAGAGCGCCGCGACGAACGAGCGCGCGAGGTCGCGCCAGAACCCGAGCGCGGGCGGCAGGGCGGTGCGCGCCTCGCGCGTGCCGAGGTGGAGGAGGCCGGCGCCGTGGCCGCGCTCGAAGGCGGCGCGGATGCGGCGGGCGGCCGCCTCGCCGAGTGCATCCGGCCGCTCGCCCGGGCGCACGACGAGGTGACCGGCCGGGGTCAGTGCAAGGGTGAAGGGCTCCACGCGTGCCGGAAGATACCGCGACATCCGGAGGTGTCGCTCGCGCGCTCTCCCCGCCCCGTGACGCACCGTCTCGGAGCGCGAGCCCTCGAGCGTGCCCCGGACGCCCGGCGTGAGAGGTACGATGCGGCGCATGTCGATCCCGGATGTCGTGCGCCGCGTCCTCGTGGTCGCGCTCCTCGCCGCTGCGGCGGCCTGCGGCGGAGGCGAATCCGGCTCCGCTCCAGGCGGGGACGGGACGCCGCCTCCGCTGGGCGCGCCGATCTCGCGGACGGAGGGCACCGCGATCGCGGGCGCGACGGGGTGGACCTGGATCCCGTTCGACGACGCGTTCTGCACCGACGCCGTGCGGCAGCCGTCCGGCGCGTACCAGTTCGGGACGAGCACGACCGGCCTCGCCCTCAGCTGGGGATCACCGGCGAGCACCGAGCTCGTCGTGTTCCTTCAGGGCGGCGGCGCGTGCTGGGACTTCTTCACCTGCGGGGGCGCACCCGACCTCGTGCCGAAGACGGCGAGCAGCGGACCGTTCGGGCCGGAAGAGTTCGCGCGCGACATCTACGAGAAATACCCGCGCTCGTGGGTGCGCCGGGAGAACCTCCCGGACGCGCTGCGAGACGCGACGATCGCGTTCGTTCCGTACTGCACGGGCGACGTCCACAGCGGCGACGCCGTCGCGACGTACGCCTCCCCGCTCGCCGGCCGGCCTTCGATCACGTGGCAGCACGTGGGCCACGCGAACGTGCTCGCCTTCCTGAAGCGGCTCGGGGCGACGTTCCCGGCGGCGACGAGGCTCGTCGTGTCGGGCTCCTCGGCGGGCGGCTTCGGCTCGCTCTCGAACTACCCGGCCGTGCGACGCTACTGGCCGGACGCGAAGGGCTACCTCATCGACGACTCCGGTCCGCCGCTCGCCGGCGACGCGATCCCGGCGAGCTCGCGCGAGGCCTGGTACGCGCGCTGGGGTATGGGCGCGTCGCTCGACGGGTTCTGCCCGGAGTGCCGGGCGGACCTGTCCCAGGGGCTCCGCGAGATCGCCGAGCGCTATCCCGACGATCGGCTCGCGCTCCTCTCCCACCTCCAGGACCTCACGATCCGCGGCTTCTTCGGCACCTTCACGCTCGTGCCCACCCCGGCCTTGACGCCCATGCCCGCCGATCGGTTCGAGGCCGGGCTGCGCAGCCTCGGCGCGACCGTCATGGATCCGGCCACGGCGAACGCGAGGTACTTCTTCACCGCCGGCGAGCAGCACCCCACGCTCGAGGATCCGACCGTCGTCACGACCCCGCCCCCCGGCCTCGAGCCGTGGCTCGAGCTCATGCTCTCGGACTCGGCCAGCTGGGAGAGCGAGACGGACTGAGGCTTCGTCCGGCGTCGGCGGTCTCAGGTGGCAGACGTCGCGCAGCGCACCCCTGCGAGCACCCTCTCCAGCGCCTCGATGCTGGGTGGCTTGGCGAGGTGGGCGTCGAAGCCTGCCGCCCTGGCCTTGGCCACATCCTCGGGCTGAGCGTAGCCGGTCAGGGCGATGAGCGTCACGCGCCCGAGCTCCGCGTCGGCGCGCATCGCCCGCGCGACGGCGTAGCCGTCCATCTCAGGCAGGCCGATGTCGCAGATCACGACGTCGGGGCGAAAGGGGCGCGCCTTTGCGAGCCCCTCGGGCCCGCAGTAGGCCACGGTGACGACGTGCGCGCCGAGCTCGAGCGCGTCGCGAAGGGTGTCGGCCGCATCGACGTTGTCCTCGATGACGAGCACGCGGCGGGCTGGCGCCCCGCTGCTGGCACGGCGCGGGCTCGGCTCGGTCGGGATGGCTGTCTCGAGGGGCAGCGTGATCGTGAAGGTCGCGCCCATGCCGGGACCACCGCTTGCTGCGCTGACCGAACCGCCA
This sequence comes from Anaeromyxobacter terrae, assembly GCF_022690685.1. GTDB lineage: Bacteria > Myxococcota > Myxococcia > Myxococcales > Anaeromyxobacteraceae > Anaeromyxobacter > Anaeromyxobacter terrae. Next base: position 27,267 of record NZ_JALCYY010000011.1, on the reverse strand, counting down.
TGCATCTCGACCATGCCCTTGACGAGGGCGAGGCCGAGGCCGAGGCCGCCCTTGCTTCGATCGAGGGTGTTGTCGGCCTGGATGAAGGCCTCGAACACGCGTGGAAGGATCTCCGGCGCGATGCCCCTGCCGGTGTCCTGGACCAGGACGGTGGCCCGCCCGCGAGCGAAGTCCCCTCCGACCGACAGCGATACCTTCCCGCCCCGCGGGGTGAACTTGGCCGCGTTCTGGAGAAGGTTGCCGATGACCTGCGCCAGTCGCGTCCGATCGCCGTTCACCCAGACCTCGGCCCGCGCCGGCAGCAGCTCGAGGTGGACGTCGCCGCCGATGAACGCCGCGCGGTGATCCTCGGCCGTGCGCTGCGCGAGCTCGTTCAAGTCTAGCCGTTCGCGCTTGAGCTGGACCTTGCCGCGGGAGATGCGGGTCACGTCGAGCAGGTCGTCGATGAGGCGGGTCAGGTGCTCCACCTGGCGCTCGATGACTGCCCGCGCCCGGAGCGCCTGCTCACCGCCCGGTTCCGCGCGGCCGAGGATGTAGAGGCTGTTGCGGATGGGCGCGAGCGGGTTGCGCAGCTCGTGCGAGAGCATGGCCAGGAACTCGCTCTTGCGGCGGTCCGACTCGCGCAGCGCCTCCTCGGCGCGCCTCAGCTCGGTGATGTCCGCGGACACCCCGCAGACGGCGAATGGAATGCCGTCCTCGGAGAGCAGCGGAACCTTGAACGACATGTAGATTCGCGGCTCACCGCGCACCAGCACCTCCTCCAGGCGCTCGAGCGGCTGCCGCGACCGGAGGACCTCCAGGTCGTTGCTCCGCAGCGTCTGTGCGATCTCCCGCGGGAAGATGTCGAAATCGGTCTTGTCAGACGCGTTGGCGTCGGTGACGCCGAACAGCTCCGTGTAGACGCGATTCACGAGCATGTACCGGCCATCGACGCCCTTGACGTAGATGACGGCCCGGGTCGCATCGAGGATGTTCCGAAGGAGGGCACCGTTCTTCCGGAGGGCCTCCTCCGCCCGGTCGCGCTCGCGCGCCTGCCGGCTGAGCGAGGCCTGGAATCGGGCTGCGTCGATCACGGCCGCCACGTGAGCGCAGGCGAAGGTCGCGGCCACGAGCGCCTCGGCGGAGGGGATGCCTGGCGGGAGGTCGAGGGCGAGGACGCCGTGGGCCCGCGTCTGGAAGACGAGGGGGAGTACCCAGATCCCGCCGGCAGGCGCCGGGCCGGGAACGGGCTCGTGCATCGCTGCGGACGCAGCCACGCGGACGACGAGCGCAGGGTCCAGGCAGGGGACCGAGCCCAGCGGATCCGGGCTCGCCGGATGGCAGCGCAGCCGGTCGCCGTCGGCGGTGGCGACGATCTCGAGGTCGTCGCCGACGCGGACCAGCCACGCCCGTCGCGCGCCGAACCACCGGGGCACGTTCTCCATGAGGCGCTCCAATGCGCGCGGTTCGTCCGTGGTGGACGCGATCGCCTCGGCCTCGCGCTGCGTCGGCACCACGCCCGCGCACCGGCGGGTCCGCGCCGAGGCGCCCCAGTCCGTCCACGCCTCATCGGCGCGGGCGCGATACGCCTCGGCCTGCTCCCAGCGCCCGATGCGCGCGCACACCCGGCTCGCTCGGTCGGCGGCGAGCCCGGCCTCGTGGAGATAGCCCGACGATCGGGCGCCTTCCAGCGCGGAATCGAACGCCTTCAGCGCCTCGGACGTGTCGCCGCGCAGATCGGCGGCGAGGGCGCGAAGAAGCCAGCGCTTGTGTGCGAAGGTCGGCGGGACGAGCTCGGCGCAGTCGGTGATCTCGGCGAGGGTCTCATCGATGCGCTCCATCGCGTCGGCGCGTTCCATCACGCCGGCGTAAGCGGCGTCCCAGGCGCAGACGGCCGCGTAGAAGCGGCCGAATTCGAGGTGCGGCAGCCCGTAGCCGCCCTTGGCGTGCCGCGCCAGGCGGACCGACGCCTCGGAGGCCGCGGCAGGGTCCACGAAGACGGCGGCGAGGAGGAGCTTGCCCACCGCGAGGTAGAGGGCCCCGTAGTGGTCGTCCTGCGCGTCGTAGTCTCTCCAGCAGGACGCTTCATCGCTGAACTCGCCGCTGACGTGGGTCTGCCCAGTGGCTCGTCTGCGGAGGAGCTCGACCACCTGACGATCCCGCGACAGGTAGGCGTGGGCCAGCCGTTGCCCCAGCTCACCCAGCGTGTGCCGCCACGCATCGAGGCGGCTCGCGACCTCGTCGAGCGGCGTGCCGGAGAGCAGCGCGAAGAAGCAGCTCTTGAGCGCGCTGTAGCCGGCATAGTCGAACGCCCCGTGCTCGAGGCCCAGCTGCGCGTTTCCCCACAGTGGAGTCACTGCGTCGCGCAGGGGTCCGGTCCAGGCGGACGTCATGCCGTGCACGATGTCCAGGGTGCGCGCGAGGATCGCCCCGTCCGAAACGCGCTTGGCGGCCGCCAGGGCGCGCGCGCGGATTCCGATGCCCCGCCGGACCGTCTGCGGAGAGGCGCAGTCCAATGCGCCGAGATACGCGAGGGCCAGGGCCGTGACATCGGAGAAGCCATGCCGGGCCGAGAGGTCGAGCTCGAGGGCGACGAGCATCCGCAGCAGGTGGGGGCGCGCGGTGTAGGCCGCCGCGTTACCGAGCCCGAGGAGCCGGAGCAGCGCGATGATGGACGGATCGTCGACGTGATCCGTCTTCGCCAGCCACTCCGGGGTCATGGTCGCCAGAGCGAGGTCGATCCTCCGGGCGGCGGCGGCGATGTCATCGGCGCCGGGCTCGCTGGGGAGGGAGAGGCCGAACCTGCGAGCGCCTTCGCAGACCAGATCGAACGCGGCCGGCACGTCGCCGGAGCCCGTGAGCGCGACGACGAGGACCTCCTGCATGGGGAGCTCGTCCATGAAGCTGCGCGCACGCTCCTTGACGACGTGCGCGAGGCGACGGAAATCCTCGGCGGCCCCGACGGCGAACGCCGCGCACGCCGCTTCGGTGTGGGCTTCGAGCGTGAGCTCGTATGCTGCGCTCCAGCCCCACTCGCCCAGGATCCTGCAGGCGCGGGAGGCATGCTCATACGCGGAGCGCTCGGCGGCGGCGCGGCGGGCGCGCCGGGCGCAGGCGAGGTCGACCGTGGCGGCGAGGAGGCGCTGATCGTCTCGCACGCCGTCCGTGCCGGCGAGGTGAAGGTGAAACGCGGCCTCGAACGCGACGGCCGCATCGCCGCCCACGACCCGGTCGCCGAGGATCTGGCCGAGACGCGCGTGCAGCGATGGCTGCCGCGCCGCCGGGACCAGGTCGAGCGCGGCTTGTCTCAACTCGTCGTGGCGGAACCGATAGGCGACCGTGCCGTTCCCGTCCTCGCGGACCAGAACGGCGTCGCGCACCGCCTGCTCGAGGAGGGATCGCACCGAGCGCTCATCCCGGTCGAGGACCGCCGCCAGCAACGCGGACTCGATGTGCGATCCCATCATCGCACCGGTGCCGAGGAGCGCCTGCTCGTCGGGGGCGAGGTCCTTCAGGCGCCGCAGCAGCAGCCCGGAGACGTCCTCGGCCGCGGGGATGTCCTGCCCGGTCGGGGAAGCCGGGCCCGGCGCTGATTCCCACCGGAGGACCTCGGTGACGAACAGCGGGTTGCCGCCGGTTCTCGCGAGCAACGCCTGCGCCGCGCCCGGGCCGGCCGCGGTGCGGCGGGAGAACTGGATCATCGCTCCGATGTCGCCGGCAGACAGGGCGGGCAGCGCGAGACGGGTCAGCAAAGGCGCGGCTCCGGCCAATGGCCTCAAGGAGAGCGACGTGCGCGCGAGAGCCTCTTCGTCGTCGGTGCGGTGGGTCAGCACGAAGCCGACCCGCGGCAGGCCGGAATCGAGACATATCCGTACGATGAGGGCGAGCGTCGCCGCATCCGCCCACTGCAGATCGTCGAGGAAGAGGAGGCAGGCCCGGCCGCCGTCGGTCATGGCGTGGAGGAGCGCCAGGACGGCGAACTGAAACCGGTTGCGGTCCTCCCGGATGCCGAGCGTGGGCGCGCCCGGCAGATCCCCGAGGAACATCGAGAGCTCCGGGAGGAGACCGCCCAAGACTGGCGCCGAGGCGCCCAGGCGCTGCCTGAGATCCTGCCGCACCTGCTCGAACTCCCGAGGCGGCAGCACGGAGGCGCGGCGCAGCCACGCCCGCAGGGCATCGATGAGGGCGGCGTAAGGAATGTCGCGAACGACCTGGTCGAACTTGCCGGCTACGACGACCGCCCTTCGTGACTCCAGGGTGGGCGCGAGATGCTCGACGAATGCGGTCTTGCCTCCGCCGGTGGGGGCGAGAATCAGAACCGCGCGGCAACCTTCGCCGGACAGGACGGGCGCGAGCGCGTCACATAGGCGACTCGCCTCCTCCTGCCGTCCCACGAAAGGCGCGCGCGCCCCCGTTTCCCCTTGCTGCAGCTCTGCGAACACACGACCACCCTCTGCTGAGCCGCGTTGAGGTCTGCTTGCTCAACATCACGAAAACGCAAGAATCTCGTGGGAAATTTCGGATTTCGGAGGCCGTAAGCGGGTTCACGCTTCGACGGGTACCTGCAGCGGCGGCGAACATCGACGCGGATCCGAAAGACGGGGAGGGCCTTAGCAGCTCAATGGGCTCGCGTCGTCACCAGAGCACGGCTCCGTGCGTCTCTCCTGGGGAGGCCAGGCGTGGAGCGGATCGGCGATCACGCGGCGATCGGGAACGGGCGGGCGGCCGCGCTCGTGTCACGCGGCGGCTCGGTCGACTGGCTGTGCTGGCCCCGCTTCGACAGCCCCTCGGTCTTCGCCGCGCTCGTCGACGACGCCGCCGGCCGCTGGACCCTCGCCCCCACCGCGCCCTTCCGGTCGGAGCGCCGCTACCTGCCGGGCACGAACGTCCTGGAGACGCGCTTCGTCACCGCCTCGGGCGCGCTGACCGTCACGGACTTCATGCCGGTCGCCTCGCCGGAGGAGCAGCGGCGGCTGCTCCTGCCGGACCACGAGCTGGTCCGGCTGGTCAGCTGTGAGGGCGGATCGGTGGAGCTCGCGACCGTCTTCGAGCCGCGCCCGGACTACGGCCGGGAGCGGCCCAGGCTGCGGGACGCCGGCGAGCTCGGCCTCCGCGCGGAGACGCGGTCGGGTCTCCTCACGCTCCGGGCGGACCTCCCGCTCGCGATCGATGGGGCCGCCCGCGCGACGGGGAGAGCGGTGCTGCGCGCCGGCGAGACGCGGCACCTCTCGCTCTCGTACGCCGACGAGTGGCCCGCGATCCTGCCGCCGCTCGGAGCGCCCACGCGCGAGGCGCTCGCGCGCACCGTCCGCTGGTGGCAGGGCTGGGTCGGGCAGCTCCGGTACGACGGGCCCGCGCGCGAGGCGGTGGTACGGAGCGCGCTCGCGCTGAAGCTCCTCGTGTACGCGCCGTCGGGGGCCGTGGTCGCGGCGGCGACGACCTCGCTCCCCGAGCGCGTGGGCGGCGAGCTCAACTGGGATTACCGCTTCTGCTGGCTCCGCGACGCGGCGCTCACGGTGCGCGCGCTGTTCGGGCTCGGCTTCCGCGACGAGGCCGAGGCGTTCGTGAGCTGGCTCCTCCACTCGACGCGGCTCACCCAGCCCGAGCTGCGGGTCCTCTATGACGTGCACGGGAACGCCCCCGCGCGCGAGCGCACGCTCGATCACCTCGCGGGTCACCGCGGGTCGCGCCCGGTGCGGGTCGGGAACGGCGCGGCGGATCAGCTCCAGCTCGACGTCTACGGAGAGGTGATCGACGCGGTGACCCACTTCGTCCGGAGCGGCGGGACGCTCGACCGCGAGACGCAGCGGATGCTCTGCGCGCTCGGGGACCAGGTGTGCCGGAGCTGGCAGGGTCCGGACGAGGGGATCTGGGAGCCGCGCTCCGGGAGGGGGCACAACACGCACTCGCGCGTGCTGTGCTGGACCGCGCTCGATCGGCTCCTCGAGCTGCACGCGAAGGGCCACCTCTGCAGCGCGCCGGTCGAGCTGTTCGAGCGGAGCCGGGCGGCGATCCGGCGCGACGTGGAGGAGCACGCCTGGAGCGCGCGGCTCGGGAGCTACACCGCGCGGCTCGGCGGCGAGGAGCTCGACGCGGCGCTGCTGCTCCTCGCCTGGTACGGGTTCGAGGACGCGCGCTCGGAGCGCATGCGCGCGACGTTCTCGCGGATCCGCGAGCGGCTCGGCGCACGCGACGGCCTCCTCTACCGCTACCGGAGCGGCGACTCTCCCGGCGAGGGCGCGTTCGGGATCTGCAGCTTCTGGGGCGTGGAGGTGCTGGCGCTCGGCGCGGGCAGCGCCCAGGAGGCGCGCGACACGTTCGAGCGGCTCTGCCGCTTCTCGAACGACGTGGGGCTCTTCGCGGAGGAGATCGATCCCGTGACGGGCGAGGCGCTCGGCAACTTCCCCCAGGCGTTCACGCACGTCGGGCTCATCAACGCGGCGCTCTCGCTCGAGCAGCGGCTCCGGGGCGAGGGGACGCTCCCGCACGCAGTGCGGTCGCGCGCGGAGCTCGAGGAGGCGGGCGCATGAGCGTCGGGAGCTGGCTGCTCTGGGGCTTCGTCGCCACGATCGTCCTCACGACGATCATGTCGGGCACCCAGGGGCTGCGCCTCACGCGCATGAACCTGCCCTACATGCTCGGCACGATGTTCACGCCGAGCCGCGATCGCGCGAAGCTCCTCGGCTTCGCCGTCCACCTGGTGAACGGCTGGGTCTTCTCGCTCCTGTACGTCGCAGCGTTCGAGGCGTGGGGCCGGGCCACCTGGTGGCTCGGCGCGAGCATCGGCCTCGTGCACGCCGCCTTCGTCCTCACCGCCGGGATGCGGATCCTGCCTGACCTGCACCCCCGCATGGCGAGCGAGACGCACGGGCCGACCGTGACGCGCCAGCTCGAGCCGCCCGGCTTCCTGGCGCTCAACTACGGAGTCCGGACGCCGCTCAGCGCGCTCGCCGCGCACGCGGTGTTCGGCGCGATCCTGGGGGCGTTCTACCGGGTCGCCAGCGGGTGAGCGCCCGAGCGCGCCGGGACCGCCCGCGCGGGCTCCTCACGCGCTCAGCGCGCGGTCGTCCGGCGGGATCGCGACGAACACGCCGAGCATGCCGATGAGGTTCCCGGCCTGGTCGCGCAGCGGCACCCGGCTCGCCAGGCAGTCGATGTCCCGCCCGGACGCGTCGCGCAGGGTCTCGCGCTCGTCGAGCAGAGGCGCTCCGGCGTCCATGACGCCCCGGTCCCGCTCCGCCAGGCGCGCGCGCTGCTCGTCGCTCCAGCCGAGCTGCGCGTCCGTCTTCCCCACGATCGCGTCGGTCGAGGGGAGGCCGAACCGCTGCGCGAACCGATCGTTGCACCCGAGGTAAACGGAGCGACGATCCTTCCAGTAGATGGAGTGCGGGACGTTCGACAGGACGCTCTGGAGGAGCTCGCGCTGCTCGCGGACGTCGCGGAAGCTCGCCTCGACCCGCTCCGCCATGTGATCGAACTCGGCGGCGAGCTGGCCGATCTCGTCCTTCGAGCGCAGGCCGATCCGGCGCGACAGGTGCTGCTCGTCGTCCGCGAGCTCACGGGACAGGCCAACCAGCTTGGCGAGGGGCCTCGTCAGGGTGGCGGCGAGGAAGCTCACCCCGGCCACCGCCAGGACCACGACCACGAGCGAGGCGAGCATGATGCGGCGGACGAGGGCGCCGACCTGCTCCTCCGCGGCCGCGGTCTTCTCGGCGATCGCGACCTCGATGTCGTCCACGTACCGGCCGGTTCCGATGATCCAGTCGAGCGGCCGGTAGCGCTTCACGAACGAGATCTTCGGCGCCGCAGCCCCGGGGGTCCCCTCCGCCGTCGGCTTCGGCCAGGGATACTCCACGAAGCCTTCGCCGGTCTTCCAGGAGATGTCCCGGAACGCCGAGAACAGGTTCTGCGCCCGGCCGTTCACCACGAGCTCGAACTCCTTCGCGTCCATCGGCTGGCCGTCGAGGCCGGGGCGGATGGGATGCATCACCATCCGCGGGACGGGCGACTCGGCGGTGCTGATCCAGAAGTACTCCGAGCCGTAGCGGATCTTGCGGATGCCCGAGGTGATCTCCGCGAGCTTCTCTCGCACCGCCTCGTCGACGTAGATGCCGGTGCCGACCACCCAGCCCCACTCCTTGAAGAGGCGGACGTAGGAGAACTTGGGCATGCGCGGCAGGAGCGCGTTTCCGTCCGGCTCGGGCCAGCTGTACCGGATGAAGCCCTCGCCGCGCGCGGCGGTGAGCTCGACGGCGAGCTGGAAGAGGTTCCGGTTCTCGTCGCCGGCGCAGTCGAACTCGGGCGCGTCGAGGACCGTCCCCTCGAGCCTCGGGACGAGGGGGTGCATCAGCATCGTCGGGTAGGGCCGGCCGACGGTGTTGATCCAGAGGTACCCCTTGCCACCGTCGAACCGCATCGCCCGGAGCGTCTCGAGCGCGTCCGCCTGCGCCCGCGCGACCGTCACCTCGCCCCGGCGCGCCCGCGCGACGTGCTCGCGGAGCGTCGCGCCCGCGACGTCGAGGATCGCCTCGAGGCGCTGGCCGTACTTCTGCTCGAGGTAGCGCTCGTCCGCGGCCTCCCGGTACTGCGCGTCGATGAGCGCGTAGACCGTGTTCACCTTGTCGGAGAGGTCCTGCTTCACCTGCGCGGTCTTCTCCGCCCGGATGCGCGCGATGTCGTCCGCGGCCCGCGAGCGGATGCTCCCGACGGCGTAGCCGGCGAGGACACCCGCGGTGACCAGCACCGCGACGGAGATGGCCAGCTGCAGCTTGAGCTTCAGGGTCAAGAGCGCTCCGGGACCGGCGGTGGCGGGATTCTGGCCGACCCGCGAAGGCGGATCAACGAGGGGTTGTGGAGGCGCGCTGCAGGCTGGGATAATCGCCGCGCTCGACAGATCGTCGCAGGCCACGAAGGACGGGGGCTGGCAGAGACCGCCGATGCTCGATCGCCTCCTCCACTTCGTGACGGGAAGCCCGGCGTTCCAGTTCCTGCGCTCGGTCACGCCGTTCGACTTCCTCCCGGACGCGGACCTCGAGCGCATCAGCGACGCGCTGAGCATCGAGTACCACCCGAGGGGGAGCACGCTCTTCGCCCAGGGACAGTCGGCGGTGTCCGACGTCTACGTCGTCATGAAGGGGTCCCTCGAGCTCCTCGACGACGCGGCCACGCCCGCCTCCCAGCCGCGCGCCGTCGGCCTCGGCCAGACCTACGGCGGCGCGTGCGTCCTGACGAACGGCGGCATCGCCTTGTTCACGGTGCGTGCGCTGGAGGACACCTTCCTCTACGCCGTGCCGGGCGCCCTCTTCCTCGAGGCCTGCGCGAGGCATCGCGAGTTCCACGACTTCTTCGCCGAGAGCCTCGGGCCGCGCATGCTGGAGCGCGTGGGGGTGCGGCTGCGCCAGAAGTGGCTCCTCACCTCGCCCGACCCGGACTCCGTCGGCTTCAGCCGCACGGTGGGGGAGATCTGCGACCGGGAGGTGGGCTGGTGCTCGCGCGAGGAGTCGGTGCGGGAGGTCGCGCAGCGGATGGCCGTCCGGCGCTGCCACACGCTCCTCGTGCGCGACGCGGGCGGCGCGCTCGTGGGGCTCGTGAGCGAGCGAGACCTCGTCACGCGAGCGCTCGCGAGCGGCCTCGACGCGGCGCGGCCCGTCTCGGAGGTCATGACCGCCGCCGGCGAGCCGATGGCGGCGGGGCTGCCGCTCGCTGCGGCGATGGAGGTGATGGTGCGCTCCGGCGTCCGCTCGCTCCCGGTCGCGGGAGATCGCGGCGAGATCGTCGGGCTGCTCGCGGACGACGACCTGCTCGTCGCGCACGGGAGCTCGCCGCTCGAGTACCTGCGAGACATCGCCCAGACCCGGCTCCGCAAGGACCTCGCCGAGAAGCGGGCGCGCCTGCCCCGCCTCGTCCGCGCGCTCATGCTCGAGGGGGCGCGGGTCGACAGCTTGACCTGGCTCATCAGCGCGGTGTCCGACGCCACGGTCAGGCGCGTGCTCGACATGGCGCTCGCCGAGATGGGCCCTCCCCCCGCGCCGTTCGTGTTCCTCGCCCTCGGGAGCGAGGGGCGGCGAGAGCAGACCCTCGTGACCGACCAGGACAACGCGCTCGTGTTCGCCGACGTCCCGGGGCGAGAGGCGGCGGCGGAGGAGTACTTCCCCCGGCTCGGCGAGCGCGTCTGCACGTGGCTGAAGGAGGTCGGGGTCGAGTACTGCGACGGCGAGGTGATGGCGAGCAACCGGGAGTGGTGTCAGCCGCTGTCCGTCTGGAAGGAGCACTTCCGGAGGTGGGTGAGGGTTCCGGAGCCGGAGGCGGTGCTCAACTCCAGCATCTTCTTCGACTTCCGGGAGGTCCACGGAGACCTCGCGCTCGCCGAGGAGCTCCGCGGCCACGTGACCCAGCTGCTCGCGCCCAGGCCCGGGATGTTCTTCAACCTCCTCGCGCAGGCGGTGGTGGACAAGGAGCTGCCCGTCGGGCTCTTCGGGCGGATCTCCGTGGAGACGCGCGGGAGCCGCGAGGACGTGTTCGACATCAAGCAACCCATCGCTCGCATCTGCGAGCTGACGCGTCTGCAGGGGCTGTGGCACGGCGTCGGCGCGACCAGCACGCTCGAGCGGCTGCGGAAGCTCTCGCAGCAGGGCGACGTGGACGCGCGGGTCTGCCTCGACATGAAGCACGCGTACTCGTTCCTCATGCAGCTGCGGCTCGCCCGGCAGGTGGCGGCGCTCGGGAGCGGGGGCGTGCCCGCCGACAACCTCATCAGCACGCACGAGATCTCCACCCTCGAGCAGCGGTTCCTCGAGGAGGCCTTCGGGCTCATCGGCCGTGCCCAGACGAGCGTGCGCAGGAAGTTCCTGCGCCAGGCGTGAAGGAGAGCGCAATGAGCGGAACCACCGGGATCGCGGCGCTCCTCCGGCTCGTCCGGCGCAAGGCCACGGGCGCGGCCGCGGAGGTTCGCTACGCCCGGCGCAAGACGATCGGCGCGGAGGAGTGGACGCAGCCGATCCGCACGATGACGTTCACGGTGCTCGACTGCGAGATGACCGGGCTCGACCCCGCCAGGGACGAGATCCTCTCGATCGGCGCGGTGCGGATCCGCAACGGCCGGATCGTGATGAGCGAGCGCTTCTACCAGGTGTTCAAGCCGACCGAGGCGGTCTCGCCGAAGGAGGTCATCCTCATCCATGGCCTGGGCCCGGACGAGGTCAGCCGCGGCATGCCGCTCCGCGACGCGCTCGATCGCCTCCTCGCGTTCATCGGCGACAGCGTCGTGATCGGCCACTTCACGGCCGTCGATCTCGGCTTCCTGAACGCGGCCCTCGCGTCGCGGAAGGAGCGGTCGATCAAGAACCCCGCGCTCGACACGCGCCTCCTGTACGGCTGGTGGCGCCGGCGGACGTCGCCTGCCGGCCAGGCCTCCGCCGACGCGAGCCTCGAGGACATCGTCCTGGAGATGGGGCTGCCGCGCTATCCGGCGCACCACGCGTTCTACGACGCGCTCACCACCGGCATGGTGTTCCTGAAGCTGCTCGGGGAGTTCGAGGCGTCGGGGGCCGTGCAGTTCCGGGCGCTGTACAAGGAGGCGGGGGTGTACTGACGAGTCGCGCGCCAGCCGTCGGCCTCGCGCGAGCGGATCACCCCAGGATGCGCTCGATCACGCCCGGGTCGGGCGGCTTCGCCACGTGCCCGTCGAACCCGGCGTCCGTGGCGCGCTTCAGATCGTCCGGCTGCGCGTACCCGCTGACGGCGACGAGCCGCACGCCGTTCGAGCCCCCCGCGCGGAGCGCGCGCGCGACGTCGTAGCCGCTCATTCCCGGGAGCCCGAGGTCGCACAGCACGACGTCCGGTGGGTTCGCCCGCGCCATCGCGAGGGCGGTCGGGCCGTCGTAGGCGACCTCCGTCTGGTGGCCGAACAGCTGAACCAGCTCCGCGAGCGAGTCCGCCGCGTCGACGTTGTCGTCGACGACGAGGACGAGGCGGCCCCGGGCCATCGGAGAGACGCCGGCAGCGGCGGACGCGGGCAGGACCTTCTCCGCAGCGAGCGGGAGGCGGACGATGATCTCGGTGCCCTGCCCCGGCCCAGCGCTCTCGGCACGGACCGTCCCGCCGTGCAGCTCCGTGACGCCCTTCACGAGCGCGAGGCCGAGCCCGAGCCCGCCGTCGGTCCGCGCGAGCGAGCGCTCCGCCTGGACGAACGGCTCGAAGATCCGACCGAGCATGTTCCGCGCGATACCCACGCCGGTGTCGCGGACGGTGAGCTCCGTCGCCTCCGCGCCGGCGCGAACCGAGACGGTGATGGTGCCGCCGCGCGGCGTGAACTTGGTCGCGTTCTGGAGGAGGTTCCCGAGCACCTGCGCGAGCCGCGTCGGATCCCCGTCCACGGGGACGGGGTCGGAGGGGAGGTCGAGCGCTAGCGCGAGGCCGCGCCCCGCGATGACCGAGCGGAGGTCCTCGCTCGCCCGGCGCGCGACCGCTGCGACGTCGACCCGCTCGCGGCGCAGCTCGATCTTGCCCTTCGCGATGCGGGTCACGTCGAGCAGGTCGTCCACGAGCTTCGTGAGGTGCTCGGTCTGCCGCTCGATGACGGCCCGCGCCCGGCGCGCCTGCTCTCCGGCGGGCTCGGCGTGCTCGAGGATGTAGATGGAGTTGCGGATGGGGGCGAGGGGGTTCCGCAGCTCGTGCGAGAGCACGCTCAGGAACTCGTCCTTGCGCCGGTCCGCGTCGCGGAGCGCCTCCTCCGCCTGCCGCTGGCGCAGCGCTCCCTCCGCGAGCTCGCCGATGAACCGCACGAGCGCCCGGTCGTAGGCGACGATGTTCTCGACCGAGCGGCGGTCGAAGACCGGCACGCGGTCGAGCGCGGCGAGGTACGCCGGCTCGTCGTACCCGAACTGCCGCGCCTGGCGGACGAAGAACTCGCGGTCCGCCGACTCGTCCTCGTAGAAGAACTGGCCCAGGAACAGCGTCGCAAGGTGCTCGCCGGCGACGACGATCGGCACCCCGATGTCGCGGAGCCCGTTCTTGCACAGGTACTCGCAGGAGGCGCCCGTCGTGAGGTGGCTCTTGATGTAGTCGTCGCTCTCCCGGCAACGCTCGAGCGAGCGCGGGTCGGCGCGGTGGAAGTGGACGCAGATGTCCTGCCACCCGCAGCCGACCAGGACCGAGCCGTCGAAGGCGTCGATGATGCCGATCGGCATCCCCGTCGCGTTGTAGTTCGCCTCCGCGAGCCGCTGGACGATCGACATGTCCAGGAGCGCCGGGAGCCGGACCGAGGGGATTGCGATGGGCGCCATCACGAGGACCAATCCAGGGAGGTGCGGCGATATTCCTACATTGCGACATGTATTCGCCGTCCGTGCAAGCGAGCGGGTCACGGGCAAGCGGGGAGATGTCCTCGAGCCGGGCGGATAGACGCGCAGCGTCAAGCGAGCTCTCACCCGCGCCGGCTGGAGGCGTCGCGCCGCTGGCGTCAGCCCCCCGTGCAGGCCTGAGCGGCATCTCCAGTCTCCAACCCGGGGCGCATCGGGAGCCGCGGGCGCGGCTTAGCTTGCAGCCATGAAGCGTGCGCTCGCGGCAGGACTCGCGGTCGGAACCGGGCTCGGCGTCCTGGCGCGGCGCTGGTGGGAGCGCCGGACCCGCTACGGCCCCTGGGGCTCGCTGGGGCGGGGCCTGCCCGGAGGGGTGGACGGCGTCGGCCTCGCCCTGGTGCAGACGACCGCGACGTCGCTCGTCGAGGGGAACCGCGTCGCCTGGAGGGACGACGCCGAGGTGTTCGACGCGCTGGAGGAGGCGATCCGCGCCGCGCGCCGCAGCGTCCACTTCGACGTGTACATCTGGAAGCCGGGAGGCGCCGGAGATCGCCTGGCGGACCTCGTCTGCCGCCGCGCGCGCGAGGGTGTGCGGATGCGCATCCTCGTCGACCCGATGGGCAGCACCGGCTTCGACGAGCAGCTCTGCCCGCGCCTGCGCGAGGCCGGCTGCGAGGTGCGCTACTTCCGGCCGCTCAAGAGGCGCCCCTTCACCTTCACGGGCCGGAACCACCGCAAGCTCGTGGTGATCGACGGACGGGTGGGCTTCACCGGGGGTTTCGGCATCGCGCCCGAGTGGAGCGGCGACGTGCCGGGGTCACCGACCTGGCGCGACTCGAACGTCGAGGTCGAGGGCCCGGTCGTGCGGCAGATGCAGGTGGCGTTCGCGAACCACTGGATCGAGACCGGAGGCTTCCTGCTGCCGCCCGTCGAGCTCGAGTGGCCGAGGCCCGCGGGCGAGGCCCGCGCCGCCTACGTGACGAGCACCGACGTCGTCGGCCTCTCCCACGCGCGCTGGGTGACGCACGTGGCGCTCGCGGCGGCGGAGCGGCGGGTGTGGATCGCGAACGCCTACTTCGTCCCGCCGCCGGAGGTGCTCGGCACGCTGTGCGCACGCCGCGCGAAGGGGGTCGACGTGCGGCTCCTCTTGCCCGGGCCGTACCAGGATCACGGCAGCGTGACGTTCATCCAGCGCCGGCACTACCCGCGGCTCGACGCGAGCGGGGTGAAGGTCTACGAGTACCAGCCCTCGATGATGCACGCGAAGACCATGCTCATCGACGACCGGCTGTCGCTCGTCGGCTCCATGAACCTCGACTTCATGTCGATGGAGTGGCTGGAGGAGGGCGCCCTGGTGGTGGACGACCGCACCTTCGCGCGCGCGTTCGAGAGGCGCTGGCACGAGGACATGGCGCGCTCGCGGCAGGTGACCGGGCTGGGTGGGGAGGACGCCAACGTCCGCTTGCGACCCGATGAGACCTCGATCCGCGCGGGCGCCTCGGCTACCTCGACGTCCACCTCGATCGAAGGAGGACCACCATGGCAGCAGTGAGACCGATCCCGGAAGGAATGCACACGTTGACGCCGAACCTCGTCCTGCGGGGCGCGGCGCAGGCGATCGAGTTCTACAAGCGCGCGCTCGGCGCACAGGAAGTGTCGCGCATGCCGGCGCCGGACGGGAAGAGCATCTGGCACGCCGCGCTGCGCGTCGGGGACTCGACGATCTTCCTGAACGACGAGATGCCGGGGATGGGGATGGGGGCGCCGAGCGCCAACGCGCCGGTGCCGGTGACGATGTGGCTCTACGTGCCCGACACCGACGCGGCGTTCAAGCGCGCGGTGGACGCCGGCGCGAAGCCGACGATGCCGCCCGCCGACATGTTCTGGGGCGACCGCTGCGCGGGCGTCGCCGATCCGTTCGGCTACGTCTGGTCGTTCGCGACGCGCCAGAAGGACCTGTCGCCCGAGGAGATGCGCCGCGCCGGGGAGGAGTTCGCGCGCTCGCAGGGCGCGAGCCGCTGAAGCTCGGTCGCCCGAGCGTCGACGCGGCTGCTGGAAGGAAGGGGCGGGCTCGCTCCCGCGCGCCTGGACGTCAGCGCGGCCGCGCGAACGCGCGGCGGGCCCGCTCCGACCGCGCCCGGAAGGCGCAGCCGTCGAGGTGGTCGTTCACGATCCCGACCGCCTGCATGAAGGCGTAGAGCGTGGTCGGACCGACGAAGGTCCAGCCGCGCTTGCGGAGGTCCTTCGACATCGCGACGGACTCGGGCGTCGTCGTCATGGTGCGGAGGTCCGCCCAGGTGAGCCGCCTCGGCCGCGAGGCGGGAGCGGGCTCGAAGCGCCAGAAGTACGCGGCGAGCGAGCCGACCTCCTCGCGGAGCTCGCAGGCGCGACGGGCGTTGTTCACGGTGGACTCGATCTTCCCCCGATGTCGCACGATGCCCGTGTCGGCGAGGAGCCGCGCCACGTCGCGCTCCCCGAACCGCGCCACCTTCTCGAGGTCGAAGCCCGCGAAGCCGCGCCGGAAGGCCTCGCGCTTGCGCAGGATGGTGAGCCAGGAGAGGCCCGACTGGAAGCCCTCGAGGCAGACCTTCTCGAAGAGCCGCACGTCGTCCGCGGTCGGCTGGCCCCACTCCTCGTCGTGGTAGGGCAGGTACTCCGGAGCGGAGGCGCCCCAGACGCAGCGCAGCTTTCGGTCGGGGCCGGGCTTCAGGCCAGGGGGAGGGATAGGCATCGCCCGAGGCTCTTAGCGAAAAGCGCGTGCAGCGGCGAGTCGCGCTGAAGGGGGCCGGCCCGCGGTCTCGCGTGTGGCTAGATATCGAGCGTGGGCGAACCTCCCAGCGGGCGAGGCCTCCGCGGCCGATTCAGCCGCGCGGCGCGGCTCGGCCTCGTGTCGGCGCGGACCTCCGCCGGCTGGGTCGCCGGCGCGGCGATCCAGGGCCTCGGGCGATCGGGGGCCGCCGAGAAGCTACGCCGCGCCGCGGCCGCACGGGCCGCCGAGGGCCTCGGGCAGCTCAAGGGCCTCGCCATGAAGCTCGGCCAGGTCCTGTCCTTCGCGATCGACGAGGTCCCCTCGGAGCTGCGCGAGGCGCTCGAGGCGCTCCAGACGTCGTCCCCGCCGCGGCCCTTCTCGGAGATGGCGCCGGTGATCGAGCGCGCGCTGCGCCGGCCTCTGCGCGACGCGTTCGACCGGATCGACCCCGTGCCGATCGCCGCGGCCTCGATCGGGCAGGTCCATCGCGGCGTGCTCGACGACGGGACGGCGGTGGCCGTGAAGGTGCAGTACCCGGACGTCGCGGCGGCGGTCCGCGCCGACCTCGCGAACCTCTCGCTGATCGTCCGATCGGTGCGCCTGCTCGCCCCGCGCATCGAAGCCGAGCGGGTCGCGCTGGAGGTCCGGGAGCGGGTCCTCGAGGAGCTGGATTACGTCGCGGAGGCTCGCCACCAGGCGTCCTTCGCCGCGCGCTTCGAAGGCCACCCGTTCATCTCGGTCCCGCGCGTGATCGCGTCGCACTCGGCCGCGGAGGTGCTCACGTCGGAGTACGTCGAGGGGCTCCAGTTTCCAGGACGCGCTCCGCCGTGGCGAGGACGCGCGCTCGCGGGACGGCGAGATCCTCTTCCGGTTCGCCTACGGATGCATCTTTGGCTGGGGCACCTTCGACGCGGATCCGCACCCGGGCAACTACCTGTTCGATCGCCGCGGCGCGCGCGTGACGTTTCTCGACTTCGGGTGCGTGAAGCACCTCCCCGCGCCCGTGCTCCGGCCGTGGAGGAGCTTCGTGGGCGCGCGGCTTCGCGGCGACCGCGCCGCGTCGCGAGCGCAGGCGCTGAGCCTCGGGTTCGTCGACGCTGGCCCGGAGGCGAGCGTGGACCGCGTGGTCGATGCGCTGACGCGCCTCTACCTCCCGTTCCGGCAGGACGCCCCGCAGCGGTTCCCCAGCCTCTGGAGCGGCGTGTCGGTGACGGACGTGCTCGGCAGGGAGCTCGCCGAGGTTCGCAGGCACCTGCGCATCCCGAAGGACCTCGTCTTCGTGAACCGCACGCTGGCCGGCATGTACATGGTCCTGTCGCGGCTCGGCGCGACGGCGAGGTGGGGGCGGATCGCCCGCGAGTACGTGTGCGGAGATCCTCCGTCGACCCCGCTGGGAGTCGCGGAGCGGGCGTGGATGGAGCGGCGCGGCGGGAAGCACGTGACCGACCGTCGGGCGCCTCGTGGCGGCAGGTGAGCACCTCCTGCGGCATGCGGCGACTGCCCCGCAACCGGTCGGTGCGCCGAGCCTCGACGGCTGCCGGGCCGCTGAGGTGAGAACCGAGCGACGATCCGAGCCACGGAGACCCCTCCGACCGCTCGCCGGGTGATAATTCGACGGTGCTGCCCAGCTGCATACCCCGGCCCGTCACGGTGGCGCTCATCGCGCTCGCGCTCGCGGGCGCCGCGCGCGCCGATCCCTCGCCGCCGCCAACCGTCGTCTTCGGCGGCGACCGCGATTACCCGCCCTATGAGTTCCTCGACGCCGACGGAAAGCCTGCCGGGTACAACGTCGATCTGACCCGCGCCATCGCGGAGGTGATGGGCCTGCGTATCGAGATCCGCCTCGGCGGCTGGTCGGAGATGCGCCGTGCGCTCGACGAGGGGCGCGTCGACGCGCTCCAGGGCATGTCGTGGTCGGAGGATCGGGCGCGGGAGCTCGCGTTCTCGCCGCCGCACACGGTGGTGAACCACGCCATCTTCGCGCGAAAGGGCACGCCGCCAGTCGCCTCGCTCGAGGAGCTGCGGGGCCACGCGGTGGCGGTTCATCGCGCGGGCATCATGGACGAGCACCTGACCGCCCTCGGGCTCGGCGACACGCTCATCCGGACGGACACGCCGGCGGATGTGCTCCGGCTGCTCGCGTCTGGAAAGGGGGAGTACGCGGTCGTGGCAGCGCTGCCGGGGACGTACATCACGCGCCAGCTCAAGCTCACGAACGTCGTGCAGGTGGCGCCGAACGTCGCCTCGCATCGCTACGGGTACGCGGTGCGGAAGGGCGACGCCGTGCTGCTGTCGCGCATCGAGGAGGGGCTCGCCATCCTAAAGCAGACCGGCCGGTACGACGAGATCCGCGAGCGGTGGCTGGGCGTGCTCGAGCCGTCCGTCACCTGGTCGACCTTCCTCAGGTACGGGGCGATCGTGTTCATCCCGCTCGTCCTGGTGCTCGGCGGCATGGTGCTGTGGTCGCACTCGCTCCGGCGCCAGGTGGCGGCCAGGACGGCGTCGCTCGCGCGAGAGGTGGCCGAGCGCCAGCGCGCGATGGAGCTGCTGCGAGAGAACCAGGCCCAGCTCGTCCAGGCGGACAAGATGGCCGCGCTCGGCGTGCTCGTGTCGGGCGTCGCGCACGAGGTGAACAACCCGAACGGCTACATCCTCCTCAACATGCCGGTGCTGAAGGACGTGTACCTCGACGCGCTCGAGCTGTTCGAGGCGAGGTTCCGAGAGGAGGGCGAGTTCATGCTGGGCGGGCTCCGCTACTCGCAGATGCGCGAGGAGCTGCCGGGCATGCTCGACGAGATGCTCGAGGGCGCGCGGCGCATCAAGCGCATCGTCGAGGACCTGAAGGACTTCGCGCGCCGCGAGGATTCGCCCCGCCATGAGCCGGTGGACCCGAACGCGATCGTGCGGACCGCGGCTCGGCTCCTCGACGCGCGGATCCGGAAGGCGACGCGGCGGTTCGAGCTCGCGCTCGCCGAGCACCTGCCGCGGGTCCGCGGCAATGCCCAGCGGCTCGAGCAGGTGGTGGTGAACCTGCTCCTGAACGCCTGCGACGCGCTGCCCGATCCGGGCCGCGCCATCCGCGTCGTGACGGAGCACGACCACGACGCCGCCGTCGTGCGGATCGCGGTCCACGACGAGGGCGTCGGGATCCCGCCAGAGAATCTCGGCCGCATCACGGATCCCTTCTTCACGACCAAGCGCGACCAGGGCGGGACCGGGCTCGGGCTCTCGGTGTCTGCCGCGATCGTGGAGGAGCACGGGGGCACGCTCGAGTTCCGCTCCCCGCCCGGCGTCGGGACGACCGTGGTGCTCACCTTGCCCGTCATCCCCGAGGAGCGCGCCGCGTGACCACCGCGTCCTACCCGTCCTTCCCCATCCTCGCCGTGGACGACGAGCCGGCCTGGCTCCGCTCCCTGCGGGTCGCGCTCGGCCGCGCCGGCGTGGACAACCTGGTCACCTGTCAGGACGCCCGGGAGGTGCCGGCGCTGCTCGCGGGGCGGCCGTTCGGCCTGGTCCTGCTCGACCTCAACATGCCGCACGTGTCCGGCGAGGAGCTCCTCGCCCGCATCACGGTCGATCACCCCGAGGTCACGGTGATCGTGATCAGCGGGATGAACCAGATCGAGACGGCGGTTCGGTGCGTGAAGCTCGGCGCCCTGGAGTACTTCGTCAAGACGCAGGAGGAGGACCGGCTCGTGACCGGCGTCCTCCGCGCGGTGCGCATGCTGGAGCTCGAGCGGGAGAACCGGGAGATGGCGAGCCGGGTGCTCTCCGGCGCGCCCCGGCATCCCGAGTCGTTCGAGGCGATCGTCACCCGCGACCGCGCCATGCTGGCGGTCTTCTCGTACGTGGAGGCGGTCGCGCGCAGCTCGCAGCCGCTGCTGGTCCAGGGAGAGAGCGGTGTCGGCAAGGAGCTCGTCGCGCGGGCGGCGCACGCGCTCTCGGGTCGCGCGGGACCGATGGTGGCCGTCAACGCCGCCGGCCTCGACGATGCCGTCTTCGCGGATACGCTCTTCGGCCACGCGCGCGGCGCCTTCACCGGTGCGGAGCAGGCCCGGCCCGGGATGATCGAGGCCGCCGCGGACGGGACGCTCTTCCTCGACGAGATCGGCGACCTCGCGATCCCGTCCCAGGTGAAGCTGCTCCGCCTCGTCCAGGAGGGCGAGTACTTCCCGCTGGGCAGCGATCGGCCCAAGCGTCTGCGCGCCCGCGTGATCGTCGCGACGCACCACGACCTCGCCGCAAAGCAGGCGGCGGGCACGTTTCGGCGCGACCTGTACTACCGGCTCGCGACGCACCAGGTGCGGATCCCGCCCCTGCGCGAGCGGAAGGGCGACATCCCCGTCCTCCTCGAGCACTTCCTCGCCGTGGCGGCGCGCGAGCTCGGGAAGAAGAAGCCCACCGCCCCGCGCGAGCTCGCCGTGCTGCTGTCGACCTACTCCTTCCCGGGCAACGTCCGCGAGCTGAAGGCGATGGTCCACGACGCGGTCAGCGTGCACCGCGAGCGGATCCTCTCCATGGAGACCTTCGTCCGCGCGATCGAGCGCGGCGGCGGCGCGGCGGCGGTGCGGGCGGCGGAAGCGGGCGAGAACCCGTTCGCTCGACTCGAGCAGCTCCCCACCATCAAGGACACCGTCGAGCTGCTCGTGGAGGAGGCCATCTCCCGCGGCGGCGGTAACCAGACCATCGCCGCGCGCCTGCTCGGGATCACCCAGTCGGCGCTCTCGAAGCGGCTCAAGGCCTCCCGCGAGAGCTAGCACCGCCCGCAAAAGGGCATGAGCGCGCTCATGGTCATGAGCCGGCTCATGACGCGCGGAACCCCGCGATGCGACTGCGTGGGCCAGGGCAGCCGGGTGAAACCGCATGAGCGCGCTCATACCCATTGTCGGGGCGAGCCCGCCGCAAACCCCCGTCGCTGCGTGACTTTTCGCGTCGGGTCGCGCGGCATCGCGCGTGCTCTCCCGCGACATCGGGGCCGGCGGGAGAGCCGGTCCGAGGGAGACCCCATGACGATCTTCTGGATCCAGTTCGCGCTCGTGCTCGGCGCCATCCTCCTCGGCATCCGCAAGGGCGGCGTCGCGCTCGGCATGATCGGCGGCCTCGGCGTCGCGATGCTCGTCTTCCTTTTCCGGGCGGCGCCGTCCGAGCCGCCGGTGGCCGTGATGCTCATCATCCTGGCCGTCGTGACCGCCTCGGCGACGCTGCAGGTCGCGGGCGGGCTGGACTACCTCGTGCAGATCGCCGAGCGGCTCCTGCGCGCGCACCCGAAGTACGTGACCCTGCTCGCGCCGCTCTGCACGTTCGTGCTCACGATGTGCGTCGGGACGGGCCACGCGGTGTACGCGCTCCTGCCGGTCATCTCCGACGTGGCGGTCCGGACGAAGACCCGGCCCGAGCGCCCGATGGCGATCGCGAGCGTCGCGTCGCAGATGGGCATCACGGCGAGCCCCGTCGCCGCGGCGGTGACGACGTTCCTCGGCTACTCCGCGAAGATGGGCACGCCGGTGACCATCTTCGACATCCTCAAGATCACGATCCCCGCCGGCATCGTCGGCGTGATCGCGGCCTCGCTCTGGAGCCTGAACCGCGGCAAGGACCTCTACGAGGACCCGCAGTTCCTGGCGAAGCTGGCGGACCCGCAGTTCAAGCAGTCGCTCGACGTGTCCGTGACGACGCTGGGAAAGGAGCTTCCCAAGACGGCGAAGCTCTCCGTGGCGCTCTTCTTTGGCGGCGTGCTCTTCATCGTGCTGCTCGCGCTGCGCGACACGGCCGCGAACGCTGGCCTCGCCATGCCTCAGATCGTGCCGCTCGTGGACGGCAAGCCCGTCCCGATGACCACCATCGTGCAGTTCGTGATGCTCGCGTTCGGCGCGTTCATCCTCTTCGCGACGAAGGTGAAGGCGTCGGACATCGCGAAGTCGACGGTCTTCAGCGCCGGCATGGTTGCGGTCGTTTCCATCTTCGGCATCGCCTGGATGAGCGACACCTTCGTCTCCGCCAACAAGTCGATGCTCGTCTCCAAGATCGGCGAGATGGTCCGGTTCGCGCCGTGGACCTTCGCTCTCGCGATGTTCTGCGTGTCCGCCTTCGTGAAGAGCCAGGCCGCCACCCTCACGGTGATGATCCCGTTCGGCATCGCGCTGAAGCTCCCCGCGACGCTGATGCTCGGCCTCCTCCCCGCAAGCTACGCGTACTTCTTCTTCGCCTTCTACCCGAGTGACATCGCGGCGATGAACATGGATCGGACCGGGACCACGCGGATCGGCAGGTACCTCCTGAACCACAGCTTCATGATGCCGGGCCTCATCGGCGTGTCGGTGTCGACGGTCGTCGCCTACGGTCTGTCGAAGATCGCGTTCTAGCGCGGGCACGGCCTTGGTGTTCATCGCGCTCATGGCCGTCGTGGTCGCGGCAATCACGCTGCCTCTGAGAAGACGCTGCGCTCTTCCGTCTCCGCCAACGAGTCGCTGCTCGTCTCGAAGACCGGCGAGAGGGTCCGCTTCGTTCGCGTTCTAGGGGCCGGCCATCACCCGACGCGCTTGCGGAAGAGCGCCACGGCGAGCGCGAACACGGAGCCGCCCAGCGCGGCGAGCTTCGCGACCGGCGCCGCGACGACGGCGACGCCGGCGCCGCGAAGCATCACCGCGCGCAGGACGAGCAGGTGGTGACGGAGCGGATCGAGCTCGGTCAGCGGGGCGACCGGCCGTGGCATCGACTCCACCGGGAACACGAACCCGGAGAAGTAGATCATCGGGAACATCACGAGGAAGACGGACGTCATCATCGCCTGCTGCTGCGTGCGCGAGACCGTCGAGACGAGCAGCCCGAGCCCCAGCGCGCAGAGCGCGAACGGAAAGCTGGCCGCGAGGAGCAGGACCGCGCTCCCGCGCAGCGGAACGCCGAACCACAGGCGCGACACGAGGAGGACCAGGATCGAGTCGACGAGACCGATGACCGCGAAGGGGAGGAGCTTCCCCATGAGGAGCGTCGAGCGCGACACGGGAGAGACGGCGAGCAGCTCGAAGGTTCCCATCTCCTTCTCGCGCACGACCGCCATCGAGGTCGCGATGGTCATCACGACGAGCAGGACGAGGGCGAGGACGCCGGGGACGAGGAACCAGCGCGAGCGAAACTCGGGGTTGTAGAGGACGCGGCGGCGGACGTCGACGGCGCCCGGAGCGCCCCCGAGGCTGGCGACGAGGCCGCTCGCGTCCGCGAGGGAGATCTGGGCGGCCACCGAGTCGGCCCCGTCCGCGGCGAGCTGCAGCGCGACGCGCTCCCCGCGCCCGAGCGCCCGCCCGAAGCCGGCCGGCACCGTGAGCGCCAGGTCCGCCTCCCCGCGCGCGAGCGCCGCCTCCGCCGCAGAGGCGTCGGGGGCGGCGCCGACGAGCTCGAAGGAGGGCGACGCCGCGAAGTGGGCGACGAGCGCGCGGCTCGCCGGCGTGTGGTCCTCGTCGACGAGGACCATCCGCGCGCTCGCCACGTCCAGGTTGGCGGCGTAGCCGAAGATGAGGAGCTGCACGAGGGGCGCGACGATCAGCACGACGAGCATCCGGGGGTCGTGCCGGATGTGGCGGAGCTCCTTCAGGACGAGCCCGCGCAGCGCCACGCCGCCGGCGGTCACAGGGTCCTCCTGCGCAGGCGCGCCGCCGCGAGGCCGAGCGTCACCGCCGCGAACGCGGCCAGCGCCGCCGCCTCCGGCCACAGCTCGCGCGCGCCGCTGCCCCGGAGCACGACGCCACGGAGCGCGGACACGAAGTAGCGGGCCGGAACGACGACCGAGACCGCCTGCACCGGCCAGGGCATGGTGCGCACCGGGAAGATGAACCCGGACAGCACGAGCGACGGGAGCATGGTCGCGTAGACCGACACCTGGAACGCGACCTGCTGGCTGCGGACCACCGACGAGATGAGGAGCCCGAGCCCCTGCGCGCCGAGGACGTACAGCGCCATGAACGCGACCACGAGGGGCACGCTCCCGCGCGGCTCGAGGCCGAAGGCGAGGTGGGCCGTCCCGAGCACGAGCGAGCCCGACGCGAGGGAGATGCCCGCGTAGGGCAGCGTCTTCCCCGCGACGACCTCGAGCGGCCGGAGCGGCGAGACCAGGAGCTGCTCCATCGTGCCGGTCTCGCGCTCCCGCGCGATGGAGAGCGCGGTCGCCACCGTGGCGGCGAGCATCAGGATCTCGGCGATGAGCCCCGGGATGAGGAAGCGCTCCGAGGCGAGCTCGGGGTTGAAGAGGACGCGCAGCCGGAGCGAGAGCGGGAGCGGCGCCGCGCCCTCCGGCGTGCCGGCCGACAGGCGCGCGCCGGTCGCGGACAGGATCGCCTCCGCGTAGGCCTGTGCCGTCTGCGCCTGGGTCGCGTTCGAGCCGTCGACGAGGGCCTGGACCGTGGGGGTCCGGCCGGCGGCGAGCTCTCGCCCGAACCCGCGCGGGAGCACGAGCACCAGGGTGGCCCGCCCCGCGTCGAGCGCGGGCACCACGTCGGCCTCGGAGTCGAGCGCGAGCACGAGCTCGAACAGCTCGCCGGAGGTGAGCGCCGCGATGACCTCGCGGGAGGCGCGGGTCCGGTCCCGGTCCAGCACGGCGAGCGGCACGTGGCGGACGTCGAGCGTGAGGACGAACCCGAAGAGGAGGACGAGCAGCGCCGGCAGCGCGACGAGGACGAACACCGTCCGCGGATCGCGCGAGAGCTGGCGCAGCTCCTTGCGGGCGAGGGCCGCGGCGCTCACGGCCGCGCCTCCCGCCGCACGATCTCGAGGAACACGTCCTCGAGCGACGGCTCGACCTGCTCCGCCGCCGAGGCCGCGACGCCGTCGCGCGCGAGCGCGGCGGCGACCGCGGCCCGCGCCGCCTCGGCCCCCACCCCCGCCGCCGCGAGCGCGTGGACGCCGGCGCCGAACGCGGTCGCCTCCGCCACCTCCGGCACCCGCGCCAGCGCGACGAGCGCAGCGCCGGGCGCGTCGGTGCGGACGTCGAGGAGGACGCGCCCCTCGAGGCGCGTCTTGAGCGCGGTGGGCGTCCCCTCCGCCACCAGCCGCCCGCCGGCGACCAGGCCGATGCGGTGGCAGTACTCAGCCTCGTCGAGGAAGTGCGTGGTGAGGAAGACCGTCACGCCCGCGGCGGCGAGCGCGTCGACGAGGGCGAAGAAGGCGCGGCGCATGAGGGGGTCGACCCCGCTCGTGGGCTCGTCGAGGAAGACCACCTCCGGCTCGTGCAGGAGCGCGCACACGAGCGCGAGCCGCTGGCGGAAGCCGCCAGCGAGGTCGTCGACGCGCGCCGAGAGCCGGTCCCCCAGCCGCGACGTCGCCACCGCCCAGTCGCGGCGCGCCCGGAAGCGTGGGCCCGCGAGGCCGTGCAGCGCCCCGTGCAGCTCGAGGTTCTCCTCCACCCCGAGATCGCCGTACAGGCTGAACCGCTGGCTCATGTACCCGATGCGCCGCTTCACCTCGTCGGGCGCGCGGGCGACGTCCACCCCCGCCACGCGTGCCGAGCCCGCGCTGGGCGCGAGCAGCCCGCACAGCATGCGGATGGTGGTCGACTTGCCGGCGCCGTTCGGGCCCAGAAAGCCATAGATCTCGCCGCGCGCCACCGAGAGCGAGACGCGGTCCACGGCGACCAGGGCGCCGAAGCGGCGGGTGAGGCCGCTCGCGACCACCGCCGCGCTGCCCCCCGCGCTCACGCGCTCGCCTCCTCGCCGATGCGGCGGATGAAGACGTCCTCGAGCGTCGGGGCGACGTCGCGCACTGCCGAGACGGCGACGCCCGGCAGGCGCGCCAGCAGATCCTCGAGCCCGTCGGCCGGGTCGCGGGTGACGACGTGGAGGCGGTCCCCGAAGAGCTGCACCTCGGCGACGCGCGGCTCGCGGCCGAGGAGGTCGCGCGCGACGCGCGCCGGCGCACAGACCACCTCGCGCAGCCGATGCCGGAACGTCCCCCGCAGCGCCGCCGGCGAGTCGCAGGCGAGGACGCGTCCCGCGCGCATGAGCGCCACGCGCCCGCAACGCTCCGCCTCGTCGAGGTACGGCGTTGTGAGCAGCACGGAGAGCCCCTGCGCGAGCAGGCCGGAGAGGAGGAGCCAGAACTCGCGGCGCGTGACCGGATCGACGCCGGTGGTCGGCTCGTCGAGGAGCAGGACCCGGGGCGCGTGCACGAGCGTGCACGCGAGCGCGAGCTTCTTCTGCATCCCGCCCGAGAGCCGGTCCGCGCGCAGCCGCCGGAACGGCCCGAGCCGCGTGAGCTCGAGGAGCCGCTCGCGGGCAGGCCGGAAGTCGCGCACGCGGAAGAGCCGGGCGAAGAAGGCGAGGTTCTCGTCGACGGTGAGATCGCCGTAGAGGGTGAAGCGCTGCGACAGATACCCGACCGCCGTCCGGTGGGCCGCTCCGGCCGCGCGCGGGTCCTCGCCGAGGAGCGCGGCGCGGCCGGAGTCGAGCGGGACGAGCCCGAGCAGCGCGCGCAAGGCGGTGGTCTTCCCGGCGCCGTCCGGGCCGAGGAGGCCGAGCATCTCGCCCGGGCGGAGCGCGAAGGAGATCCCATCGAGCGCCTGGAGCGACCCGAACGCGAGCCGCGCGTCCTCGAGCGCGAGGACCTCGCCCGTCATGGCGCCCTCGCCGCGGACGGCCCTTCGGCGGGGCGCGCCGCCGCGGCCGGCGCGAAGAAGACCTGCGCCGGCATGCCGGGGCGGAGCAGGCCGTCGGGGTCCCCGACCTCGACGCGGACGCGGAACACGAGGCGCGCCCGCTGGTCGTCGACCTGAACGTTCTTGGGCGTGAACTCCGCCTCCGAGGCGACGTGGCGCACGGCGCCCGCGAACACGCGCCCCGGCCAGGCGTCCACCCGCACCTCGACGCGCGTCGCGCCGATCACCTCGCCCACGCGTGGCTCGGGCACGTAGACGTCCACCCAGGGCCGGGAGAGATCGCCGAGGACCAGGAGCGGCGCCGCCGCGCGCGCCACCTCGCCCGGCTCGGCCAGGCGGTGGAGCACGCTCCCGGACACGGGCGCGGCGAGGACGCGATCGCGGAGGAGGTCCTCGAGGCGCGCGACCGCCGCCTCCGCCTCCGCGTGCTGCGCGGCGGCGGCTGCGAGCTCGTGGCCGCGCGCGCCGCCCACCAGCTTCTCGAGCTCGGCCACCCGCGCGGTGACCTCCGCGCCGGCCAGCTCCGCGGCGGTGCGCGCGTCCTCGAGCGTCCGGATCGGCGCCGCCTCGCCGCCCGCGAGCGACTCGGCCCGCGAGAGCTC
>NZ_JALCYY010000109.1 GCF_022690685.1 Anaeromyxobacter terrae | reverse complement strand
TCGCCTTCTCCGTCGCACGCGACCTCCTCCTCTCCGTGCTCCGCTGCTCCATCCGCGACGCGAAGCTCCGCGACGAGGCCGTCCGCTCCGCGAAGTCCGCCTGCCTCAACTGCGCGGAAGGGGCTGGGCGCGTCACGCGCGCGGACAAGGCCCGCGCCTTCGCCATCGCTCGCGCGGAAGCCGTCGAGGCGGCCGCCGCCGTCGAGATCGCCGCGCTGTGCGGGGACACCTCGGCCGCTCGCGCCGACGAGGTCGCGCGCATCGCGAGCCGGCTCGTGGCGCTCCTCACCGGGCTCGTGCGCTGACCGCTCCCGCGGCGCGCGCGCCCCGAGGGACGCGCGCGCCGCTGGGCGGTCACACCGACCGCGCGCCGCGGAGCAGCCCCCGCAGCATCGCGCGCAGCCGGACCGCCAGCGCCTGGATCTCCGCGGCGGCGTCGGTCCCGACCGCCCCGATGGCGCAGGCGAGGTCGACCGCCCCGACGACCTCGTGGAGCGAGCCGTCGGAGGCGAGGAAGTACTTGCGCCGCATGGCGGCGCGGTCGTCGGGGAGCCCCTCGCACAGGTTGAGGAACGCGCTCTTGGCCGCGCGGGTGGCCTGATCGCGGAGCTCGGGATCGGCGATGCGCGCGGAGTGGACGCGAACGGCGAGCTCGCGGGCGAAGCGGTACGCGTCGAGGGTCTGGAAGGGGAAGAGGGGCGGGGTCGAGGTGGGGGTGGGCGTGGGGGTCGAGTTCGGGTTGGGGGTAAGGGTCGTGGTCGGGGTGGGGGAAGAGGTTGACCGGCGGTTCAGCTCGAGAAGAACGGTGTTGGGCATCGCGGCCTCCTTCACCCCGGACAGGAGGCCGCGATGCCCAACGCCAGCTCTGAGCCCGCCGCCCATCCACCCGCGCAGAACGATTCAGCCGCCGTGACGGGCAAAGCCCGGCGCGGCGGCTGACGACCGAGGACGACGACCGAGGACGACGACCGAGGACGACGACGACGACCGACGACGACGACCGACGACGACGACCGACGACGACGACCGACGACGACGACCGAGGACGACGACCGAGGACGACGACCGAGGACGACGACCTGGACTGCGACCGGGACCTGGACCGCGAAGTCGAAGTCGAGGTCGAGGTCGGGGTCGGGGTCGGGGTCGGGGTCGGGGTCGGGGTCGGGGTCGGGGTCGGGGTCGGGGTCGGGGTCGGGGTCGAGGTCGGGGTCGGGGTCGGGGTCGAGGTCGCGGTCGAGGTCGAGGTCGGGGTCGAGGTCGAGGTCGAGGTCGAGGTCGAGGTCGAGGTCGAGGTCGAGGTCGAGGTCGAGGTCGAGGTCGGGGTCGGGGTCGAAGTCGAGGTCGAGGTCGAGGTCGAGGTCGAGGTCGAGGTCGAGGTCGAGGTCGAGGTCGAGGTCGAGGTCGAGGTCGGGGTCGAGGTCGAGGTCGAGGTCGCCGTTCGCCCCGTCCCCCCCCTTCGGTCTCCCCGCTCTCTACTCCCCCTCCGCCGCCTCCTCCTCGGTCTTCGGCGGCTTCGGCCGGATCCGGACGAGCCGCACGAGCCGCGGCGAGGCGTCGACGATCTCGATCTCGGTCCCGTCCTCCGTTCGCAGCCGCGCGCCGCGCTCGGGGACGGCGCCGGCGAGCGCGATGCACAGGCCGGCGACGGTCGTGTAGTCCTCGCCCTCGGGGAGGTCGAGCCCGAGGGCGCGGTTCACCTCTCGGATGGGCGCCTCGCCGCGGACGACCGCGGCGCCGTCCGCCTCGGGGTGCCAGAGCGCCTCGGGCACCTCGGTCTCGCCGAAGATGTCGCCGACGAGCTCCTCGACGAGGTCCTCGAGCGTGAGGAGCCCCGCGATGCCGCCGTGCTCGTCGACCACCGCGGCGATCTGCGTCCGGCGGCGCTGCATGTCGCGCAGCACGTGGACCGCCTTCGCCGCCTCCGGGACGAAGTGCACCGGGCGGAGGAGGTCGTCGAGGACGATGAGCTGCCGCTCCCACGCCATCGAGGCGAGATCCTTCGCCATGACGTAGCCGACGAGGTTGTCGAGGGTGCCGTCGTAGACGGGCATGCGCGAGTGCCCCTCCTCGAGGAGCATGCGCTTCAGGTCCTCCTGCGAGGCGTCCCGCGGGAGCGCGACGATGCGGCTCCGCGGTACCATCACGTCGCCCGCGGTGAGATCGCGGAAGGCGAGCGCGCGCGAGGCGATCTCGGCGGTCGGAGCGTCGAGCGCGCCGGCACGGCCGGCCTCGTCGACGAGCTGCTCGATCTCCTCGACGGACAGGCGCGACTCCGTGAAGGTGGTCCGATCGCCGAAGGGGCGCAGGAGCAGGTTCGACGACTGCGTGAGGAGCCACACGAGCGGCCGGGCGATCTGGGCGACGCCGAGGAGCGGCCGGGCGACGGCGAGCGCGTAGCGCTCCGCCGCCCGGAGCGCGATCGACTTCGGGACGAGCTCGCCGAGCACGAGGGAGAGGAAGGAGATGCCGGCGACGACGAGGCCGAGCGCGATCGCGTCGGCGTAGTGCCCGAGCCCGGGGAGCGCGGCGAACGCCGGGGCGATCCTCCGCGCGAGCGAGGCGCCGCCGAACGCGGCCGCGGTGGCGCCGATGACCGTGATCCCGATCTGCACCGTCGCGAGGAACTGCTCCGGGGCGTCGCGCAGCTTCTTCACGGCGCGCGCGGACGCGCGGCCCTCCTCGACGAGCTGGGCGAGCCTCGTCCTGCGGATCGAGAGCACCGCGATCTCCGCGCCGGAGAAGACGCCGTTCGCCAGCACGAGGGCGAGGACGATGGCGAGCTCGACGAGGATGTCGTTCAGGATCGGGCCTCCTCGGGTGGTCTACCACGCGATCCGGTGCCCCGCGGGCGTACCGCCGGCGGTGCCGCCCGGCCGGGGACTCGCGCGGGGCGCGCCGCGGCCATAGCCAGAGTATCACCAGCCTGGTTCCGGTCTGACGCGGAGCGTCAAATGAGCAGCGAGCACGCGGGGCACTCCGCGGAAGGGTCGTCGTTCCCCGAGGGCGGCGGGCCGGCAGAGCGCCTCCGGTTCCTGCTCCGCTACGCGGTGCTCGCCCCGTCGCGCCACAACACCCAGCCCTGGCTGTTCGAGGTCGAGGGCGACGAGGTGCGCCTCTTCGCGGACGCGACGCGCGCGCTCCCCGCCGCAGACCCCGACGGCCGGCAGCTGCTCATGGCGTGCGGCGCGGCGCTCGTGAACCTGCGCGTCGCCGCGCAGCACTTCGGTCACACGATCTCGGTCGAGGTCCTGCCGGGCCACCGCGCGGATGGCCTCGTCGCGCGCGTGCGACTCGAGGAGCGGTGGGCGTCGACGCCCGACGCGGAGGCCATGTTCCACGCGATCCCGCTCCGGCGCACGAACCGGCTCCCGCTCGACGGCCGCGAGCCGCCGGAGGGGCTCCTCACCGCCCTGCTCCGCGAGGCGCGCCGCGAGCGCGTATCGCTCAGGGCCGTCGAGGAGAGAGGGCGGCGCGCGGTGTCGGAGATCGTGGCCGAGGGTGACCGGCTCCAGTGGGCGAGCGGCAGGTTCCGGGCCGAGCTCGCCGCCTGGACGCGCTCCAACTCCTCGAGCCGTCCGGACGGCATGCCCGGCTACTCCTTCGGCATGAGCGACGCCGCCGCCTTCGTGCACCCGCTCGCCGTGCGCTTCGCGGGGGCGGGCCGCGCGGAGGCGGACCGCGACCGGCGCCGGGCGTTCGGGACGAAGGCGCTGCTCGTCCTGTCCACGCCGGGCGACGCGCAGGCCGAGTGGATCGCCGCGGGCGAGGCGCTGCAGCGCGTGCTGCTCCGCGCCACCTGCGCCGGCCTGTACGCGTCGTACTTCTCGCAGGTGATCGAGCTCCCCGACATGCGCCTCCGCCTGCGCGAGGCGATCGGGGAGCGCGGCGTTCCTCAGATCATGTTCCGGCTCGGCTACGGCCTCGAGGTGCGCGCGCCCCCCCGCCGACCGGTGGACGACGTGCTCCGCGGGTTCGACGCGACGCCGGCGCGCCCGCAGCCCCTGGCGCTGTGCGCCCCGCCCGCACCGCCGCCCGGACCCGGCGCGGCGACGGGCGCGCGCCCCGCCGTTGCTCAGCCCGGCAGCGCCGCGCCGATCCGGTAGAGGCGGGTCCGCTCTGCAGCGCGGGCGGCGTGGAGCGGGTCCTCGCGATCCTTCACCCGCGGGTGAGCTGGGCGCGCCTCGCGGACGTCGCGGACGGCGAGCCCGGCGGCGATGGCGAGCGCCTCGACGGCGCCCGGCGGCCGCAGCCCGAGCCGCTCTGCGAGATCCGAGATGACGATCCAGGCCTCGCCGCCCGGCGCCAGCCGTCCGGGCAGCGCGCGCAGCAGCCGCTCCAGGAACCTGCCGCCCGGGTCGTACACGGCGCGCTCGAGCGGCGAGGCCGCCTCGGCGGGTAGCCAGGGCGGGTTCGACACGACGAGGTCGGCCGGCGCGCCGCCCTCGGGGAAGAGATCGGCCTGCACCACCTCGACGCGATCCGCGAGCCCGAGGCGGGCGGCGTTCTCGCGGGCGCACGCGGCCGCGGCGGCCTCGACGTCGGTCGCGACCACCCGCGCGCCGGCGCGGGCGAGGACGAGCGCGAGCACGCCCGTGCCGGTGCCGACGTCGTAGGCGAGCTTGCCCGCGACGGGCCACTCGGCGGCGGCGGCTGCGACGAGGTCCACGTACTCGCCGCGGACCGGAGCGTAGACGCCGTAGTGGGGGTGGACGCGTGCGCCGAGGGCCGGCACCTCGACGCCTCGCCGCCGCCACTCGTGCGCGCCGACGATCCCGAGCAGCTCGCGGAGCGGCAGGAGGCCCGGCGCCACCGGCATCGGCCCGAGCGCCTCCTCGCAGGCGGCGGCGACGTCCGGCGCCCGGGTGAGCGGGATCCGCCAGCCCGACTCCACCGGGACGAGCAGGCGGGTGAGCACCTCGTGCTCGAGCCGCTTCAGGGCGCGCTCCTGGCGGAACGCCTCCGTCAGGTCCCGAGCGGGGGGAGGAGGCAGGCGGGCGGACCGCCGGCCACCGGGCGAACGCCGCCCGTCATCGGACGGCGCGGTGCCGAGCCGCCGCGCCATGGCGGTGAGGAGCTGTCGGGCGTTGTGATAGTCGCCCCCGTAGACGAGGGCCTCGCCGCGCCTCGCGCGGGCGAGGGCGGCCGCGGCGGTGGTGCGGTCGTCGGCGGCGCCGGCCCGCTCCGGGGCAGGCACGAGGTGTGAAAGCCACGCGGCCCGCCGCTCACCGGCGGGGGTGCGCCAGACCAGCAGAGGGGGCGAGGTCACCGGGGAAGCTCGCTGCGGCGCCGTTCCACGAGGCGGCGTTCGGTCGGCCAGTTAAGTATGTCGCGACATGTCATCACCCGAGACCGACCTTCCCGTCCCGGCGCCGAGCGCCAACAACCTGAGCTTCGTCGAGAAGCTGTACTACGAGTGGCTCGCCGAGCCCAGCGCGGTCGACGAGCGCTGGCGCACGTACTTCGAGTCGCTGCCGGCGACCCCCGGGACCGCGCCGGCCCCGGAGGCCTTCGCGCCCCGCCGCCCCAACGGGGCCGCGCACGCCGCCCCCGCCGCAGCGGCGACCGCCTCCGCGGACGCCGCGTTCCAGGCCAAGGTCGACCGGCTCGTCACCGCGTACCGCGAGTACGGCCACCTGCGCGCCGATCTCGATCCGCTCGCGCTCACCCGTCGCGCGGAGCGCTTCTCGCTCGCGGCGTTCGGGCTCTCCGAGGCGGACCTGGACCGGCCCGCCGCCGACCCGGAGGGGCGCCGCGGGGAGACGCTGCGCCAGCTCGTGGCGAGGCTCGAGGAGACCTACTGCCGCACGCTCGGGGTCGAGCTCGCGCACATGCACGACGCCGACCTGCGCGGCTGGATCGAGCAGCGGATGGAGCGGACGCGCAACCGCGTGTCGCTCGACGCCGAGGTGAAGAAGCGGCTGCTCGAGAAGATCGTCGAGGCGGAGACGCTGGAGCAGTACCTCGGCACGAAGTTCCTCGGCGCGAAGCGCTTCAGCGTGGAGGGGGCCGAGGGGCTCCTGCCGCTCTTCGAGCTCGCGGTGGATCGCGCCATCGGCCACGGCGTCCGCAACGTCGTCATCGGCATGGCGCACCGCGGCCGCCTCAACGTGCTCGCCAACGTGGTGGGCAAGCCGCTCCGAGACATCTTCGCCGAGTTC
Source organism: Anaeromyxobacter terrae (assembly GCF_022690685.1). Lineage (GTDB taxonomy): Bacteria > Myxococcota > Myxococcia > Myxococcales > Anaeromyxobacteraceae > Anaeromyxobacter > Anaeromyxobacter terrae. Next base: position 2,260 of record NZ_JALCYY010000109.1, on the reverse strand, counting down.
CGCGACGCGGCCATCGTGAACGCCGGCGGGGGCGACGTGAAGTACCACCTCGGCTTCTCCTCGGACCGCGAGAGCTCCGAGGGGGTGCTCGTCCACCTGTCCCTCGCGTTCAACCCGAGCCACCTCGAGTGGATCGACACGGTGGTGCAGGGGCGGGTGCGCGCGAAGCAGGATCGCTACCGCGACACCGACCGCCAGCGCTCGCTGCCGATCCTCGTCCACGGCGACGCCGCGTTCGCCGCCCAGGGCGTCGTCGCCGAGTCGCTCCAGATGTCGGAGCTCGAGGCGTACACGGTGGGCGGCACGATCCACGTCATCGTGAACAACCAGGTCGGCTTCACGACGTCGCCCCGCGACGCGCGCTCCACGACCTACTCCACCGGCCCCGCGCGCATGCTGCAGATCCCCATCATCCACGTGAACGGGGAGGACATGGAGGCGGTCGCCCAGGCGGTGCTGCTCGCCGTCGACTTCCGCCAGCGCTTCCACCGCGACGTGGTGATCGACCTCTGGACCTACCGGCGCCACGGCCACAACGAGGGGGACGAGCCGGCGTTCACGCAGCCCGTGATGTACCGGGCCATCTCGCGCAAGCCGACGCTCAAGGCGCTCTACGCGCAGGCGCTCGTGAAGGAGGGGACGCTCGCGGCCGGAGAGCTCGAGCAGATGGTGGCGCGCTACCGCGCGCGCCTCGAGGAGGCGTACCAGGCCTCGGCGAAGATCGCGGTCCAGGCGGGCGCCCCGCCGATGACCGGGTTCTGGAAGGACTACCGCGGCGGGACGATGGGGCGCGAGGAGCCGCCCACCGGCGTCGCGCCGGATCTCCTGCGGAAGGTGGGCGAGCTGCTCGTCGAGGTCCCGCGCGGCTTCCGGGTGCACCCGAAGCTCGCGAAGGTGCTCGAGGCGCGCGCCCAGATGGTCCGCGGCGAGAAGCCGCTCGACTGGGCGATGGCGGAGGAGCTCGCGCTCGGCACGCTCGCGTGGGAGGGCACGCGCATCCGGCTCTCCGGCCAGGACGTGCGGCGCGGCACCTTCAGCCACCGCCACGCGGTGCTCTACGACCAGGAGTCGGGCATCCCGTACTCGCCGCTCTCCCACCTGCGGAGCGGCCAGGGCCCGGTGGAGGTCCGCGACAGCCTGCTCTCGGAGGCGGGCGCGCTCGGCTTCGAGTACGGCTACAGCCTCGAGATGCCGGACGCGCTCACGGTCTGGGAGGCGCAGTTCGGCGACTTCGTCAACGCGGCGCAGGTCATCGTCGACCAGTTCCTCTCCTCCGGAGAGGCCAAGTGGAACCGGCTCTCCGGGCTCGCGCTGCTCCTGCCGCACGGCATGGAGGGGCAGGGCCCGGAGCACTCGTCGGCGCGGCTGGAGCGCTTCCTCGAGCTGTCGGTGGACGACAACTGGCGGGTGGTGAACCTCACGACGCCCGCGCAGTACTTCCACGCCCTGCGCCGGCAGGTGCGCTCGCCTTACCGCAAGCCGCTCGTGGTGATGTCGCCGAAGAGCCTGCTGCGTCACCCGCAGGTCGTCTCGCCGCTCGATCAGCTCGTGCAGGAGCGGTTTCGCCCGGTGATCGGCGACGAGTCGGCCGACCCAAGGGAGACGACGCGCGTCGTCCTGTGCTCGGGCAAGCTCTACTACGACCTCGCCGCCGCGCGGGAGGCTCAGGGTGCGCGGCACGCGGCGATCGTGCGGCTCGAGCAGCTCTACCCGCTCGACGTGGCGTCGGTGCGGGACGCCATCGCGCGCTTCCGCCCGGGGGTCGAGATCGTCTGGTCGCAGGAGGAGCCGTCGAACATGGGCGCGTGGGACTACGTGAACGCCCAGCTCGCGCCGAGACTCCCGTCGCGGGTCGCCCTCGTGTCGCGGGCGCCGTCGGCGAGCCCGGCGTCCGGATCGGCGACGCGCCACCGGCTCGAGCAGGAGCAGCTCGTGCGCGAGGCCCTCGGAGAGCCCGTCTCGCGGATCCGCGCGGAGCGCGCGGCCGCCCAGGAGCGCTGAAGACATGTCCATCCAGCTGAAGGTCCCGTCTCTCGGAGAGTCGGTGACGCAGGCCACCATCGGCGCCTGGCTCAAGAACGAGGGCGAGCGCTTCCAGGTGGACGAGCCGCTCGTCGAGGTCGAGAGCGAGAAGGCGACGGTGGCGGTGCCGGCGCCCGCGGCGGGCGTCCTGCGCCGCGTGCTGAAGCGCACCGGCGATACCGTCGCGGTGGGCGAGGCCATCGCCGAGCTCGAGGAAGGCGCCGCCGCGGAGGCGTCC
>NZ_JALCYY010000108.1 GCF_022690685.1 Anaeromyxobacter terrae | reverse complement strand
CGCCGCACGCGGAGGCCGCCGAGGCGGCACCGCTCGCGCCGGAGGCCGGCGAGGAGGCTCCGCCCGCGACGGAGGCCGCCGAGGTCGCGAGCGCCATCGACGCGCCGCCGGCACCGCTCACGCCGATCCCGCTCACGCAGGAGATCGGGATGGCGGCCGTGCCCGCGCCGCCGCCCCTCCCCGTGCCGCCGCTGGCCGACGTGCCCGTCGAGACCGCGGCCCCGGCCGAGCTCCCGGCCACCACCCCGGCGCCCGTCGCGGGGCCCGCGCCGGAGGCCGCTCCGGTCGCCGACCGGATCCAGGCGCCGCGCGAGAAGGCAGACGCGCGCGAGGCCAAGGCGGACCGCGAGCAGAAGGAAGGCAAGGGCGACCGCGACCGGCGGCGCGACCGCGACGATCGCGGGCGGCGCGAGGGCCGGGATCGCGAGAACCGCGAGGGCCGTGAGGGCCGCGAGGGCCGCGAGCGTGGCGGGCGCAATGGCCACGAGCGCGAGAAGCGCTCCAAGGAGCCGAAGAACATCCAGGACCTCCTCAAGGAGGGCCAGGAGGTGATCGTCCAGGTCGCGAAGGATCCGATCGGGACGAAGGGCGCGCGCATCACGAGCCACATCTCGCTGCCCGGGCGTCACCTCGTGTTCATGCCGACGGTCGATCACATCGGCATCTCGCGCCGGATCGAGAAGGACTCCGAGCGTCGCCGGCTGCGCGAGATCGTCGATCGCATGCGGCCGGACGGGACGGGCTTCATCGTCCGCACCGTCGCGGAGAACGTGGAGGCCGGGAAGCTCGAGGCGGACATCCGCTTCCTCATCCAGGTCTGGAACGAGATCATCCGCACGAAGGACAAGGTCTCCGCGCCGGCGCTCCTCCACGGCGATCTCGACCTCATCCTCCGCGCGACGCGCGACCTGTTCACCGCCGACGTCGGCAAGCTCGTGATCGACGACCGCGACGAGTACGAGCGGATCCTCCGCTTCGTGCACGAGCAGGCGCCGCACCTCGAGAGCCAGATCGAGTACTACCGCGGCGAGGAGCCGATCTTCGACGCGTACGGCATCGAGCAGGAGCTGAAGCGCGCGAGCCAGCGCAAGGTCTGGCTGAAGAGCGGCGGCTACATCATCATGGATCAGGCGGAGGCGCTCACCGCCATCGACGTCAACTCGGGCCGCTACGTCGGCAAGAAGAACCTCGAGGAGACGATCACCAAGATCAACGTCGAGGCGGCGAAGGAGATCGTCTACCAGCTCCGGCTGCGCAACATCGGCGGCATCATCATCATCGACTTCATCGACATGGACAAACCCCAGAACCGCGACAAGGTCTTCAAGGCCTTGCAGGACGCGCTGGGGCGGGACAAGGCGAAGACCAACGTCCTCAAGATCTCCGAGCTCGGGCTCGTGGAGATGACGCGCAAGCGCGTGCGCGAGTCGGTCACGCGCGTGATGAACGAGCCGTGCAGCTACTGCGAGGGCAAGGGGCACATCAAGTCGAAGATCACGATCGCGTACGAGATCTTCCGCGAGATCCGGCGCGAGGCGGGGCACTTCCCCGAGCCCGTGCTCGTCGTGAACGCCCACCCGGAGGTCGCCCGCATCCTGCAGGGCGCGGAGCGCGAGGAGCTCCGCTACCTGATGGATCGCTTCAACAAGACCATCGAGGTGAAGGCGCAGTCCGGGTATCACCAGGAGCAGTTCGACATCTACGGCCGTCAGCAGCGCGGGGATCAGCCGCGCGAGCGGGAGCGGGAGCGCGGGCGCGGCCGGGATCGCGGCGGGGACCGCGACCGTGGCGGGGACCGCGACCGTGGCGGGGACCGCGACCGGGGCGGTGATCGCGAGCGCGGCGGGCGCGGCAAGGCGGCCGAGGAGCCGCCGGACACCGCCGGCAGCGCCGGCAGCGCCGGAAGCTCGGGCGGCGAGGAGCGCTGACGGGGATGACCGGTCCGGGCGAGACGCGGGAGCGGGTGGTCCGCGTCCTCCGGGCCGGCTGGAACGCCGTCGGGACCGCGCTGCGGGTCCTCGACAGCGACGCCGTGCGCCTGCGGGCGATGGCGCTCACCTACATCACGCTGTTCGCGCTCGTCCCGGCCCTCGTCGTCGCCTTCTCGGTGGTCCAGGCCTTCACCGGGGTGGCGAAGATCGAGGAGCTCGTCCACGAGTTCCTCATCTCCAACCTGGCCGTCGGCGCGCGCGACACGCTCGAGCCGTACCTCCAGCGCTTCGTGAACAACGCGCACGCGACGAGCGCCGGGCTCGTCGGCGGCGCGCTCCTCGTCTGGTCGGCGATCTCGCTCTTCACGAACGTCGACGCGGCGCTGAACGACATCTGGGGCGTGCAGCGCCGCCGCCCGATCGCGCAGCAGGCGGTGATCTACTGGATGGGGATCACCCTCGGGCCGCTCCTGCTCGCGGGGTCCCTCACGCTCGCCGCCACCGGCCGCGCGTTCCTCGCCAGCACCGGCATTCGCGCGCTCGCGGTCGCCGGCGGCGCGCTCCTCACCTGCACGTTCTTCTCGCTCATCTACCTCCTCGTTCCCTACACGAAGGTCCGCATCAAGTCGGCGGTGATCGCCGGCCTGGCCGCGGGCGTCGCGTGGGAGGTCGCCAAGTGGGGGTACGCCCTCGGCATCGGCGGCATCGTCCGCTACCACGCGATCTACGGCTCCGTCGCGGCGATCCCGATCTTCATCTTCTGGCTGTTCGTCTCCTGGACGATCCTCCTCTTCGGCGCGCGCCTCGCGTTCGTGATCCAGTACGCGACCGCGCTCATCCACGGGGCTCCGCAGCCGTCCTCCCCGACCGGCAAGGAGATCCTCGCGGGGCAGGCCATGCTCCAGATCGCGAGGGCGTTCGACCGGGGCGAGCCCGCGCCGGACGCCGGGGACGTGGCGAGCCGGCTCGGCTCGGGCGCCGAGGAGGCCGGCGAGGTCCTCACGGGGCTCAGGAACGCCGGGCTCGTCGTCTCCCTCACGGACGGGGGGCTCGTCCCCTCGAGGCCGCTCGAGCGGCTGACGCTGCTCGACGTGCGCCGCGCCATCGTGGGCGGCGCCTCCGACCTCCCCCACACCCGCGGGCCAGTGGCCGGGATCATCCGCGAGATCGAGGAGCGCTCGGAGGAGCGCCTGGCCGCAGTGAATTTCCGTGAGCTGTGCGATCAGAAGGGCGCGACGCAGGCCCTGCCCGCGGGGTCTCCCACCGGGGAAGCGGCCGAGCGGCCGGCGCGGCGGGCGTAGTCAGGAGCCCGATTCTCGCCGCTCCAGTGCGCAGAACTGCGCATGCCGTTGGAACCCTTGCTGATTTCGGAGGCTTCGGCTAGGCTCCCCTCAACCTCGAGGGGCTTGCCGAGCCTTGCGGGCCCTCAGCTTTCGTCCGGAGTGCCGATGCTGAAGTCGGATCTCATCAACATCCTCGTGGTCAAGCGCGGCGTCACGCAGAAGCAAGCGGAGTCCACGATCGAGACGATCTTCGACTCGATGAAGGACGCGCTCTGTCGCGGAGAGAACATCGAGATCCGCGGCCTGGGCGCCTTCCACGTGAAGCACTACGACGGGTACCAGGGCCGTAACCCCAAGACCGGAGAGGTGATTCCGGTGAAGCCGAAGCGCGGGATCCTGTTCCGCACCGGCAAGGAACTCCGGGACCGCGTGAACCGCCCGGAGGCGCTCGCGAAGCCGCTCGAGCCCGACGACGAGGACGACGGGAACGAGGGGAACGAGGGCGACGGCACCCCGCCGGTGGCCGCCGGCGCCTGAGGCGGGACTCGGCGGGATCATCGACGCTCGCGGGCCGCGGCCAACCTGCCGCGGCCCGGCGTGTTTTCGGATCGCCTCCCCTCAGGCGGCCAGCGCGAGCCTCCCCACCGGGCGCACCTGAAGCTCGGGCGGGAGCTCGTCGAACGTGAGCACGGCCACCCGCGGGAATCGCGGCGCCACGAGCCCGCGCAACGCCCGCCGGACGTCCGCGCTCGCAAGGATCACGGGCGGTTCGGCGGCGCCGCGCGTCTCCGCGTCCAGGGTGTCGAGCAGCGCCTGCGCGGCACACGGGTCGAGGGCGAGCGCCTCACCGGCGAGGGCCTCGCGGATCGCGCGCTCGGCGGCGGGATCGACGAGCAGCGCGGCGAGCGGCTCGCCACGCCCGAAGCGATACGCGATGTGCCGCCGGAGCGCCCGGCGGCAAGCCTCGGCGAGCGCGGCCGCGCCGCGTGTCGGCCCGCCAGCCTCCAGGATCGCCTCGAGGATGGTGCGGAGCGGCCGGATGGAGACGCCCTCCTCGACGAGCCGGCGGAGCACCTCGGCGAGGAGCGCGGGCGGGAGCTGACGGCTCGCCTCGCGGACGAGCGCGGGCGCGACGGGCTCGAGCGCGTCGAGGAGCGCCTGCGCCTCCTGGAGGCCGACGAGGTGGTGCGCCGCCCCGCGGAGCGCGCCGCCCGCCTCGGCGACGACCCGCTCGATCGGGCCGAGCACGGGCCCGAGCGCCGCCGCGCGGGCGGCGTCCGCCGCGGCGATGACGGCGGCGGGACGGCCGCTCACGGGATCGACGGCTGCCGTCGCGCCGACCCCGACGAGCGCGAGCTCCTCCGCCGCCACGAGCGCGACGACCTCGCCCTGCGGGGCGGAGCCCGACGCGACCGGCACGTCGTCGACGAGGAGCGCCCATCCCGCGGGCGGAAGCGGCGCGGGGCGCAGGACGACGCCGGGGACCTGCACGCCGAGCTCGCGCCAGAGCTGCTCGCGGAGCGCCGCGAGCGCGTCGCGCATCGCGCGTCCGTCCTCCGCGCGCGCGGCGGCGAGGAGATCGTCGGCGAGCTCGAGGACGACCGGGGCGGGCGCGGCGAAGGGATCGACCGGATTCGCGGACGCCTCGGCGGGCGCGGCCGCCAGGCGCGCGCGCCTGCGGGCGAGGTGGAACGCGCCGCCCGCCGCGGCGGCGGAGAGCGCCGCGAACGGCGCGGCCGGCAGCCCCGGGGCGAGCGCGAGGGCGGCGAGGAGCGCCGACACCGTCGCGAGCGCCGCCGGCTCGGCGGCGAGCTGGCGGCCGATCTCGCCGCCGAGCGAGCCGCCCTCGTCCTCCGCCGCGACGCGCGTCACCGCGACGCCGGCCGAGACCGCCACGAGGAGCGCGGGGAGCTGCGAGACGAGGCCGTCGCCGATGGCGAGCAGCGCGTACCGGCGCGCGGCCGCGCCGAGGTCCATCCCGCGGAGCGCGCCCGCGACGAGCCCGCCGGTCACGTTCACGAGGACGATCGCGACGCCCGCGATGGCGTCCCCCTTCACGAACTTGAGCGCGCCGTCCATCGCGCCGTAGAGCTGGCTCTCCCGCTCGAGCGCCCGCCGCCGCCGGCGCGCCTCGCCCGAGTCGATCGCGCCGGCGCGGACGTCCGCGTCGATCGCCATCTGCTTCCCGGGGAGCGCGTCGAGCGTGAAGCGCGCCGCGACCTCCGCCACGCGCTCCGCCCCCTTGGCCACGACGAGGAGCTGCACGAGCGTGAGGATGGCGAAGACCACCGCCCCGACGACGTAGTTGCCCTGCACGACCACCCGCCCGAAGGCCTCGATGACGCGCCCGGCGTCTCCGCGTGAGAGGACGAGGCGCGTCGACGAGACGTTCAGCGCGAGGCGGAACAGGGTCGTGAGGAGGAGCAGGGTCGGAAAGCTCGCGAACCGCAGCGCGTCCCTCGCGAAGAGCGTCACGACGAGGATCGTCGCCGCGACCCCGAGGTTGAGGGCGAGGAGCGCGTCGAGGGCCGAAGGCGGGACGGGCGCGACGAGGAGGAGCACGACGGCGAGGACCGCGACGGCGAAGACGGCGTCGCCGGCGCCGCGGACGCGGGCGAGGATCGAGTGCAGGCGGGTCATGGGGTCTCCGTGAGGCCGTACAGGTGGGCGAGGACCGCGGCGGCGGCCTCGTAGAGCTCCTCGGGGATCTCGTCGCCGACGTCGGCGAGGCGGTGGAGCGCGCGCGCGAGCGGCACGTTGCGCACGATCGGCACGCCGGCGCGCCGCGCCGCGGACCGGATGCGAGCGGCGGCGAGCCCCGCGCCCTTCGCGACGATCCTCGGCGCGTCATCGCCGTCGCGATCGTGGCGCAGCGCCACGGCGACATGGGTCGGGTTCACGACGACGACCGTCGCCCGGGAGACGGCGCCGGCCTCGACGAGCGCGCGGTGCAGCCGGCGGCGCTCCGACCGGTGCGCTGGGTCGCCCTCCTCCTCCTTGTGCTCGCGTCGCACCTCGTCGCGGGTCATGCGGAGCGCGCGCCGGTGGCGGAGGCGCGCGAGCCCGAGATCCGCGAGGCCGATGAGCGCGTAGGCGAGCACGAGCCGCGCGGCGAGGCCTCCGAGGAGCGGCAGCGCGGCCCAGAGCGCGCGGGCGTCGAGGCGGGCGAGGCCGGCGAGCGTCGGCGCGGCGCCGCGGAGCCACGCCGCGGCGATGAAGAGCAGGATCGCCGCCTTCGCGAGCCCGAGCAGGACGGCGAGCAGGCTCGCCGGCGAGAGCAGCCTGCGCAGGCCCTGGAGCGGGCTCACGCGATCCGCCCGCGGCACGAGCGCGCCCGGCGCGAACGTGAAGACGGCCTGGAGCGCGCCGGCGAGAACGGCCGCGCCGAAGGCGGCGGCCGCCGGCGCGAGGGAGAGGCGCGCGACCACGACGAGCGCCGCGTGAAGGGCCGCGGCGGGGACGACGGCCGGGTCGGCTGCCGAGGCGAGCTGGGTGCGCAGCAACGTCGCGAGCTCGCGCGCGATGGCGCCGCCGGTCGCGGCGAGCGCGACGAGCCCGCCGAGGAGCGCCGCGGCGCCGGTGAGCTCGCGGCTCTGCGCGACCTCTCCGCGGCGGCGCGCGTCGCGGAGGCGCTTCGGGGTGGGAGCTTCGGTCCGGTGGCCGCTCACGGCGCCATCCCCGCGACCGCCTCGACCGTCCGGCCCGAGAGCGCGACCATGGCGGCGAGCCGCCCGCCCGCGACGCCCGCGCTCGCCGCGAGCGCTAGGAGCCCCAGCGCGGCGCGGGCCGGCTGCGCCGCGTTGACGGCCCCGAGCTGGGGGGCGACGCGGGCGACGAGCGCGACGGCGAGATCCGCGGCGAGGACGCCCGCGGCGGCAGGCGTGGCGATGGCGACGGCCGCCGCGACGAGATCGGCGGCCGCCGCGAGGACGGCGGGGAGGGCCCGCGCGAGCGCGAGGGGCGCCCCCGGCGGCACCGCCGCGAAGGTCGAGAGGAGCCCGTGCACGACGAGCCGGTCGCCGCCCGCCCACGCGGCGAGGACCACCACCCAGTGGGCGAGGAGGTCGCCCGCCGCGCTCTCGCGCTGCCGGATGGGCGCGACGTGCAGCTCGGAGAGCGTCGCGCCGCGGAAGGTGTCGGCGAGGCGGCCCGCCGCGCGCGCCGCCTCGACGGGCGCGCTCACGAGGAACGCGAGGATCGTCCCGAGCGCGAGCTCGCGGACGCCGCCCGCCGCGAGCGACAGCGCGTCCGTGGCAGCCGGCGCCGCGCCCGCCGCGGAGACCGCCGCGCCGAGGCCCGCGGCGAGCGCGACGCGTACCACCGGCGGCACGAGCGGGCCGCCGAGGAAGGGCGACGCCATCGCGACCGGAAGGAGGCGCAGCGCAGCGAGGAGCGCGCCGGGGGCGCGGGCCGCGAGCTCGGGCGGAAGGAGCGGGGTCACTGCGCGATCCGGGGGAGGAGGTCGAAGCAGCTGCGGGCGAACTGGACGACGCGGGCGCCGATCCAGGGAGCGGCGACGGCGAGCGCCACGAACACGGCCGCGAGCCGCGGCACGACGCCGACGGTCGGCTCCTGGATCTGCGTCGCCGCCTGGAGCACGCCGGTGACGAGGCCCACGGCGAGCGCGGCGAGGAGCGGCGGCGCGGACACGGCGAGGACGAGGAGGAGCGCCTCGCGGCCGACGTGGAGGAGGGCGGGATCCATGGCGGTCACCCGGCGTACGAGAGCGCGAGCGCGCGGGCGAGGAGCTTCCAGCCGTCGACCGCGACGAAGAGGAGGAGCTTGAACGGCAGGGCGACGGAGGTGGGGGAGAGCTGGGTGAGCCCGAGCGCCAGGAGCACGTTCGAGACGACGAGGTCCACGACCAGGAACGGGACGAAGACGAGGAAGCCGATCGTGAATGCCCGGCGCAGCTCCGACACCACGAAGGCGGGGGCGAGGACCGCGAGCTCCTGCTCGCCGGGCTGTGGCGCACCGGGCCCGCGCAGCCTCCGGGCGACATCCGCGAACGCCGCGCGGTCGTCCGCCCGCGCGAACCGCGCGAGGAAGCCGCGCAGCGGCTCGGCGCCGCGCTCGACCTGCGCGAGCGTGCCCGCGATCCCGCGCCCGGCTGGGGCAGCGCGCATCTCGGCGATCGCGCGCTCGCCGACCGGCGCCATCACGAGCGCGGTCAGCACGAGGGCGAGGCCCGTCACCGCCGTGTTCGGCGGGACCTGGGGCGCGCCGAGCGCGGAGCGGGCGATGGAGAGGACGACCACGATCTTCAGGAACGAGGTGAGCATCACGAGCGCGGCGGGGACGACGGCGAGGGCGGCGAGCAGGACGAGCAGCTCGGCGGGTCGGTCCGCCACGGGGCCGGCGGCGAGGGCGAGCGGGATCACGGCGCGCTCCCTTCCGCGGAGGACGCCGAGGTCGCGGCGAGGAGCTGGACCCCCGCCGAGCCGTAGCCCACGACGAGCCGCCGGCCGTCCACCTCCACGAGCGCGCCGCCGGCGTCGCGCGCGAGCGAGGCGCGGGAGACGATCGCGAGCGCGGGCGCCGGCGCAGGAGCCGCGCGGCGGCGTGCGAGGACCGCCGCGGCCCAGAGCGCAGCGGCCACGAGCCCGGCGCGGGCCGCGACCGGACCGAGCCCGCCGGGTGCGAAGGCCAGCGCCGTGGCGGCGAGCGCCGCGCCGGCGACCGGCAGCGCGAGGCGGCGAGACCTCCCGGGCGTGTGGCC
>NZ_JALCYY010000107.1 GCF_022690685.1 Anaeromyxobacter terrae | reverse complement strand
GCGCGCGGCGGGGTGAGCTCCGCCGCGCGCGTCTGCCCGCGCTACAGCCGGACCATCACGGAGCCGAGCACGCTGAACGTGTCGGTCGAGAAGTCGCCGAAGTACGGGTTCCAGCCGAGCTCGGCGCCGACCCGGACGTTGTCGTTCACGTCGTAGTGGCCGCCCGCGGCGAAGCGCATCGTGACGCCCACCCCGTCGTCCGAGGAGCTCCCGAACGGCGTGTCCACCGACGACCGCGCCCAGTACAGCCCGAGCCCCGCGTCGCCGTAGACGGCGACGGCCGGCGCGAGGGGCAGCGTGAAGCGTGCAGCGGGCACCAGCTTGAAGATGTGGGTGGACTGGGAGTAGTCCCCGATTCCCGTCGAGGTCGAGTCCGAGAAGCGCGTGAACCCGAGCGAGCCGACGGCGCTCAGGTTCACCTGCGGCCCGATCGCCTGGATGGGCAGCTCGCCGTCCAGCCGCAGCCCGAGACCGGTCGTGCCGCTCGCGAACTCGAACCCGACGAGACCGCCGGCGCTCAGCGCCTGCGGCGCGGCTGCATCCCTCGCCGTCAGCCGCGGCGGCGCGCCCTGCGCGTCCGCGCGGACAGCGAGGAGCGCGAGGGCGAGCCCCGCGACCACCGAACCACGAACCCCCATCATCCACCTCCCGTTGAACGCACCCCGGCGGGCGCGCGTGAGGCGCCTTTCCTTAGAGGAAGGCTCCGCGCCGCGCAGCGAAAGCTCTTGTCGAGGCCCTTCACGGAGCGGCGTGGAGGCGCGAGCGCGGCGCGAGGCCCCGGCCGAGCGTGGGCGAGCCCGCTCGCGAGGGGCCCGGCGCCCGCCCGTGCGCGTGCGGCGCACGCGAGCCGCCGCGCGAGGCCCGGCGCCGTATACTCCTCGCGCGCCGCGCCGCGAGGCGGCGCCGGGGGCAACAGCCATGACGAGCGACGGCCCGAGACCTGCGGCGGGCGAACGGCGCATCCGCGCCATCCGGAACATCGGGATCATGGCCCACATCGACGCGGGGAAGACGACGCTCACCGAGCGGCTGCTCTTCGTCGCGGGGCGCACGCACAAGATGGGCGAGGTGCACGACGGCCTCGCGGTGATGGACTGGATGGACCTCGAGCGCGAGCGGGGGATCACCATCACCTCCGCCGTGACGAGCTTCGAGTGGCGCGGGCACGAGCTGCACCTCATCGACACGCCCGGCCACGTGGACTTCACCATCGAGGTGGAGCGCTCCTTGCGCGTGCTCGACGGCGCCATCGCCGTGTTCGACGCGGCGCACGGGGTCGAGCCGCAGAGCGAGACGGTGTGGCGGCAGGCCGATCGCTACCGGGTCCCGCGGATCGCCTTCGCGAACAAGATGGACCGCGTCGGCGCCGACCTCGCGATGACGCTCGCCTCGATGCGACGGCGCTTCCCGGACCAGGTGATCGCGCCGCTGCAGCGCCCGCTCGGCCAGGAGGCGGCGTTCGAGGGGTTCGAGGATCTCGTGTCGCGGCGCACGGTCCGCTTCGCGGACGCGGACGATCCCCGTGCGTTCGCCGAGACGGAGGGGATCTCGCCCGAGGGCGAGGCCGAGCGGCAGGCGCTCGTGGAGCGGCTCGCCGACGTGGACGACCCGATGGCGGAGGCGGTCCTCTCGGACGCGGCGGTGGACGAGGGCGCGCTCCGGAGCGCGGTCCGGCGCGCCACGCTGACCGGGCGGTTCGTCCCGCTCCTGTGCGGCTCGGCGCTCCGCAACAAGGGCGTGCCGCACGTGCTCGACGCGATCTGCGACTACCTCCCCTCCCCGCTCGACGTCCCGCCGGTCCGCGGCGAGGACCCGCGCACGGGCGAGCCGGTGGTGCTCCCCGCCGACGAGCACGCGCCGCTCGTGGCGCTCGCCTTCAAGGTCTCGCTCCTCGACGAGAAGCGGCGGCACGTCTTCGTGCGCGTCTACTCGGGGCGGATCGCCGAGGGCGACACCGTCTGGAACGCGAGCCTCCGCAAGCACGAGAAGGTCGCACGCGTGCTCCTCATGCACGCGGTCCAGAAGAAGCGGGTGCCCGCCCTGGGGGCGGGCCAGATCTTCGCGGTGACGGGCCTCAAGGAGACCCGCACCGGCGACACGCTCTCCGACCCCGGCCACCCGGTGGTGCTCGAGCGGCTCTCCGGATACGAGCCCGTCATCTCGCAGGCCATCGAGGCGGCCTCGCTCGCCGACCGCGAGGCGCTCCTCGAGGCGCTCGCGCGCGTCACCGACGAGGACCCGAGCTTCCGCTTCGGCGAGGACCCGGACACGGGGCAGCTCCTCGTGTCGGGCATGGGCGAGCTGCACCTCGAGATCGTCGCCGAGCGGCTGCGCCGGGAGTTCGGCCTCCCCGTCCGCACCGGACAGCCGCAGGTGCTCATGCGCGAGACCGTCACCGCCGAGGCGGAGGCGACCGCCGCGTTCGAGCGGAAGGCCGAGGAGCTCGAGCTGTTCGGCGAGGTGACAATCCGGGTGGGCCCGCTCCCCCGCGGCGAGGGGTTCCGCTTCCGGGTCGAGCCGGCGGCCGCCACGCTGCCCTTCCTCCGCGCCGAGGTGCGGCAGGCGGTGGAGCAGGGCGCGCGCGAGGCCGCGGAGGCCGGCGTGCTCGAGGGCTATCCGCTGCAGGACGTCGAGGTGGTGCTCACCGGCGCGACCTGGCGCGAGGGCGGCTCGAAGCCGATGGCGTACAAGGTGGCGACGGCGGACGCGGTGCGCGAGGCCGCCCGGCGCGCGCGGCCGGTGCTCCTCGAGCCGGTGATGCGGGTGGAGATCGTCGCGCCCGGCGAGTACCTCGGCGCGGTGATCGGCAGCCTCGACCAGCGCAAGGGGACGATCCTCGACGTCGCGGATCGCGGCGCGGCGACGAAGGCGATCCGGAGCGAGGCGCCCCTGCGCCGGATGTTCGGGTACGCGACCGAGCTCAGGTCGCTGACGCAGGGCCGTGCGGTGTTCACGATGCGCTTCGACCGGTTCGACGCCCTGGCGTGAAGGGCGCGAGCCGGTGAAGCGCCCTAGGCCGCGACGCGCGAGAGCCTGAGCTGCTCCTGCCGCCGCAGCGCCCGCGCGAACAGGACGAGGAACACCGGCGCGAACAGCGTGACGGCCAGCAGGGCCGCGAGCGCCGTGACCGCCGCCAGGGCCACCGTGAACGCGACCGCGACGGCCTGCGAGATGAAGTCGCCGAAGGCCCGGATGCGCTTCGAGAGAGAGACGGGAGCTGCGGGGACTGCTGCGATCTCTGCCGCGAGGGTGACGGCCTCGGTTTCGGACTCGTTCATGGACTTCTCCCGTGTCCTGGTGCTTGGAACTCGGGATACGGGGTCCAGTCGACCCGCGCGATGCGGCAACTTGTCGCTACCCTCAGTCAATCCGCGGGGTTGCAGGCCGTTTTTTGATCCACGTCACGGTTCGCACCAACCCGCGTTCCGGGATATCCCACGGGTCCAACGAACTGGACTCGTTCGGTCAATGTTGACCATTTCAGTCCACCACACGCCTTCAGCGGAGGGGCCCCGGGACGCGGCCGACCCAACAGGAACTCGCGCGTGTCACGTCCACGCGAGGCGCGCGCGTCGCTCCCAGTACGCGCTGGCCGGCTCGACGAGCCTCGCGAGCGCGGCGAGCTCGCCGGGCGCGAGCCCGAGTCGCGCCGCGGCGAGGTTCGAGCGGAGCTGCTCGACGGTGGTGGCGCCGAGGAGCACCACGTCGGCCCACGGCTGCGCGAGCGCCGCGGCGAGCGCGACGGCGTCGGGCGTCGAGCCGCGGTCGCGCGCGAGCTCCGCGAGCGGTCCGGACGCGCCGGCGTCCCCGCGCGCGGTCAGCCGCCCGTTCGCGAGCGGCTCCTTCACCATCACCGTCCGCCCGTCCGCGTGGGCCTCGCGGAGCGCCTCCTCGCAGGCGCGCTCCAGCACGTTCCACGTCGCCTGGACGCTCGCGAAGAGCGGCGCCCCGGCGCGCGTCACCGCGAGCGCGCGCCGGATCGTCTCCGCCTGGCGCACGCCCGTCACCGTGAGGCCGACGCGGACCCCGCCGTCGCGCAGCCGCGCGAGCGCGTCCAGCACGCCCGCGTCGTCGAGCACCCCGGTCTCGAGGGTCGCGGAGTGGATCTGGTAGAGCGCGAGGTGGGGGCCGAGGATCGCGCGCGACTCGGCGAGCTGCTCCTCGAGCGCGGCGAGCGAGTGATCCTTCACCTCGTGCCGCTCGACGTCGAGCCGCCACCCGCCGACGTACCGGTAGCCCCACTTCGACGAGACGGTCACCTCACCGGGCGCGAGGCCGCGCGCGTCGAGCCAGGAGCGGACGAACACCTCCGCGCGCCCGTACGATCGCGCCGCGTCCACCCAGCGGATGCCGGCCGCCCAGGCGGCGTCGAGCACGGCGTGGGCGTGACGCTCGAGCTGCTCCGGCGAGCGACCGCCCGCGAGGTCGTCGGCGTGGCCGAGGGTCATGTACGCGGGCCGGCCGATGGCGGCCGTGCCGAGGGCGAGGCGCCGGAGCCGCTCCGCGCCTGGTGCATCGTGTTCCATGGCGCGAGGTTACCCGACGCGGGCCCACGCGCGGGAGCCGTTCACGACCCGGGCTGCTGCTGGAGCAGCTTCGCCGGCACGCCGCCCGTGATCCGCTTCGCCGCCGCGCCGCCGGCGAGCTTCCCGTCCTTGTCGACCCCGTTCACGATCGCGACGACGTCGAGCGGCACGGTCGACGGGAACTGCTGGTTGAACTCCGAGACGGTCATCTCGCGCGGGACGCGGACGACCTCGATCTTGGCAGGCTGGATGTTCTCGGCGGACTTGTCCGTGAGCGGGCCGAAGCTCGCGATGGCCTGCTTGAAGGTGCCGTCGTAGCCGGAGAACGCCTGGGCGGGGGAGTAGCCGACGAGCTGGTACGTGACGCCGCCGTGCGAGATGAACGACACGAGCCCGTTCAGCACGCCCTTGTCCGTCTGCGCCTGGAAGTAGCTCGCGGTCGCGGGCTGCCCGCCCACGGTCCCGGTCTGCGGGGCCTGAAGGGGCTTCACCCCCTCCTGCGCGAAGAACTTCTTCGTCGCCTCCTCCGGCGAGAGCTTCCCCGCCGCGGCGAGCTGGAGCGCCGCGTCCTGCTTCGGGCTCACGGCCACGACGGCGGTCGGGGTGTTCTGCGCCTTCCAGCCCTGCGGGAACTTCATCTGGAACTTGAGCTCCGGGTGCAGGAAGGTGTCGCCCTTGAAGAACCCCTGGCGGGGGTCGTCGCCGAACACCATCCCGGAGACCATCCCGACGTAGCGGTCGTGCTCCACCTTGGCGCCCGGCGGGATCGTCGCCTTGGCGGCCCGCTCGCGCGCGACCTCGGCGCGGTTGCCCGGGTCCGGGTGCGTCGACTGCCACTCCGGGACGCGGCCCGCCCCCTGCTGCACGCTCGAGCGCTCGAGGGTGACGAACACCTTCGACATCTCGCGCACGTCGTAGCCCTGCTGCGCCATGTACTTGAAGCCGAGCTGGTCCGCCTGGCGCTCGGCGTCGCGCCCGTACTTCAGGAACAGGAGCTGGAGCCCCGCGACGGCGGCCTGCCCGAGCTGCGCGAGCTCCGGCGAGACGATCATCCCGACCCCGAGCCCGAGCTGGGCGAGCTGCTGCTTCGAGAGCTGCTCCACCGAGTGGCGCGCGGTGATGTGCCCGATCTCGTGCCCGAGCACGCTCGCGAGCTCGGCCTCCGAGCCGAGGTACGTGAGGATGCCGCGGGTGATGAACACCGGGCCGCCCGGGAGCGCGAACGCGTTCACCGTGGGGTCGTCGAGCACGGTGAACTGCCAGGGGAGGTCGGGCCGCTCCGACGCCTTGGCGATGCGCATCCCGATCTCGCGGACGTAGGCCTGGACCTTCTCGTCCGGGTAGACGCCCATCTGCTGCTTCACCTGCTCGGCGCTCTCCTTGCCGAGCGCGATCTCCTGGTCCTTGGAGACGAGCGCGAGCTCGCGCTTGCCGGTGACTGGGTTTCGCGCGCAGCCCGCCGCCACCAGCGCGGCGAGCGGGAGGGCGACGAGCGAGCGAGCGGCGGTGAAGCGACGGATCATGGAGCTGTCTCCTCGAGCGAACGGTCGAAGCCGAAGGCGCCCGCCCGGGATGATCACGGGCGGGCACGCCTCGAATTCATTTTACGGACCGTTCCTGATCCGCGCCTCACCCTCGGTCGCCCGGACCCGATGGAGGCGTTCGCGCGGGCGACCGGACGGGGCTAGCGCTCTAGGCGCCGCAGCACCTCGTCCGCCATCGCGGTCGTGGACAGCGTGCCCCCGAGATCGCGGGTGCGCGCGCCCTCCGTGATGGCCGCGTCCGCCGCCTTCTCGATGGCCGACGCCTCCGCCTCGAGCCCGAGCGAGTGGCGGAGCATCATCGCGGCGGAGAGGATCGTGCCGAGCGGGTTCGCGATGCCCTTTCCCGCGATGTCGGGGGCGGAGCCGTGGATCGGCTCGTACAGGCCGGCGCCGCCGGCGCCGATGGACGCCGAGGGGAGCATGCCCATCGAGCCGGCGAGCACCGACGCCTCGTCGGTGAGGATGTCGCCGAACATGTTCTCGGTGACGACGACGTCGAGCGACGCCGGCGCCGCGATGAGCCGCATCGCGGCGGTGTCGACGAGCATGTGGTCGAGCGCGACGTCGGGGTTCGCCGCGCCGATCGCCGTCGTCACCTGCCGCCACAGGCGGGAGGACTCGAGCACGTTCGCCTTGTCGACCGAGGTCACCTTGCGACGGCGGCCGCGGGCGAGCCTGAACGCGAGCTCGACCACGCGCTGCACCTCGTAGTCGTGGTACTCGAGCGTGTCGACCGCGCGGACGTGGCCGTCCTTCTCCTCACGCCCCTTCGGCTGGCCGAAGTAGAGGCCGCCGGTGAGCTCGCGGATCACGAGCAGATCGACGCCCGCCAGCCGGTCCGCCTTGAGCGGCGACGCGTCCACGAGCGCGGGGTGCACGCGCACCGGGCGCAGGTTCGCGAACACGCCGAGCCCCTTGCGCAGCCCGAGGAGCCCCTGCTCCGGACGGACCTTCGCCTGCGGGTCGTCCCACTTCGGCCCGCCGACCGCGCCGAGCAGCACCGCGCTCGCCGCCTGGCAGGCGGCGAGCACCTCGGGCGTGAGCGCCGTGCCGTGCCGGTCGATGGAGCACCCGCCCATGAGGTGCTCGGACAGCTCGAATGTGTGGCCGCCCTTCCGCGCTACCGCCTGGAGCACGCGGATCGCCTCCGCGGTCACCTCCGGCCCGATGCCGTCACCGGGCAGCACGACGATCTTCGCTCTCACGCTTCGGTTCCTCCGGTCTCCGCCGCGACCGTGAGCCCGTACTCCAGGGCGTCCACGATCGCGCGCCAGCTCGCCTCGATGATGTTCGGCGACGCGCCCACCGTGCTCCAGACGCGCTTGCCGTGCTGCGTGTCCACGAGCACGCGCGTGACCGCCGCCGTGCCGTTCTTGCCATCCAGGATTCGGACCTTGTAGTCGACGAGCTTGCAGTCGGCGATCTGCGGGTAGCGCGGCACGAGCGCCTTGCGGAGCGCCGCGTCCAGCGCGTCGACCGGGCCGTCGCCCTCGGCGGCGGTGTGCAGGAGCTCGCCGTCGACGCGCACCTTCACCATCGCCTCCGAGAAGAGCCCGCGGCCGTCGCGGTGCTCGACGTTCACGAAGAAGTCGACGAGCTCGAACGGCGCCCGGTGGGCGGGGTCGTGGCGCTTCATCATGAGCGCCACCGACGCCTCCGCCGCCTCGAACGAGAAGCCGCGCGCCTCGAGCGTCTTGATCTCCTCGAGCACGTCCGCGACCCCGGCGCCCCCGGCGGCGAGCCCCAGCTCCTCCGCCTTCGAGAGCAGGTTGCCGCGGCCGGAGAGCTCGGAGACGACGACGCGCATCTGGTTGCCGACGAGCTCGGGCAGGACGTGCTGGTAGGACGCCGCGTTGCGCCGCATCGCCGCGACGTGGATCCCGCCCTTGTGGGCGAAGGCGGACCGGCCGACGTAGGGGAGGTGCTCGTCGGGCGCGAGGTTCGCGACCTCGGCGACGAAGTGCGAGAGCTCGGTGAGCGACTGGAGGTGGTTCTCCGGCAGGCAACGCCGCCCGAGCTTCAGCTCGATCGCCGGGATCACCGAGCAGAGGTTCGCGTTCCCGCAGCGCTCGCCGTAGCCGTTGATCGTGCCTTGCACGTGGCTCGCGCCCTCGTGGACCGCCGCGAGCGAGTTCGCGACCGCGGTCTCCGAGTCGTTGTGCGCGTGGATGCCGAGCGGGGTCTTCACCTTCGCGCCGACCGCGCGCACCACCTCCGCGATCTGCCACGGGAGCGATCCGCCGTTCGTGTCGCACAGCACGAGCGTCTCGGCGCCGCCGCGCGCCGCGGCCTCGAGCGTCGCGAGCGCGTAGGCGGGGTCGGCGCGCCAGCCGTCGAAGAAGTGCTCCGCGTCGTAGACGACGCGGCGGCCGCGCTCGCGGAGCCAGGCGAGGCTCTGCTCGATGATCCGCAGGTTCTCGTCGAGGCTCGCGCGCAGCACGTCGGTCACGTGCAGGGTCCAGGTCTTGCCGACCACGGTGCAGACCGGCGCCCCCGAGTCGAGGAGCGCGCGCAGGTTCGCGTCGTCCTCCGGCACCCCGCCCACGCGGCAGGTCGAGCCGAACGCGGCGATCGCCGTCCGCCGCCAGGGCAGGTCGCGCGCGCGCGCGAAGAACTCGGCATCCTTGGGGTTCGAGCCCGGCCAGCCGCCCTCCACGAAGGCCACCCCGAGCTCGTCGAGGCGGCGCGCGATGCGGAGCTTGTCCTCGCACGAGAGCGAGATTCCCTCGCGCTGGGTGCCGTCGCGCAGCGTGGTGTCGTAGATCTGGATCATGGGCCGTCCGTCGAGAGAGAAGGGCGAGTATACACGTCGCGAACGCGAGTCCCGGGGCGCGCGCGACGTCGAGGACGCTGACTCCGGAATCGGCGGCGCCGCCGGCCGGGCGCCCGATCCCAGGCTGCGCGAGGTGTGGCTCGTCGCGCGCTGGCTCGACGCCGCCTTCCGCATCCCCGGGACCGAGCTCCGCATCGGCCTCGATCCCATCGTCGGGCTCTTCCCCGGCGTCGGGGACGTCGCGACGAGCGTGGCGGCGGCCTACGTGCTCGTGGTCGCGTGGCGGCTCGGGGCGCCGCCGGTGCTGGTCGCGCGGATGGCGATGAACCTCGCGATCGACGCGGTCGTCGGGGCGGTGCCGCTCCTCGGCGATCTCTTCGACGCCGGCTTCAAGGCCAACCTCAGGAACGCGCGGCTCCTCGAGACCTGGCTCGCGGCGCCCGGCCCGACGCGCCGCGCGAGCGGGCTCCTCGTCGCGGGCGTGCTCGTCGCGGCGCTCGCCCTGACGGCAGCGGTGGCGTTCGCCGCCTTGCGCGTCGCCGCGTGGGCCTACGGCGAGCTGCGGGCGGGCTGACCGGCG
>NZ_JALCYY010000106.1 GCF_022690685.1 Anaeromyxobacter terrae | reverse complement strand
GCCCGGGCCGCCGAGGAGGCCGCGCGGCGCGCGGAGCGCGAGGCGGCCGCGCGGATGGGCGAGGCGCTCGTGGACGAGCTCGAGGCGGCGCGCGCGGAGGTGGCGGAGCTGCTCGCCGGTCTCCAGGCGGCGCCCACCGTGAAGGCGGCGACCGAGGCGGCCCGCCAGCTCGACGCCTGGCGCGCCACCGTCGCGCAGGCGGCGCAGGCGACGAAGGCGCGCGCCGAGGCGGGCGCGGAGGCGCTCCCGGGGGGAGAGGTGAAGCCGGGCGTGCGCGTCCGGATCGTCTCGCTCGGGCAGGAGGGCGAGGTCCTCGAGGTGGACCGGAAGGATGCGCTCGTGCGGGCCGGGCCGCTCAAGGTCCGCCGGCCCGTCTCGGACCTCGTGCCGCTCGTCGGGAAGGCGAAGGACGCGGCGAAGCTCGGGCGCTCGCGCTCGGAGAAGCTCGCGGCCGCGGCCGAGGCGCGGCCGGACGCGCCGCGCGGCTTCGAGCGGCGGCTCGACGTGCGCGGGCTGCGCGTGGAGGAGCTGCTGCGCGAGGTGGAGCGGTTCCTCGATCGCGTCTACTCGGAGGGCGAGGCGGAGTGCCTCGTGCTCCACGGCCACGGCACCGGCGCCCTCAAGCAGGCGCTCCGCGATCACCTCTCCGCGTCTCCCTACGTCGGCGCGTTCCGCCCGGGCGATCGTCACGAGGGCGGCGACGCGGTGACGGTCGTCAGCCTGCGGCGCTGACGCGTCGCACCATTCACCATTCGTCACGGCGGACGCCGTCGGATTCCTCCGATGAGCTCCCCGGCGTCGACCTCCCTCCTTTCGGCGAGGACGTCCCGCGCCCTGGGTTCGCTCTCAGTGTTGCCCACCCATGAGGGCGCAATTCCTGCTGCAACGCGCCAATTTTTCTGCGTTCGAGGGCATGTTCGGTGTGGTAGAGAGGAAGCACCCGTCCGAGCCTTCGCTTCCTTTCGGTTAGGGCCCGGACACACCCGCGCATCAGCAAGCAAAGTGACTTCCGGAGGAACTGCATGAAGGCTTTCAAGAAGCTCCTCGCTGCAGGCCTCGCGCTCGCGCTGCCGCTCTCCGCGCTCGCGCAGGCCACGCCGCCGGCGGAGCCGGCCAAGCCGGCCGAGCAGACCCCGCCCGCCGGTGCAGCCGTCGCCGAGAAGGCGGCCGCGCCCGCGGCGAAGCCCGCCGAGGAAGGCGTCAAGGTCACCCCGTACGGCTTCGTGCTCCTGAACGCGTTCTGGGACACCGAGACGTTCGCCACCAAGGACTACCCGGGTCAGGTTCAGGCCGGCGCCGCCGAGATCGGCGGCGCGTTCCTCATGAGCGCGCGTCAGTCGCGCTTCGGCGTCCGCCTCGCCTCCAAGGAGAAGAACTGGACCGGCGCCGAGTTCTCCGGCGTCATCGAGTTCGACTTCAAGGCCGGCCACGTCCCCACCTCGGCGACGTGCGTCACGCCGGCCGCGGGCGGGAACCCGGTGTGCACCATCGGCGGCGGGAACACCGCCTCCTCCGGCTGGTACAACGGCCTCATGCGGCTCCGCCTCGCGGCGGCGACCGCCACCTGGAAGACCGGGATGGGGAACGTCTCGATCCTCGCCGGCCAGGAGTACGGCCTCGTGAACCCGCTCTTCGCCGACTCGCTCGCCTGGGTCGCCGATCCGCTCTTCTGGCAGGCCGGCAACCTGTGGCGCCGCTCGCCGCAGATCCGCCTGACCGTCAGCCCGGTCGTCGGCCCCCTCAACCTCACGGGCCAGGTCGCGATCCTCTCGCCGGCGGACGCCGGGACGCCGGTGGACTTCGGCCAGGGCAACCGCTCGCGCCAGCCTGACTTCGAGGCGCGCGTCGCCGCGAACCTGAAGCCGATGAAGGACGTCTCCGCGACGGTCGGCGTCGGGTACCACACGAACGAGAAGGCGTTCCAGGTCGGCACCACGCGGCAGTACGAGTCGAAGCGCGTGAACGGCATCGGCGTGGACGCCGAGGTGAACGTGCCCTTCCTGACGGTGAAGGGCGAGTACTACAACATGGACGGCCTCGACGATACGTACTTCGGCATCGCGACCCCCTCCGCCGCGCTCGTCGCCGGTGACGTCAAGACGGTGAACGGGACGGGCTACTGGGGCCAGGCCATCCTGAAGCTCATCCCGGAGGTCTCGCTGCAGGCCGGCTTCGGCCGCGCCGAGGCGGACGCGGGTGACCTCACCGCCGCGGGGGCCGCGGCCACCGCGCGCAAGAAGAACGACCAGCTCGCCGCCGGCGTCATCTTCAACGCCGGCAAGTCCTGGCGGTTCGGCGCCGAGTGGATCCGCGTCGAGACGACGTACCTGTCGGGCGTCAGCAACGAGGCCCAGCAGCTCGCCGTCTCTTCGCAGCTGAAGTTCTAGAGGTCGTCACATCGGGGGCGCCCGCGGGGATGAATTCCGCGGGCGCCTTCGCACGTCCTGGAGATCCCCCTCTCGCAAGGAGCGGCACATGAAGAAGATGCTCGCCCCGGCCCTCGCGGCGCTCAGCCTCGCGCTCCCGGGCACCGGACACGCGCAGGTGAAGATCGGGTTCATCAACTCCATCACCGGCCCCGAAGCCCCCATCGGCGAGAACCTCACGAACGGCGTCGACATGGCCGTCGAGGACCTCAAGAAGAAGGGCGTCAACGTCGAGCTCATCAAGCAGGACGACACCGGCAAGCCGCAGGTGTCGATGAGCGCCATGGAGCAGCTCGCGACGGGCGACGAGGTCGCGGCGGTGGTCGGGCCGTACACGTCCGCCACCGCGAACGCGGTCGCGAAGCTGGCGAACCAGTACAAGGTGCCCCAGGTCGTGCCGGCCGCCGCGAAGGAGGAGATCACCAAGC
The DNA here is from genome assembly GCF_022690685.1 of Anaeromyxobacter terrae. GTDB lineage: Bacteria > Myxococcota > Myxococcia > Myxococcales > Anaeromyxobacteraceae > Anaeromyxobacter > Anaeromyxobacter terrae. The sequence goes on along the minus strand of NZ_JALCYY010000106.1, from coordinate 6,684 downwards.
AGGGGTACGACTTCGTCTTCCGGCTCAACGCCCCGGCGCACCAGTACGCGCAGTCGCTCATCGACGCCGCGCTCGAGTTCGGCAAGCCGAAGACGATCGCCTTCATCTACGAGTCCACCGACTTCGGCACGTCCGTCGCCGCGGCCGGCAAGGACTTCGCGCAGAAGAAGGGGCTCAAGATCGTCGGGGACGAGGCGTACCAGAAGGGCGCGCCCGACTACCGCTCGACGCTCACGAAGATCAAGGCGCAGAGCCCGGATCTCGTCTTCATGGTGTCCTACGTCGCGGACGCGATCCTGCTGATGCGGCAGTCGCGTGAGGTGGGCCTGAAGCCCCAGGCGTTCCTGGGCGGCGGCGCGGGGTTCGACACCGCGCAGTTCGAGAGCGAGAAGGACATCTCGAACCTCGTCTTCTCGGTGACCCAGTGGACGCCCGAGAGCACTCCGGCCGCGCAGGAGTTCGCGGACCGCTACCTCAAGAAGTACGGGAAGAAGCCGACCTACCACGCGGCCTGCGCCTACGCCTCGATGATGATCGTCGGCGACGTCGCGCAGAAGGCGGGCGGCGACCGCAAGAAGATCCAGGAGGCGCTCAAGGCCGGCAAGTGGAACGGCATCATGGGCAACGTGGACTTCCAGGACTACGAGGGGTTCACGAACCAGAACGAGCTCATCATGCCCGTCATCCAGTACCAGGCCGGCAAGTCCGTGACGGTCTATCCGAAGCAGCTCGCGAAGAAGAAGGCCGTCTACCCGTTCCCCGGCTGGAAGTGATCGGGGCGCCGCGTCACGCGGCGTGAGCCTTCGAGTGTCTTCGGGGCGGCGGGCCGGACGCGGGCCCGCCGCCCCGTTCGTTTCGGGAGCGCCGTTCGCCTCCCGCCTCCGGCCGGTCGCCGCTTTTCGTGCCTCCCGGAGTGGACAGGCGTTGAAGTCCGCTCGCCGGTTTGGGTACGCTCGCCGGCCTTCTCGTTCTTCGCTCACCCCCTCGACCGGAGCACCGCGGAGCCAGCCGAATGACCGTGTTCTTGCAGTCGGTGATCAGCGGGATCCTCGTGGGCGGCATCTACGCGCTCATCGGGATCGGGCTGACGATCATCTTCGGCGTCATGCGCGTCATCAACTTCGCGCACGGCGACCTGCTCATGCTCGGGATGTACACGACGTGGCTCGTCTTCTCCCGGCTCGGGATCGATCCGTTCGTCTCCGTGGTGATCACCGGACCGGTCCTGTTCCTGTGGGGCGCGTTCCTCCAGAAGACCTTCATCAACCGGGTGCTCAACGCGCTCCCGCAGAACCAGATCCTCCTCACGATCGGGCTCGGCCTCATCATGTCGAACTCGATCATGCTGATGTTCACGTCCGACTACCGGATCCTCACGACGACCTACTCGTCGTCGAGCTTCTCGCTGGGCGGGATCTCGATCTCCGAGCCGCTGCTCGTCGGGTTCCTCATCACCGCCGCCATCACGGGCGCGCTCTACTGGTTCCTCCTCCGGACGGACACCGGCCAGGCGATCCGCGCGACGGCGCAGGACCGCGACGCGGCGCAGCTCATGGGCATCAACGTGCAGGCGATGTCGGTGCTCGCCTTCGGCATCGGCTCGGCGCTCGCGGGCGTGGCCGGCGCGCTCATCTCGCCGACCTACTACATCTTCCCGCAGGTCGGCAGCACCTTCACCCTGAAGGCCTTCGTCATCGTGGTGCTCGGAGGGATGGGCAGCGTCATCGGCGCGACGCTCGGCGGCCTCATCATCGGCGTCACCGAGTCGCTCTCGGCGGTGTACATCGCCTCGGGCCTGAAGGAGCTCGTCGTCTTCGTGCTCTTCCTCGGCCTCCTCCTCTTCAAGCCGTCCGGCCTCCTCGGGAAGACCCGGGCCTAAGGGAGCACTCCATGGATCGGCGTCCCCTCCTCTCCCGCGCCCCCCGCGGCTTCTCCGTGCTCGGGCTCGTCCTCTTCGTCGCCGCGATCGCGGCGCTCGCGGTGTTCCCGAGCTTCGTGAAGAAGCCGTACGTCCTGCACATGGGCGTCGTGCTGTTCCTCGCCGTCATCCAGGGCCAGGCCTGGAACGTCGTCGGCGGCTACGCCGGCCAGTACTCGGTCGGCCACGCCGCGTTCTTCGGCATCGGCGCGTACGTCACGATGATGCTGCTCGAGGTGAACAAGATCGCCCCGTGGGTCGGGATCTGGGCGGCGATCGCGGCGGCGGTGCTCGTGTCGCTCGTCATCGGCAGCATCACCTTCCGGCTGCGCGGGCCGTACTTCGTGCTCGCCTCGATCTCGGTGGCCGAGATCATCCGGCTCGCCACCCTCCACTTCAAGGAGTTCACCCGCGGCGCCGAGGGGTTCCTCGTCTCCGAGATCCCGACGCTCAAGATCGGCGCGACCGAGATCGAGTTCTTCACCAAGCGGCCGTTCTACTTCGCGGCGCTCGGGCTCGCGGTGCTCACCATCATCGCGAACTGGATCGTGCAGCACTCGAAGCTCGGCTACTACTTCCAGGCCATCCGCGAGGACCAGGACGCGGCCCACTCGCTCGGCATCAACCCCGCCTTCTACAAGAACGTCGCGCTCGCGATCTCCGCCGCGTTCACCGCCGCGGCCGGCGGCTTCTACGCGATGTTCGTGAAGTTCATCGACCCGAACACCGTGTTCGGGCTCGACATCTCGGTGCAGTTCGTCCTCATCTGCATCATCGGCGGGATCGGGACGATCCTCGGCCCGGTGATCGGCGCGATGGTGCTCGTGCCGCTCTCGGAGATCCTCCGCAACCCGAAGGGGCTCGTGCAGCTCGGGATCGTCTCGTCGGACTCCGGGTTCGTCCGGTTCGTCGAGGCGAACCTCTCGAACGCGCACATGCTCGTGTACGGCATCCTCGTGGTGGTGGTGATCCTCTTCGCGCCCGAGGGCGTGCTCGGCGTCATCCGCCGGCTCGCGTCGCGCGTGCGCCGCCGCGCGTCCTCGCGCGGCCGGACGGAACCGGCGGCGACGGCCTGAGGGAGGCGACCATGGCGATCCTCGACATCAAGCACGTCTCCAAGTTCTTCGGCGGCCTCGCGGCCAACTCCGACGTCTCCTTCTCGATGGAGCAGGGGATGATCATGGGCCTCATCGGCCCGAACGGCGCGGGCAAGACCACCCTCTTCAACTGCATCACCGGCTACTACCCGCCCTCGAAGGGCGAGGTGACCTTCAAGGGCACGCGGCTCAACGGGCTCCAGCCGGATCAGGTCTGCCGGCTCGGCATGGTGCGGACCTGGCAGAAGGTCCGCCCGCTCGCGAAGCTCTCGGTGGTGGACAACGTGATGGTGGGCGCACTCGCCCGCACCTCGAGCCTCAAGATCGCGCGAGAGCTCGCGATGGAGCAGCTCAAGGTCGTCCGCATGGACCACAAGCCGGACTTCCTCGCGGGCGGGCTCCCCATCGGCGAGCGCAAGAAGCTGGAGGTCGCCCGGGCCCTCGCCACGAAGCCCGAGCTGCTGCTCCTCGACGAGGTGATGGGCGGCCTCAACCCCGCCGAGTCCGAGGAGATCATCCAGCTCATCCTCGAGCTCAAGAAGCGGGGGCTCACGCAGATGGTCATCGAGCACGACATGAAGGCCATCATGCGGATCTCCGATCGCATCGTGGTCCTCAACTCCGGTGAGAAGCTCGCCGAGGGCGGGCCGCGGGAGATCGCCGACAACCCCGACGTCATCGCCGCCTACCTGGGCGAGCGGGTCGAGTGACGGGAGACGACATGCTCCAGATCCGCAAGCTCAACTTCGCCTACGGCGACCTGCAGGTCCTCTGGGACGTCGACCTCGAGGTGAAGCAGGGGGAGATCGTCACCGTCGTCGGCGCGAACGGCGCCGGCAAGTCCACCATCCTGCGGAACGTCTCCCGCCTCGTCCGCCCGGCGTCCGGATCGATCACCTTCGAGGGCCACGAGCTCTCGCACGTCCCCTCGCACAAGGTGGTGGAGATGGGGATCGTGCAGGTGCCCGAGGCGCGCCGCATCTTCCCGGAGATGACGGTCACCGAGAACCTGCGCATGGGCTCGTTCGTGAAGGCCACGCGCAAGGACCGCGAGCGCAACATGGAGCGGGTGTTCTCGCTCTTCCCCCGCCTCGCGGAGCGCAAGAGCCAGCTCGGCGGCACCATGTCCGGCGGCGAGCAGCAGATGCTCGCCATCGGGCGCGGCCTCATGGGCAACCCGCGCGTCATGCTCCTCGACGAGCCCTCGCTCGGGCTCTCGCCGCTGCTCGTGCGGAACATCTTCGAGATCATCAAGGAGATCAACCGTCAGGGAACGACCATCCTGCTCGTCGAGCAGAACGTTTACCAGTCGCTGCGCATCTCCCATCGGGCCTACGTGCTCGAGACGGGCCGGGTGGTACTCTCCGGCCCCGGAGCCGAGCTCCTCGACAACGCGCACGTGAAGAAGGCCTTCCTGGGGATCTGATCATGGCGGACACGAAGCTCACGGTCGGCGACTGGATGACGCGGAACCCCATCACCATCGGCGACGACGCCTCGATCGTGGAGGCGATCCACCTCCTCCGCGAGCGGAACATCCGCCGGCTTCCCGTGATGAAGGGCGACAAGATCGTCGGCCTCGTGACGGAGAAGATGCTCCTCGGCTACATGCCCGCGAAGGCGACGAGCCTCGATCAGTGGGAGCTGCAGTACCTGCTCTCCAAGACGCCCGTCACCGCGGCGATGAACCCGAAGCCGCACACGGTGAAGCCGGAGACCCCCATCTCCGAGGCGGCGAAGCTCCTCCACGACCGCAAGCTGAACGGCGTCATCGTCGCCGGTCCGCGCGGCGAGCTCGTGGGCATCCTCACGACGACGAACGCCCTCGAGGCGCTCATTCACTTTTCGAAATAACGGGGGCTGCGCCCCCGCCCCGTCGAGCGAAGCTCGCCGGGGCCCCACCCCTGCTCGGCGGGGCCCGTGAACGGTCGCGCCCGCTGCGCGGGTTCGCGACCTTGGATCATTCTGAACGGGGACTGCGTCCCCGCCCCGTCGAGCGAAGCTCGCCGGGGCCCCACCCCTGCTCGGCGGGGCCCGTGAACGGTCGCGCCCGCTGCGCGGGTTCGCGACCGTTCCCCGCCGGAGGGGCTTCGCCCCTCCCGCGCTTTCGCGCGGGGCCCTCCCACGAAGATTCCGTTAGGCTGCGCCCCCGCCCGTAGGCGGTCCACGTGGCCGCTCACCCCGAGCGTAGCGCCCGCGCAGCGGGCGCGGAGTCGAGGGGTCGCGCCCGCTGCGCGGGTTCGCGACCGTTCAGCGCAGGAACATCTTCCCGGCGGCGAAGAGGCCCACCGCGATGGCGAACGCCCGCATCCCGGCGGGCGGGAGCCGCTGCGCGAGCAGCGCGCCGATCCATCCACCCGCCAGGGACGCGACCGCCATGAGCAGCGCGATGTGCAGGTCCACCTTGCCGCTCGCGGCGAAGAGGATCGCCGCGACCCCGTTCGTGAGCAGCGCGAGCAGCACCTTGAGGGCGTTCGCGTGCTGCATCGAGGACGGCACCAGGATGCCCATCGCCGCGAGCATCAGGATCCCGATCCCGGCGCCGAAGTAGCCCCCGTAGATCGAGATGAGGAGCTGGATCACCCAGTGCGCGACGGGGTGGTTCCCGACGGCGTGCCCACCGACGAACGTCTTGATGGGCCCCTGCAGCGCGAGCAGCGCGCAGGCGAACAGGATGAGCCAGGGGACGATCGCCGCGAACGCCGACTCCGGCAGCGCGAGGAGCAGCACCGAGCCGATCGCGCCGCCGAGCACGGCAGGCACCCCGAGGGTCAGCGCGCGCCGGCGCTCCTCCCCGATGTGCCGGCGGTACGCCCAGACCGAGGAGAACTGACCCGGCCAGAGTGCGACGGTGCTCGTGGCGTTCGCGCCGACCGGGCCGAGCCCGGCGGTGAGCAGCGCCGGGAAGGTGAGGAGCGTCCCGCCCCCCGCGACCGCGTTGATGACGCCGGCGGCGGCGGACGATGCGGTCACGAGGAGCCCGTGGGCGAGCGTCACCCTTCGTGATTAGCACGGGCGCCCCGGCTCCGCAGCCCCCGCCGGGCGATTGCCGGGGCTGCCGCGCAGCGGCAGATCCCGACCGGAGGTCCCGATGCACGCGACCCTCGACCGGGGCGAGATCATCCACTTCGCGGGCCGGAGCCGGCTCTCTCCCGCGCTCCGCGACGGCGCGCCGGCCCTCGTCGGCCACGGCGAGGCCGGGGAGCGCTGCGGCTGGGAGCCGTTCTTCCGCGCGCTCGCGGCGAAGCGCCTCGCGGTCGCGTTCGATCCGGCGACGCCTGGGGAGGCGCGCTTCGTGCCGCGCGACGAGGCGGATCCGCACCACGCGCACGCCCGACGGACGCCGATCGAGGAGGCGCGGCGGTTCGTGGCGGCACTCCGCGGAGCGCCGCCCGCAGCGAGGTAGCCCGGAGTCCGGCGCTACCAGCCCCGCCGGTTGCCGCCGCGCGGGCCACCCCTTCCGCCCTTCCCTCCCTGGCCCTTCCCGCCCTTGGGGCCCCTTCCGCCCTTCCCTCCCTGGCCCTTCCCGCCCTTGGGGCCCCTTCCGCCCTTCCCTCCCTGGCCCTTCCCACCCGGCTGGCCGCGCCGCGCCGTTCCGCCGGCCGCTCCCGCCCGGCCCGAGGCCTTGCGCCCGCCGCGCCCCTCGGCCCGGCGCGCGCCCCCTGCGCG
>NZ_JALCYY010000105.1 GCF_022690685.1 Anaeromyxobacter terrae | reverse complement strand
CACCGCGGCAGGAGGCGCAGCGGGCTTCGCCGCGGCGGGAGGCTCGGCGGCCGTCGCGCCTGGGGCGGCGCTCGCCACGGCGCCCGCCGGCGCGGGCGCGGCGGGCGCAGGTGCCTGCTGCTGCACGGACGCGGGCTGCGCCTCCGCCGGAGCGGGGGCAGGCGCAGGCGCGGCCGCCACCGCAGGGACGCGCTCGAGCTGCTTGTTCATGTACCAGACCACGCCGGCCGCACCGGCGGCGACCACGAACGCCACCGCGATCACGCCGACGCCGACCGCGCGGGAGACGCTGCGGCGGCTGCGGGCCTCCTCGGCGCCGCGCGCCACCGACGAGCGGCGCTCGATCTTCTTCTCCTCGGTGCGCTCGAGCCCCTTGATCGGGAGCGGGATCGCGCCGGTCGGATCGACCCCGCCGCCCTCCGGCAGCCCGTCGACGAGCGACTTGACGCCCCCCAGCGGCCGGGGCTCGGCCTTCTTCACCGGCGCGCCGTGCGACGCCACCTCCTCGCTCGCGAGGGCGGCGAGGGCGGAGGCTGCCACCGGCTTCCAGGAGACGTCCGCGGCCGGCGCCGCGGCGGCCTCGAGGCCGCGGGAGGGCCCCGCCTCGGCGGGGCGGGCCGCCCGCGCCTGCGGGACCGGCGCGAGCTGTGACGCGAGCTCCGCTACGGTCGAGAGCGGCTGCCAGTCGCCCATGCCCGGGCGCCACACGAGCGAGTCGGGGCCGACGTCGCCGCCCTCCCACTTGCGCTTCACCTCGGCGAGCGGCAGCGGTCCGACCTGCGCCTGCCCGATCGCCACGTACCACTCGGTGGTGGGCGCCGGGGCCGCCGCGATGCGCGCTGCGTCCTCCGCGCCCATCGCCTGGGTGGCCGAGAGATCCGGCGCGGGCTCCGGCGCGCGCGCCGGAGCGTCGCCGAACGCGTTGTCGAACGCGTTGCCGAGCTCGACGTCGAGGCCGGCGCCGGGCGCGGGCGCGGCCGGCGCGGGCGCGGGCTCCTCCGCGGGGCGGCGGACGTGGATGACGGTCCCGCACTTCTTGCAACGGACCTTCACTCCGGACGGGCCGACCTTCTCGTCCGAGATCATGTACTGCGCGCTGCAGCTGTCGCAGGTGAATTTCATGGGTAAGCCCGCGTCGATCCTAGGTTTGGGTAGCGTTCAGCGTCAAGGAGCGGGACCTCACGCCGGCACCACGCACGACACCCCGAGCTTCTCCCGGAGCGTGCCGTACTCCTCGGAGACGCAGAACCCCGCGAGGTCGCGGAGGCGCGTCTCGTCTCTCAGCTTCGAAACCTGGGGCTTCTCGGCGACCACTGCCCGGCGGACCACGTCGAGGTCGCCCGCCACGAGCGCGGCGACCCGGTTCGAGGTCAGCTCCGCGCCGTCGAGGTACGCCCGGACGTCGCCCGGGTGCTGCACGTCGCAGTAGCTCCGGGCGAGGAGCTTCAGGGTGTTCTTGCAGACGTTCTCGGGCAGCGTGCGCTCGATCTCGCGCTTCAGCTTCTCGACGAGGTGCGGGTCAGCCGTCACGACGAACCGGGAGCTCCCCACCGAGCAGGCCGCCTGGAAGACGAGATCGAGCTGGTCGTGCGGCATGAGGCGCGCGAGCAGGAGCTCGGGGCGGGCGAAGGCCATCGCCTTCGCGATCGCGAACCAGAGCTCCTTCTTCGGCCGCTCCCGGAACATGTCCTCGGAGGCGACGAGGCCCGCCGGCTCGGTGGGCACGAGCTGCAGCCGCTGCGGGACGTCGTCCTTGCGGAAGAGCCGCAGGCGCCCCTCGAAGCCGAGCGTGCGCTCCACGTACTTGAACATGTTCGCGAAGAAGAGCATCGAGCCGCGGACGTCGAGCTCGTCCTTCTTCGCCGTGATCCCGAGGTCCTTCTCGCGCTGCACGAACATCCCGCGCGCGTGCAGCGCGAGCAGCGTCATGATGTCGGCGAGCGGCCCCTTCACGCGCTCGTGGAGGAGGAGCGACCAGAGGGCGTCGTCGAGCGGGCGGCTCGCCTGGTCGCGCGCGAACTTCTTGAGGCGGCCGACCACCTGGGCCTCGTCGGCGCTGCCGCCTCCGAGCAGGTGCACGCGCACCTGCGCGGCGGAGTAGGCGAGGTCGTACTGCTTGCGGGCGGCGTGGAGCGTGACGAGCGCGGAGGCGGCCTTCTGCGGCTTCGCCCCGAGCTTCACGAGCTGGCGGTACGCCCCGATCGCCCCGCCTTCCTCGCCCGGCTTCTTCGCGGCGAGGTCCGCGTACGCCTCGAGCGACGCGGCGTCCTCCGCGTCGGACCGCGCGACGACGCCGTAGGCGGTGCGCGCGCCGTCCTCGTTGCGGAGCACGTCGCGGTAGAGATCGCCGAGCGTCCGCCAGAGCGCGACGCGCGCCTGCGCGACGTCGGGCGTCTTCGGGAGCCGCTGGATCATCCGCACGTAGGCCTGCTCGAGATCGGTCCAGCGCTTCCCCTTCGAGAGGATCTCCTCGATCTTCGCGAACGCCTGGACGAGGCGCGGGTTCCGGTCGAGCGCCTTCTCGAGCTCCGCGACCGCCGCGGTCTCGTCCTTCACCTCGTCCTGCAGGACGTCGGCGAGGGTGATGTGCAGCCGCGCCGCGCGGACCGGATCGGCCTGGACCTCCGGCCGGACCAGGATCTGCGAGAGCACGTCGGCCGCCTTCTGGCCCTGGCGCGTCTCGCGGTAGAGCCCGAGGAGCGCCTCGGTCACCGGGAGCGCGGTCGGATCGAGCTTCGAGGCGGCAAGGAAGGCGTCGATGGCCTGGTACGGGTCCTTGAGCCGGTCGCGGCAGGCCTCGCCGATGGCGACGAGGTTCGCGAGCTTCGCCGGGCCCTCGAGGAGGGGCAGGAGCCGCTGCCGCTGCTCCACCGCGCCCTCCACGTCTCCCATCGCCTCCAGGACGGTGACGAGGCTGCGGCGCGCCGGCTCGTGGTTCGCGTCGATCTCGAGCGCCTTCCGGAAGGCGTTCGCGGCGCGCTCGGCCTGCCCGAGCTTCCCCGCGATCTCGCCGATCTGCCAGTGCGTCTCGACGACCTCGAGATCGGTGAGCGCGTCCCGGTGGTGCACGATCACGGTCGTGAAGATCCGGAGCGCCTCCTCCCACTGCTGCTCGGAGACGAGCAGGTTCCCGAGCCCCTCGAGCGCGGGCAGGTAGGTCGAGTCGAGCTCGTAGGCCCGCCGGTAGCACGCGAGCGCCTTGTCGCGCTTGCCGAGCTTCTCGGCGACGTAGCCCTGCCGGTAGGACTGGCGGCAGAGCTCCTTCGCGTCGCCCTCGAGCGCGAGCGCCTCGACCACCGCGTCGAGGACGCGCTCGGCGTCCGGCCAGCGCGCCTGCGCGACGTAGATGTCCGCGAGCGGTCTCGCCGCGTCGGGGAAGCCCGGCGTGCGCTTCAGCGCCTCCTCGTAGTAGCGCGCCGCCTGATCGCGGTCGTCGCGCTCCTCGTGGTAGATGCGGCCCGCCGCCGCGTAGAGGCGGGTCTTGTCCCCCGCGTCGGGCGTGTAGCGGGCCTCCTCGACGAGCATCTCCAGGTACCGGTCGCGATCCCGCTCGCGCTCGGCGATCCCCTTCAGCGCGCGCAGCGCCGGCAGGCACCCCGGATCGAGCTGGAGCGCCCGCGCGTACGCCTCCTTCGCGCCGGCCGCGTCCATGAGCATGTCCTCGTGGATGGCCCCGACGCGGACGTGGATCTCGACCGCGTCCCGGGCGCCCCCCGCGATGCGCGCCTCGCGGCGCAGCATGTCGAGGGCGAGGTTCCAGTTGCCGCTCCGCTCGTAGAGGCGGCCGAGCGCGGAGACGGCCTCGCGCGAGTCCGGATCGAGCTGCAGCGCGTGGTTGAAGATCGCCTCGGCGCGGTCGACGCGGGACATCTCCTTCCACCACACCTCGCCGATGGCGACCTCGAGCGCGACCTGCTCGCGCCGGTCGGTCACGAGCGACAGGTGGTGCTGCATCACGCTGATGAGCCGGTCCCAGAGCCCCTCTTCGCGGTAGAGCCGCTCGAGCCCCTTCACGGCGGCGAGGTTCCCGCCGTCGACGCGGAGGATCGCCTCCTCCTTCTCGATGGCGGCGCGCGGGTCGTGCAGCTTCTCCTCGTGGATCCCCGCGCTCTTCGCGAGGATCCGCACCCGCTCGCGCGGGTCCTCGGCGAGCGCGATCTGCCGCTCGTAAACCCGGTTCAGCTCGGCGAAGCGATCGAGCTTGGTGTAGAGCCGCTCGAGGCCGGCGAGCGCGCCGGCGCTCCGGTCGTCGAGCCCGAGGACGGTGCGGTACGCCTCGACCGCCGCCTCGTCGTCGCCGATCTCGTTCTCGTAGAGCGCGGCGATCTGGAGCTGGAACGCGATCCGCTGCGCGTCGTCCGGCGCGAGGTCGCGCGCGCGGGAGAGCACGCCGGCGAGGTCCGCCCAGCGCTGCTCGCGCCGGTAGAGCCCGGAGAGCGCCTCGAGGGCGAGCGCGTCCGCCCCGTCGAGCTCGAGGACGCGCCGGAGCGCGCCCACCGCCTCGTCCACGTCGCCGAGCTCGCCGTCGTAGATCTTCGCGACCTCGATCAGGGTCGCCTTCTTCTCCTCGAGCCCCGCCGCCGCCTCGAGCTTCTGCTCGAGCGTGATGACGAGGTCGCGCACGCGGCCGCGCCGCTTGAAGAGCTCGGTGAGCGCCTCGAGCGCCTCGGGGCTCGCCGGGTCCGCCTCGAGCGCGCGGCGGAAGGCGGCCTCCGCGCCCTCGAGGTCGTCGAGCCGCTCGTCGCGCAGCTTGCCGAGCCGGAGCATGAGCCGCGCGCGCGCCGTCCCGCGCGCGTCCTCGGAGACCTGCTCGAGCACCGCGGCGAGCTCCTCGTGCGCCTCGGTCTCGTCCGCGAGCCGCTCCGCCGTCTGGAGCGCCTCGGCGTCGCCGGGCGCCTCCTGGAGCGCGCGGCACCAGGAGAGGAACGCCATCTCCTTCTGGCCGAGCTTCTTCTCGTGGACGCCCGCGACCTCCTTCAAAAGGGCGATCTTCTCGGACGGATCCACCACGTTCGGCGCGAAGACGTCACACGCGCGGGCGAACGCGCGCCAGTTGCCGGCCGCCTGGTGGATGCCGCGCAGCTCGTCGTAGGCGGTCCGGTTGGCGGGGTCGAGCTCGAGCACCTTGTCGAGCGCGGAGGCGGCCGCGTCCGGGCGCCTCTGCTGCTTCCACAGCTCGGCCACGGCGAGCCAGGCCGGGATCGCCTCGGCGGGGCCGCCCTGCGCCGCGAGCAGCGCCGCACGGGCCTCCGCCGCGCGCACCCCGTCGGCCCCCGCGCCGGCCGCCCGGAACACCTCCTCGATCCGCACCAGCTCGTCGGCCCCGTGCGGCTCGATGTCGAACGCGAGCTTCGCCTGCTCGATCGCCTCGCGCTTGTTGCCGGCGCGGAGCAGCGCCTCGGCGAGCTCGAGCCGTACGCGCTTCACGCCCGCGGCGTCCTCCTGCAGCGGCACGAGACGGCGGTACACGCCCGCGAGCGCCTCCACGTCGCCCTGCGCCGCGTGGATGTCGCGCAGCGCCTCGAGCGCCCGGCGGTTCTTCGGATCCGAGTCGAGCACCGCCTTGTACGACTGGGTCGCCTGCCCGAGATCGCCGAGGCGAGTCCCGAGGATCGCGCCGAGCTTGTCGTTCAGCCGGGCGATCTCGCGGCGGTCCACGGTGGCCTGCACGCGCAGGCGCAGGTGCTGGGCGAGGTCCTGCCAGCGCTCGAGCCGCTCGTAGAGGTCCTCGAGCGCGGCGAGGGCGCCCTCGTGGCGCGGCCGCGCGCCGAGGAGCTCCTTCCAGAGCGCGACCGACTCGTCGAGCCGGCCGAGGTCCGCCGCCAGCGCGGCCATCTTGGCGAGCACGCGCTCGCGCGCGGCGGCGTCGCCGGGCGCCACCCGCTGCGCGGCGAGGTTCCGGAAGAGGTCCTCGTGCCGGCCCGCCGCCTCGTAGAGCTCCTCGAGGGCGCGGAGCGACGCGACGTGGCGCGGGTCGGCCGCGGCGGCCGCCTCGTACGCCTCGGCGGCGCGGTCGGGCGCGGCGAGCCGCTCCTCGCAGAGCTGGCCGAGGCGGAACAGCGTCTGCACCCGCTCCGCCCCCTGCGCGGCGTGGGCGCGCTGCGAGAGCACGTCCGAGAGCTCCTCCCACTCCTCGAGCCGCTGGAAGAGCCGCTCGAGCGCGGGCAGCGCCTGCGTGGCGGCGCCCTCGTCGAGCGCGACCGCCTTCCGGTAGAACGAGGCCGCGCGAGAGGGCTCGGCGAGCTTCTCCTCGTAGAGCGCGCCGAGGCGGAGCGCGACCTGGGCCGTCTCCACCGGCGGGAGCCGGTCGAGCTCGTCCTCGTAGATCGCCGCGAGCTCCTCGTCGTGGCCGCTCGCCTCGGCGAGCGCCTCCATGCGAGCGCGGAGCTCGCCGTCGGCGGGGTCCTCGCGGAACGCCTTGCAGAGCGCGAGGAACGCGAGCTGCGGGTCGGCGAGCTGCTGCTCGCGGAGCTCCGCGAGCTGCACGTAGAGCGCCTTGCGCTCGAGCGGATCCGGCCGCTCCGCCGCGCGGAGCTCGAGCACCGCGGCCTGCTTCGCGACGTCGCCACCGCGGCCGTAGGCGCCCTCGAGGATCGCCGCGGCGCGCGCGTTCGCGGGATCCTTCTGGAGCATCCCCTCGAGCCGGGCGATCGCCTCGGGGTGATCCGGGCGCGCGGCGAGCACCTCCTCGTAGAGAGAGAGCGCGCCCTCCCGGTCGAGGATGCGCGTCTCCTTGAGCTCGGCGAGCCGCTGGCGGAGCGGCACGAGCGCCGCGTCGTCGCCCGCCGCGCCGGCGGCGGCGATCTCGCGGGCGAGCACCTCGCCGAGGTCCACCCAGCGCTCGGTCCGGACGCAGAGCCGGTCGAGGCGCGCGAGCGCGTCCCGGTCGGACGGCGCGACGTCGAGCAGCTGGCGCAGGCTCTGGATCGCGCCCGCGAGATCCCCGAGCCGCTCGTCCTGGACGGCGGCGAGCTCGGCGAGGAGCCCGGCCCGGCCGTCGGGCGACTCCTCCAGCGCGAGCGCGCGCCGGAGCGCCTGCGCGAGCGCCTCGGGCTCACCGCCCTCGCGGAGCGCGGCGGCGAGCCCCGCGGTCGCCTCGCGGTCGTCGGGCGCGAGGTCGAGGAGCCGCTGCCAGGCCTCGGCAGCGCGCCGCGGCTCGCCCGTCGCGAGCCGCGCGATGCGCCGCTGGAACTCGGCGCGCGCGCCGGGCTCGAGCGCCCGATCCGCGTGCTCCGCGAGGAGCGCCGCGAGCTCGTCCTCGAGGCCGGCCGCCTCCGCGTGGCGGGCGGCGAGCTCGAGCGACTCGAGGGCGTCGGGATCGGCGGCCAGGGCGCGGCTCGCGGCGAGGAACGCCATCTCCGAGTTCTTGAGCTGGTCGCCGTAGACGGCGGAGACCCGGCGCAGGAGCGCCGCGCGGGCGGCGGGCTCGGTCTGGTGCGCCGCGCGCGCCTCGAGCACCTCGATCACCTTCGCGTGCTCGCCCTCGGTCGCGAAGATCGGCTCGAGGAGCATCGCCGCCTCGACCGCGGCGGGGCCGCTCGCGCGGGCGAGGTCCTCGAGGGCGGCGAGCGCGGCGGGGTGGCGCGGCACCTTCTCGAGCACCGCGCGGTAGCAGGCGAGCGCGCCGTCCGCGTCCGAGAGCCGCTGGTGGCGGATCCGGCCCAGGCGGTAGCGCAGCTCGGCCACCTCGGCGACCAGGTTCGGCTGCCGGTCACCGACCGCGACCTCGCGCGAGAGGACGGCGGCGAGCTCGTCCCATCTCTCGGCGGCGCCGAGCATCTTCCCGAGCAGGCGCAGGGCGTTCGGGTCCTCTGGATCGACCGACAGGATCTTCCGGTAGGCGGCGACCGCGCCGTCCCGATCTGAGAGCTGCTCAGCCATGATCTTCGCCACCTCGAGCAGGAGTTCCTTGCGTGCGGCCGCGGCCGGCGCGACGTCGGCGAGCCGCCCGAGCGTCCGCGCCAGCTCGCGGTGCGCGCCGAGCTTCCGGTAAACGCGCGCGAGCGCGCCCAGCACCTCGGCGCTGGGCGCGACCTCCGCGATCTCCTCGTACCAGCGCGCCGCCGCGTCGGGCCGGCCGAGCCGGTCCGCGGAGATCACCGCGAGCCGCCGCTTGAGCTCGAGCGCGACCTGCGGGGCGAGCCCCGGTGCGCCGAGCGCGTCCTCGAACGCGCCCGCGAGCTCCTCCCACGCGCCGGTCGCCGCCGCGAGCCGCTCGAGCTCGGCGCGCCCGCCCGGCGCGTCCGCGCCGCGCTTCAGCGTGCTTTGCACCTCGCGCAGCTTCGCGGCGAACGCGCGCCCGCGATCCCCGAGCCGCTCCTGGAGCGCCGCGATCTCGGCGAGGAGCGGCACCCGCTCGGCGTCGTCCGCCGCCTCGAGCCGCACCTCGAGCAGCGCCGCCAGCTTGCGGGCGTCGCCGGCGGCGCGGTGCACGTCCTCGAGCACACGCGCCGCGTCGCCGCGCGCCTCGGGCCGCGCGAGGAGCCGCTCGAGCCCGGCGACCGCGCCCGGATCGCGCGGCCGCTCGGCGAGCACGTCCGCGTACGCCTCGATGGCGGAGCGCGGATCTTCGCCAGCCTCGAGCGCGGCGGCCCTCTTCAGGAGCAGCGGCACCCGCCGCGCCGGATCCCCGGCGGCGCCGTGCGCGAGGGCGCCGACGACCTCGAGCCACTCCGCGCTCCCCTTCGGAAGGAGCCGCTCGAGCCCCTCGAGCGCCGCGACGTCCGCCGGCGCCTCGGCCCGGGCGGCGAGGTACGCCTCGAGGGCCGCGGCGGGATCACCGAGCTCCTCTGCCACGCGCGCCGCGTGGAGCAGGTGCTCGGCGCGCTCCGGGCCCTCGGCGAGCGCCGCGCGCCGGCGGGCGAGCTCGAGGAGCTCGGACGCGGATCTCGCCGCGGCGTAGAGCGCCTCGAGGGCCTCGAGCGCCTCCGCGTCGTCGGGGACGGCGTCGAGCAGCCCCCGCCACGACTGGATCGCCGGCGCGCCGCCACCACGCTCCGTGCGCAGCCGCGCGGCCTGCCGGCGCAGGGCGAGCCCCTCGTCCGGGGCGGCCGTCCGAGCCGCCTCCTCCCACACGTCGCACAGTGCGTCCTCGTTCCCGGTCGCGCGGGCGAGCCGCTCCAGATCCGTCTCGACGCCCGCGCGCGCGCCGCCGCCCTCGGAGAAGGCGCGGCACGCCGCCACGAACGCCATCGCGGGCTCGCCGAGCTCGCGCTCCATCACGGCGCGGATCTCGGCGAGGAGCCCGGCGCGCTCGGCGGGGTCCTCGACGGCCGCGAGGCGCCCCTCGCGCGCGGCGATGCGCTGCGCGTGCTCCCCGGCCTGGGCGAGCGCGGCGTCCGCGAGGTCGAGGGCGTCCCGGCCGGCCTCGCCCGGCGTCGCCGCGAGCGCGACGATGGCGTCGCGCGAGGCGACACGCGCCGGATCGCGGCGGAGGAGCTCCGCGTGCAGCTCGAGGGCCCCCGCCGGATCGTCGAGGCGCGTGCGGCGGAGCTCGGCGAGGCGCGCGGCGGCCTCGGGATCGAAGCCGCGCGCGAGGCGCCGCTCGAGCGCCGCGGCGAGGTCCGCGGGCCGGTCGAGCCGCTCGTGCAGCCGCTCCAGCGCGGCGCCCGCCTCCGCGTCCTCCGGGGCGAGGGCCGCCACCCCGCTCCAGGCGGCCGCGGCGCGGTCCGGGTCGCCGAGCTTGCCCTCGGCGACTGCGGCCTCCTCGCGCAGCGCGTCCTCCCGCGCGGCGGGATCGGCGGCGCGGCGCGCGATCTCCGCGCAGACGTCGGCGAGCTCGCCCCAGCGCTCGCGCGAGCGGTGCAGGCGGCGCAGGGCCGAGAGCGCCTCGCGATCGCCCGGCGCGGCGGAGAGCAGCCGCCCCCACCCCTCGGCGGCGCGGTCCGGATCCTTGCGTCCGTCGGCGAGCTCGGCGCGCTCGCGGAGTATCGCGCCGCGCAGCTCCGGGGGCGCGGTCTCGCCGAGCGCGTCGTACACGCGGGCGCACGCCTCCTGCTCCTG
>NZ_JALCYY010000104.1 GCF_022690685.1 Anaeromyxobacter terrae | reverse complement strand
GCCAGCTCGACGTCGCGGAGGCCGAGCTCGCCGCCGCGGTGGAGCGCGCGCCGCGCGTGGCGGCGGTCCATGCGGCGCGGGGCGAGCTCGGGCTCGCGCGGGGCGACACCGCCGGCGCGGAGGCCGCCTACCGCCACGCGCTCTCGGTCGATCCCGAGTGCGCCGCCGCCGAGACCGGCCTCGCGCGCATCGCGCTCGCCCGCGGGGACGCGGCCGGGGCGCGGGCGCGGCTCGAGCGCGCGCTCACGCTCGATCCGCGCGACGCGGAGGGGCACGTCACCTTCGGCGCGCTGCTCTGGGCGGCCCGCGATCTCCCCGGGGCGGAGAAGGCGCTCGAGACGGCGGTCGAGCTCCAGCCGCGGAACGCGGGCGCGCTCGTGCGGCTCGGCGCCGTGAAGCTGGAGCGGGGCGACGTCGACGGCGCCGTGCAGCGCCTCACCGCCGCCACCGCCGAGGCGCCGCAGCTCGCCGACGCGCAGCAGTGGCTCGGCCGCGCGCTCCTCGCGAAGGGGGAGACCCCGGCGGCCGTGGCGAAGCTGCGCCGCGCGGTCGAGCTCGAGCCCACGAACGCAGACCACCAGCTCCACCTCGGCGCGGCGCTCGAGCGGGCGAACGCGCTCGAGGAGGCGCTCGCGGCCTATCGCGCCGCCGCGAAGGCCGACCCGAAGCGCGCGGATCCCCACGAGCGGATGGCGCTCCTCTTCGCCGCGAACGGCCGCTGCGACGCGGCGGTCGGCGCGTACGAGAAGGCGATCGCCGCGGCGCCGCGCGTCTCGCGCCTGCGGATCGCGCTCGGCGACTGCCAGCTCCGGCTCGGCAAGGCGGAGGACGCCGCGAAGGTGTTCCGCGAGGTGCTCAAGGCCGAGCCGAAGGCGGTGCCGGTGATCTACCGGCTGGGGCGCGCGCTGCACGAGTCGGAGGGCGAGCGCGCGGCGCTCCCCTGGTACGAGCGGGCGGCGCGCGAGGAGAAGGACAACCCGATGCCGCACTACTACCTCGGCTACCTGTACAAGGAGCGCGGCGAGCGGCGGCGGGCGATCGAGGAGTTCAAGGCGTTCCTCGCGCTGCGGCCGGACGCCGACGAGCGGAAGGACATCGAGGCGGAGATCGAGGATCTGGGCGGGACGCCGTAGGCCTCGGTCGTTTCCCTCTTGACGGAGGCCGACATCCCGTCCTAGAGACAGTCCGCAATGCGGAAGATCTCGCACCCCGAGCTTCGCCGCGAGGCGCGGGCGCTCCGCGAGCGGATGATCGCGCTGGCGCGGCGCCGCTCCCTGCGCGACCCGGTGGCCGCGAGCTGCGGGGAGCTGGAGCTCACCCCGCCGCAGATCCACGCGCTCCTCTGGCTCGGACAGGACGGCCCGCTCACGATGGGCGAGCTCGCCCGGCGCGTGGCGGTGACGGAGAAGACGGTCACCGGGATCGTCGACCGGCTCGAGCGCGACGGCCAGCTGCGCCGCGAGCGCGACACCCTGGATCGGCGCGTCGTCCGCGCGCGGCTCACCGCCCAGGGCGAGCAGCTCTTCCGCCGCATCGACGCCGACATCGAGGAGAAGGTCGCCGTGATACTCGCCGCGCTCGACCCCCCGGATCGCAAGGCGCTCGCGCGGATCCTCGACAAGCTCGTCCTCCGCCTCGGCGTCCCGGAGGAGGGCGGGAGATGACGCGCGCCGCCCGAAGCTCCACGCCGCACCCGGCGGCACCGGACCCTTTCACCGTGACCGCCCGGCGCGATCCGCTCGACCCCTTCCGGGGGGCGGCGTTCGCAGGCGGACACGAGGTAGCAACACGCACCCACGCCACCCGGCGGGAGGAGACATGAACGCAGTGACCGCAGTGACCGTGCTCGCGCTCGCGGTGGCGCAGGCGCCGGAGCCGTCCCCGAGCGCCCCTCCCGCGCCGCAGCCGCAAGCGAGCCAGCCGGCGCCGCAGGGCGCCCCGCCCGCGCGGCCCAGCCTGGAGGCGCAGCCCGCGCCGCAGCCGGCGCCCGCCGGCGAGATCATCACGCTCGAGCAGGCGCTGCAGCTCGCCGCCGCGCGCAACCTCGACCTCAAGGCCGCGCAGGCGCGGCTCCGCCAGGCCGACGAGATCTCGGTGCAGGCCTGGTCCCGCTACCTGCCGCAGGTGAACGGGAGCGGCACCTACACGCACAACATCCCCGACGCCAAGCTCCCCGCCGGCACGTTCGGCCCCGGCAGCCCGGAGATCACGATCCTCGCGAAGGATCAGCTCGCCGGCCAGGTGGACGCGAGCCAGGTGCTCTTCTCGCCCGCGCTCATGTTCGGGATCCGCGCCGCGTCGAAGGCCGAGGACGTCTCACGGCTCACCATCGACAACGTCCGGCGCGACATCATGTTCGGCGTGGCGCAGGTCTACTACGGCGTCGCCGCGCTGAAGCAGTCGGTGGAGGTGTCCGAGCGGCTCCTCGAGGTCGCGCGGCGCCAGGAGAACGACGCGCGCGTCCGCTACCAGGCCGGCACCATCGCCAAGGTCGGCTTCCTGCGCGCAGAGATCGACCGCGCGCGCGCGGAGCAGGACCTGCGCCGCGCCCGGAACTCGTACGAGTCGTCGCGCATCGCGCTCGCGACGCTCCTCGACCGTCCCGTCGACTTCGAGGTGACCTCGCCGCCCGAGCCGCGCCTCCCCGAGGTGCTCGGCACGCTCGAGGAGGCGGCGCTCCGCGAGCGCCTCGACCTCCAGGCGGCGCGCCGGAACGTCGAGCTCCAGCGCGCGAGCCGCAACGCCTCCGTCGGCCGCTACCTGCCGAACGTGGCGGCGTTCGGGCGCTACCAGATCCAGAACGCCGCCGGCTTCACCGGCGAGGATCACCAGTGGGCGGCCGGGCTCGGCCTGTCCTGGACGCTCCTCGACGGCGGCCTGCGCGAGTCGCAGATCCGCGAGGGGAACGCGCGGATCACCGAGGCGGAGGCGAGCGCCGCGAGCGCCGAGGCCCGCGTCCGCGCGCAGGTGCGGCAGTCGATCCTCGATCTCGAGAGCGCCCGCGCCAACGCCGCGAAGGCGAAGGAGCAGCGCGACCTCGCCGCCGAGAACCAGCGCCTCGTCGACGTCTCGTACCGCGCCGGCGCGGCGACCGCCGTCGAGCAGGCGGACGCGACCGCCCAGCTCCGCAACTCGGAGATCGCCCTCACGACGGAGTCGCTCTCGGCGCAGCTCGCGGCGGTGAGGCTCCTGCAGGTGGCGGGCGAGTTCGATCCGCGCCGGGCGCAGCAGGCGCAGCCGGCGAGCGGGCCCGCGGCGCCGGTCGGGACCACGCCGTCGCCGGACGGGGCTGCGCCGCCTGCGCCCCAGCGCTGACGGCGCCAGGAGTCGAGCGCGCCGCGCCCCGTTCACCGCGGGGCGCGGCCGCGCGCCGGACGTCGGTCGCTCGTGAGGACCGCCGCGAGGCGGGCGTCGGTGTCGCGAGGGGGGCGCTATCCGCCCTCTGCGGCGGCGGCGGCGCTGCCGCCGGCGGCGATCGCGATGACGCGGTTCCGCCCGGCCTGCTTCGCGAGGTACAGGGCGCGGTCCGCGGCCTCGAGCAGCTCCCGATCGCTCCGGCCTGCCACGTACTCCGCCAGGCCGATCGAGACGGTCACGCCGATCGACACGGTGAGGCCGAGGTCGTGGCCGTGCCAGGCGCAGCGGCTCCGCTCGACCGCGCGCCGGATCCGCTCCCCCAGGGCGCGCGCGCCCTGCAGCCCCGTCTCGCGCGCGACGACCACGAACTCCTCGCCGCCGTAGCGCGCGAGCACGTCCTCCTTGCGGATCGCGCCGCGGAGCACGAAGGCGACCATCTTGAGCGCCTCGTCGCCGGCGAGGTGACCGTGGCGGTCGTTCACCGCCTTGAAGTAGTCGACGTCGGCGAGGAGCAGCGAGAGCTCGCGCCCGTGGCGCTGCGCGGCGGCGAGCTCGGAGGCGAGCCGCTCCTCGAGGTGGCGGCGGTTGAAGAGGCCGGTGAGCGGGTCCTGGAGCGCCCCCTCGGCGATCTTCATCTGCCAGCGGGCCTCGAGCTCGTCCGCCCAGACGAGCTTGAGGGTGGTCGCGCCGCCGATCTGGACGCGGGCCCCGTCGGCGAGCGTCTCCTCGACGACGCGCCTCCCGTCGACCCAGGTCCCGTTCGCGCTGCCGAGATCGCGGATCACCACGGCCGCTCCCTCGACCCGCACCGCGGCGTGGCGCCGCGAGACCGCCTCGTCGACGATGCGCAGGTCCGCGTCCTCGCGGCGTCCGATGACCACCTCGTGGCCGGGCGCCAGCGGGAAGACGTCCCCGAACTGCGGGCCCGAGAGGACGAGCAGGAACCCGTGCCGCTCGGACGCCGCAGAAATGCTCGGCAGCGCCGTGTAGGTGCGCTCCTTCTCGTCACGCCTCGCCGGCATGGTCCCACCCCCGCCGGGATTCTACTCCGGGAGGACCCCGGACAGCGACCGGGCAGGAGTCCCGAAGCCGCCCGACGCGCGCCGGCGCCCCCCGGCCGAGCCCTCCCCGTGTCCTCGCGCCGGCGTTACCCGGAGGGCGTGTGATCCGATTCGGGCCTGCGGGGTGGGAGTACGTGGACTGGGGCGGGATCGTCTACCCCAGGCCCGAGCCGCGCGGGTTCGACCGGCTCCGCTTCCTCGCCGGCTACTACGGCACCGTCGAGGTGAACGCGACGTTCTACCGGCCCTTCACCGCGCAGGTGGCGGCGCGCTGGCTCGAGCGCGTCGCGGACGTCCCGGAGTTTCGCTTCGGCGCGAAGATCTGGCGCCGCTTCACGCACGAGCGCGCGGAGCCCCACGGCGCGAAGGAGGTCGAGGAGGGGCGCGCAGCGCTCGACGCGCTGCACGCGGCGGGGAAGCTCGGCGCGGCGCTGCTCCAGTTCCCCTGGTCGTTCAAGCGGACCGACGCGAACGAGGAGTGGCTGCGCGGGCTCTTCCGCGCGTTCGCGGGGCTGCCGCTCGTGCTCGAGGTGCGCCACGACTCGTGGGACGTCCCCGACGTCTACGCCGAGCTCGCCGAGGCGGGGGTCGGGATCGTGAACGTGGACCAGCCGCTCTTCCACCACTCGATCCGCCCCGGCGCCGCGGTCACCTCGCCCGTCGCCTACGTGCGGGTCCATGGGAGGAACTGGAAGGACTGGTTCCGCAAGGGCGCGGGGCGGGATGCCCGCTACGACTACCTGTACTCCGCGAAGGAGCTCGAGCCGTGGGCGGACCGGATCCGCGCCCTCGACGCCGCCCCGGCGCACCCCGACGTCTACGTGGTCACGAACAACCACTTCGAGGGGAAGGCGCCGGCGAACGCCACCATGCTCGAGGCGATGGTGAGACGCCGGAAGGTGGACGCGCCGCCGCCGCTCGTCGCGCGGTACGGGGAGGCGTTGAAGCCCTTCGTTTGAGCGCGCGAGCTCTCACGCGCGGCGGTGCGCTGACGGTCACGATCCGGAACGCCGCGATCACGGGTGCCGGGCCGCCACGGCCCCGGCCCATCGCTCACGCCAGCTCGGCGACCACCGGCGCGTGGTCGCTCGTGCCGAAGTCGGCGAGGACAGCGCAGCGCGTCGCCCGGCTCGCGAGCGCGGTGCTCGCGAGCACGTAGTCGATCCGCCAGCCGATGTTGCGCTGGCGGAGGTTCCGCCAGGGCGCCCAGTAGGTGAACAGCCCCTCGTTGTGAGGGTCCATCGCGCGGCCGAGGTCGACGAGGCCGTGCGAGAGGATCTTCTCGATCAGGGCGCGCTCCTCGGGGCGCTGACCGATGACACCCGCCTTGCGCTCCTTGGGGTGGACGTCCTGGTCCGTGCGGGCGACGTTCAGGTCCCCGGCGATGACGAGCGGGCGGCCGGCGGCGCAGGCCGCCTCCACCCAGCGGTCCATCGCCTCGAGGAAGCGGAGCTTCGCCGGGAAGTCCTTGCCGCCGTTCGGGACGTACACCGAGGCCACGGTGACTCCCGCCACCTCGGCGACGGCGATGCGGGTCTCGAGGTCGAAGTCGGGGTGCGCGAAGGCAGGTCGCTCGGGCGCGAGCTCGCGCCGGACGTGGAGGCCGACGCCGGAGTACGCGGTCGCGCCGTGCCACAGGCACCAGTAGCCCTCGAGCTCGCAGAGCGACGGGGGAACGCGCGCCGGCGGTGCCTTGATCTCCTGCAGGCAGACGACGTCCGGCCGCTCGCGCGCGATCCACTCCGCGACCTGCGCCTCGCGCGCACGGATGCCGTTCACGTTCCAGGTGCCGATCTTCAAGCGCTCGCCCCCATGAAAGGCCCTTCATAAGAACGTGCGGTCTGGCCGGCCGCACGTCCTTGCCGGGCCGGGCGAGCGGAGCCGAGAGAGGGGCGCGCGACGAAAAAAGGGCCGTGACCCGGCGCTCGCGCGCCCGTCACGGCCCTCCCCCCCGGCGGATCCCTGATATCAGACGACCGCTCCAGCTCCCGGGGCGGTTGCTGCGGTCCTTCACCGCGGGCGTGGGGCGACCCAGGCGCAGCCGGACGAAGCTGCGCCGGAGCGAGCCGGTGGGGCCGGAGAGCGCCTCGTGGGCTCCGCCCGCCAAGAGCTCCGCTCCACTTCCTCAGCGCCGGCGCTCGCCCCGTGGAGCGGGCCTTCGCCCGGCGGCAGGGGACCACTCGCCGGGGGCGACGCTGAAGTAGAGCCGCTGACCTCGCCGCTCCTCCACGACGGGCACGCCCGCCTCCGAGAGCGCGTCGAGGTCGCGCTGCGCGGTGTTCTTGGAGACGCCGCAGCGGCGGGCGAGCTCGGTGAGCGAGAGCGGCTCGGTCGCGGTGGCGAGGAGCTTCCAGAGCGAGAGCCGGCGGGCGAAGGTGGTCGACATGGCGCGGGGCCGCGGGCGGCGCGGCGAACGGGCTGAACCCGCGGTCTAATGCCGCACGCTCGGTACAGCACCTCCCGACACGCACCCACCGCACCAGGGGACCGGCGCGCGAGGGGCTCCGCCGGGGTCCTCTGCGCGTGAACCTGCCAGTCGCGGTCGCACGCGCTCGACCGTGTCGCGAGGGGTCGGATGTTGAGAAGCTCGACACCTCGACGACCTCGGCGGCGCGGTCAGCGCCTGCGCTTCGAGCGGCTCGTGAACTGCCGGACGGCCATGGCGGCGATGCCGGCGAGGACGGCGCGCGCCACGGGGCTCGCCAGGAGGCCGCCGGTCTCGGGCGTCGTCTCGTTGGCGGCGAGGAGCTGGCGGATCATGCCGCGCCGCTCGCCGTGCATGCGCGAGAGGAGCGCGGCGAGGGCCTGCGGATCCTCGAGCCCCTCGTCGTGGACGCCCGGGTAGTTCAGGTCGGACCTGCGGGCGCTGCGCTGCAGCTCCTCCACGAAGCGATGGCGCTCCTCCGGCGCGAGCCGCTCCACGCTCGCGAGCGCCGCCTCCTGGAACTCCGCCGGCCCGATCTCGTCGGACACGCGGTCGTAGTTCGCGATCGTCTCCTCGTCCCTGAGCTCGTCCCAGGGAGCGCCGCGCTCCCAGCGGCGCGTGAAGTCCTCGAAGCTCTCCCGGCCGAGCCCCTCGAGCAGCGCGTCGAGCATCCCCATCGTCGTTCCCTCCAGTTGGTCGCCTACCTCAATGTCGCGAGGGCGGCGGCCATCGACAACGCCGCGCGACCCGGGTCCGCGCGGGGCCGCGTCTCCGCGTCCTCCGCCACGTGGCCGGGCGGACACAGCGCACGGAAAGCGCTGCGGGGTCGTACGTTCGCGCGGGGGCACGGCGGTTGCTCAACGGAGCGGGAAAGGGAGGGCCCATGCGCCCATCGCCCGCTTTCCACTCGAACCGCTTCCTCCTCGTCCCCGTCCTCGCCGCGCTCGCGCTCGCCTGCTCGCGTCCGGCCCCGCGGGACGTCCCGTCCACCGCTCACCCGCCGCCCTCGTCCGGCGCGACCGCCGCGGAGCGCTCCAGGCTGCCGCGCGCCGACCTCGTGCGGCTCGCCGCCCTCGTCGCGGCGCTGCCCTCGCCCGCGACCCTCGAGCCCGGCCCGTCGCCGGCCGCCGAGGAGCCGCCGGCGGCGTTCACGCCCCGCCTCACCGGCCGCACCTCCGACGGGAAGGAGGTCCTCGAGTTCCCGCTCGTGCACACCCGCGTCGTCGCGCAGGTCACCGGCAACGTCGCGCGCGTCGAGGTGACCCAGTTCTACGCGAACCCGTCGCCCGACCGGCTCGAGGCGATCTACGCGTTCCCGCTGCCCGCCAACGCCGCGGTCACGGACATGCTGTTCCGCATCGGAGACCGGGTGGTGCTCTCCGAGGTGCGCCGCCGCGAGGAGGCGCGCCGGACGTACGAGGCGGCGAAGCGCGAGGGCCGCACCGCCGCGCTCACCGAGCAGGAGCGGCCGAACCTGTTCACCCAGTCGGTCGCGAACGTGCCGCCCGGCGAGACCGTCGCGGTCGTGCTGCGCTACGTGCACGAGGTCCCCTTCGACGACGGGCGCTACGCGTTCCACTTCCCGACGACGATCGGCCCGCGCTACGTGCCCGGCGAGCGGCTCGCCGCCGGCGCAGGCGGGGCCGCCGGCCCGGGCTGGGCGCCCGACACCGATCGCGTCCCGGACGCGTCGCGCGTGACGCCGCCCGTCGTTCCGCCGGGCGCGCGCTCCGGGCACGACGTCGACATCCTCGTCCGGCTCGTGCCCGGGGGCGCGTTCGACGAGGTCGAGACGCGGAGCCACCGCGTCGTGACCGGGCTCGAGCCGGGCGGCGCGCGGCTCGTCGCGCTCGCCGAGGACGACCGCATCCCGAACAAGGATTTCGTCCTCACCTGGCGGCCCGCCGGCGAGGTTCCGGCGGCGCACGCGGTGGTGCAGCGCGAGAAGGGCGAGGACTTCCTCATGCTCTTCGTGCAGCCGCCCGCGGAGGTCGCCCCGGCGCTCGTCCGGCCGAAGGAGCTCGTGTTCCTCCTCGACAAGTCGGGCTCGATGATGGGCGCGCCCTTCGACCGCCTGCGCGCGCTCGTGCTGCGGGCGCTCGACGCGATGGGGCCGGACGACACGTTCCAGCTCGTGGCCTTCGACGGCTCGGCCCAGGCGATGACGAAGGCGCCGCTCCCCGCCACGCCGGCGGCGGTCGCGCGCGCGAAGGAGTGGCTCGCCCGGCTCGAGGGCGGCGGGGGCACGGAGATGCTCGAGGGCGTGCGCGCCGCTCTCACGCCCCCCGAGGATCCGGGCCGGCTGCGCATGGTGGTGTTCTGCACCGACGGCTTCATCGGCAACGAGACGCAGATCATCGCGGCGGTCGAGGCGCTCCGCGGCCGGGCGCGCGTGTTCGGGTTCGGCATCGGCACCTCGGTGAACCGCTACCTCGTCGAGGGCGTGGGCCGCGCGGGGCGCGGCGCCTCGGAGGTGGTGTCGCTCGACGAGCCGCCGGACGCGGCGGTGGCCCGGCTCTTCAAGCGGATCGACCGCCCGGTGCTCACCGACCTCGAGGTCGGGTTCGAGGGCGCCGCGGTGACGGACCTCCTCCCGGCGCGCCTGCCGGATCTGTTCGCCGGGCAGCCGCTCGTGGTCGCCGGGCGGGTCCAGGGCGGGGTCCCCTCGCACGTGGTGCTGCGCGGCCGCCTCGGCGAGGTGCCCTGGGCCTCGCGCGTCGCGGTCGCGGAGGCGCGCGTGGACGCGGGCGAGGGGACGGGTCAGCCGGTCCTCGGGACGCTCTGGGCGCGCCGCCGCATCGACGACCTCCTCACCGCGCAGCCCGTCGCGCCGGCCGCGGCTGCCATCGAGGAGACGGTCGCGCTCGCGCTGCGCTTCAAGCTCGTGACGCAGTACACCTCGTTCGTCGCGGTGGAGCGCGCCCTGCGCGTGGACCCGTCCCTGCCGCTCGCGCAGGCGCTCGTGCCGAACGAGCTCCCCGAGGGCGTCTCCCACGAGGGCATCTTCGGCCCGGCCTCCGAGGTGGACCTCGCGCCCGCGCGCGTGAAGCCCGGCGATCCGGAGCTGCGCGTCGCGGCGCCGCCGAGCGCGGTCTCGGTGACGGTCGCGCTCCCCTTCGAGGCCGCCCCGCGCGAGGCGATCCGCGATCCGCTCCGCGGCGACTTCGTGCTGCGCTTCCTCGTCCCGCCGGCCTGGCCGGACGGGAGCTACGAGGCGCGGATCACGATCCACCACGCGGGGGGCCGGCGCGAGGAGCGGACCGCGTCCATCCGCGTCGACACGACGCCCGCGGCGATCGCGGTGCTCTCGGCGCCGGCGACCGCCGCGCCCGGCGAGGCGATCCGCCTCGCGCTCAAGCCCGCGCTGCCCGCCTCCCGGCTCCGCGCGCTGGCAGGGCGCCCGGGCGGACTCGCGAACGCGGTGAAGGGCGCGATGGAGGTGAAGGAGGTGCTCGTGCGCGCGCCGTGGGGCGAGGTCGCGCGGGCGCGGATGGAGGGGCCGCTCGGCGCCTGGGTGGCGGAGCTGCACGTCCCGGCGGCGGCCCGCGCCGGCGCGGCCGACCTCGAGGTGGTCGCCTCCGACGCGGCCGGCAACGTGAGCCGCCGGAGGGTGGCGCTCACGCTCATCCCGGTGCCGCCGCCGGGCGCGCCGGACGCAGCGGGCGCGATGCTGCTCGCGGGCGCCGGCGGCGGGCTCGCGCTCCTCGCCCTCGGC
>NZ_JALCYY010000103.1 GCF_022690685.1 Anaeromyxobacter terrae | reverse complement strand
CCCCGGAGGTCTCGTGACGCGGGCGTGGGACACCGCCCGGCGCGGCCGCGAGGCGCGCCTCGCGCGCGCCCGCCCCATCGGCGGCGCCGCCGGGCGCTGGGTCGAGCCCGAGCGCGTGACGCCGCTCCTCGAGGCGATCCTCGAGCCGGGCGACCGCGTCTGCCTGGAGGGCGACAACCAGAAGCAGGCCGACTTCCTGGCGCGCGCCCTCGCGTGCGCCGACCCCGCCCGCGTCCACGACCTGCACCTCGTCATGTCGGTGCTCGCGCTGCCCGAGCACGTCGAGCTCTTCGAGCGCGGCCTCGCCCGGCGCCTGGACTTCTCCTTCTCGGGCCCGCAGGGGACGCGCCTCGCCCACCTGGTCGCCGCCGGGCGGATCGAGATCGGCGCCATCCACACCTACCTCGAGCTCTACGCGCGCTACTTCGTGGACCTCACGCCGCGCGTCGCGCTCGTCGCGGCGATCGCCGCCGATCGCGAGGGCAACCTCTACACCGGTCCCAACACCGAGGACACGCCGGCCATCGTCGAGGCGACCGCCTTCAAGGACGGGATCGTCGTCGCCCAGGTGGACGAGCGGGTGGAGCGGCTCCCGCGGGTGGACATCCCGGCCGGCTGGGTGGACTTCGTCACCGTCGCGCCGGCGCCGAGCGCGATCGAGCCGCTCTTCACCCGCGATCCGGCGCAGATCGGCGAGGTGCAGGTCCTCATGGCCATGATGGTCGTGAAGGGGATCTACGCCGAGTACGGGGTGGAGCGGCTCAACCACGGGATCGGCTTCGACTCGGCGGCCATCGAGCTCATCCTCCCCACCTACGCCGAGCGGCTGGGCCTGCGCGGCAGGATCTGCCGGCACTGGGCGCTCAACCCCCATCCGACGCTCATCCCCGCCATCGAGGCCGGGTTCGTCGAGTCCATCCACGCCTTCGGCTCCGAGCTCGGCATGGAGCGGTACGTCTCGGAGCGGCCGGACGTGTTCTTCACCGGGCGCGACGGGAGCCTCCGCTCGAACCGCGCCTTCTCGCAGACCGCCGGCCACTACGCCTGCGATCTCTTCATCGGCTCGACGCTCCAGATGGACCTCGCCGGGAACAGCTCCACCGCCACGACGAGCCGCATCACCGGGTTCGGGGGCGCGCCGAACATGGGCGCCGACGCGCGCGGCCGCCGGCACGCGAGCGCGGCGTGGCTCCGCGCGGGCCGGGAGGCGCAGGCGGATCCCACCGTCATGCCGCGCGGGCGAAAGCTCGTCGTCCAGCTCCTCGAGACGTTCCGCGAGCACATGGAGCCGGCGTTCGTGGAGCGGCTCGACGCCTGGAAGCTCGCCGAGACGATGGGCATGGAGCTGCCGCCGGTGATGATCTACGGGGACGACGTGACCCACGTGGTGACGGAGGAGGGGATCGCGAACCTGCTCCTGTGCCGCACGCCGGAGGAGCGCGCGGAGGCGATCCGCGGCGTCGCCGGCTACACGCCGGTCGGGCGCGCGCGCTCGCGGCGCGCCGTCGAGGCGCTGCGCGGCCGGGGCGTCATCCGGCGCCCCGAGGACCTCGGCGTCGACAAGCGGGAGGCGACGCGCGACCTGCTCGCCGCGCGCAGCGTGAAGGACCTCGTGCGCTGGTCCGGCGGGCTCTACGACCCGCCCGCCCGCTTCCGGAGCTGGTGAGGGGAGGACGGCATGGAGCGCCTCGCGTTCGAGCTCGAGTCGGCGGGGCCGCCGGCGCCCCGCGCGCCGCCGGTGGTCGTCGGCGTCGTCGCGTCCGGCAACCTCGAGGTACTCGTCGAGCCGGCCGAGCTCGATGGGCGCTGCCGCGTCGAGATCGCCACCTCCGCGCACGGCTTCGGCGAGATCTGGGACGCCGTGCTGCGGGACTTCGCCGCCCGGAACGCGGTGGCCGGGCTCGCGCTGTCAGTGAACGACGCGGGGGCGACCCCCGCGGTGGTGAGCCTCCGGCTCGACCAGGCCGTCGAGGAGTACCTGGGGCAGCGGCCATGACGCTTCCTGACGGCGGCCACCCCCCGGCGCAGAAGAGCTACCGCGAGGCGACGGCGCGGCGCAGGCTCGCGGGGATCCTCGACCCGGGCAGCTTCACGGAGCTCCTCGGCCCCTCCGAGCGCGTGACGAGCCCGCACCTCGCCTCCCTCGGCCTGTCGGTCGCGTTCGACGACGGCGTCGTGGTCGGGGAGGGTCGCCTCGGGGGCAGCGCGGTGCTCGCCGCGAGCCAGGAGGGCGGGTTCATGGGCGGCGCCGTCGGGGAGGTGCACGGCGCGAAGCTCGTCGGGCTCCTCCGCCGCGCCGAGCGGGAGCGCCCGGCGGGCGTGCTCCTCCTCCTCGACTCGGGCGGCGTGCGGCTGCAGGAGGCGAACGCCGGGCTCGTGGCCGTCTCGGAGATCATGCGCGCGCTGCTCAGCGCGCGCGCGGCCGGCGTGCCGGTGGTCGGCCTCATCGGCGGCGGCTGGGGCTGCTTCGGCGGGATGGGGATCGTGGCGCGCTGCTGCGACGGGCTCGCCATGAGCGAGGAGGGGAGGCTCGGGATCTCCGGGCCGGACGTCATCGAGGCGACGAAGGGCGTGGAGGAGCTCGACGCCGCGGATCGCGCGCTCGTCTGGCGCACCTACGGCGGCAAGCACCGCTACCTGCTCGGCGAGGCGGATCTCATCGTCGAGGACGACCTCGCCGCCTTCCGCGCCGCCGCCGCGGAGCTCCTCGCCCGCCCGCGGCCGCTCGACCTGGACTCGCTCGCGCGCGAGCACGAGCGGCTCGCGCGGCGGCTCGCGGACTTCGGCGGCTGCGGCGACGCGGCGGAGGTCTGGCAGCTCGCGGCCGCGCCGGAGCCCGAGCGCCTCCCGCTCCTCGACGCGGACGCGTTCCGGCGAACGGTCGCGCCGGCGCGCAGGGGGGAGCCGTGACCCCCGCGCTCGGCGCCCTCCTCGGCGCGCTCTTCCCCGCCGGGCACGCCGTGCGCGAGGAGGACGGCATCGTCCGCGGCGCCGCGCGCACGGCGGCCGGCGACGTCGCGGTGCTCGGCAGCGCGGGTGGGGCGGAGGTCGGCGTCGAGGCGGCGCTCGCCCTCGCGGGCGAGGTCCTCCGCGTCGTGCGGGAGCACCCGGGGCGACCCATCGTCGTCCTCGTGGACACCCGCGGCCAGCGGATGACCCGCCGCGACGAGGTGCTCGGCCTCAACGGCTACCTCGGCCACCTCGCCGCCTGCGTCGAGCTCGCGCGCCGCCGCGGGCACCGGCTCGTCGCGGTGGTGAGCGGCGACGCGGTGAGCGGCGGGGTGCTCCCGCTCGGCTTCATGGCGGACGCGATCCACGCGGTGGAGGGCGCGCACCCGTGGGTGATGAGCCTGCCGGCGATGGCGCGCGTGACGAAGCTCCCGCTCGAGCGACTCGAGGAGCTGTCGCGGAGCTCGGCGGTGCTCGCGCCGGGCCTCGACGGCTTCGTCCGGCTCGGGGCCCTCGAGCCGGCCTGGGAGCCGCCGCTCTCCGAGCGGCTCGCGGCCGCGCTCTCGCGCCCGGTCGGCCCGGACCGGCGCGCGGAGCTCGGCCTCGAGCGGGGAGGGCGGCTCCTCGCCGCCGCGGTGGCGAGGCGGGTGAGCGGAGAGGATGCGGATGAGCCCTGACGGACTCCCCGCCCGGCACGACCGGGTCTGGCTGCGCCCGGCGTGGCGGGACGCGGTGCGCGGGGAGCTGGAGCCGCCCGCGCTGGACGCGCTCGAGGACTGGTTCGGCCGGCGGCTCCCCGCCGTCGCCTGCCGGCGCGGGGCGTCCTGCGGCGACGCGATCGCGCTCGGCGTCGCGCTCCCCGCCTCGGCGGCGGGCGAGAAGCGCCGGATGGCCCTCCTCGTGGACCCGCGCGCCGTCGAGCGGATCGGCCCGCCTCTGTCGCTCCGGGAGGCCGCCGCGAGCGCGCCCGCTGCGTGGCAGGAGCGGCTCGGCGCGCTCGACCGCGCCGCACGCGACGCGGGCCTGCTCCTGCGCGTGTACGGCTCGCTCGCCTGGCAGCACCTCTCCGGCCGGCGATACGTGACGGAGCGCTCCGACGTGGACCTCCTCGTCGAGCCCGGCACCCACGGCGAGCTCGGCTCGGCGCTCGCGCTCCTGCGCGGCCACGGCGACGGGATCCCGCGGCTCGACGGGGAGGTGCTGCTCCCCGGCGGGCGGGCCGTCGCATGGCGAGAGCTCGCCACCGGCGCTCCCCGGGTCCTCGTGAAGTCCGGGACGTCGGTCGCGCTCGAGCCGGCGCGGACGCTCCTCGGGCCGCCCGGGGCCTCGGACGGGGGCGGGCCGTGGGTGTGACGAGGGCCTCCCCACGACTTCCGGTCGCGAGCCTCCCCGCGGCGAGCCTCGCGTACGTGATCGGCGAGGCCGCCGTCGCGGCGCTGCACGAGGAGCTCGAGGCCGAGCCGAAGCCTGGCCTCGTCACGCCACGGGATCGCGGCGCGCACCGCGACATGGACGCGCGGACCTTCCGCGCGAGCATCGCGGCGCTGCGCGGCTACTTCCACGCGGTCGCGCGCGGCGGGATGGAGGGCGCCTCGCTCGCCGCGCTCCGCCCGCTCGCGATCGACGCGGAGGCGCGCATGCTCCACGCGACCCGCGGCGTGAACACCCACCGCGGCGCGATCTTCTCGCTCGGCCTCCTCGCCGCCGCCGCCGGCCGGCTCGCGGCCGCCCGAGCGGCGTTCGTCCCCGCCGCGCTCCGCGATGCCCTGCGCCGCCACTACGGGGCGGCGATCGCGCGCGAGCTGCCCGCCGCCTCGACGAGCCACGGGGCCATCGTGGGGCGGCGCCACGGCGTCGGCGGCGCGCGGGCGGAGGCGGCGGCAGGCTTCCCGCACCTGTTCGACGTGGCGCTGCCGGCTCTCCGCTCGAGCCTGCACCGCGGCGCGCCGCGAGCGGCCGCGGCCGTCCAGTGCCTGCTCTCCGCGATCGCGGTCCTCCCCGACACGAACCTCCTCTACCGCGGCGGAGCGGCCGGGCTCGCCTTCGCGCGGGCGGCGGCGCAGGTGTTCCTCGCCAGGGGCGGCGTGCACCGGCGAGGCTGGGAGGAGCACGCGCGCGCGCTCCACCGCGCGTTCGTCGCGCGGGATCTCTCGCCCGGCGGCAGCGCCGACCTGCTCGCCGCCGCGCTCTTCGTCGAGCGGCTCGGCGCGCTCGACCTGCCGCGGGACGGCGCGGGATGACCGGGAGGGCCGGCCTCGCGGTGCTCTGCCC
The DNA here is from genome assembly GCF_022690685.1 of Anaeromyxobacter terrae. GTDB lineage: Bacteria > Myxococcota > Myxococcia > Myxococcales > Anaeromyxobacteraceae > Anaeromyxobacter > Anaeromyxobacter terrae. Next base: position 6,100 of record NZ_JALCYY010000103.1, on the reverse strand, counting down.
CGGCCAGGGGCACCAGCACCCGGCCATGTTCGACCTCGCCGTCGCGAGCCCGCGCGGCGCGGAGGTCGTCGCCGCCGCGCGCGCGGTGCTCGGCGAGGACCCCGTGGCGCGCGCGCGGAGCGGCGGGCCCGACCTGTTCGCGAACGCGATCGCGCAGCCGCTCCTGTGCGCCGCCGAGCTCGCGACCTGGGCGGCGCTCCGCGAGGCGCTGCCGCCCGCGCGCGTCGTCGCCGGCTACAGCCTCGGGGAGCTCGCCGCGTACGGCTGCGCGGGCGCGCTCTCCCCCGGGGACACCGTGGCGCTCGCAGCGCGTCGGGCGGCGCTCATGGACGCCGCCTCGCCGGCCGGCGGCGGCCTCGTCGCGCTCCGGGGCCTCGCGCTCGCCCGCGCCGAGGCGCTCGCGGGGGAGGTCGGCGCGGAGCTCGCCATCGCCATCGCGCCGGATCACTGCGTGGTCGGCGGCGCCGCGGGTCCGCTCGCGGAGCTCGAGCGGCGCGCGCGCGGCCTGGGCGCCACGACCGTCCAGCGGCTCCCCGTGGACGTCCCCGCCCACACGCACCTCCTCGACGCGGCCGTCGAGCCGTTCGCGGCCGCGCTCGCGCGCTCGGGGCTCCGCGATCCCCCCATCCCGGTGCTGGCGGGCATCACCGGCGCCCCGGCGCGGACCCGGGCGGCAGCGGTGACGGCGCTCTCCCTGCAGCTCGCGCGTCGCGTCGAGTGGGGCCGCTGCCTCGCGACCGCCGCCGAGCTGGGCTGCTCGATCTTCCTCGAGCTCGGGCCGGGCAACGCCCTCGCGCGCATGGCGGGCGAGGCGATCCCCGGCGCGCGTGCCCGGTCGGTGGCGGACTTCCGCTCGCTCGACGGCGTCGTCCGCTGGGTGGAGGCGAGCGGCGGGCGGAGGTAGCGTGAGCCGCTCGACGGCCCGCCCACCTCGGCGGGGTCCTTCACGATGAGCGCGACGTAGTCGCCGGCGTGGACACCCCCGCGCTGGCCATGCGCTGGCGGACCCGCCGCTCCACGATGTGGGATCGAGGGTGCTGGAGGGGGACCCCGGACCGTTCGCGGATCGAGGCGAGGATCGACTCGACCTCGGCGCTCATCGGCGGTGGCTCGAACCGGGCGAGGGAAGGGTCGTCGAACGTCGGGAGGCTCCATGCCCATCGGCTCGCGCACGGGGGCAGCACTCTTGCTCGCGGCGGCCGTCGCGGGGACGGCCTGCGGGGGTGGCGATGGCGCCGGATCCGGCGCCCCGGCAGGCCCCATCCCCGTGAAGGTGATGACGTGGAACGTCCTCCACGGCGGCGCGTTCGACCAGGTCCTCTCGGAGCCGGGCGATCTCCCCGCGACCTTCGACGCCATATGGGCCGGGATGGAGGCGAGCGATCCGGTCGCGCGGATGCGGAAGGTCGCCGCGGAGATCGCCCTCGCGAGGCCGGATCTGGTCGGGTTGCAGGAGGCGGCGCTGTGGCGCTCGGAGCCGCGCGACGGCGGCGCTCCGGTGGAGTACGACCTCGTCGGGCTCGTCCTCGCGGAGCTCCGCGCGCGCGGCGCGCCCTACGAGGTCGCGGCGATCCAGTCGTCGGTGGACTCGGCGCTGCCGGGCGGGCGCGCGACGTACCGCATCGCCGACCGCGTCGCGGTGCTCGCGCGCGCGGGGCTCGCCGTCTCGAACCCGCGCGGCGGGCTCTACGCGACGCGGCTGCCGCTCCCGGTGAAGCTCCCGGGCGGCGGCGCCTTCGGCGCGCCGCGCGCCTGGACGAGCGCGGACGTCGCGCTCGACGGGCGGCGCTTCCGCTTCCTCTCCACGCACCTCGAGACCGTCGAGGCGGTGTCGGCGGGCCAGGCCGCGGAGCTCGTGGACCTCGCCGGCGCCGAGCTCCCGGTGGTCGTGGTGGGGGACATGAACTCGGCGCCGGGGGACGCCGCGTACGAGCTCCTCGTGAGCGGCGCGGCGGGCTTCCGCGATGCGTGGGAGGCCGGCGAGGGGGCGGGCCTCACCTGCTGCCGCGACTCGCTCACGGATCCGGCCGCCGGCGTGACGCGGCGGGTCGACCTCGTGCTGCAGCGCCGCTTCACCGCGCGCTCGGCCGCGCTCGCCGGCGCGGAGGCGGCGAGCTTCGAGGGCAGCCGCTGGCCGTCGGACCACATCGGAGTGGTCGCCGAGCTCGAGCTGCCTTGACGTCCACGCAAGCGAACGTTTCCGGCGCCCGTGACATGCCGGAGACACTCCGCCCTTACCTCCCCGGCTCCCCCTCTACGAGGAGCCGCGATGCCCCTGTACCCCGAACTGTTCCGCTCGCTGGAGCGCGCCCGCTGGAGCCTGGCGGAGGACGTGCCGTGGGACCGCTTCGACCCGGCGGCCCTCACCGACGAGCAGGCGCTCACGGTGAAGCAGAACGCCATCACCGAGTGGTCCGCGCTGCCCGCGACGGAGATGTTCCTCCGCGACAACCGCCACGACAGCGACTTCTCGGCGTTCATGTCGATCTGGTTCTACGAGGAGCAGAAGCACGCCCTCGTGCTCATGGAGTACCTGCGGCGCTTCCGCCCGGAGCTCCTCCCCACCGAAGACGAGCTCCACGCCGTGCGCTTCGAGTTCGATCCGGCGCCGCCGCTCGAGACGCTCATGCTGCACTTCTGCGGCGAGGTGCGCCTCACGCAGTGGTACCGGCGCGCGGCGGAGTGGCACGACGAGCCGGTGATCCGCCACGTCTACGGCCTCGTCTCCGAGGACGAGGCGCGCCACGCCGGCGCGTACCTCAAGTACATGCGCCGCGCGCTCGAGCGCGACGGGGAGACGGCGCGCGCGGCGTTCGCGAAGATCGGCGTCCTCATGGCGAGCGGCGGGCGGGGCGGCAAGCCGCTGCACCCGACGAACCTGCACGTGAACCGCTCGCTCTTCCCGAACGACACCGTCCAGAGCCGCCTGCCGGACCCGGGCTGGCTGGAGCGCTGGCTCGACGACCAGATCCGGTTCGACGCGGAGTGCGAGCAGCGCGTCGTGCGCGCGATCCTCCGCAGCCTCTCCGCGCTGTTCGGCGAGACGTTCGACTCTGTCCGCGATCTCAACCGCTTCCGGAAGGCGGGGCGCGCCGAGGCGGCGGAGCCCCGGGCGACGCCCTGAGCGGCAGGTCATGATCCGGAATCAGCGCGAAAGCGAGCGCGCCGGGGCGGGGGCGCTCAGCGGGCGTGGCGCGGATGGTCATGTTCCCGCCCTGCTCGCCTCAGGGGCCGACCGCCCGGAGGGCCGCACGCCGATGGACCGGCGTATGGATGCGCACATCGGACTCGGGCATCGACGAGGTGGGATCGCGCTGTCCGGGCACGGTTCCGAGCGGCCCAGCCGGAGTGGCGGGTGCAGGCGAGCGTGTCCACCGAGAGCGTCCTGCCGTGGCGCTCGCGCCCGCGCGCGGAGGCGAGCCGCCGGAAGCGGTGCAGGCGCCTGCGGCTTAGTTCACTGAAAGTAACCACTATCGCCAGAGGCAGCGCCGGTCGGGGTGCGCGCCGAGCCGTCGGACGGAGCACCCGCAGCGCCGGTGCCCGACGCGATCCCGACAGACGGCGCGTTCCCGGCAAGCCTGAGCCGATGGCGGCGGCGTCCCCGGAGGCGACCTCCACGATCCCGGCGATAGTGCGCCGCGCGGTGTGGAAGCACGACGGCGGGCGCTGCGCCTGGGTCGGTCCGGACGGGCGCCGCTGCAACAGCCGCTGGAAGCTCGAGCTCGACCACATCCGCCCCGTGGCGCTCGGCGGACCCTCGACGATCGACAATCTTCGGCTCGCCTGCCGAGCTCATAACCTGCTTCACGCCGAGAGGACCTTCGGACGCGAGCACATGGAGCGCTTCCGCCGCGACCGGGGCGCCGGACCGACGCAGGAACGCGCTGGCGGGGCGCCTCCGCGTCCCATCGTGCAGCTGGGGATGTGGGCGCCGTGAGCCTTGACGGTCGGCACGACTGCGCCCCCACCCCGCGCGCCGACGGCGCCTCGCGGCCACGGAGGCGCGGAAGCGACAGCGCTCTAGCCGCCGTCGGGCGAGCGTTGCGGCGCCGCGCCACCGCCAAGCTTCCGAACCCGTGACCCAGGCCCCCGCGGTCAACGCTCGCCGCCCGCATACGCTCGTACGACTCCGAAGGGCGCGTTCCCGGGCCGCGCGTGCTCACCCGGTCGATGCACCAACCGCCCCGCGCGCCGGGCCGCTCGTCAAACGGAAACCGCGGGCACGGTCGGCAGCCTCAGGACGTGATGAATGATGAGGCTGCGCCCCCGCGTGGATCGTGATCTCGAGCCGGTGGATTCGCGTCTCCACCATCCCCGCGGGATCGAGCTCGGCCTCCTTCCACCCGTCGACGTGGCTGTTGCCGATGTAGTGGAAGACGCCCCGGTCGAGCGCGCCGGTGGTCGGCGTGTGCCAGTCCGGGTTCCCGGCCTCGAGGACCTCGGCGCGGACGACGCGCTCGGCGCCCGGCGCGAGCTCCAGTCGCACGATGCGCGGCGTGCCGAGCCCGTTCTGGACGGCGACGAGCGTCCGTCCCACGGCGGACAGCCCGTCGATCCCTCCGAGCGGGAAGCCGGCCGGACCGGCGAGGCGGCGGGGCGCGCCGCCGGCGACCGGGACGTCCCACAGCCCGAACGCGTCCGCCACGAGGAGCCGCCCCTCCGCGAAGGCGATCCCGTTCGCGTAGGCGAACGTGCCCGCGGGGACGACCGGCGCGAGCGCCGCCGCGTCCGGGTCGAGGCGGTACACCGCGCCCGCTTCGCTGTCCGTGACGATCACCGCGCCGTCGTCGGCGATCGCGAGGTCGTTGAGCAGGTGCCCCGCCCCGTCGATCGTGGCGGCCCGCCTCGGCGCCCCGCTTGCGAGGTCGAACGCGTAGACGCCCGAGCGGGAGCCCGCCCTCGCGCCGCCGTCCGGCGCGTCGCCGTGGTTGGCGGCGGCCCAGAGGAGCCCGCGGCGCGAGTCGACCTTCAGCCCGAGCACGCGCCCGAGCCCGCCCGCCGCGGCCGGGACCACGTCCGTCGCCGTGCCACCTGGGGCGACGCGCACGATCTTCCGCAGGCGGATGCTCCCGACGTAGAGCGTCCCGTCCCGCGGATCGACGGCGATCCCCTCCGCGACGAGGCCGCGCTCGGGGAGCCTGATCGCGACGGCTGCGTGGGCCGTCGCCGGCGCGCGGGCCGCGATCCGCGCCGCGATCGCCCGGAACTCCTCGCGCTCGGCGAGCCCGGGGAAGTCGCGGCCGTCGAGGGGGATGTCCCAGCCGCGCGCGTCGAGCGCGCGGAGCGTCTCGAGCGCGCCGTCGGCATCGCCGCGGCGGCTCTGCATCCACGCGCGCAGGTAGAGGCGGCCCGCATCGTCGGCGCCGGGCGCTGGCTCCGGCCGTGCCTGGACGGGCTCCTCGCGCGCCGCGACGCGCGCGGGCGGCGCGCCCGTGCGGCAGGCGATGGCGAGGAGCGAGACGAGCGGGAGGAGCAGGGCGCTGCGGGAGGACGCGGACACGGGCACCTCGGGTTCGGCGAGGGGGGCCCTGGAATGAGTCGCCCGCGGGCGGAATGTGACGCTGCGAGAAGGGGGTATGCGCCTACAGGAACTCGCAGAGGTAGGCGGCCGGCGCGAGCGCCTTCACGTCGAACCCGCTCTTCGCCGGGACCTCGAACGTCGTCCCGGCCGGGAACGGGCGGAAGGCCGCGTCGCCCGGCAGCTTCGCCCAGAGCTCGCCGGACACCACCGTCATCCGCTCCGCGGCGTCGGTGCCGAAGTGGAACTCGCCCGTGTCCACGGCGCCGACCGTGTGGCGCCGCCCGTTCCGCTCGAACCCGACACTCTGGACGCCGCCGTCGAAGTACGCGTTGTGCTTGAGCATGGCCGGAGTCTAAAGCACGGGCGCGGCCGCGCGTTCAAGGGCGAGCGGCCCTGCGGCGCGGCGGCGGGCCCGTGCCCGCCTCGGCCGCTACCGGCGCCGCTTCTGGCCGCCCCGGCCCCCGCTCCAGGAGCCCACGAGGCGGGGCTTCCCGCCGGAGCCCGAGCCCGCGTCGCTCGCGCTCGCGCCGCCCGCGTGCTGCGAGCGGGACGCGCCCGACCGCTGCGCGCGGCCGCCCT
>NZ_JALCYY010000102.1 GCF_022690685.1 Anaeromyxobacter terrae | reverse complement strand
GGGCTCCGGCGCGCGGGGCGGCGCTGGCTCGGGGGTCGGCGCGGGCGGCTCCGGCGCCTGCGGTGGCGCGGCGTCGATCACCTCCACGCGGACGTCCTCGCCCGGCGCGGGCGGCGGTGGCAGCCGGGACAGCGCGCCGAGCGCCGCGAGGTGGAGCGCGGCGGAGGCGGCGTAGGCGAGGGGCGGCCCGAGACGCCCCATCCGTCACCGCTCCCGCTCGACGTGGATGGCGAACCGGGTGACGCCGCCGTCGCGCACGAGGTCGATCGCCCGAACCACCGCGCCGTGCAGCGCGCCCTTGTCCGCGGAGATGATCGCGCGCGTGTCCGCGTCCTTGCGGACCGCCTCGCGCGTGCGCGCGACGAGCTCCTGCTCGGTTCGCTCGACGCCGTCCAGGTAGACCTTGCCGTCGCGCGTCAGCACGACGGCCAGGATGGTGCCGGTCGTGTCCCCGCCGTGGGCGGCGCGCGGCAGCTCGACCTCGATCGCGGCGCGGACGATGTAGGTCGCGGTCACCATGAAGATGATGAGGAGGACGAGGACGACGTCGACGAGCGGCGTGACGTTGATGCCGCTGATGAGCTCGTCGTCGTCCTCGCCGCCGGAGAACCCGGCCATCGGTCACGCCTCCCTGACGGGGCGCGCCTCGAGGTGCGCGACCGCCGCGTGCCCGAGCGCCGTCGCGCGCTGCGCCGTGCGGCGGAGCCCGCGCTGGAAGAGGTTGTAGGCCACGACCGCGGGGAGCGCCACGAACAGCCCGACGGCGGTCGCGACGAGCGCCTCGCTGATCCCCGTCATCACGGTTCCCGCGCCGGCGGCGCCGGGGTTGCGAGAGAGGTCGACGAACGCGCGGATGATGCCGAGCACGGTGCCGAACAGGCCGATGAAGGGGGCGTTGTTGCCGAGCGTGCCGAGGAAGGCGAGCCGCCGCTCGTACTCGATGCGAGCTCGCTCGATCGTCGCCGCCACGACCTCGCGGACGGTCTCCGGCCCCTTCGCGGCGTGCGCCACGGCGGCGCGCACCACCTCGGCCTCCATTCCGCGGCGACCCGCCACGGAGGCGGCGGCGCCGGCGAGATCCCCATCGAGGAGTCGTGCCTGCAGCGCGTCCACGTCGATCGCCCGGCGGGAGAGGAAGAAGGCGAGGCGCTCGAGCATGACGCCCACCGACGCGACGGAGAGCCCGATGAGGAGCCACAGCACCCACTCGGCGCCGAGGTTCGTGAATGCGAGGAGCTTGGTCTGGAGCATGGCTTTCCTTCTCGAAAGACCTGCGGGACGTAACGATCCGCGTGCCGCGAAGTCAAGGCGCGAGGGCGCGCGGACGCCGCGCGCTCCGATCACCTTTCGTGAACCCGTACCCCCCGCTTCACGGACCGCGAGGCGACTCGCTCGGACGATCGCGCCTCGCCCGCGCGCGTCGCGCGCGTGAAATTCACGAGACGCTTGCTTGACGTGTGTGATCTCGGCGCGCTAACCTCCGCGCAACTTGTCCATTCTTGAATGTCCAGCGACAAGCGACATCGGATGGACGTTCCGAGGAGGGAACACGATGCCTGCGAAGAAGACGACGAAGAAGCCCGCCGCGAAGAAGACGACGACGAAGAAGAAGGCGGCGAAGAAGACCGCCAAGAAGTAGCGACGGCGCGCTTCATCGCGCAGCGCCGCGGCCGCCTCCGGGCGGCCGCTGCTTTTTTGGGGGCCTCGTCGTTAGGATCCACGGCATGTCGCTGGGCGCCGGAGAGATCGACGCGGTCATCCGCGAGCTCGCGCCGCTCGCAGGGGCCCGCGTCGACGCGGTTCGGGTCCACGCCGAGCGGGCGCTGACCCTCGAGCTGTACGGCCGGTCCGGTCCCGCGCTGCTCCTCCTCTCCGCCGAGCCGGACGTCACGCGCCTCCACGTCGTGCGCGCGCGCCCGCCGCAGCCGCCCTCGCCGTTCCCCTTCCAGGCCGTCCTGCGCCGCGAGATCGAGGGGGCGCGCCTCGTCGCGATCGAGTCCCTCCCCGGCGATCGCGTGGTCTCGCTCGCGCTCGAGACGTCTCGCGGCGCGGTCCGCCTCGTCGCCGAGCTGACCGGCCGGCACGGGAACCTCTTCCTGCTCGGCGACGACGGGATCATCCGGGCGAGCGCGGGGCGGAACCTGTCGCAACGCCGCAAGCTCGTCGCGGGCGAGCCCTACGAGGCGCCCGCGCCGCAGCCGGCGCGCCCGGAGCGGCCCCGCTTCACGGCCGAGCCCGGGGCGCCGTTCCCGCTCTCGGCGGCCATCGAGGCGCACTACTCCGCCTTCGAGCAGGAGCGGATCGTCGCCGAGGGCCGCCGCCGGCTGCGCGAGCCGGTCCGGGCCGGCGTCGCCCGCGCTTCGCGCGCGCTCGTCAAGCTCGCCGAGGAGGCGGCGCGCGTGCCCGCGGCGGAGGCCGACCGGCGCGTGGCGGATCTCCTCAAGTCGAACCTCCGCGCGGTGAGGCGGGGCGCGCGCGAGGTGACGGTCACCGAGTGGACGGAGGAGGGGCCGCGCGAGGTCCAGGTCGCGCTCGACCCGGCGCTCACGCCGCAGGCCAACATGGAGCGGTACTACCGCCGCTACCGGCGCATCGTGGAGAGCGCGGCGCGGATGGAGGCGCGGACGGCCGAGGTGCGTGGCCGCGAGGCGGCGCTCCGCGCGCTCCTCGGCGAGATCGACGCCGCGCCGCTCGAGGAGCTCCCGCGCCTCGAGCGCGAGGCCCGCCGGCTCGGGGCGGGCCCGCGGCCGCAGCCGGCGACTCGGCCGGGGAGCGCCGCGGAGCGCGCGCGCGCCCGCGAGGAGGCGGTCCCGTACCGCGCGTTCCGCTCCGCCACCGGCGCCGCGATCCTGGTCGGCCGCGGCGCCGCCGAGAACGATCGGCTCACGCTCCGCGTCGCGCGCGGAAACGATCTCTGGCTGCACGCGCGCGGGATCACCGGGGCGCACGTCGTGGTGCGGCTCGAGAAGGGGCGCGGGCCCGACCAGGACACGCTGCTCGACGCCGCGCACCTCGCCTTGCACTTCTCCGATGCCCGCGGCGCGCCGCAGGCCGACGTCGCCTACACCCGCGCGAAGTACGTCCGGAAGCCCAAGGGCGCCGCCCCGGGCGCGGTCACCTACAGCCAGGAGAAGGTGCTGCTGCTCAGGACCGAGCCGCAGCGCGTCGAGCGGCTGCTCGCGGAGGAGGAGGGGACGGAGGGGTAGGCGGGTCGCGCGCGGACGTCGGTCGGGGTCGAGGACGGGGTCGAGGACGGGGTCGCGAGGAGAAGCCGCGTTCGCCGGCGCCAGCGCCGCCGCGGGCTCGCGCGAGGGCGACCGAGGCCCTGCCCGCCCGCCCGCAGGACACCCGTGAGCCGCGCCGGTCGTGGGGGCGGCCCTTGATGGCAGGTGCCCCCCTCCGTAGGATCGGGCCCGCCCGTGCCCCGCCCCCCGCAGGCCAACCGACAGCTCGAGCTCTTCGACGCGCGCCGCGCCACCCGCGAGGCGAAGCTCTCGGCCGCGAGCCGGCTCGCCGACTCGCTCGCCGGCATCCTCTCCGAGCGCGTGCGCCTCACCGTGCACGACAACCGCTCGACGATGGTGTCGTTCCGGCGCGGCCCGTCGGGGCTGCACTACCGCGTCCACCACATGTTCCTCGGGGCCCCCGGCGACGTCGTCCGCGCCCTCGCCGCGTTCGCGGGCCCCTCGCGCGGCGCGGCGGCACGGCGGCGCGAGGCCGGCTCGCGCATCGACGCGTTCGTACGGCACAACCGCGCGCGCATCGCCGTCCCGCGCGCCGACCGGCTGCAGCCCCGCGGCCGCGCTCACGACCTCCAGGCGATCTACGAGCGGCTCAATGGCGCCCACTTCGGCGACGCCATCGAGGCGCGCATCGGATGGGGGCCGGTCCGCGGCGGGCGGCGGCGGCGCACGGTGAAGACCGGGGTGTACGTGCAGGACGCGCGCATCATCCGCATCCACCCGACGCTGGACCGCCCCGAGGTGCCCGAGTTCTACGTGGCGATGGTGGTGTTCCACGAGATGCTCCACCAGGCGGTGCCGGCGCGGGAGGTGAACGGGCGCCGCGTGGTGCACGGCGCGGAGTTCCGCCGGCGCGAGCGCGCGTACCCGGACTACGCGCGGGCGAAGGCGTGGGAGGAGCGGAACCTCGGGCTCCTGCTCTCCGCGCCCGGGTAGGCGCGGTGATTTCACGGGGGCTGCGCCCCCCGCCCCGCCGACGGCTGGCCGCCGTCGTCGGGGCCCCACCCCTGCTCGCCGGGTCCCGTGCGCCACCGCGGGCGGCTTCGCCGCGATCGCGGTGGCGCCCCGGCGGGCTCGCTTCGCTCACCCACCGTCACCGAGCGGCAACCCCCATCGGGCGCGCCGCCTCGCGCCCGAAACAAACCGGCGGTGCCCGCTGCGGTGGGCCATAATCCCGGCCCCATGGGCCGCGCCGCCCCCGCGCTCGTCATCCTCGTTGCGCTCATCGCGCTCGGCGCGTCCGGCTGCCTGCGCGGTCGCGGCACCGCGAGCGAGCCCATCGTCACGAAGGTCGAGCTGACGGGCGTGACGGCGCTCGACGCCGACGAGATCAAGGCGAAGCTCGCGACGCAGGCGCCGGCGGCGCCGGCGGGCGTCACCGGCCTCATCGCGCGGCAGGGGTTCCCGCTCGATCCCGACGCGCTCTCCGTCGACCGGCGCCGGATCGAGGCCTACTACCGGGAGCGCGGCTACTACGAGGCGCGCGTCGAGGAGGTGAAGCTCCAGCCCGACGGGCCCGGCCGCGTGCGGGTGGTGATGCGGGTCTCCGAGGGAAAGCCCGTGCACGTCACGGAGATCCGGATCACCGGCCTCGACGACATGCCCGAGGCCCGCAAGCGGATCGAGAAGCTGCCGCTCGAGGTGGGCGAGGTCTTCCGGGTCGCCGACTACGACCGGACGAAGGCGGCGATCGCCTCGGCGCTCCGCACCACCGGCTGGGCGAACGCGGAGGTGAAGCAGTCCGCGCAGGTGCTCCCGCTCGAGGGGACCGCGCAGGTGACCTACGAGGTGAAGCCGGGGCCGCGCTTCCGCTTCGGGCCGATCTTCGTCGCGGGCACCGCCACCGTCTCGCGCGACATCATCCGCGAGCAGGCCTCGATCGACGTGACCTCCGGCGGCTGGTTCGACGAGTCGCGCCTCCCCAAAGCGCAGGCGCGCGTGTTCGACCTCGGGGTGTTCGCCGGGGTGCGGGTGACGCGCGGCACGCCGAACCTGGAGCGGGGGATCATCCCGGTCGTGGTCGCCGTGCGCGAGGCGCCGTTCCGCACCCTCCGCGCGGGGCCGGGCCTCGGCATCGAGGCGACGCGCTGGGAGACGCGCGCGAACGCGGGCTGGCAGCACCGGAACTTCTTCGGCGATCTGCGCAAGGTGGGGGTCGAGCTGCGCGCCGGGTACGCGTGGCTGCCCACGCCCTGGGCGAGGCAGCGCGAGGGGGTGGTCGGGCAGGTCGGGCTCGAGTACCAGCAGCCCGCCGCCATCGCCCGTCGCATCGACGTGTCCGGCCGGCTGGAGCTCGAGCGCGGGCTCGAGGCCGCGTACGCCTTCTGGTCGGAGCGCGTCCAGCTCGGCCTGCCCGTCCGCATCGCGCCGCGCTGGACGTTCGTGCCCTCTTACAACCTCGAGGTGTACCAGCTCTCCCGCGAGCGCCAGACGGCCGTGACGACGACGCCCGGCCTGCCGGAGGTGGAGACCCGCCCGCTCCTCGTCGGCTGCCCGAGCAGCGTCTGTCTGCTCTCCTACCTGGAGCAGCGGCTGGCCTGGGACGGCCGGAACGACCCGGTGAACACGCGGCGCGGCTACTACGTCGGGCTCTCGGTGCAGGAGGGCTTCCGGATCGTGAACGTCGGCTATCGCTACCTGCGCCTCCTCCCGGAGGTGCGCGGGTTCTGGCCGCTGTCGAGATCGCTCGTGCTCGGCGTGCGGGCGCGCGTCGGCGGGCTCGTCCCCCTCGCCGAGCCCGGCGAGCCGCCCATCGTCGCGCGCTTCTACGCGGGTGGGCCGGCCTCGATGCGCGGCTACTACACGCGCCGGATGTCGCCGATGGTGTACGACGGCCAGGACTGGCTGCCGGTCGGGGGGAACGGCCTCGTGGACGGCTCGCTCGAGCTGCGCTACGCGATCTCGGGCAGCTGGGGCGGGACGGTCTTCGTGGACGGCGCGAACGTGGCGTCGCCGAGCGCGCGCCGCAACGAGTGGCGCACCGTCCTCGATCCGCGCGACGTGCAGCTCGCCGCGGGCACCGGGCTGCGCTACGCCACGCCGATCGGCCCGATCGGGGTGGACGTGGGCGTGCGCCTGCCCACCGACCTCTCGCCCGGGGTCAACTTCAACCACCGGTTCCCTGCGGTCCCGGCGAACCCCGGCGCGCCGAGCGAGCACCGTGAGCCGATCGTCGCGGTGCACATCACCATCGGCGAGGCGTTCTAGTGCGCGCGCTCGCCACCGCGCTCCGCCTCGCGGGCCTCGGCCTCCTCGTGCTCGCGGCGACCGTCGGGGTGCTCCTCTCCGCGATCACCCTGTTCGCGACCTCCTCCTTCGGCCGGCCGATCGTGGCGCGCACGCTGATCGGGCTCGTCGACGACGCGCTGGCCGGAAGGTTCGAGCTCGCCGCCCTCGTCGTGCGCGCGGACGGCGCGGTGGAGATCCGCGGCCTGCGCGTCCTCGATCCGGATGGACACCTCGTGCTCGCCGTGGACCGGGCGCGCGTCGCGGTGGACGTGACCCAGCTCCGCCGCGGCAGCGTCGGGCTCGCGGTCGAGCTCGACGGGCCCTCGGTGCTCCTCGAGCAGGAGGAGGACGGTGGCCTCTCGCTCGCGCGCGCCTTCGCGCCGGCCCACCCCGGCCCGCCGCGGCCGGCGGAGCCTCCGCGAGAGACCGCCGGCGGCGGGCGCGGCCTCACGGTGCGCGTGACGTCGCTCGCCGTCCGGCGAGGCGACGTGTGGTGGGTGGACGCGAGCGGCGCGACGCGCCTCGAGGCGCGCGACCTGGACCTCGACGCCCGCGGGGCGTGGGGACCGGCCGACGCCGAGCTCGAGCTGCGGCTGCGCGGCGCGCTCGATCTGCCCATCGCGGCGCCGCTCTCGCTCGAGGCGGTGGCGGCGAAGCACGGGGACCGCGTGCGGGCGCCGCTCCTGCGGGCCGAGCTGGGCGGCACGGCGCTCTCGCTCGTGGGGGACGTGGACGTCGCGACCCTCGCCGGGCGGCTCGCGATCACCCGGCTCGACGTGGCGCGCGCGCAGGCGCGGGCGCTCCTGCCGCAGGTGGGCGGCGGCGCCGACCTCGCGGTCACGGTCTATGCGGAGTCGGACGGCGCGCACGCCACCGCAGCGGCGCACGTCGAGCCCGGCGCCGCGGCCGCCGAGGGGAGCCCGGCGCGCGGCGGGCCGGGGCGGGCCGATGCCGCGGTCGCGCTGCGCCTCGCGGGCCAGCGCGCGCTCGGGTTCGTCGTCGCCGCCGACCGGCTCGATCCGGCCGGCCTCCACGCGGCGGCGCCTCCCGGCGAGGTGACGCTCTCTGGCCGCGGCGCGATCTCGGGCAGCTCGCTCGCGGATCTCCGCGCGGACGCGGTCGTCTCCATCGCCCGCTCGCGGCTCCGCATGGGCGAGCTCGGGCCGGCCGAGATCGTCGCGCGGGCGGAGGAAGGGGCCTACGACGTGCGCCGGCTCACGCTTCGCGCGCCGGGGCTGGCGGTCGACGGCGCGCTGCGCTGGCGTCCCGGCGGCGCGGTGTCGGGGAAGCTCGCCGCGGACGCCGCCGATCTCGGCCGCGCGACGCGAAACCTCGGCGCGCTCCTCGGCGAGAAGCTCCCCGCCGTCTCCGGCAGGGCGCGCGTCGAGGCGGCGCTCTCCGGGACCGAGCGAGCGCCCGCGCTGCGCGCGACGGGCGACGCCCCTGCGCTGCGCGTCGGCGACCTCGCGCTCCGGGGCGTCCGGCTCGAGGCGGACGCGTCCGGGCCGCTCCGCCGCCCCGTGGTGCGGCTCGACGGCGCCGTCGCCGCGGTGCGGTCGGGGAGCGACGACGTCGCGCACGGCGTCGCCCTGAGCGCGCGGCTCGAGAACGAGGACGTGGTCGTGTCGGGGAGCGCGTCGCTGCCCGCCGTGGGGAACCAGCCGATCTCGCTCGACGCCCACGGCACGCTCGGGCCGCGCCGCGACCGCCTCGCGCTCTCGCGGCTCGCGCTCGCGTACCCGGCCGTTCGCTGGGCGCTCGCGCACCCGGCGACGGTCCGCTTCGCCGGTCCCGCCGTGGACCGGCTGGAGCTCGTCTCGGGCGAGCAGCGCCTCGCGGTCGAGGGAGGGCTCGGGCCGCGCGGCGCGCTCGACGCGCGCGCGGAGCTCGCCCGGGTGGACCTCGCGCGGCTGCCGCCCGGCGTCATCCCGCGCGGCCTCGGCGTCGCGGGGGTCCTGACCGCCGACGCGCGCGCCACCGGCACCACGCGGCGGCCCGTCGTCGACGCTCGCCTCGAGCTCTCCGGCGGCGCGGTGCGCGGGCTCTCCGGCCTCGACGCCTCCGGCACCGCGAGCTGGGACGGGAAGGGGCGGCGCGCGGCGCTCTCGCTCGCGGTCCAGCGCGCGGCCGGAGGCCTCGTCGACGTCACCGCCGACCTGCCGCTGCCGCTCGCCCGCTCGCCCGGGGCGCGGCTCTCGGCGCGGGTGCGGGTGGAGGCGCTCCCCGTCGCGCCGCTGCTCGCGGCCGCGGGCGCCGCCTCGCCGCTCGAGGGGATCGTCGCGCTCGACGTCACGGTCGAGGGGACCGCCGGGGCGCCGCGCCTCACCGCCCAGGCGTCGCTCGACGGCGGCTCGTACGGCGAGGTCGGCCCGTTCGCGCTCGCGCTCACGCTCGAGAACCCGGGGGAGCGGGCCGCGCTCCACGCCAGCGCGACCTACGACGGGACCCCCGCGCTCGTCGTCGACGCGGCGGCGCCGCTGGACCTCTGGGAGCTCGTCGCGCGCCCTTCCGGCGCGGTCGCCGGGTTGCGCCGCGCCCCGGTGGAGGTGAGCGCGGTCGTCCCGGGCCTCCAGCTCGCGGCGCTCGCAGGGGTGCTCGGCCTCCCGGAGGAGCTCGAGGGCACGCTCGAGGCGCGGGCGGCGATCGCGGGCACCGCCGACGCTCCGCGCGGGAACGTGACCGTCGGGCTCGCGCACGCGGTCATCGCGGGCTACCGGGAGGTCGGCGCGGGCGTCGGCATCGCGCTCGATCCGGCGCGGGTCGGGGTCACGGGCCAGGTCACGCTCGGCGAGGATCAGCTGCTGAAGCTCGAGGGGGCGATCGCGGCGCCCGTCGAGCGGCTCCTCGCCGCCGAGCGCCTGCGGAGCACCCCGCTGAAGCTCGACGCCGTCGTGCCGCGCGTGCAGCTCGCCCGGGCGGCGGGCGCGGACGCCGCGGTCCCGCTCGCCGGCGTCGTCGAGGGGCGCCTGTCGCTGGCGGGGACGCTCGCCGCGCCCGTCGTGCGGGTCGACCTCGGCGGGAGCGGGATCGCGGTGGACGGCCGGCCGCTCGGCGAGGTCTCCGTCCGCGCGAGCCACGAGCGCGCCCGCACCGAGGCGCAGGTCGCGATCCGCGCGGTGGCGGGCGGAGCCGTGGAGGTGACGGGCGTGCTCGACGCGCCGCTCGGGCTCGGCGCGGGCGGGCCGCCGCTGCGCTCGGCGCCGCTCGACGCGCGGCTCGTGTCGACCGGGCTCGACCTGGGCGTCCTGCCCGCGCTCCTGCCCGGCGTCGTGCGCAGCGCCTCCGGGAAGCTCACCGCCGACGTCACGGCGCGCGGTCCGCTCGGCCGGCCGCGGCCGCGCGGCAAGGTGCTCCTCGCCGACGGGCGCGTCGCGATCGCGGAGTACGGGGAGTGGACCTCCGTCGCGCTCGACCTCGAGGTGAACGACGACGCGCTGGAGCTGCGGCGGCTCTCCGCGCAGCGCGGCCGCGGGCGGCTCGAGCTGACCGGGTTCGCGCACGGCCTCGCGTCGCCGAGCTCACCGGTCGAGGCGCACCTCAGGACCGAGTCCCTCACGATCACCCGGGCCGGACAGGAGCTCGCAAACCTCGACCTCCGCGCCGACGCGACCGGGACCTACACCGCGGACGCGCTGCGGCTGGAGGTGAAGGTCCCGGGCGCCACGGTCCGGCTCCCCTCGCGGACGCCGCGCTCGCTCCAGCCCCTCGAGCAGCGGCCGGACATCGTGGTGGGAAAGCGCGCCATCCGCGAGCGACGCAAGCGCGCCGCGATCGCCGCGGAGGGCGGCCCCGGTGCCCCGGCCCGCCCCCAGGCGAAGCCCTTCACGCTCGCGGCGCACGTCGTCGCGCCGGGCCAGCTCTTCGTGAAGAGCGACAGCCCCCTCGAGAACGTCGAGCTGAAGGCGGACATGACCTACGAGCTCGTCGGCGGGAGCGACTACGCCTCGGGTGAGATCTCGGTCGTGCACGGGTTCGTGGAGCCGATCGGCGGCCGCCACTTCGACATCACGCGCGGGCGCGTCCAGTTCACCGGCGGACCGCCCATGGCGGCGATGCTCGACGTCGAGGCGACCTACGACAACCCGGAGGCGATCGTGACCGTGGTCGTCGCGGGGCCGCTGAGCGCGCCCGAGATCCGGCTCTCCTCGAAGCCGCCGATGGACGAGGGGCAGATCGCGATGCTGATCGCGACCGGCCGCACCGAGATGAAGCGCGGCTCGGGCCAGGTCGGCGCGCTCACCGGCGAGGAGGCCGGCAAGGCCGCCCTCGGCGCCGTCGCCACCCAGGCGTTCAAGAACCTCGTCGCCAACAAGCTGCCGCTGGACACCGTCGCGCTCGACTCGGGCGCGCTGCGCGCCGGCCGCTACGTGACGGACAAGGTCTACATCGGCTACGTGCGGCGCTTCGACGCGAACGTCGAGCGCGGCGAGAACGAGAACGAGATGCGGGTCGAGTACCGCATCTCGCCGCGCTGGACGGCGGAGGGGCGCTACGGCACCTCGGGATCGGGCGGCGCGAGCCTCGTCTGGTCGAAGGACTACTAGCGGACGTCCCGGGACCCGCGCGCCTCGCGCCACAGCGCGCGGAGGATCAGCGCCGCGAGGACGAGCCAGAGGACGGTGCGGACGATCGCGGTGGGGTGGAACAGGTGATCGCGGAACCACGGCTCCCAGCGCCGGGCGCGGACCTCGAACGCCACGTGGAAGTCCCAGATCGACACCGCCGTGAGCGCCGCGAACAGGGTCGCGGGCCCGGCCGCGATCGCCCCGGCGAGGAAACCGTAGAGCGCGTACTGAGGGCTCCAGATCTTGTTCGTCGCGATCCAGACGACGAGCGCGAGCGCCGTCGCGAGCCGCGCCGCGCGCGCCGCGTCGCCGCCGCGGCGGGCGGCGAGGGCGGTGGCGGCGGCCCCCGCGAGCGCGGCGAGGGCGAGCGGACC
>NZ_JALCYY010000101.1 GCF_022690685.1 Anaeromyxobacter terrae | reverse complement strand
GTCGGCGCACCGCGCGCAGCCGGCGAGGTGCGCCTCCACGCGGCGCCGCTCGTCACGATCCACCTCGCCGTCGTGCCAGGCGGAGATCCGCTCGTTCCAGTCGTGGCTACAGGTCGACACGTTCGCCCTCCCGCACGAGCCGCTCGTGGACCGCGCTCCGCGCCCGCGCGAGCCGGGATCGGACCGTCCCGACCGGACAGCCCTGCGCGCGCGCGATCTCCTCGTAGGAGAGCTCCTCCACCTCGCGCAGCCAGAGCGCCTCGCGCCACTCGCGCGGGAGGGCGTCGAGCGCCGCCGCGAGCTCGTCGCTCAGCGTCGCGTCGAGGAGCGCGGTCTCCGGCGTCGCCTCCGCCGGCGCGTCCGCGGGCGCGGCGAGGCCTCCGGCGAGCACCTCGAGCTTCGGCCGGAGCCCCCGCCGGCCGTTCAGGTGCACGGTCCGCTGGACGGAGATGAGCCACCCACGCATCCGCTCCGGATCGCGCAGCTCGCCGCTCCGCTCCAGCGCACGGGCGAGCGTGTCCTGCACGAGATCCTCCGCGTCGGCGGCGTTCCGCGTGAGCCGCTGGCCCCGCCGGCGCAGGGCCGGCAGGTGACCGAGGGCTCGCTCGATGAAGCCGCGCTTCACGCGTGTGTGAGACACGGCGGGCTCGCCAGGAGTTCCCGTGCGCGCACCTCGGGCCCTTGCGGGGGCCGCGGGCTCGTCCATCGCGCCGGGGGCGCCGGGCGGGAACTCGCGGAACCGCTCGCCGTGTCCCTGGCTCCGACCCATGACGAGGAGCCCGCCGACCGCATGAGCTTCGACATCCCCGGCCTGTTCGCCGCTGGCGTCCTCACCTTCCTCTCCCCCTGCGTCCTCCCGCTCGTGCCCATCTACCTCGGGCTCCTCGGCGGCGCGTCGGTGTCCGACGTCCGCGCGGGCGGCGCGCGCGGACGGCTCGTCGCGACCG
This sequence comes from Anaeromyxobacter terrae, assembly GCF_022690685.1. Taxonomy (GTDB): domain Bacteria; phylum Myxococcota; class Myxococcia; order Myxococcales; family Anaeromyxobacteraceae; genus Anaeromyxobacter; species Anaeromyxobacter terrae. The sequence continues at coordinate 11,148 of NZ_JALCYY010000101.1, read as the reverse complement.
CGGGGGCGTTCGCGGCAGGGCTCGCGAGCGTGTTCGTCGCGCTCGGGCTCGGGGCGAGCGCGGCGGGCGCGCTGCTCGCGGCGCACCGGGAGGCGCTGCTCCGGATCGCCGGCCTCGTCGTGGTCGTGTTCGGCCTGGGGTTCCTCGGCGTGCTGCGCTTGCCGGGCCTCGATCGCGAGCGGCGCCCGTGGCTCGCGCGCGCGGCGCCAGGGGGATCCCTCCTCGCGGCGTTCGCCTTCGGCGGCGCGTTCGCGCTCGGCTGGACGCCGTGCATCGGCCCGGTGCTCGGCTCCGTGCTCACCTACACCGCGAGCTCGGGCGCGAGCCCGGCCCGTGGCGCGCTGTACCTCGGCACCTACGCGGCCGGCCTCGTCGCGCCGCTCCTCGCCGCCGCCGCCTTCGCGCCGCGCGCGCTGCGGCTCCTCGACCGTGTGAAGCCGCACCTGCGCAAGATCGAGCTCGCGACCGGCGCGCTCCTCGTCGCGGTGGGCGCGCTCCTCGCGAGCGACCGGCTCATGCTCCTCATGCCGTCCGCCGGCGGGGGCGCCGCGCTGGCCGCCGCGGCGCCCCCTGCATCCGCGCCGGGGAGCGCGGGTGCCGGCGGCGCGGCCACCTGCGACGCGAGCGCGCCCGCCCCCTGCGATCTCCCGGCGCTCGGCGCACCCGGCGCGCCGGTCCCGGCCGCGTCCGGACCCGCGCTCGTCGAGCTCGTGAGCCGCACCTGCCCGGTCTGCCGGGGCATGGAGCCGGTGGTCGCGGAGGCCGAGCGCGGCTGCCCGGGCGCCCACGTGAAGCGCCGCCTCGTCGAGGAGCCCGAGGGCGCCGCGCTGGCGCGCCGTCACGCCGTCCGCGGGGTGCCGACGTTCCTCGTGCTCGACGCCACCGGCAAGGAGCTGCGCCGGCTCGTCGGCGCGCAGCCGGTCGACGCCCTGACGGACGCGCTCCAGCTCGCGACGGGACGGCTCTGCGACGCCCGGCCGCTCACGGCCCGGGAGCCGCCGCGCGGGGGGTGAGCGTCGCGGGCGGAGGCCCGGCGACCGGCGCCGCGGCCGGGAGCGGCGCGCTCGTCTCCGCCCCGCGCAGCCGCAGCTCCGCGGCGCCGGCGTCCCCCGGCAAGTAGCGCGTCAGCAGCGCGACCACCTCGCCGATCGAGAACGGGATCGCCGCGCGGACGATCACGTGGGCGGGATCGTCGGTCAGCCACAGGGAGATGTCGCCGCGCGGGGCCCCCGGCCCGCTCATCGGCGCGGTCACGTCCACGCGCACGCAGCGGAACTTCCCCCCGGGCGTCGAGACCTCCTCGCGCCCGCGGACCTGCGCGACGAGCGTGAACTGGCGCGAGCCGGATATGATCGGCAGCGCGTGGCGGTCACCGGGCGCGAGCGGCTGGAGTCGCAGCCACAGGAACGCGCTCGTCAGCTCCTGGACGCCGGCGGGAATCGGGAAGCGCTTCTCCGAGCGCCGGCCCTTCCGCTCCCGGACGAACGTCGCCTCTCCGCGCCCGCGGTCGAAGCGCGCGCGGTCCACGTGCGCGTCCCCCGCCTCGAACGCGCGCAGCTCCGAGCCGCGCGGCAGGCGCGAACGCGTGTCCCAGTACGACACGAGGTGCTCGCGCAGGTCGACGAGGCCGGCGACGCCGCGCGTCCGCGCCTCGAAGAACACCGGCCAGATGACCCCCTCCGGCCGCCCGACCGCGATGCGCGCCTCGCCCGCCACGAAGCCGAGGTAGCGGACCTCGAGCAAGGTCTCCTCGCCGGGGGCGAAAGTGGCCGCGCCCGCGGAGCCGAACGCCGCGATCATCGCGAGGACGGCTGCGATGCGAGCCAACGCGACCTCCTTCAGGACGTCGCGTGGCAGAAGCATCGCGGCGCGACCGGCCGTGAACTTACGCCACCCGGCGCTCGCGCCCGAGGCCCCGCTTCAAGTCGCCCGGAAGACCGCGCTGCGCCCGCCCTCCGGGCCGGGGGCGGGCGAGCGGACGCTACATCGCCGCGACCAGCGGTGCGGCGGCGGTCGTCTCGCCCTGGGCGGTCGGCGCGACCGTCTTCGGCTCGACCTTCTCGCCGCTCGCCAGCATCTGGAGCGAGATGGAGAGGAGCCCGGAGATGATCTCCGCGGCGCCCGCCACGTGGACCTTGCGGTAGATGCGCTTGCGGCGCGCCCGGATCGTCTCCGGCGACACGTTCGCGGCCGCAGCCGAGTCCTTGCACGCGAAGCCCTGGGCGATCCTCAGCACCTCGGAGCGCTCGGCCGGGGTCAGGCTCTTCCCGTCCATGTACTTCGCGGCGATGGGGGTGAGCGAATCGATCTCGATGTGAGGCATCTTCGCGCTCCTTCGTGGGTTCGTGTGGTGGGGTGTCGCCGTTCTCCCGCGCCTCCGCGGGCTGCCCGGTCGTTCGTTCCCCAACCCCTCGCCACGTTAGTCACGCCCCTCCCGGTTGCCACCCCCTCCGTGATCTTTTTTTCGATCGCCGGACGACCGCCAGGCGAGCGGTACCCAGGCGCCTGATCTTTCTCACCGTCCCAGCGGTGGAACCCTCCACTGGGTGCCGAGTGACCCGGCGCGGCGACCGGGCCGCCGTGGAGCTAGGGATCCCACGGCATAGGGGTGGCGATGGCCGGGAGGGGTGCCCAGCGCTGGCGACGGGTGGGACGGATCGCGACCGCGGCCGCGATCTCGGCGCTCGCCCTGATCGCCTGCGGCCGCGGCGGTTCGAAGGGGAGCTCTGCGGCGCCACGTCCGCCCGTGCCGGTCGTCGTCGCGGAGGCGCGGCAGGAGGACGTCCCCGACGAGCTCGCGGCGGTCGGCTCGGTCCAGCCGTTCGTCACCGTCTCCATCCGGCCGCTCGTGACCGGCGAGATCGTCGGCGTCTTCTTCGCCGAGGGCGACGAGGTCCGCGAGGGCCAGCGGCTCTTCCAGATCGACCCCGGCCCCTACGAGGCGGCGCTCGCCCAGGCGCGCGCCGCGGTGATCCGCGCGCGCGACCAGGCCGCGAACGCGCGCGCCGACGCGCGGCGCTACGCGGAGCTCGTGAAGCGCGAGTACGTGACGCGCCAGCAGTACGAGGCGGCGCTCGCGAACGCCTCGGCGCTGGCGGCGGACGTGAGCGGGCTCGAGGCGGCGGTGCGGAGGGCGGAGCTCGACCTCGCTCATTGCCGCATCGAAGCGCCGATCGCCGGCCGGACCGGCGCCGTCCTCGTCCAGCGCGGCAACGTGGTGCAGGCGAACCAGCAGGGCGCGCTCGTCGTCGTGTCCCAGCTGCGCCCGATCTACGTCGGGTTCACCGTGCCCGAGGAGCACGTCGGCGCGCTCCGCGCGGGCGTTGGGCGGCTGCGGGTGGTCGCGACCCGCGGCGGCAAGCAGGAGCAGGGGACGCTGACGTTCGTGAACAACACCGTCGACCCCGCCGCCGGGACGATCCTCGCCAAGGGGACGTTCGAGAACCTGGGCGAGGCGCTCTGGCCGGGGCAGTTCGTGGACGTGCGGGTCGTGCTGGGGGTGCAGCGGGGCGCCGTCGTCGCGCCCGCCGCGGCGATCGTCTCCGGCCAGGCGGGGCCTTACGTCTACGTGGTGGGGGCGGACGACACGGTCGAGCAGCGCCCGGTCAAGGTGGCGCACGCGACCGCGCGCGAGGCGGTGATCGCGAGCGGGCTCCGCCCCGGCGAGCGGGTGGTGGTCGACGGGCAGCTCGGGCTCGTGCCCAAGGCGCGCGTCGCGGTGAAGACCGCGCCGGCGCAGGCAGGGCAGGCGGGCGGCGAGCCGGGGCCGCGGGCGCAGGCGAGGACGCCGTGAACGCGTCCGGCCCCTTCATCCGCCGGCCCGTCATGACCTCGCTCGTCATGGCCGGCATCCTCGCCTTCGGCGCGGCCGCCTACCGGCTCCTGCCGGTGAGCGATCTCCCGAACGTCGACTTCCCGACGATCCAGGTGACGGCGAACCTCCCCGGCGCGAGCCCCGAGACGATGGCCGCCTCCGTCGCGACGCCCCTCGAGCGGCAGTTCTCCACGATCGCCGGCCTCGCCGCGATGAACTCGGCGTCCTTCCTCGGCGCGACGCAGGTGACGCTCCAGTTCGATCTCTCGCGCGACCTCGACGCCGCCGCCCAGGACGTCCAGGCCGCGATCTCCGCCGCGGGCCGGCAGCTCCCGCCCGACATGCCGACGCCGCCGACGTACCAGAAGGTGAACCCGGCGGACATGCCCATCCTGTACGTCGCGCTCACCTCCCCGACCCTGCCGCTCTCCCAGCTCGACGAGTACGGCGAGACGCTCATGGCGCAGCGGATCTCGAGCGTGCCCGGCGTCGCCCAGGTGCTCGTCTTCGGCTCCCAGAAGTACGCCGTCCGCATCCAGCTCGATCCGCTCCAGCTCACGAGCCGCGGGCTCGGGATCGACGAGGTGTCGGCCGCGGTGGCGGCCGCGAACGTGAACCTTCCCACCGGCACGCTCCAGGGGCCGCACCGCGCGACGACGGTCCAGGCGACCGGCCAGCTCACCGACGCCTCCCAGTACGGGCCGATCGTGGTGGCGTGGCGGAACGGCTCGCCGGTGCGCCTGCGCGACGTCGGCCAGGCGCTCGACAGCGTGGAGAACGACACGACGGCGGCGTGGTACGCGACGGGCGCGGGGGCGAGCCGCGCGATCGTGCTCGCCATCCAGCGCCAGCCCGGCACGAACACCGTCGCCGTCGCCGCGGCGGTGAAGGCGCTCCTCCCGCAGATGCGCACGCAGCTGCCCGCCTCCGTCTCGGCCGAGGTCCTCTTCGATCGCTCGGCGCCGATCGAGGCGTCGGTCCGCGACGTGAAGGTCACGCTCCTCCTCACGCTCGTCCTCGTCGTGGGCGTGATCTTCCTGTTCCTGCGGAACGTCCGGGCGACCCTCATCCCGAGCCTCGCCTTGCCCATGTCCGTCGTGGGGACGTTCGCGGTGATGTGGCTCCTCGGCTACAGCCTCGACAACCTCTCCCTCATGGCGCTCACGCTGTCGGTCGGGTTCGTGGTGGACGACGCGATCGTCATGCTCGAGAACGTCGTGCGCCACGTCGAGATGGGCGAGCCGCCGCGCGAGGCGGCGCTCCGCGGGGCGCAGGAGATCGGCTTCACCATCGTCTCGATGACGATCTCGCTCGCCGCGGTGTTCATCCCGGTGCTGTTCATGGGGGGGATCGTCGGGCGGCTGTTCCACGAGTTCGCGGTCACCATCGGCGTCGCGATCCTCGTCTCCGGCTTCGTCTCGCTGTCGCTCACGCCGATGCTGTGCGCGCGCCTCCTCTCGGAGCACCCGGAGCGGCCGCCGGGGCGCTTCTACCGGGTGACGGAGCGCGGCTTCGAGGCGCTGCTCGGCGGGTACCTGCGCGGCCTCTCCTGGTCGCTCGCGCACCGGCGCACGATCCTCGTCGTCACCGCGCTCGCGCTCGTCTCGATGGTGCCGCTCTTCGCGGCCGTGCCGAAGGGCTTCCTCCCCAGCGAGGACACCGGTCAGATCTTCACGTTCACCGAGGGGGCGCAGGGGGTGAGCTGGGAGGCGATGGCGGCGCACCAGCAGGAGGTGGCGGCGATCGCGGCGCAGGACCCGGCGGTGGAGGCGATCATGTCGAGCGCCGGGGCGCGCGGGGCGACCGCGGCGAACACCGGCGTCATCTTCATGCGCCTCCGGCCGCGCGGCGAGCGGGAGGGCGTCGACCGGGTCATCGAGCGGCTCCGCCCCCGGCTCGCGCAGGTCCCCGGGATGCGCGCCTTCCTGCAGAACCCGCCGCCCATCCGCATCGGCGGGCAGCTCACGAAGAGCCAGTACCAGCTCACCCTCCAGGATCCCGACACCGCCGAGCTCTACCGCGTCGCGCCCGAGCTGGAGGCGCGCCTGCGCGGCCTCGCCGGCCTGCGCGACGTGACGAGCGACCTTCAGCTCTCGAACCCGCAGGTCACCGTGAACATCGACCGGGACCGGGCGGCGGCGGTCGGCGTCTCGCCCCACGTCGTCGAGGACGCGCTCTACACCGCGTACGGCTCCCGCCAGATCTCGACCATCTACACGGCGACGAACGAGTACCAGGTCATCATGGAGGTCGAGCCGCGCTACCAGGCGGATGCGGCCGCGCTCTCGACGCTGCGCGTCCGCGCGCCCTCCGGGCAGCTCGTTCCGCTCGACTCGCTCGCGCGCCTCGAGAGCGGCGTGGGGCCGCTCTCGGTCTCGCACGCCGGGCAGCTCCCCTCGGTCACGATCTCGTTCAACCTCGACCCGGGCACCTCGCTCGGCACCGCCGTGGGCGCGGTCGAGGGGGTCGCGCGCCAGGTGCTCCCCGCCGGCGTGACGACGCGCTTCCAGGGGATCGCCGACGCGTTCCAGTCGTCGCTCTCGGGCCTCGGCTGGCTGCTCCTCCTCGCGGTGGTCGTCATCTACCTCGTGCTCGGGATCCTCTACGAGAGCTACGTCCACCCGATCACGATCCTGACCGCGCTCCCGTTCGCCGGCTTCGGCGCGCTCCTCACGCTGCTCGTGTTCCGCACCGAGCTCTCCATCTACGCGTTCGTCGGCGTCATCATGCTCGTCGGGCTCGTGAAGAAGAACGGCATCATGATGATCGACTTCGCCATCGAGGAGCGGAAGCGCGGCCGCAGCGCGCACGACGCGATCTTCGACGCGTGCCGCATCCGCTTCCGGCCGATCATGATGACGACCCTGGCGGCGCTCATGGGCACGCTCCCCATCGCGCTCGGGCTCGGCGCGGGCGCGGAGTCGCGCCGGCCGCTCGGGCTCGCGGTGGTCGGCGGCCTCGTCTTCTCGCAGGCGCTCACGCTGTTCGTGACGCCGGTCTTCTACACCTACCTCGAGGCGTTCTCCGACTGGTTCGCGCGACGGCGCCACCGCCGGCTCGAGCTCGTGCGGAACGGGCGCCGGCCCGCCCGGGCGTGACCTTCCCGGCGACGGTCCGGGCGGACGACCGCCCGCCGGTGCGCGGCGAAGCGCGCGCGGCGCCGCGTCGCGGGAGCCCTGAAGGACCGGGACCGGCGCCGCGGCGCGGGGCGTACGCTTCGGCGGGTGAGCGGTGCTGGGCGGAGGCCCGATGCGCCCGCAGGTCATCGAGAAGCGCGGTCCGTGGCCGGTCGAGCCGAACGTGCTCGACTACGCCCGGGCGCGGGACGGGTTCTCCTGGGCCGCCGCGCGCGCCGCGCTCGACGGGCTGCCCCACGGCCGCGGCCTCAACATCGCCCACGAGGCGGTGGACCGCCACGCGGCGGGCCCCCGCGCCGGCCGCGTCGCGCTGCGCTTCCTCGGCGCCGAGGGCGAGCGGCGCGAGCTCACCTACGCCGCGCTCGCCGAGGCGACGAGCCGGTTCGCGAACGCGCTCGCCGGCCTCGGCGTCCGGCGCGGCGACCGGGTGTTCGCGCTGCTCGGCCGCGTGCCGGAGCTCTACGTCGCCGCGCTCGGCACCCTCAAGCTCGGCGCCGTCTTCTCGCCGCTCTTCTCCGCCTTCGGCCCCGAGCCCGTGCGCGCCCGCCTCGCGCTGGGCCTCGGCAAGGTGCTCGTCACGAGCGCCGCGCTCTATCGCAAGAAGGTCGCGCCGGTCCGCGCCGAGCTGCCCTCGCTCGCGCACGTGCTCCTCGCCGGCGACGATCCGGGGAACGTCCCCGGAGGCCGCGCGCTCGGGCCGCTGCTCGAGGCGGCCTCGCCGCGGTTCGAGATCCCGGCCACCGCGCCCGCCGACCTCGCGCTCGTCCACTTCACGAGCGGGACGACCGGCAGGCCCAAGGGCGCGATGCACGTTCACGAGGCGGTGGTCGCCCACCACGCCACCGGCCGGCTCGCGCTCGACCTGCACGACGAGGACGTCTTCTGGTGCACCGCGGATCCGGGCTGGGTGACCGGCACCTCTTACGGGATCGTGGCGCCGCTCAGCTGCGGCGTGACGAGCATCGTGGACGAGGCGGAGTTCGACGCGGAGCGCTGGTACCGCGTGCTCGCCGAGGAGCGGATCACCGTCTGGTACACCGCCCCCACCGCGGTGCGCATGCTCATGAAGGCCGGCGCCGCGCTCGCGCGGGGGTGGGACCTGTCGCGGCTGCGCTTCGTCGCGAGCGTCGGCGAGCCGCTCAACCCGGAGGCGGTGGTGTGGGGGCAGGAGGCGCTCGGGCGGCCCATCCACGACAACTGGTGGCAGACCGAGACGGGCGGGATCATGATCGGCAACCTCGCCGCGCTGCCGGTGAAGCCCGGGTCGATGGGGCGGCCGCTGCCCGGCGTCACCGCCGCGATCGTCCGGCAGGGCGAGGACGGCCGGGTGGCCGAGGTGGCGGAGCCGGGGGTCGAGGGCGAGCTCGCGCTCCGGCCCGGCTGGCCGTCGATGTTCCGCGGCTACCTCGGCGACGAGGCGCGCTACCGCGCCTGCTTCGCCGACGGCTGGTACCTCACGGGCGACCTCGCCCGGCGCGACGCCGACGGCTACTTCTGGTTCGTCGGCCGCAAGGACGACGTGATCAAGTCGGCCGGCCACCTCATCGGGCCGTTCGAGGTGGAGAGCGCGCTGCTCGAGCACCCGGCCGTCGCCGAGGCGGCCGCGATCGGGATCCCCGATCCGGTCGCGCTCGAGGTGGTGAAGGCGTTCGTCGCGCTGAAGCCGGGCTTCACCGCGAGCGAGGCGCTGCGCCTCGAGCTCGTCGGGTTCGGCCGCGCGCGGCTCGGGCGCGCCGTGGCGCCGAAGGAGATCGCCTTCCTGCCCACGCTGCCCCGGACCCGCAGCGGCAAGATCATGCGCCGGCTCCTCAAGGCGCGCGAGCTCGGGCTCCCCGAGGGCGACACGTCCACCCTGGAGGGCGGCGCATGAGCGAGCCCGGCACGGCCGCGGTCCCCTCGCGCGAGCACGGCCTCGCGCTCCTCTCGGACATGCTCCGGATCCGCAGGCTCGAGGAGCGCTGCGCGGAGCTCTACGGGCAGGGGAAGATCCGCGGGTTCCTCCACCTGTACATCGGGGAGGAGGCGGTGGCGACCGGCGCGATGCGCGCGCTCCGCCCCGAGGACGCGATCGTCGCGACCTACCGGGAGCACGGCCACGCGCTCCTGCGCGGCGTGCCGGCGGCCGCGCTCATGGCCGAGATGTTCGGCAAGGCCACCGGCTGCAGCCGCGGGCGCGGCGGCTCGATGCACCTCTTCGACGCCGGGAGGCGGTTCTACGGAGGGAACGCCATCGTGGCGGGCGGGCTCCCGCTCGCGGTCGGCCTCGCGCTCGCGGACAGGCTGCGCGACGAGCGGCGCGTCACCGCCTGCTTCTTCGGGGACGGCGCGCTCGCCGAGGGCGAGTTCCACGAGTCGTTGAACCTCGCCGCGCTGTGGCGGCTCCCGGTCCTGTTCCTCTGCGAGAACAACCTGTACGCGATGGGGACCGCCATCGAGCGGCACCAGGCGCAGCTCGATCTCACCCTCAAGGCGCGCGGCTACGCGACGGCGGCCGAGAGCGTGGACGGGATGGACGTGCTTGCCGTCGAGGCGGCCGCCCGGCGCGCGGCGGAGTACGTGCGCGCCGGGGAGGGGCCGTTCCTGCTCGAGGCGAAGACGTATCGGTTCCGCGCCCACTCCGCGTACGACCCCGAGCTCTACCGGCCGAAGGAGGAGGTGGAGCGCTGGAAGCAGCGGGATCCCATCCCGGCGCTCGAGGCGACGCTGCGCGCGGCGGGCCTCCTCGCCGACGAGGACGTCGCGGGCATCGAGCGCGAGGCGGCGCGCGAGGTGGAGGAGGCGGTCGCGTTCGCGGAGGCCTCGCCCTGGGAGCCGGTCGAGGATCTCCTGCGCGACGTGTACGCGACGCCGGAGGGGCGGGGAGGAGGCGCGCCGTGAGGACCACCTACCGCGAGGCGGTGCGGATGGCGCTGCGCGAGGCGCTGGCGCGGGACCCGCGCGTGTTCCTCATGGGCGAGGACGTCGGCCGGTACGGCGGCACCTACGCGGTGAGCCGGGGCCTCCTCGAGGAGTTCGGGCCCGAGCGCGTCCGCGACACGCCGCTCTCCGAGTCCACCTTCGTCGGAGCGGGGATCGGCGCGGCGATGGCCGGGATGCGGCCCATCGTCGAGGTCATGACGGTGAACTTCAGCCTGCTCTGCCTCGACCAGATCGTGAACAACGCGGCGCTGCTCAGGCACATGTCCGGCGGCCAGGTCGCGGTGCCGCTCGTCATCCGCATGGCGACGGGCGCCGGGCGGCAGGTCGCGGCGCAGCACTCGCACAGCCTCGAGGGCTGGTACGCCCACATCCCCGGCATCAAGGTCGTGGCGCCCGCGACGATCGAGGACGCGCGCGGGATGCTCGCCGCCGCGCTCGCGGATCCCGACCCGGTGCTCGTCTTCGAGCACGCCGCGCTCTACGGGCTCGAGGGCGAGCTCGCGGAGGACGCCGGGCCGGTGGACATCGCCCGCGCCGCCGTTCGCCGGCCGGGGCGCGACGTGTCGCTCGTCGCCTACGGCGGCACGCTCGGGAAGGCCCTCGCCGCCGCGGAGGCGCTCGCGAGGGAGGGCGTCGAGGCGGAGGTGCTCGATCTGCGCGTGCTCCGCCCGCTCGACGTGGAGGCGATCCTCGCCTCCGTCCGGCGGACGCGCCGGGCGGTGGTGGTGGACGAGGGCTGGCGCACGGGGAGCCTCTCCGCCGAGGTCTCCGCCCGGATCATGGAGGGCGCGTTCTACGACCTCGACGCGCCGGTCGCGCGCGTTTGCAGCGCCGAGGTCCCGATCCCGTACCCGCGCCACCTCGAGGAGGCAGCGCTGCCCCAGCCCGAGGCGATCGCGGCGGCGGCCCGGAGGCTCGTGGGCCATGGCTGAGTTTCGTATGCCCTCGCTGGGCGCCGACATGGAGGCCGGCACGCTCGTCGAGTGGAAGGTCAAGCCCGGCGACGCGGTCCGGCGCGGCGATCTCGTCGCCGTGGTGGACACCGACAAGGGCGCGATCGACATCGAGATCTGGGAGGACGGGGTGGTGGAGCGGCTCCTCGTGCCGGTCGGCACGAAGGTGCCGGTCGGCACCCCGCTCGCCGCGGTGCGCGGCGCGGGCGCGCCGGCCGCGGTCCCCTCGTCCGTCGCGGCAGCCCCGCAGGTCGCGGCTCCCGTCGCGGTGAGCCCACCCGCGCCGACCCCGACGCCCTCCGCGGGCGTCGCCCCGGCCCCGCCG
>NZ_JALCYY010000100.1 GCF_022690685.1 Anaeromyxobacter terrae | reverse complement strand
TACGCGCCCGAGCAGCGGGGTGGCGGCTCCGGCCCGGCGCGTGCGCCCGCCGGTGGGCCGAGCGGCGGCTGGCGCGGCGAGCGTGGAGGCGGGGCGCAGCCGCCCGCGCGTCCGTCGCAGGAGCACGGCGGCGGGGGCCGCCCGGCCCCGGCTCCGCACCGGGACTGACCGGCTTTCGCGGTGAGCGCGGCTCCCGGCGATCGGATCGCCGGGGGCCGCGTCCGCTTTCGCGGGATGGGGTGCGGGCGCGCGGCCGGGACGGGAACGTCCGCCGCGGTCAGCGCGTCGAGATCCGGACCGTGGTCTTCATCTGGCGCCCGGTGTCCAGGTCGCGCGCGGACATCGTGAGGATCCCCTCGACGTTCACCTCGAAGAGGATCTCGAGCCGCACCTCGCCGGCTCGGCCCGGCCTCACGCCGCTGAAGGTGAACTCGCCGAGCAGCTCGTTGTCGGCCGACCAGGGCTGGTCGCCCTGGTAGATGCGCATCGCGAGCTCGCTCTGGCGATCGACGGCGTTCGTGGCCGCGATGGTCCGCGCGTTGGGGATGGCCGCGTTGCGCGGGAAGACCACGTGCATCGCCCCGCCGGCCTGCTCGATCCCGATGGACATCGGGATCACGTCGAGGAGCTGCAGCTTCAGGTCGGAGCTCTCCTGGAGCGACCAGCCGTAGAGCGCGGCCCCGATCCCCACCGCCTCGTCGGGGTGGACGCCCTTCGACGGCGGCTTCCCGAAGAACCGCGTGAGCCGCTCCTGGATGATGGGCATCCGGGTCTGGCCGCCGACGAGCATGACCTCGTCGATGTCCTTCGCGGTGATCCCGGCGTCCACCATGACGCCGCCCATGATCTTGAGCGAGCGGTCCACGAGGTGCTGCGTGAGCGCCTCGAGGAGCTTGCGATCGAACCGCACGTCCATGTTGAGCGGCTGGCCCTGCGGCGTCATCGTGATGAACGGGATCGAGAAGGGCGCCTCGGTCCGGGCCGAGAGGTCGATCTTGGTGCGCTCGGCGAGGTCCTTGATCCGCTGCATCGCGACCGGATCCGACGAGAGGTCGATCCCGTGCTTGTTGCGGAAGTCGTCGAGGACGAACCGGATCATCGCGTCGTCGAAGTCGATCCCGCCGAGGAAGATGTCGCCGCCGGTGGCCTTCACCTCGAAGACGCGGTCGCGGATCTCGATGATCGACACGTCGAACGTGCCGCCGCCGAGGTCGTACACGAGGACGCGCTCGTCGAGGCGCTTGCCGATGCCGTACGCGAGGGCGGCCGCGGTCGGCTCGTTGATGATCCGGACCACCTCGAGACCCACGAGCGCGCCGGCCTCCTTCACCGCCTGCCGCTGCCGGTCGGTGAAGTACGCGGGCACCGTCACGACGGCCCGCTGCACCTTGAAGCCGAGGTGGTCCGACGCGACGTCCCGGATCTTCGCGAGGATCCGCGACGCGATCTCCTGGATCGAGAAGCTCCGCCCGTGGCAGTCCACCTCGACGTCGTTCCGGTCTCCCGCGTGCAGGCGGTACTGGACCGACTGCTGCATCGTGTCGACGACCTCGTCCCGCGGGGCCCGGCCGATGAGCCGCTTCGTCGCGTAGAGGGTGTTCCGCGGATTGAGCTGCCACTGGCGCTTGGCCTCGTGGCCGATGAGCTCGTTCCCCTTGTCGTCGATCGCGAAGATGGACGGGATGGTGTACTCGCCGCCCTTGTACGGGATGAGCTTCACCTGGCCGTCGCCGTGGGCGACCGCACCGCACGAGTTCGTCGTGCCGAGATCGATCCCGATGATGGTGTCGGGGGAGAGCCGCTCCATGCCGCGGGGAGGGTACTACGGAGGTGGGGCAGGGTGGAGTCCCTGCCCTCCCTCCCTGCGAGCGGGCGCTCACCCACACGAGCGGTCGAAGGGCGCAAGCGCGCTACCCCGGGGAATTCGGGTGGAGCGCCCCCCGTTGGACCGAACGTGCTCAAGACCCGCCTGCTGTCGAGCCTCGGCGGGGCCGCTCTCGTGGCCGGCCTCTTCTTCGTCGCCTCGCCCCTCCTCGGGCTCTCGTCCCCGGCCCGCGCCGGCAATCCGCGCGCGGAGACCGTCCACAAGGTGTTCCCGAGCGCGGTCCGCATCCGGATCACCGCGGCCGGCGAGGTCGTCCGCAGCGCCTCGGGGATCGCGTTCGCGCGGGAGGGAAAGCGGAGCTTCGTCCTCACGAACGCGCACGTGGTCGAGCCGGGCCGCGCCTGGCAGGATCCGGTCCGGATCGAGGTGCTGCCCAGCGGGCGCGACGCGCACCTGGGCGCCAAGGTCGTGGCCACCGGCAAGCTGCCGGACACGGACATCGCGGTGCTCGAGGTCGGCGCGGAGCTGCCCGTCACGCCCCTCGCGCCGGACGAGAGCCTCGAGCTCGGCGACGACCTGGTGGTCATCGGGGCGCCGTTCGGGAAGGGGCTCTCGGTCGCCGCCGGGATCGTCTCCCAGGTCGAGTACGAGTTCGTCGAGAACTCGGCCACGCCCCGGCGCGCCAAGTCGCTCAAGACCGACGCGGCCATCGGCTACGGCAGCTCCGGAGGCGGCGTGTTCGACGTGCCGCGCGGTCGCCTCATCGGGCTCGTCGAGGGCTATCGCACGGCGCGCGTGGAGTTCGGCAAGGACGCGGACCAGTACGCGTTCGACGTGCCGATGCCCGGGGAGACGTTCGTGGCGCCGGCGGCGAAGATCCGCCGGTTCCTCGCGGACCATGGGCTCGCGCGTCTCTCGGAGGACGGTCCGCGCGGGGTCGCGGTGCGCCGGCGGGGCGCGAAGGGCGACGAGCCGCAGGTCGCGGCCGGGGAGCCCGAGGTCGCGGCGCGCACGCAGCCCGTCGCGCTGCCGGCCACGCCTGGCGCGCTGTAGCGCGCGCTCCCGCTCACCGCCCCGGTGCGCCCGACGCCGGCGGGGTGGATCCCGGCGCGACGCTGCCCGGGCCCACGCCGGACGGAGCGGCGGTGCCCGCTCCGGCGCCGTGACCGCCCTCTGCCGGCGGCCCGCTGCCGCCCCCCGGGCCACTGCCCTGGCCCGGCGTGGACTGCGGTTCCGGCTCGCGGGCCGGTCTCCGGACCTGCACCCAGTACGCGAGCGCGTCGGCGTTGCGCCCGGCGCGGAGCTGCGACCCGGGGACGAGGTCCGCGACCGTCCCGAGGCCCGCCGACGTGTAGACCATGGTGTTCCGGTCGACCGTGAGCGTCATCGGGCCCCCCGCCGTCCCGACGGTGATCCGGTGCGCGTGCCCGTCGACGCCCTCGAGCACCCCGGAGATCTCCTCGAGCACCGCGCCGCGCGGGAGCGGCTGCGCCGGCGGGTGCGGGCGTGTGGGCTTCACCGCTCCCGGTGGAACGGGCGCAGGTTGCTCGGCCGCCGGTTCCTGCCGCGCGGGGCCCATCGGCGTGGCGACGGGAGGCAGCGCGGGCGGCTGCTGGGCGGAGGACGAGGCAGCGAAGAGGAGCGCTAGCGCGGCGGCGGCGGTCCGGAGCATGACGGCATGTTAACGCTCCCCCCGCCGGAAGTCGGGCCCCTGGAGTAGGATGCCGCCTCCGGACAGCCGGAGGGTGGATGGACAATCGGGTCAGCTGGGACGAGTACTTCATGAACGTGGCGCGCGTCGTCGCGACGCGCGCGACCTGCGATCGCAAGCACGTCGGCGCGGTGCTCGTGCGCGACAAGACGATCCTCTCGACCGGGTACAACGGGTCGATCCGCGGCCTCCCGCACTGCACCGAGGCGGGACACATGATGGAGGACGGCCACTGCGTCGCGACCGTCCACGCGGAGGCGAACGCGATCATCCAGGCGGCGAAGAACGGCGTCGCGATCGAGGGCGCCACCATCTACACGACCGCCTCGCCGTGCTGGCCGTGCTTCAAGCTCATCGCGAACGCCGGCTGCCGCCGGATCGTGTTCGGCGAGTTCTACCGGGACGAGCGGATCTTCGAGTACGCGCAGCGGCTCGGGATCGAGCTCGTCGAGCTGAAGGTGCCCGCGCGACCCGACGTGCAGCCGGTCGACACCGGCCACGCGAGGACGGTCACCGCGGCCCTCAAGGAGTAGCGGCGCTCGCGGGCGTCGTGGCCGCCGGGATCGGCGCCGCGACGTTCTCGGGCACGAGCTCGCCCGGACCGAGCGTCCGGAGCAGGTCCTCGCCCATGACCGCCGCGACCGCTGCGCGCCGTCCGGCGAGGAGCTGCTCCCGCGCGCGCAGCCGCGCCCACGCGTCCGCGCGGCCGGCCGGGACGGGATCCGGGAAGGCGGCGAGCTCCGCGCGCACCTGCGCGAGCGCGCGATCGACCGCGACGACGCGGATGGCGGGCTTCCGGCGGGGCTCCTTTCGCCGATCGATGTCCACCGTGTCGTTCTCCGTCCAGAGCGGCAGGAAGTCCGCGCCTGCCACCTCCACGCGCGAGACGCCGCGGCCGTAGTCGCGGCGCGCCAGCCGCACGCGCAGCAGCGCGCCGTCGCGGGTCGCCGCGACGGGCTCGGGGGTCACGCCCGGCACGTAGTTGCGCGACTGGTTCGAGACGAAGTTCCCGAGCGAGTAGGCGATGACGGCGGTCCGACCGTCGGCGCGGCGGTACAGCTCGACGGGCTGCAGCACGTGGGGGTGGTGGCCGAGGACCACGAGCGCGCCCGCGTCGGCGAGGCGGTGGGCGAGCTCCACGTCCTCCGCTCGCGGCTGGGTCGCGTACTCGTCGCCCCAGTGGAGCGACACCACGACGGCGTCCGCCTCCGAGGCCGCCCGGCGAACCGTCTCCAGCGCCGCCTCGCGGTCGAGCTGCGACGCCTGGAGGCACGGCCGCGCCGAGGGGCAGGCGTTGCCGTCCTGGTTGAAGAAGTGCGCGTACCCGAGGAACGCGATTCGCACCCCGCCGGCGTCCACGGTGACGGGGCCGGCCGCGCGCCCGGACGGGCCCGCGCCCACGTAGCGCATGCGCAGCGCGTCGAGCCGCTGGAGCGTCTCCTCGAAGCCGGGACGCCCCTGGTCGAACACGTGATTGTTCGCGAACGAGACGAGGTCCACGCCCGCGCGCTGCAGGGCCGCCACCGCCTCGGGCGGCGCGTTGAACACGAACGGGCGGGTTCCCTGGGCCGTTC
Source organism: Anaeromyxobacter terrae (assembly GCF_022690685.1). Lineage (GTDB taxonomy): Bacteria > Myxococcota > Myxococcia > Myxococcales > Anaeromyxobacteraceae > Anaeromyxobacter > Anaeromyxobacter terrae. The sequence continues at coordinate 7,247 of NZ_JALCYY010000100.1, read as the reverse complement.
CGGGAGCGACCGGCGTCTCGAGGTTCGCGAACGTGACGTCGGGCGCGGCGAGGAGGTCCGCGATGGACGCATAGAGCCACGAGAAGCCGGCGTCCGGGGCGCCGCGCCCGTACGTCGCGGCGCTCTGCTTCACCGCGTCGTGCATGAGGACGTCGCCCACCGCCCCGATCGTCGCCTGCGCCACCGTCCGGACCGGGGGCTCCGGGGTGGCGACCGGGGCGAGAGCGCCACCACCGCCAGGCGGCAGGGAGGGGGAGGTCGACGGCGCGGGGGCCGCGGCGGGCTGCGCGCGGTCGGCCGGTCCGCGCGCTCCGGTCGCACAGGCGGCGAGGGAAAGGGCGAGGACCAGGGTGACGGATGGGGCGGAGGGGAACGCGCGCACGAGGGCTCCGAGCTTTACCGGTATCATCCGAGCGGGCTTGAAAAAACGACGGTCGCGACGCATCTCAGGGCGCGACTTCCAGGTTCTCATCATGCACCCATTCGCGAGAGGCGCTGCTTTCGTCGACCGTTCCGGAGCGGTCGTCGCCGCCGACCCCGGCTTCGCGGCGCAGCTCGGCCTCGAGCCCGACGGCGACCTGACCGGAGCGTTGCGCGCGCGCGCCGAGACGGTGCCGGAGCTGCGCGCGCTCCTCGCCGGGGACGGCCCCGCCGTGGCGCACGTCGCCGGCCTGGACGGCCAGGTGCTCGAGCTCCAGCGCGTCCCGAGCGGGGAGGGGACGCTGCTCCTCGCCCGGACGTCGAACGACGCCGAGTGCCTCGAGCACGCCATGCGATCGCAGGGGCTCACCCGGCTGGCCGCGGGCGTCGCGCACGACATCAAGAACCCGCTGAACGCGATGGCGCTCCAGCTCGCGCTGCTCGCCGACAAGCTCTCCTCCGCCGGCGACGCGGGCGTCGCCTCGGCGTCGCACCTCGGCGCGCTGCGCGACCAGATCGGCCGGGTCAACGAGGTGGTGCGCCGCTTCCTCGACGTGACGGATCCCTCCGCGCCGCTCGGCTACACCGACGTCGGCGCGCTCCTTGCGGACACCGTGAGCCTGTTCGGTCACGACGCCCGGCGGCGCCGCATCGAGCTGCACGCGGACGCCGCGCCCGGCGCGGCCCGGACGCGCTGCGATCCGGGGCGCGTGTCGCGGCTCGTCCTCGGGCTGGTGTCGCGGGCGCTCGTCGAGACTCCGGAGGGCGGGCGGATGTCCGTCCGCGTGGAGCCGGAGGCGGCGAGCCTGCGGGTGACCATCGAGCACGCGGCCGGTGAACCTGACCCCGAGCTCGGGTATTACACGGACGTCGCGGCCGCCGCGGCACGGGCGCTCGGCGGCGAGCTCGCGGTCGTGCGCGAGGGCGCGCTCGAGCGCCTCACCCTGCGGCTCCCGAGGAACGATCGCGAATGAAATACCGGGTCCTCATCGTCGACGACGAGGCCGACAGCCGCGACGCGCTCGCGGAGCTGACGCAGCGGTGGGGCTACGACGTCCAGACCGCGAGCGACGGCACCGAGGCGCTCCGGCGGGCGATCGAGGGGCACCCCGACGTCATCCTCACCGACCTCGTGATGCCGAACATGGACGGGCTCTGGCTCCTCCGCGCGCTGCGCGCCGAGCTGCCGGACTGCCCCGTCGTCCTCCTCACCGGCCGCGGCACGATCCAGACCGCGGTGCAGGCGATCAAGGAGGGCGCGTACGACTTCATCGAGAAGCCGCTCGAGGTGCCGCGCCTGCGGCTCGTGCTCGAGCGCGCCCTCGAGAAGAAGGAGACGATGCGGGAGGTGCAGCTGCTCCGGCGCCGCATCGCCGCCCTCGCGCCCGGCACCGACATGATCGGCTCGGGCCCCTCGATGCAGCGGGTGTTCGAGCTCGTGAAGAAGGTCGCCCCCTCCACGGCGAGCGTGGTCATCAACGGTGAGAGCGGGACGGGCAAGGAGGTCGTGGCGCGCGCGATCCACAACCTGTCCCCGCGCAAGGAGAAGCCGTTCGTCGCGTTGAACTGCGGCGCCATCCCGGCGACCCTCATCGAGTCGGAGCTCTTCGGCTACGAGCGCGGGGCGTTCACGGGCGCGGATCAGCGCAGGCTCGGGAACTTCGAGCTCGCGCACAACGGCACACTCTTCCTCGACGAGATCGGGGAGCTGCCGCTCGAGCTCCAGGCGAAGTTCCTCCGCGTCCTCGAGGAGCGCCGGTTCCGCCGGCTGGGCGGCCGCTCCGAGGTCGAGGTGGACGTGCGGGTCATCTGCGCGACGAACCGGGATCTCAAGGAGGAGATCCGCAAGGGCCGCTTCCGCGAGGACCTCTACTTCCGCCTGCACGTCTTCACGATCCAGCTCCCCGCGCTCAAGGAGCGGCGAGAGGACGTCCCGCTCCTCGTCCATCACTTCATCGAGAAGTTCAACGGCGAGACCGGCAAGCACGTGCAGGGCGTGTCGCCGGCCGCGCTCGGGATCCTGCAGGGCTATGCCTGGCCCGGGAACATCCGCGAGCTGCGCAACACCGTCGAGCGCGCGATGATCCTCGTGGACGGCGACGTCATCGGCGAGGAGCAGCTCCCGCCCGACATGCAGGCCTCCCGCCCGGAGGCGGCGACGCTGCGGATGCCGCTCGGCATCCCGCTCGACAAGGTCGAGAAGGAGTACATCCTCGCGTCGCTGCAGAAGAACGGCGGGAACAAGGCGCGCACCGCAGAGATCCTCGGGATCAGCGAGAAGACGCTCTACAACAAGCTGAACCGCTACGCCGCCGAGGCGCGCACGCGCGCGAGCGAGGCGGAGGGCGAGCTCCCGGCGGGCGGCGTGAAGGCCTGATGGCGCTGATCGCTCGAGTCGACCCCGCTCACCGCTAGTCCTTCGCCAGGCACAGGGGCGAGCGGTTCTCGATCCGCTCGTGGCTGAGCTCGTCGAAGCACGGGCGGCAGGTCAACGCGAGCAGCCACGGCCACCGCAGCGCGGGTCGCCGGCGCCCGGCCGCGAGCCGTCGTCTAGTGCGCGGGAGCCTGCTGCGGCGCGTCCGCGGAGGCGGCGGCGCTCGCGACCGTTCGCGCTGCGGGGAGCTCGGGCAGCTCCGCCACTGCGACGCGACCGCGCCCCTCCCGCTTCGCGGAGTAGAGCGCGGAGTCGGCCGCGCCGACGAGGGCCTCGGCCGCGTCCTCGCGGAGGTCGTCGCACAGACAGGCGACGCCGAACGACGCCCCCACGTGGATGCGCCTCCCGCCGACCTCGAGCTCCGTCTCGCGCAGGCGCGCGCAGGCGCGCTCGGCGAACACCCGCCCTTCCTCCGCGGAGGTGTGGGGCAGGAGGATGACGAACTCGTCGCCGCCGTAGCGCGCGCCGAAGTCGGTCTCGCGGAGCTCCTCGCGGATCACCGCCGCGACGGCGGCGATGGCGCGGTCGCCGGCGGCGTGGCCGAGCTCGTCGTTGATCGGCTTCAGCTGATCCATGTCGGCCATCACGCAGGTGAGCGGCGTGTGATAGCGGAGCGCGCGCTTCACCTCCTCCTCCACGCGTGCGCGGAAGGCGCGCAGGTTGGCGAGGCCGGTGAGCGCGTCGGTCTGGGCGAGCTCGCGCAGCGCGATCTGGCTGCGCACGAGCCGGAGCGTCCGCTCGACGCGGGCGCGCAGCTCGCGCTCCGAGAACGGCTTCTGGAGGTAGTCCACCGCGCCCAGGTCGAGGCTGCGCACCTTCACCGCGTCGTCGCCGTGCCCCGACACGAAGATGACGGGGATGTCGTGCGTCGCCGTGTCCGCGCGCAGCCGCTCGAGCGCCTGGAGCCCGTCGAGGCGCGGCATGAACAGGTCCATCAGCACCACGTCCGGGTGCTCCGCCCGCGCCACCTCGAGCGCGACCTCGCCGTCCTCGGCCAGCAAGACCTCGTACTCCGGCTCGAGCACCTCGGTCAGCACCTCGCGCGCGTCGGCCTCGTCGTCGACCACGAGCAGGCGCGGGCGCGTGCCGGACGGCCGGGCCCGTCGCGCGGGGCGAGCGTCGGGCGCCGCGCGCACCGTGCGATCGAGGTCGTCCGCGACGCGGCGCAGGCGCGAGATCTCTCCGCGGTGCGCGTCGGCCCGAGCAGAGTCCGCCGCGAGCAGCTCCGCCGCGGAGCGGAGCTCGGCCGCCGCGGAGGCGAGGAGGGCGTCGCGCCGGTGCGTCGTCTCGCGGAGGCGGCGGTTGGCCTCCGCGAGGTCCGCGAGGCCGCTCGGGAGCGCCTCGCGGAGGCGCCGCGCCCGTTCGTCCGCCGGCAGCCCGGAAGCCGCGTCGATCGCCGCGAGCAGCGGCGCGAGCGGGTCGCGCGCGGCCTCCGCACCGTCGGCGGGTCTCGGGTCCTGTGGCGTCACGCCGGGCATGCGTCCGTTCGGGTCGTTCAAATGTAGTGGGGGCGATGCCGAACGGCAGGCCTGACCCCTGCCTCGGACGGGCGGGCGACGCCTGCCCCCCCGGCGAGCGTCAGCCCGATCGGCGGGGGCGCGAGGGCCTTCCGCCATCAGTGCATCCAAGCGTACAGCGCGGCCGCGAGGGGGATCCACGGGATCCCCAGGAGGGCAGCCAGCGCGATCTTGAGCGCGCGGCGGCCGCGGGGGGAGAGGTGAGCGGTGCCGGGGAGCGTGAAGGCGGCGCGAGAGGTCACGCGATGGACGAGAGCAAGGGCGATGCCGCGCGCTCCCGAGCGCCCGGCGCGCGGAAGGTCGCGCGATCCGGAGCCGTTCGTGCGCACGCGCGTCGAGCGCGCGTCTCCCGTGCCACGCGGACCGGAAGAATTTCCGTCCACGCGCGGGAGCGGTCCGGAATATTTTGTGCGGCGGAGGACCGCGAGATGACCGGCGTCGTCGAGATCTACGGCAAGGACGCTTGCCCCTACACCAGCGCCGCGCGTGAGGATCTGGGCGCCCGGGGTGTGCAGTTCACCTACTTCGACGTGAAGAAGGACGCGGCCGCGATGAGGCGGTTCCTCGAGCTCTCCGGCGGCGATCGGCGGGTGCCGCTGATCGTCGACGCGAGTGGGCGCGTGTCGGTGGGCTTCGGCGGGACCTGAGGCGTGTGACGCTCCCGGTCGGGAGCTCGACTAGCCGCGACCGTAGATGGCGCGCTTGCCGCCGCGAAAGCCCGGGCCACCCACGAACTGCGGGGGCGGGCGCTCCAGCATGAACTGGAACCACTGCTCGCCGTACACCTTCCCGAGCTTGAGCTTCTTCCCGTTCTGGAGGAGCTGGAGCGAGCCCTTCAGCTTCTCGTCCGACGGGTTCGCCTGCACGGCGCGCCCGAGCACCGCGATCGCGTCCTCGTGCCGGCCGAGCTCCTCGAGGATCCAGGCGTACGCCGACCAGAGCACGCCCTCCTTCTTGTTCGTCTTCACCGCGTCGTCGAGGACGCGCTTCATGCCGTCGAGGTCCCGCCGCTTGTAGCGGGACACGCCGAGCATCCCGCGCGCGATCCAGTTGCGCGAGAAGCTCTTCTCGAGGTGAGGGAGGGCGGCGTCGAGGTCCTGCCGGATGAACAGCAGGATCCCGATGTTCGAGTGGAGCTGCGAGGCGACGAGGAACTGCCACGGCGCGAGCCGGAAGCCGCCCTGGAGCGTCTGCACCGCCTTGTCGAGCTTCTGGGCGCGCACGTCCGCCTGCATCGCCTCGAAGACGGACTCGAGCTGCTTCCACGTCCGCCGCGCCAGGACGAAGTAGGCGATCGTCGCGGCGAGCAGGGCGGGGAACACGGCGGCGGCCCAGCCGAAGCTGGTGCCGATCGCGATCGCGGCCCCGACGGCGAGCCCGATCCCCAGGCTGATGAGGAGGTTGTACATGTCGTTCCTGGTGGAGGTGCGGGGTACCGATACACGTGGCCGCGCCCCTGCGGCAAGGGAAAACGCGGGCGCGCGGGGCCCCGCGAATGGCCCTCCCCGGACTCGAACCGGGACGGGGGTTCACCCCACTCGATTTTGAGTCGAGCGCGTCTACCGTTTCGCCAGAGGGCCGGTGGCGCGGCGGAACCTAGCAGAAAAATGGATTGGGCGCATGACCGGGGGTCTATAATGCCCACCAAAGCTCGATTTTGCGCGGTGAGCAAACTGCGCAATCGACCGCGACAGGAGACGCCCGATGGCCCGCCCGCCCGCCCACACCACGCTCGACGCCGCAGTACGCGCGGCCATGGAGCCCGTCGTGAAGCGCGCCTCCGCCGCGATCGCGCGCGCCGTCGCCGAGATGGCCGCGGCCCGCCTCGAGGTCGAGCTCGAGGCGGAGGTCGCGCGCAAGGGCGGCCGGGGCCGGCGTCGCCGCGCAGTGAACGGCGCGGCGTCGCGCCCGCGCGGAGAGATCACCCGCTGGGCCGCGGATCGGCGCGCGCGGCGCGTCCCGAACTTCGTCATCGACATGACGGGCCTGAAGACGAAGAAGCAGATCGTCGCGAAGTTCGGCGACGGCGTCGTCTTCGAGAAGGGCAAGCCCGCGCCCAAGCCGAAGGCGTAGCGGACCCGGGGCGCCGGCGCGCCGGCCCGTCCCGTCAGGCGTCGTCCTTCTTCCCGGCGGGCTTTGCGGGCGCCGCAGCGTTCCCGGCGACGTCGGCCTTCGCGGCGGGCGCCTGCGTCGTGTCCCCGGCCGGTTTCGAGGCGGGTCCGGTCGATTCCGCCCCCGGCTTCGTCTTGGGCGACGAGTAGAGATCGGAGTACCAGCCCCCACCCTTGAGCTGGAAGCTCGTGCGCGAGATGAGCCGCGCGAGCTTGGGCGCCCCGCACTCGGGGCACGCCGGCGCGGGGTCCGTCATCCGCTGCATGACCTCGGTGAGCCGTCCGCACGCCTCGCACACGTATTCGTAGATCGGCACGGCCGGATCCTAGCGCAGCGCCGTCGAGCTAGCCGCGCCGCGGCGGCCGCCTGCCGCCGCGCGGGCCCGGGCCGCCGCGAGGCTTTCCGCCCGGGCGGGTGCGCGGGCCTGGACCGGAGCGAGGGCCGGGGCCGGAGCGAGGGCTTGGGCCGGAGCGGGGGCCGGGGCCGGAGCGAGGGCTTGGGCCGGAGCGGGGGCCGGGGCCGGAGCGAGGGCCGAAGCCGGAGCGAGGGCCGAAGCCGGAGCGAGGGCCGGGGCCGGAGCGAGGGCCGAAGCCGGAGCGAGGGCCGGGGCCGGAGCGAGGGCCGAAGCCGGAGCGAGGGCCGGGGCCGGAGCGAGGGCCGGGGCCGGAGCGAGGGCCGAAGCCGGAGCGGGGGCCGGGGCCGGAGCGAGGGCCGGGGCCGGAGCGAGGGCCGGGGCCGGAGCGAGGGCCGGGGCCGGAGCGAGG
>NZ_JALCYY010000010.1:122329-132670 GCF_022690685.1 Anaeromyxobacter terrae | reverse complement strand
CCGCCGCGCGCGCCCGCTCGCGCTCGAGGTCGGCGGGCTCGAGGAGCTCGCCCGGGCGGCGCGTGATGGGCTCCTGGCCCTTCAGGATCACCCGGCGCAGCTCCTCCGGGAACCCGCCGTGCGGCTGGCCGAGCATGCCCTTCGCGAGCCCGACCACCGACTCCGGGAAGGCGAGATCCTTGCCCTTCTCGGTGAAGAGGTCCTCGGGCTCGAGGCCGCTCTTCACGAGGAACATCGCCATGTCGCCGACGACCTTCGACGACGGCGTCACCTTGATGATGTCCCCGAAGAGCAGGTTCACCTTCCGGTACATGTCCTTGCACTCCTCCCACCGGTCGAGGAGGCCGAGCCCGGCCACCTGCGGCTTGAAGTTGGAGTACTGGCCGCCGGGGATCTCGTGGCGGTACACCTCGGCGGTCCCGCTGCGCAGCCCGGACTCGAACGGCGCGTACCACTCGCGCACCGTCTCCCAGTAGGCCGCGAGCTCCTGCAGCCCGTCCTCGTCGAGCGCCGGGTCCCGCTCCGCGCCGCGCAGCACCGCCGCGAGCGAGTTCAGGTTCGGCTGGGCGGTGAGGCCCGAGAGCGGGGCGAGCGCCGCGTCCACCACGTCGACGCCCGCGCGCGCCGCCTCGAGCAGGGTCGCGGCCGCGACGCCGGAGGTGTCGTGCGTGTGCAGGTGGACGGGGATGCCGACCGCCTCCTTGAGCGCCTTCACGAGCTTCGCCGCGGCGAAGGGCTTGAGGAGCCCGGCCATGTCCTTCACGGCGAGGAAGTGCGCGCCCATCCGCTCGAGCTCCTTCGCGAGCGCGACGTAGTAGTCGAGCGGGTACTTGTCACGGCGCGGGTCGGTGATGTCGCCCGTGTAGCAGAGCGCTGCCTCGAGCACGGCGTTCTTCTGCCGGCGCACCGCCTCGCAGGCGACCGTCATCCCCTTCGTCCAGTTGAGGGAGTCGAACACCCGGAAGACGTCCACCCCGCTCTTCGACGCCTCCTCCACGAACCGCTCGACCACGTTGTCCGGGTAGTTGGTGTAGCCGACCGCGTTCGAGCCGCGGAGGAGCATCTGGAAGAGGACGTTCGGGATCGCGGCGCGCAGCTTGTGGAGCCGGTCCCACGGATCCTCCTTGAGGAACCGCATCGACACGTCGAACGTCGCGCCGCCCCACAGCTCGAGCGAGAAGAGGCCGGCGGCGAGCCGCGCGGTGGCCGGGGCGATGCGCACGAGGTCGCCGGTGCGGACCCGGGTCGCGAGCAGCGACTGGTGCGCGTCGCGCATGGTCGTGTCCGTGAAGAGGAGCCGCTTCTCCTCGAGCGCCCAGCGCGCGAGCCCCTCGGGCCCGCGCTCGAGGAGGAGGTCGCGCGTGCCCCGGGGCGGCGCGCTCGTCACGTCCACCCTGGGGAGGCGCGGCTCGCGCAGCTCCGCCGAGCGGAGCGGCTTCGCGACGCCGGGCGAGCCGTTGACGACGACCTCGCTCAGGTAGCGGAGGAGCTTCGTGCCGCGGTCCTTCTTCACCGGGGCCTGCATGAGCTCCGGGTGCCCCTCGATGAAGGACGTGTCGCAGTCGCCGGCGAGGAACACCGGGTGGCGCGCCACGTTCTCCAGGAACGAGATGTTGGTCTTCACCCCTCGTACGCGGAACTCCTGGAGCGAGCGGTCCATCACGCGCGCCGCCGCGCCGAGCGTGAGCCCCCAGGTCGTGATCTTCACGAGCAGCGAGTCGTAGTGCGGGGTGATCACGGCGCCGGTGAAGGCGCTGCCCGCGTCGAGGCGCACGCCGAACCCGCCCGGCGAGCGGTACGCCTTCAGCACCCCGTAGTCCGGCGCGAAGCCGTTCTGCGGATCCTCGGTGGTGATGCGGCACTGGATGGCGAAGCCGCGGCGTTGCACGTCCTCCTGGCGCGCGATGCCGATCTCGGGGTCGGAGAGCCGCTTGCCCTGGGCGACGAGGAGCTGCGCCTGGACGAGGTTCCGGCCGGTGATGCTCTCGGTGACCGTGTGCTCCACCTGGATGCGCGGGTTCACCTCGATGAAGTAGTGGCGCCCCTCGCGGTCCACGAGGAACTCCACCGTGCCGGCGTTCCGGTACGCGACGCTGCGCGCGATCTTGAGCGCGTCCTCGCAGATCGTCGCGCGCTGCGCCTCGGAGAGCGAGAGCGAGGGCGCGAACTCGACGACCTTCTGGTGGCGGCGCTGGATCGAGCAGTCGCGCTCGAAGAGGTGGACGAGGTTCCCGTGGTGGTCGCCGAGGATCTGCACCTCGATGTGCTTGGGCCGCTCGATGTACCGCTCGAGGAAGACCGCCGGGTTCCCGAACGCCGCGCCCGCCTCGCTCCGCGCCGAGACGAGCCCCTCGACGAGCTCGCGCTGGTTGCGCGCGACGCGCATGCCGCGCCCGCCGCCGCCGGCGCTCGCCTTGATGATGATCGGGTAGCCGTGCTCGCGCGCGAAGACGAGGGCCTCCTCGTCGTGCTGGATCGGCTCGGCGGTGCCGGGCACCACCGGCACGCCGGCCGCCTGCGCCGCCTTGCGGCCGGCCACCTTGTCGCCGAGCCGGCGCTGCATCTCGGGCGTCGGCCCGACGAAGACGATGCCGGCGCGCCCGCACGCCTCCGCGAACTCGGCGTTCTCTGAGAGGAAGCCGTAGCCGGGGTGGATGGCGTCCACCTCGAGCCGCTTCGCGAGCGCGACGATCTCCTCGATGCCGAGGTACGCGTCGATGGGCTTCTTGCCCTTGCCGACGAGGTACGCCTCGTCCGCCTTGTAGCGGTGCAGCGAGAGCCGGTCCTCCTCCGAGTAGATCGCGATGGTCTGGATCCCGAGCTCGGTGCAGGCGCGGAAGATGCGGATGGCGATCTCGCCGCGGTTCGCGGCCATGACTCTCTTGAACGGGACGGGCATTGCGGCTCCTCGAAGCGAACGGTGGACGCCCACCCGTCGCGGCGGCGCGGGCGTCGGGGTCTCGGGTGTCGTTCGCTGCTGGCCGCCCGGGCCTGCTGGAGCAGGCGCGGTTGCGAGGAGGATCAAGTCGGGCTTGGCGAGCCTCGGCTCGGTCCAGCGCGTCCTACGTGCGGCAATGGAGCACACTTCGACGCGATGTGTCGAGGGGTCCGGAGCCCGGGCGGACGTGATTCTGGAATCGGGAGGTCGGGGTCGGGGTCGGGGTCGGGGTCGGGGTCGAGGTCGAGGTCGGGGTCGGGGTCGGGGTCGAGGTCGAGGTCGGGGTCGAGGTCGGGGTCGAGGTCGGGGTCCCGACCGGACGTCGTCGCTCCCCTCCCCTCACTTCCCCGCGCCAGCCGCTTGCGCGGGGGCGACCGCGGGCTTGTCCTCCGCCGCCTTCACCACCTGCCCCGGCGCGGGCGCGGCGACGGCGGTGCCGGCCTCGATCACCGGGCTCGTAGGCTGCCCCGCGGGCGCCGCCGTGGCAGGCGGGACGCACTCCGGGGCCTTGGCTGCGACGACCGGCTTCTGCGCGCGAGCGCGCTTCGCGGGCGTGGCCGTCGCGGGCTGCGAGGGCGCGCAGGCGAGGACCGTGGGCGGCGCGGGGGCGGCCCACGGCGTCGCGTTCGCGAACGCCACGGGCGCCGGCTGCGGGCTCGTGCTCTCCGACCGCTCCTTGCTGTCCAGCTGCGCGCGCCCGTCGCTCGAGGCGGTGGCGGTCGCGGTCGCGGGCGGGGACGCCTTCTTCGCGGCCTCGCCGAGCGCCGCGGCGAGCTGCTCGTGGCTCGCGTACAGCCGGTCGTGCTCGAGCTCGGAGCGCTTGCGCAGCGAGTCCCGGTCGCCGGCCACGTCGGCGAGCCGCTCCTTCGCGCCCGAGAGCCGGTCGTTCGCGGCGTCGAGCTTCTGCTTCAGCGCCTCGTTCTCGGCGAAGCCAGCGCGCGCGGCGTCGCTCGTGCACGCCGCGAGCACGTTCGTCTCGCGGTCCGCCGGCATCGGCTCACCGCGGCTCCACGCCGCGAGCGCCCGCATCTGCCAGCGGTAGTCCTCGCGGGCGACGCACTCCTGGACGAGGCGGGTGAGGCGGTCGTCGGACCAGGGCGAGGCGGTCCGCGCGCAGGGCCCGACCTCCTCCCGTACCTGGCCGAAGATCTTGTGGGTGCTGCGCACCCAGCAGCCGTCCCGCTGCGCCACCTTGACCGACGTGCACCCGCTCACCGCCGCGACGAGCACGATCGCTCCCAGAGCCCTCATGTGCGCCCCCCTCGTCCGACCCAGCCGGCAGCCGGCGATCATCTTAGGGAGCCGCCGGAAGCCCGGGCAGCGCTCGGACTCCGCGTGAGACGCGACGTGCCCCACCGCGGACGCGCAGACGCCGCGGGAGGGGAATTGTCGGCGCTGCTGCGGAGGCAGCGCCGCGCCATCGCCGCCCCGAGGAGCGGCCATGCCGCCGGCCGCTAGGCGCTCCGCCTGGCGAGGTAGCGGCCGAGCTCGAGGTCGGACTGGCCCACGTGCGTCTCCAGCCACTCCGCCAGCCACCGGCCGACGCGGAACGGCACGGCGCCCTGGCCGCGCGCGAGCTCGCCCGCGATCTGGGCGAGGTCCGCCACGAAGCGATCGTGCTCGGCCTTGTGCCGCACGAACCCGGGGTAGCGGGTCTCGCGCATCCAGGTCTCCTCGAGCCCGAAGTGCGTGACGGCGTGGCCGTGGAGGTACTGGACGAGCTCGACGACGTCGGCGCGCTCGCCCGCGTCGAGCGCGTCGACGACGCGGGCGGCGCGGAGGAACAGCTCCTGGTGCTGCGCGTCGATCTCGGAGACGCCGACGGCGAGGGCGTGAGTCCACTGGATGGCCATTCGTGGTGTTCCTCGTTCCTGTCTCTTTCCCCGCCGGGCGCGAGATTCCCCTGAAGGCGGGAGCCTCGCCAGCCCGCGGACAGGGGACGGGGCGACGGGCGTCGGAAAACCTGCTACCTTGGGGTGCTTCACATGCAGCACCCCATCCTCGAAGCCGCGCTCGCCCCCTCTCCCGCAGTCCGGGAGATCCCCTTCAACTACACGTCCGCCGACGACCGGGCGGCGATCTCCCAGCTCCTCGGCCCGGAGCTGTGGGCGAGGCTCGAGGAGCTCCGCAGCCTCCGCGTCACCGGGCGCAGCGCGCGCCTGCTGATGCGGTTCTTCGGCGAGCTGCTCATCCACCGGCGGAACGCGTTCCTCTTCCAGGAGCTCGTGGACTCGGGGACGCGCCGGCGCCGGTTCTTCCGCAACATCGAGAAGGACCTCGGCATCGTCGGGCGGAACGCCAACGGGGAGCCGCGGGTGGCGGAGGTGCTCGGCGCCTGCCGGAAGCTGCTCGCCGAGTTCCGCGCGGACGTCGAGGGCGCGGGCGACCTGCGCGGCCGCATGGTGCGGATGCTCGGCGCGGTGGTCGGCAAGGACAACGTCCTCTTCGATCCGTTCACGCTCGTCTCGCACGCGACCGACGCGACCGACTGGCGCCTCCACCTCCCGGTCGCCGTCGTGATGCCCGACGACGAGCGGCAGGTCGCGCCGCTCCTCGCCGCCATCGCCGGGCTCGGCCTCAAGGCGATCCCGCGCGGCGCCGGCACCGGCCTCACCGGCGGCGCGGTCCCGCTCCGGCCCGGCTGCGTCGTCGTGAACACCGAGAAGCTGAACCGCATCCGCGGCGTGTCGGAGCGGTCCTTCCGGCTCGGCGACGGCCGCGAGGCGGTCGCGAAGGTGGTCGAGCTCGAGGCGGGGGTCGTCACCGAGCGCGCGATGGAGCACGCCGCCGAGCGCGGCCTCGTGTTCGCGACGGACCCGACGAGCGCGTGGGCCTGCACCATCGGCGGCAACATCGCGGAGAACGCCGGCGGCAAGGACTGCGTCCTGTGGGGCACCTGCATCGACAACCTGGTGTCGTGGCGGATCGCGATGCCCTCCGGCCGCCAGTGGACGGTGCGGCGCGTCGATCACCGGCTGCGCAAGATCCTGCCCGAGGACCCGGTAACGTTCGACGTCCTCGAGGACGACGGCCGCCTGGTGAAGCGGATCGCCCTCACCGGCGCCGAGATCCGCAAGAAGGGGCTCTGGAAGGACATCACCAACAAGGCGCTCGGCGGCGTCCCCGGCCTGCAGAAGGAGGGCACCGACGGCGTCATCACCTCCGCCGAGTTCGTCCTCTACCGCGAGTACGAGGCCAAGCGGACGCTGTGCCTCGAGTTCTTCGGGCCCGACTTCGACGAGGCCTCGCGCGTCATCCTCCAGCTCGCCCGGGCGTTCCCCTTCCCCGACGGCGGCAAGGAGGCCCTCTCCGCGCTGGAGCACTTCGACGACGAGTACGTCCGCGCCATCGACTACAAGGTGAAGGCGCCGCGCCCGGAGACGCCGAAGGCGGTGCTGCTCGTGGACGTGGTCGGCCACTCGGCCGAGGAGGCCGCGCGCGGGGTGGACCGGATGCGGCGCATCCTCGACGAGCACCCGAACACCGAGCTCTTCGAGGCGCGCGACGCGGCGGAGGCGAAGCGCTTCTGGGCCGACCGCAAGAAGCTCGGCGCCATCGCCCGCCGGACGAACGCCTTCAAGATGAACGAGGACGTCGTCCTCCCGCTCGAGGCGCTCGCCGAGTTCGCCCGCTTCATCGAGGCCACGAACGTCGAGGAGGAGCGGCACGCGCAGGGGCGGTTCGTGGAGCGCGCGGAGGAGATCCTGCGCCTCGCCCCGCCACCCAAGGACGACCCCGAGTGGCTCGCGCGAAAGATCCCGGCCGCGCTCGCGCGCTGCGCCGCGGCGCGGCCGGCGCTCGCCGGCGCTGACGCGCGCGCGCTCCGCGCGCTCGAGCCGATCGAGGCGCTCCGGCGCGATCTCGCCCAGCTCGTCCGCGGCTACGCCGGGCTCCTCGCCACGCTCGACAAGGCGCACCGCGAGGTGCGCGACCGGCTCGTCGTGCTCGCGACCCACATGCACGCCGGCGACGGCAACGTGCACGTGAACGTGCCGGTGCTCTCGAACGACCGGCCGATGCTCCGCCGCGCCGAGGAGGTCATCGACGCCGTGATGGCCCGGGTGATCGCGCTCGGCGGCGTCGTCTCCGGCGAGCACGGCATCGGCGTCACGAAGCTCAAGTACCTCGAGCCCGAGCGCATCCGGGAGCTCGCCGCCCACCGCCGCGAGGTCGATCCGGGCGGGCTCATGAACCCCGGCAAGCTCGAGGACCTCGACGTCCTCGACCAGGTGTTCACGCCCTCCTTCAACCTCCTCGAGCTCGAGGCGCGCATCCTCCAGCACGGGCAGCTCGAGGCGCTCGCGAAGGCCATCGCGCACTGCGTCCGCTGCGGCAAGTGCAAGGCGGACTGCTGCGTCTACCACCCCGCGCGCGGGATGTTCTTCCACCCCCGCAACAAGAACCTCGCCATCGGCGCGCTCATCGAGGCGCTCCTCTACGACGCGCAGCGCGAGCGCTCGACGCAGTTCGAGCTCCTCCGCTGGCTCGAGGAGGTGGCGGACCACTGCACCATCTGCCACAAGTGCGCGAAGCCCTGCCCGGTGGACATCGACTCGGGCGAGGTGTCGGTCCTCGAGCGCGAGATCCTCGCGAGCTGGGGCTACAAGCGCACCACCGCGGCGACGGCCGCGACGCTCGCCTACCTCGACAGCCGCTCGCCGGCCGCGAACGCCGCGTTCCACGGCGGCTTCGTGCGGCTCGGCGGCGCGGTCCAGCGCGCCGCCTGCGCCATCGCCGCGCCGCTCCAGCCCGCCGACGCGCGCCGCGCCCCGTACGCCCTCCAGGTGCTCCGCTCGCCGGTGCCCCCGATCCCCGCCGAGACGCTCCGCGACGTGCTCCCGCCCTGCGAGCAGGACCAGGTGCTCGTGCTCGAGCCGGAGGACGGGGACGCGAAGCGGAGCGTCTTCTACTTCCCGGGCTGCGGCTCGGAGCGGCTGTACTCGCACGTCTCCATGGCGGCGCTCCACGTGCTGGTCTCGCTCGGCGTGCGGGTCGTCGTCCCGCCGCCGTTCCTGTGCTGCGGCTTCCCCGCCCACGCGAACGCGAAGGCGGAGCAGCACTCCCGGACCGTGCTGCGCGACACCATCCTCTTCAGCCAGATCCGCGAGATGTTCAGCTACCTCGCCTTCGACGGCTGCGTGGTCACCTGCGGCACCTGCCGCGAGGGGCTCGAGGCCATGGAGGCGGAGAAGCTCTTCGGCGGGCGCATCGTCGACGTCGCGCGCTACGCCGCCGAGCGCGGGCTCTCGCTCTCGGCGGCCGCGCCGGGTGCGGCGCCGGTCCTCTACCACGCGCCCTGCCACGACTCGCTCGACGGCGAGGCGGGCGCGGTCCTGGGGCGCATCGGCGGGTTCGGCAAGCTCGAGGCGGTGCCGCACTGCTGCTCGGAGGCGGGGACGCTCGCCCTCTCCAGGCCCGACATCACGGACGCCATGCTCCACCGCAAGCGCGAGGCGATCGCCGAGGCGCTCGACGGCCGGCCGCGAGGCGCGGTGGTGCTGACGAACTGCCCCTCCTGCGTGCAGGGCCTCGGGCGCAACGCGGCGCTCGGCGTCGAGCCGAAGCACCTCGCCGTCGCGCTCGCCGAG
Source organism: Anaeromyxobacter terrae (assembly GCF_022690685.1). Lineage (GTDB taxonomy): Bacteria > Myxococcota > Myxococcia > Myxococcales > Anaeromyxobacteraceae > Anaeromyxobacter > Anaeromyxobacter terrae. Next base: position 124,144 of record NZ_JALCYY010000010.1, on the reverse strand, counting down.
CGGCTCTCCGGAGCGGAGTGGCGCGAGAAGTTCCGCGCGCAGGCCGCGCGAGCCGCGGCCGTGCACTTCTAGACGGGGGCTGCGCCCCCGCCCCGCCGAGCGAAGCTCGTCGGGGCCCCACCCCTGCTCGGCGGGGCCCGTGAACGGTCGCGCCCGCTGCGCGGGTTCGCGACCGTTCCCCGCCGGGAGGGACTGCGTCCCTCCCCGTCGCTTCGCGACGGGGCCCCTCCCTGCTGAGCGCGTGCGGACCGGCGCGGCGCCCACCCCTGCTCGGCGGGGCCCGTGAACGGTCGCGCCCGCTGCGCGGGTTCGCGACCGTTCCCCGCCGGGAGGGACTGCGTCCCTCCCTGCGAGTGCGGCGCGCTGCCGCATCGCCTTCGGCCGGAGACGGCCGGGGCGGCGTGCGCCCGCCCCCGGACGCACCTTCCGTCCGACACGTACGCTGCGTCCGTGGCGAGGGACGGCGCCGGTCCGGCATGCTCTCGCGCTTCACAGGGGCAGAGGGATCGCGCCCAAAACCCAAGGAGCAGTCAGATGGTCATGAAGGACGAGAAGCTGGAGACGATCTACCAGGACGTGCTGCGCCGCAACCCGGGCGAGGTGGAGTTCCACCAGGCAGCGCGGGAGGTCCTCGAGTCGGTCGGCCCGGTCCTGGCGAAGTACCCCGAGTTCCGCGAGCGCAAGATCATCGAGCGGATCATCGAGCCCGAGCGGCAGATCATCTTCCGCGTGCCGTGGCAGGACGACAAGGGCGAGGTCCACGTCAACCGCGGGTTCCGCGTCCAGTACAACAGCGCGCTCGGCCCGTACAAGGGCGGGCTCCGCTTCCACCCGTCGGTCTACCTCGGGATCATCAAGTTCCTGGGGTTCGAGCAGATCTTCAAGAACGCGCTCACCGGCCTGCCCATCGGCGGCGGCAAGGGCGGCTCGGACTTCGATCCGAAGGGCAAGTCGGACGACGAGATCATGCGCTTCTGCCAGAGCTTCATGACCGAGCTCTGGCGCTACATCGGCGAGCACACCGACGTCCCCGCCGGCGACATCGGCGTGGGCGGCCGCGAGATCGGCTACCTGTACGGGCAGTTCAAGCGGCTCACCTCGAGGTACGAGGCGGGCGTCCTCACCGGCAAGGGGCTCGACTACGGCGGCTCGCTCGTGCGCACTGAGGCGACGGGCTACGGCGCCACCTTCTTCGTCGAGGAGATGCTCAAGGTCCGCAAGGACTCGTTCGACGGCAAGCGCTGCGTCGTCTCCGGCTCCGGCAACGTCGCGATCTACACGGTCGAGAAGATCCACCAGCTCGGCGGCAAGGTCGTCGCCTGCTCCGACTCGAACGGCTACATCTTCGACGAGAAGGGCATCGACCTCGAGCTCGTGAAGCAGCTCAAGGAGCGCGAGCGCCGGCGCATCAAGGACTACGTCGAGTACCGCAAGCACGCGCGCTACGTGGACGGCGGCAACATCTGGGAGATCCCCTGCCAGGTGGCGATGCCGTCCGCGACGCAGAACGAGATCAACGGCAAGGACGCCGCCCTGCTCGTCAAGAACGGCTGCATCGCCGTCGGCGAGGGCGCGAACATGCCGACCACGCCGGAGGGCATCCAGGTGTTCCTCCAGGCCGGCATCGCCTACGGCCCGGGCAAGGCCGCGAACGCGGGCGGCGTCGCCACCTCCGCGCTCGAGATGCAGCAGAACGCGTCCCGCGACTCGTGGACCTTCGAGTACACGGAGAAGCGGCTCGCCAACATCATGAAGAACATCCACCAGACCTGCTTCGAGACGGCCGAGGAGTTCGGCGCCAAGGGCAACTACGTC
>NZ_JALCYY010000010.1:0-122319 GCF_022690685.1 Anaeromyxobacter terrae | reverse complement strand
CCGGGCCGCGGCCCCCCCTCCCTTCCTCGTTCCGTCTCACCCGTCGCGCAGCGGCTCCTCGACCACGAGGACGCCCACCCCCACGATCGCGCCGCCGACGCGGACCGGAAACCAGCTCTCCCGCCAGCGACGGGTCGTGCCGGGCGCGGCGGGCGTCTCCCCCAGCGACACCGAGTCCATCGCCCGACCCGTCTCGAGCACGGTCCTGAACCTGTGCGCGAGCTGCTCTCCGGGGAGGCCCGGCAACACCTCGAGCGGCGTCTTGCCGAGGTGCGCGGCCGCGGGGACGCCGTTCAACGCTTCGAGGCGCGCGTTCACGCGCGTGTAGCGCATCTCGCGGTCGAACAGCGCGAGCGCCACCGGGGTCGCGCCGAACAGGGCGTCGAGCACCCCCGCGTTCCACTCCGTCTCGAGCCGGCTCCTCGCCACCGCCTCGTAGAGCCGCGCCCGCGCGAGCGCCTCCGCGCAGGGCGCCGCGACGAGCCGCACGAACGCGCGGTCGTCCTCGTCGATCGGCCGCTCGTCCGGGAACGTCACCGTCAGCGCCCCGAGGGTCTCGCCCGACGCGAGCAGCGGCACCGCCGCCCAGGCGCCCTGCTCCTGGCGCCCCGGATCGGCGGCCTCCGCGGGGAAGCGCGCCTCGAGCTCGGCGCGGGACGAGAGCCACACCGCGCGCCCGGTGCGCACCACCTCGCCCGCGAGCGTGGGGGCGTCGAGCGAACGGGCCGTGCGCGGCCCGCCGTCGCGCGGCACGAGCGTGAGCCGATCGGCGCGGTCGAGGGCGTGGAGCTCGGCGCCCGACGCGCCGATGACGGCCATGGACCCCGCCGCGATCTCGGCGACGTCGCCCGCCGTCGCCGCGCCGGACAGGGCCGCCGCGGTGGACTGCACGCGCGCGAGCCGCGCGGCCAGCCGGCGCTGGGCGTCGAAGAGCCGCGCGCGCTCGAGCGCCTGCGCGCACGCCTGCACGAGCGCCAGGGCGTCGCCGCGGGCCTCCTCACCCGCGGGCCGGGCGAGATCGATCGCGAGGACGATGACGCCGACGTCGCGCCCCTCGACCCGGAGCGGCACCGCCAGCCACGGATCCCCCGCGGGATCGAGCGCAGCCCCGAGCGCGGGCGCCGCCGACGTGATCGCCTCGCGCCCCGCGATCCAGGGCGGCGTGCCCTCCGGCGGCGGCGCCGCCACGCGCGCGAGCGCCGCGCCGGCGACGCCGTGCGCGACGACGAGCTCGAGGTCGCCCGTCGCGCCGCGGTGGAGCACCGCCCCGCCGCGAGCGCCGACCGAGATGAGCTCGCGCAAGGCGATCGCCCCGACCTCCTCCGGCGTCACGGCGGCCGACAGCTCCGCCGTCGCGCGCTGCAGCCGCGCGATGCGCTCGGTGAGCTGCCGCTGGGCGTCGTACAGGCGCGCCCGGTCGAGCGCCTGCGCGCACTGCCGCGTCGCCGACTCGATGAGCGCGCGCTCCTCCGCGTCGAAGGCGCGGGGCTGCGGGAACCGGATCCCGATCGCGCCCCGCCGGCGGTCCAGCACGAGCGGGACCGCCGCCCAGGCGCGATCCCCCTCCTCCGCCGCGAGGTCCGCCGCCGCCGGGTAGCGGGCCGCGATCTCCGCCGGATCGCGCAGCCACACGGGCTCGCCGGTGCGAAACGCATCGGTCTGCGGCACGGCCGTGTCCGGGCCGATGAGCCGGTACCGGTCGCGAAAGCGCTCCGAGAGGCCGACCGAGCGGACGAGCTCGAGCACCCCCGGCTCGCGCTCCAGGAAGAGGGACACCGCGCGGGCCCCGACGAGCGTGAGCGCCCGCTCCAGCACGATCGCAGCGACGTCCTCCCGCGTGACCGCCCCCGCGAGCGCCACGCCGAGCGCGTGCAGCTCCTCGAAGCGCGCGAGGCGCTGCGCCTGCGGATCCGACGGGTTGCTGGAGAAGCGCGGCACCACCTCCGGGAGGATTATCAGGTCCGCGAGACGACCCGCTGTCCTGAACGGGCTGCACCTCCCGACGCCCGTGCGGCGCGCGCCTGCGCGTGTCCCGCGCGTTAGAGAGCGGTCACCATGCCCTTCCTCCAGGACCCACCGCGCCTCACGAACGCGTACCTCGCCGACCCCCTGCTGCGCGAGCTCGTCGCTCGCGCGCTGCCCGGGGCGCTCGGAGAGGTCGAGCCCGAGCTCGAGCACCTGGGTGAGCTCGCCGCGGGCCGCCTGTTCGCGCAGCAGGCCGTGGAGCGGCTCCTCGAGCCGCGCATCGAGCACTGGGACGCCTGGGGCCGGCGGGTGGACCACATCGAGCTCACGCCGCTCTGGCGCGAGGCCGCGACCCTCGCGGCGCGGCACGGGCTCGTCGCCACGGCGTACGAGCGCCGCCACGGCCCCGCGTCGCGCGTGCACCAGCTCGCGCTCGTGCACGTCCTCGAGCCGTCGCTCGACGTGTACGCCTGCCCGCTCGCGATGACCGACGGCGCGGCGCGGGCGCTCCTCGACGCCGGCAACGCCGCGCTCGTCGAGCGCGCGCTGCCCCGCCTCACCTCGCGCGAGCCCGCGCGCATGTGGACGAGCGGCCAGTGGATGACGGAGCGGATCGGCGGCTCCGACGTCTCCCTCACCGAGACGGTCGCGCGGCGCGACGGCGACGACTGGCGGCTCTTCGGGACGAAGTGGTTCTCGTCGGCGACGACCGCCGAGATGGCGCTCGCGCTCGCCCGGCCCGAGGGCGCGCCCGCGGGGTCGCGCGGGCTCGCGCTCTTCTACCTCGAGACGCGCAACGAGGACGGTACGACGAACGGCGTCCTCGTGAACCGGCTGAAGGACAAGCTCGGCACGCGGAAGCTCCCCACGGCGGAGCTCACGCTCGACGGCGCCCGCGCCGTGCCCGTCGCGGGGCTCTCCGGAGGGGTCCGCGCCATCGCGCCGATGCTCACCGTGACCCGCACGTGGAACGCGGTCGCGGCGGTCGCCGGGATGCAGCGCGCGCTCGCGCTCGCGCGCGACTACGCCCGCCGCCGCGCCGCGTTCGGCGCCCCGCTCGCGGAGAAGCCGCTCCACGCCGACACGCTCGCCGGGCTCGAGGCGGAGCGCGAGGGAGCGTTCCTCCTCGCGTTCCGGGCCGCGGCGCTCCTCGGCGCCTCCGAGGCGGGCGTGGCGAGCGACGCGGAGCAGCTCGCGCTGCGGGCCGTGACGCCGCTCGCGAAGCTCACCACCGGGAAGCAGGCGGTCGCGATCGCGTCGGAGGCGCTCGAGTGCTTCGGCGGGGCGGGCTACGTGGAGGACACCGGGCTGCCGCGCCTCCTCCGCGACGCGCAGGTGCTGCCGATCTGGGAGGGCACGACGAACGTGCTCGCGCTCGACGTCCTGCGCGCGCTCGCCGGCGAGGGCGTCGGGGAGGCGCTCGCGGCGGAGGTGAACGCCCACCTCGCCGCGGCGCGAGACCCAGCGCTCCGTCCCGCGATCGAGGCGGCGCGCGCCGCCCTGGCGAGGGCCGAGGCGTGGCTCGCCGCTGCAGCCGGGCCGGCGCGAGAGGCGGGGGCGCGGCGGCTCGCGCTCACGCTGGGGCGCACGCTGGAGCTCGCGCTCCTCGCCGCGCACGCGCAGTGGTGCCTCGATCACGGCCGCGGCCCCCGCGCCCTCGCGGCGGCCCGTCGCCTCGCGCGGCACGGGATCGACCTCGTCGCGGAGGAGCCGGGGGCGGAGGAGCTCGAGCTGCTCACCGGGCCATCGGCGGACGGCGGCGCACGCTGAGCGGCGCGACCTCGACCTCGACCTCGAACTCGAACTCGACCCCGACCCCGACCCCGACCTCGACCCCGACCTCGACCTCGACCTCGACCCCGACCCCGACCCCGACCTCGACCCCGACCCCGACCTCGACCTCGAAAGTCCGCTCATCCCGAGCGTAGTGTCTCGGCGTCAGCCGAGACGCGGAGTCGAGGGAGGACCCCGACCCGCGCTACGCTCGCGATCCGCCATGCCCCGCGACCCGATCCCCCCCTCCGGCCCCCCTCCTCGCGCCCAGACCCTCCGCGACGCGCTCCGCCGCGCGCTCCGCGCCGGGCCCGCGACCGCGAAGGAGCTCTCGGCCGACGTGGGCCTGCGGGAGAAGGACGTCGCCGAGCACCTCACCCACCTGGCGCGCTCGCTCGAGCACCGCGGAGAGAAGCTCGTCGTCGAGCCCGCGACCTGCGTCGCGTGCGGCTACACGTTCCAGGACCGGTCGCGCCTCACGCGCCCCGGGGCCTGCCCGAGGTGCCGCAGCACCCGCATAGATCCGCCGGTGTTCCGGATCGTGGGGACGGCCGAGGACGGGTGAGCCGCCGGGAGCGGCCTACTCCATCGCCTCCCCGCTCGAGGCCGGGCGCGCCGGATCCTCCTGCACCACCACCGTCTTCACGTTCACGAACTCGCGGATCCCCTCCCTCGCGAGCTCGCGGCCGTAGCCGGAGCGCTTCACGCCGCCGAAGGGAAGGCGTGGATCGGAGGCGACCATCGCGTTCACGAACGTGGCGCCCGCGGCGAGGTCGTCGATGAAGCGTTGCCGCTCCGCGGCGTCGTTCGTCCAGACGCTCGAGCCGAGGCCGAACGGGACGTCGTTCGCGACCGCGATCGCCTCGTCCACGCTGCGGACGCGGTACAGCGCCGCGACGGGGCCGAAGATCTCCTCGCGGTAGGCGGGCGACGACGACGGGATGCCCCGCAGGACGGTGGGCGGGTAGTAGGCGCCCTTGCGCGCGAGGGGGGCACCGCCGACGAGCACGCGCGCGCCGGCCTTGACCGCCGCCGCAACCTGCGTGACGAGCTTGTCGCGCTCGGCCATGCTCGAGAGCGGCCCGACGTCCGTCGCCGGATCCATCGGATCGCCCACCGTGAGCTCCGCCATGCGCGCGACGAACGCCTGCTCGAACCGGTCGTAGATCGCGTCGTGGACGATGAAGCGCTTCGCGGCGATGCAGGACTGGCCGTTGTTGATCGTCCGCGCGGTCACGGCGGTCGCCACGGCGTGATCGAGGTTCGCGCTCGGCATCACCACGAACGGATCGCTCCCACCGAGCTCGAGCACGGTCTTCTTGATGACGCGCCCCGCGGTGGAGGCGACGGCCGCGCCCGCCGCCTCGCTGCCGGTCAGCGTCGCGGCCGCGACGCGGTCGTCCTCGAGGATGCGCGCCACGCGGGAGGAGCCGACGAGGAGCGCCTGGAACGCGCCCTCCGGGAAGCCGGCGTCGCGGAAGACCTCCTCGATCGCGAGGGAGCACTGCGGCACGTTCGAGGCGTGCTTGAGGAGCCCCACGTTGCCGGCCATGAGCGCGGGCGCGGCGAAGCGGAAGACCTGCCAGAACGGGAAGTTCCAGGGCATGACCGCCAGGACGGGGCCCATCGGGAGGAAGCGGATGAACGACCGGCTCGCGGAGGCCTTCACCTCCTCGTCGGCGAGGAAGCGCTCCGCGTTCTCCGCGTAGTAGCGGCAGACCCAGGCGCACTTCTCCGCCTCGCCCACGGCCGAGCGGAGCGTCTTGCCCATCTCGAGCGTCATCGTCCGCGCCCAGTGATCCTTGCGGCCGTCGAGCACGTCGGCCGCGCGGCTCATGAGCGCCGCGCGCTCCGCGAACGGCCGGCGGCGCCAGCTCGCGAAGGTGCCGGCCGCGCGCGCGAGCTTCGCCTCGAGCTCGGCGTCGGTGAGCTCGTCGAAGCGGGCGAGCACCTCGCCGGTGGCGGGGTTCACGGACGACATCGTGGCCATGAGGTCCCTTCCTTTCCGCGCGTCGAACTTCGGCGGTAATGTCGGTGCGTGTCCCATAGCACGGAGCGAGCGACGTCGCCGCGCCCCCGGTACGTGATCGCCGCGGCCGGGGCGACCGCGCTGTGGACGGGGCTCGTCGCCCGGAGCCCGCCCGAGTTCTTCGCGATCGCGGTGCCGTTCAGCGTCGCCTGGATCGCCCTCTCCGCGACCGCCGCCCCGCCCGGCCTCTTCGCGCGGCTGCGACCCGGCGCCGCGGACGTCGCGCTCGGGCTCGGGACCGGCGCCGCGCTGTACGGGCTCACGCGCGCGTTCCTGTGGGTGACGTGCGGCGGGCTCTCCGACGCGCTCTGCCGGCCGATGGTCGAGATGTACGTCCGGTTCGAGACCCGCGCGCTCTTCCCCGCGCTCGCGCTCGCGCTGCTCATCGCACCCGCCGAGGAGCTGTTCTGGCGGGGCGTCGTGCAGGCCCGGCTCGCCGAGCGCCTCGGCGCGAGGCGGGCGGTGGCGCTCGCGACGGCGCTCGCGGTCGCCGTCGCGCTCGCGAGCGGCGAGCCGTTCCTGGCGCTCGCGACCCTCCCCACCTACGCGCTCTGGGGCGCGCTCGCCGCGTGGCGCGGGAGCCTCGTGCCCGCGATCGTGAGCCACGCGACGTGGAGCGTCCTCGTCGCCTCGCTCGCGCCTCCCGTCTGATGGGTCACGCGGCGGCCGGCGGGTCCGCCACCGGCAGCGTGAACCAGAAGGTGCTCCCCGCGCCGGGCAGGCTCTCGACTCCGATGCTCCCGCCGTGCGCCTCCACGATCGCGCGCGCGATCGCGAGCCCGAGCCCGGTGCCGCGGTAGGCCGCGTCGGCGCCGCGGCGGTAGGGCTCGAAGATCTCCTCGAGCTCGTCCGGGGCGATGCCCGGCCCGGTGTCCACGACCGCGAACCGGACCGCCGCTCCGTGCGCGTCGGCTCGGACGCCGATCCGGCCGCCGGCGCGCGTCACCTTCACCGCGTTCGAGACGAGGTTCCCGAGCACCTGGAGGATCCGATCGTGGTCCGCGCGGACGAGCGGGAGGTCCGGAGCGGCGTCGACGTCGAGCTCCACCCCGTGCTCGCGAACGACGGCGTGCATGGAGTCGACCGCCTCCCGGACGAGCTCGCCGGGGCGCTGGGGCGCCGGCGCGACGGAGAGGCGCCCTGCCTGCACGGCCGCGACGTCGAGCAGATCGCCGATGAGCCGCTCCATGCGGCCCGCGGAGCGGCGGACGACCTCGGCGATCGATCGCACCGCCTCCGCGGACGCGCTGGCGGCGATGACCTTCAGCCGGTGGGCCCCCATGCTGATCGCGGAGAGCGGCGTCCGGAGATCGTGCGAGACGACGGCGAGGATCTGCTCTCGCGCGCGCGCCTCGCGGCGCGCCGCCTCGAGGAGGCGGGCGTTCTCGATGGCGAGGGCCGCGCGCCGGGCCAGCTCGACGGCGATCGGTACCGAGCGCTCGTCGAAGCGCCGGCCCGAGGTCGACATCCCGAAGGCGAACGCGCCCATGCCCCCCGCGGGGCCGCGCAGCGGCACCGCGAGGTAGGAGCGGATGCCGAGCCGCTCGAGCATCGCTCGAGCTTCCGCGCTGGCGGCGACGCGCTCCGGGAACTGGGGATCCGCGTCCTCCACGAGCTCCGTCGTGCCCTCCCGCAGCACGCGCCCGAGCCCCCGGGGCGCCTCGAGGTCGATCGGGTACCGCTCGAGCACCTCGCGGGCGAGCGCGCGCCGATCGGGATCGGCCGTGTACACGGCGATGCGCTCGAGCCGCGCCCCCGGCGCGAGCAGCACGAGGGCGCACCAGTCCGCGAAATCGGGCACCGCGAGCTCCGTCGCCCGCTCGAGCCGGGCGCAGAGCTCCGGCTCCGCGGCGAGCTCGTCGCTCACGCGCGAGAGCAGCGCGAGCTCCCGCGCGCGAGTGGAGAAGAAGCGCTCCCGCGCCTCCGCAGCGGTCCGCGCAGCCTCGACGACGGCCTCGTGCAGCGCCCGCTCCAGCGCCGCGAGCGGCTCGACGGCGAGCGCGCCGGCCTCCGCCCAGACGCGCGTGACGCAGCCGCGGAGCACGGACAGCTCCGCGATCACCGTCTCGACGTCCACGCCCTGCGCGACGCGGTGGCGGGCGTGGCCGCGGGGATCCCCGGCCGGCGCGCCGCCGGTGAGGTCCGCGGCCACGCGATCCAGGATCGACGGGGTGTCGTCTCGCAGGGCGGCGCGGTCGAGCTTGCGCGCGCCCGGGAGCGCGCGCACCGCGGCCTCCCACGCGCGCAGGATCTCCTCGCGACGCGCCTTCAGCTCCTCCGCGGCGGCCGCGGCGACGGGCGAGGGCGAGCCGCGGCGTGGCACGAGGTCAGCCTCGCCGCGGGTGGGGGGTGGGAGGGGCGGGAGCCGGCGCCGCGCCCCCGCGCTGCCGCGGCGCGAGGCGATCGACGAGGGCCTCCTCGACGCCCAGCACGAGCCCGCGCACGCCGCCGGGACGCCGCCCCGCGTCCTCCGCGAGCGCGCGCCGCGCGGCCTCCACGAACCGGGTCCGCGGCGGGAGCCCCGTGAGCGCCCAGTAGCGGTCGTCGCGAGGGAGCAGGTCGTGGGAGAGCCCCTGCACGAGCTCGCGCACCACCTCCCACGGCGCGTCCGAGACGAGCTTGAGCCAGAGGGCCGAGATCCGCGGATGCGGGAGCGGCGCCTCGATCGCCGGCAGGGACCGGCCGCGCAGCGCCGCGACCTGCTCGAGGATCTCGCGCACCGACAGCACCTCGGGGCCCGGGATGTCGTACCAGGCGCTCTCCGCGAGGGGGACGTCGAGCGCCGCGACGAGCGCCCGGATCGCGTCCTCGAGGGCGATCGGGCAGGAGCGGGACCGCGCCCAGGCCGGGAGCACCATCGCCGGGAGGCGCATCGCGAGGTCGCGCACGATGCGCCAGGAGGCGCTGCCCGGTCCCACGATCATCGAGGCGCGCAGCTCGAGCGTCCGCACGGGGCCGGCGCGCAGGATCTCGCCCACCGCGAGGCGGCTCGCCAGGTGCCGCGACGGGCGACCGCGGGGCGCGACGCCACCGAGATAGACGATCCGGCCGACGCCCGCGCGCTCCGCCTCGCGCGCGAACCCGGCGGCGGAGCGCCGCTCCGCCTCGACGTAGTTCCCCCGCCCGCTCGCCATGCCGTGCACGAGGAAGTAGGCCGTCTCGACACCCTGGAGCGCGGCGGGCAGATCCGCGAGGCGCGTCACGTCGGCCTGCACCCACTCGACGCGCGGATCGAGGTCGCCCGAGCGCACCCGCGTGGTGGCGCGGACGGCGAGGCCGCGCTCGAGGAGCGCCGGGACGAGCGCCCGCCCGACGAAGCCGGTCGCGCCGGTGACGAGCACCGGCCTTCGCCCGGCCTCCCCTCCGCGCACCGTGCGAGCCCCTCTTACCCGCGTGGCCACCATCACGGGAAGTGTGCGGACCCGTTCTGCCGCGTGCACGTCCTACCCGGGCGGCCCGTGGCGGGCGAGGAAGCGGCGTACCGCCCACTTCCTCGCGCTGCTCTCGCTCGACATGTACCGGACCCTCCCGAAGATCGGCCGCTCCGGCCCCCAGGGCCGGTCGTACCGGCCGAAGCACCAGAGGACGCCGGTCGCCGAGTTCGGATCCCGGCCGTCGAGCGCCCAGCGATCGTTGAGGTCGAGCGCGACCTCGAGCCCAGCGCTCGGCGTGGGCGACCACTCGAGGATCTTCTTTCCCCAGAGCATCCGCAGCGAGTTGTGGATGACGCCCTCCGTGCGGAGCTGGCGCTGCGCCGCGTTCCAGAGCGGATCGTGCGTGGCGCCCGCGGCGAGGGCGTCGGGCGTGTAGAGCCGGGGGCGCGGATCGCGCGCGTGCGCCTCCAGGGTCGCGCGCGCCCACGCGGGGAGCGAGCCGTACTCGCGGTGATCGGGGCGCGCGGCGCAGGTGGCGAAGCCGAGCTCGCGCCAGGTGACGAGCTGATCGAGGAACGCCTCCGCCGCCGGGGAGAGGCCCCACCACCCGGCGCGCGCGCCGTCCGCGGCAGGCGCGAGGAGCGCCGGCGTCCAGCCCTCATGCCGCAGCACCGCGCGCACCACCTCGAACGACGCGAGGTGGCCGGAGTGGAGCCAGGGGGAGAGCCCGCTCGTCACGCCCTCCTCGTCGGGATCGCTGCGCGCCTCGGCGTAGCGGGGCAGCCCCTCCTCGAGCCAGCGCGCGAGCCTCGCCCCGGCGGCGCGGGCGCCGCCGCGCGTGGGGGCCTGCGGGATGCGATGGTCGATCGGCAGCGCCGCGACGACGCGCTCGGGCCGCGCGAGCTCCTCGGGGTCCGCGGCAGGCCAGCGGGCGGCGATCGCGCGCGGCAGCGCGGGCGCGGGCGGGAGGGCGGCGCGCCCGAGCGGATCCGCCGCGGGGAGCCGGTCGAGCCAGACCGGCAGGAGGCGCTGGAGGTGGCGCCGGTAGGCGTAGGCGGTCGGGAAGTCCTTGCCCGCGAGCCGGAACGGGACGACGCAGCTCCCGTCCACCGCCTCGAGCCGCACGTCGAGCCGCGCCGCCGCGGCGGCGAGCATGCGCGGCAGGAAGAAGGTCGGGAAGTCGTCGGTGATGACCGCGCACGCGCGCGCGCCGAGCGCCTCGAGGAGCCCCTTCCCCTCCCCGGGCGACCGCTCGAGGTAGGCGTGGTGGAGCGCGCGCCCCCCGAGCCGGGCCGCGTTCTCGGCCATGCCCTGGATGATGAACGCGTGCAGCCGGTCGCTCGCGTACGAATACCCCACGCGGAGCGCCTCGAGGACGGCCAGGGGCTTGCCGAGCTCGCGGGCGAGCTCCCCCGCGCGCTCGAGCGCCGGGTTGAAGCGCACGCGGCGGGCGGCGGTCATCCAGTACAGGACGAACGCCCGCTCGCGCCGGACCGGCGCGGCGTTCGCGGCGCGGATGCGATCGGCGGGGACGGCCACGAGGTCAGACGCGGTTCCGGAGCATGAGCTCCTTGGGATCGGGATCGAGGTACGTCTGGCCGGCGAGGTACGCGACGCCCTGGCGGCGCACGTGGTGGCGGATGAGCGTCTGCGGGACGACGAGCGGGACGAGGCCGCGCGCGTAGTCGTGGACGACGCCCTCGAGCTCCTTGCGGTCGTCCGGCGGGAGCGCCTCGCGGAAGTAGCCGAGCACGTGCTGGAGCACGTTCACGTGCCGGCCCCGCGTCGCGGGCACCCGCAGGGCCTCCATGAAGGCGCGCCCGTAGGCCTCGACGATCGCGGCCTGCGGGCCCTTCTTCTGACCCGCGACGAGCGCGCCGAGCCGGCGGTAGGCGGCGGGGCTGTGGGCGAGGAGCGCGAGCTTGTGGGCGGTGTGGAAGGCGACGAGCTCGCCCCGCCTCATCCCCGCGGAGATCGCCGCCTTCCAGCGCACGAAGGCGAAGATCCGCTCGATGAAGCTCTCGCGGAGCGCCGGGTCGTTGAGCCGCCCCTCCTCCTCCACCGGCAGGAGCGGCAGCCGCTCGAGGAGCACCCGCGCGAACGCGCCGACTCCGTCGCGGCGCGGTGGCCCGCCCGCCTCCGCGTAGACGCGCACGCGCTCCATGCCGCACGAGGGCGAGTCCTTCTTCGTGACGTAGCCGGCGAGATCGAGGCGCTCGAGCTCTGCGACGCGCGCCTCGGCGTAGCGCCGCATCGCGGCGGTGTGATCCGTGCCGCTCCGCTCCGCCACGAGGCGAGGCGCGCCGGCGGCCCCGACGAGCCGGATCGGCTCCCGCGGCACGCCCATGCCGACCTCCAGCTCCGGGCAGACCGGCACCCACTCGACGAAGTCGCCGAGGACGTCCACGAGGAAGGCATCGCGCTTGTGCTGGCCGTCGTAGCGGACCTTCCGCCCGATGAGGCAGGAGGAGACGCCGATGCGGAGCCGGGCCCTCTTCACGCGCGGATCGTACGCGGTGCGGGCGCGGGGCGCACGTCCCGCGGGGCCAGCGCGCGCGCCCTCGTCAGGAGGGCCGGCGCGCCAGCAGCACCCCCGCCATGAAGCCGGTGGCGATCGCCAGGACGCCCCGCAGGCGCGGGCGGTCCTCTCGCGCGCCACCGCGCGCGTGCACTCCCACCGGCGCGCTCACCCCGCCTCGGGCGAGCGCGCCCTCGGGTGTCGGGGCGACTCCCGCCGCCGCGGCCGCCGCCGGGGCGGCGCCGGTCGGGATGGGCTCCTTGCCCGGGAGGATCGCGGCGGGCGTCGTGCCGGTGTCCGACTTCCGCTTCGCGCCCTGGCGCTTGCCCTCAGGCGATCTGTGCTCGATGAGGGCGTTCGCCTCGGCGCCGACGAGCATCACGAGCGAGGAGATCCACATCCAGAGCAGGAGCACGATGACGCCGGCGAGCGGACCGTAGGTCTTGTCGTAGCTGCCGAAGCTCGTCACGTACTTCGAGAAGCCCCAGGAGGCGACCACCCAGACCACGACGCCGAACACCGAGCCCGGGGTGATGAACCGGAACTTCTGCTCGACGTCGGGCAGCACGTAGTACGCCATGGCCCAGAGCAGCATCATGAGGAGGCCCGCCACCGGCAGGCGGAGCCAGGTGATGGCGGTGCCGATCGGCCCGCCCAGCCACTCCGCGAGCGGGGCCGCCGCGACGGCCACCAGGGCGGCGACGAGCGCGAGCGCGCCCGACACGAGCGTCATGAGGATGGCGATGCCGCGGACCTTCCAGAACGGACGTCCCTCCTTCACGTCGTAGGCGGTGTTCAGCGCACGCATGAGCGCCGTGACGCCGCCCGACGCGGCCCAGATCGCGGCGATGGCGCCGAACCCGAGCAGCGTGACGTTCTGCTGGGACCCGAGCTCCCGGATGCGGTCGCCGATGATCTGCGTGACGGGTCCGGGCGCGATGCGCCCGAGCTCCTGCACCATGCGCTCGGCGTCCGAGGGCTGGATCACGACGCTCGCGAGCGCGACGAGGAACAGCACGAACGGGAAGAGCGACAGCACGCCGTAGTAGGTCACCGTCGCGGCGATGTCGGTCACCTGGTCCTTCACGAGCTCGTCCTTGAGCCCCCTCCCGAACTCCTTCCAGCTCATCCCCTTGCCCGGCAGACGCACGGCACACCTCCTCTCGGATGCGCCGAAAATGTGCTCATCCGATGCCGTGCGTCGCCCCGACCTTCGGCTCGGCGGGTCTGGCGCCCGGGCCCCACGCGCGCAGGCATGCGCCCGAGCGCGCCCTCGAGACCCGCGGGGAGCCTCGGTGGGGGCCGTCAGCGGCGGCGAGAGCGCCCGCGCCGCCCCGCCGCGGACTCGACCACGAACCAGACGAGGAACACGACCGCGACCGGCACGAACAGCCGCGGCTTCCGCGCGACGATCGCGATGACGGCGGCGAGGAGCAGGGCGAGCGGCCAGCTGATGCGGAGCATGCGGGGGCATCATACCCGCGGGCGAGTCAGCGCGTGTCCGCGATGTCCGCGAGCAGCGCCCGCGCCGCGCGGAAGTCGGTGATCCGCAGGGGCGCGCGGCTCGGCCCGGGGCCCACGTGGACGGCGATGCTCCCCGGCGGCAACGCCGCGAACAGATCCTCGTCGGTCCGGTCGTCCCCGAGCCCGACCACGAGCGCATCCGGGCCGGCGCGGGCGACCGCCGCCGCCACCGCGCGGCCCTTGTGGATCCCCAGGGGCCTCACCTCGATCACCTTGTCTCCGGGGAGGATCTCGACGGGCACGTTCGCGAGGAGCGTCTGGAGGTGAAGGATGAGCTCCTTCGCCTGGGCCGCGCCGTATTCGGGGTCGGCGGTCCGGTAGTGCCACGCGACCCCCGCGGTCTTCTCCTCCACGACGGACCCGGGCGTCCGCTCCGCGAACTCCCGCAGGATCGCGAGCACGGGCTCCCGCCAGGCGACGGCCGGCACCTCCGCGCCCTGCCAGTCGCCGCCGGGCGCGCGCGACCAGAACCCGTGCTCGGCGTGGAGGCCGATCGGGAGCGCGCCGAGCCAGCGCTGGAGCGTGCCGCGCGTGCGGCCGCTCACGACGTCCACCTGGGTCCGCGGCCGCGCCGCCAGCCGCCGGAGCAGGTCGAGCAGCGCGACGTCCGGGGCGGCGAGCTCCGGCGTCGGCGCGAACGGGACGAGGGTGCCGTCGTAGTCGAGGAGCAGGGCGAGCCGCGGGGCCGCCCCGGCCCGCTCCACGACCGCCCGGATCGCCGTCCGCGGCGAGAGCGCGAGCGCCTCGCCCGGCGCGCCGACCCGCTCGAGGCGCGCCAGGAACGCGCGCGCCCACGCGTGGACGTCGTAGCCGAACACCCGCTGGCGCAGGGCCGCCATGCGCGTCCTGCGCTCGTCCTCGGGCATGGTGAGCGCGCGGTGGAACGCGGCCGCCGTCTGCTGGAGGTCGTAGGGGTTCACGAGCAGCGCCTCGGCGAGCTCGGCGGCGGCGCCGGCGAGCTCCGAGAGGACGAGCACGCCGTCGCCGTCGGGCCGCGAGGCGACGAACTCCTTCGCGACGAGGTTCATCCCGTCGCGCAGCGGCGTCACGAGCACCGCGTCCGCCGCGCGGTAGAGCGCGACGATCTCGGCCTGCGAGAGCCCCCGGTACAGGTAGTGGATGGGGGACCAGGACGGCGTCGCGAACTCGCCGTGGATGCGCCCGACGAGCGCGTCCACCTCCTCGCGGTACTCGCGGTACGCCTCGACGTTCTCCCGCGAGGGGACGGCGACCTGCACGAGCCGAACGCGCTCGCGCAGCTCGGGGTGCGCGCGCAGCATCGCCTGGAACGCGAGCAGGCGGCGCGGGATCCCCTTCGAGTAGTCGAGCCGGTCGACGCCGACGAGGAGCTGCTCCCCCGGCGCCCGGTGCGCGTGCGCCACCGCCCGCACCTCCGGCGTCTCCGCGAGCTCCGCCAGCTGCGCCGCGTCGATGCCCATCGGGAAGACCCCGAGCCGCACCTCGCGGTCGCGCCAGGAGATCCGGTCCACCTCGCTCGTGGCGCCGAGCAGGCGCAGCACCGACGACGCGAAGTGGCGCAGGTACGTGGCGGTGTGGAAGCCCACGAGGTCCGCGCCGAGCAGCCCCTCGAGGATGCGCTCGCGCTGCGGGAGCACGCGGAAGATCTCCGACGAGGGGAACGGGATGTGGAGGAAGAACCCGATTCGCGCGTCCGGGATCCGCTCGCGCAGGAGCTGCGGGACGAGCATGAGCTGGTAGTCGTGGATCCAGACCAGGTCACCCGGCCGGTGGTGCGCGGCGACGGCGTCGGCGAACCGCGCGTTCACCGCCTCGTAGACGTCGAAGTCGCGCACCTCCTGCGGGAGGCGGGCCACCGAGTAGTGGAAGAGCGGCCAGAGGACGCCGTTCGAGTAGCCCTCGTAGTAGCGCGCGACCTCGTCGGGGGAGAGCGACACCGGGGCGAGCCGGAGCTCGGAGAGCCGCCGCTCCACCTCCGCGCGCCCGTCCGCCCCGAGCCCCGTGAGGTCCCCGGGCCACCCGATCCAGAGCCCGCCGAGCCGCTCGTGCGGGCTGCTCATGCCGGTGGCGAGGCCGCCCGTGCTGGGAGTGACGGACACCGCCCCGTCCTCGGCCTTGACGGTCACGGGCAGGCGGTTGGAGACGATGAGGAGGCGAGGCATCCGGCGGACGAGGCGGCGCGACGAGAGCGCGCCTGGGTGAAAACCTAAGGCGTTCCGTCCCCGCCCGCCCGGCGTCGCGAGGTCCCGCCACGGGGGGACGCGCGCGCGGGACGCAGCGCCGCGTCGCGCGCGCTCACGCGGCCGGGTCCTCCTCGACGAGCCGCAGCCCCGCCGGAAGGCTCTCGCCGAAGATGCGCTGCTCCTCCTCCTCGGTGGCCTCCGCGACCTCGCGCACCGCGCGCACGGTCTCCGCCGGCGCTCCGCCCTCGGCGAGCGCCGCGAGCACGCGAGCGCGGAGCTCCTCCCCGACGTCGCGGACGCGATCGCCGCTCCGCCGGGCGAGCTGCGCGAGCGGGAAGACGAGCTCGCGCCGGGAGACGGAGAGCGCGAGGAGCCGGGTGATCCAGGCCGCGGCCGCCTCGGCGGGCACGGCGAGGTGGGCGCTCGCGTGGAACGGCACGCGCGCGCCCAGCCGGCCGATCGACCAGAGGAGGTGCGGCCCCGGACTCTCCGCCTCGACGCGCGCGAGGAGCCACTCCCCCGCCTCCACCTTGCGGCCCGGCTCCACCCGCTCGAGCGCGCCCAGGAGCCGGATCATCTCGTCGGCCGCCTCCGGCTTCACGCCCGGCACCTTCGGCGGCGGCTTGCGCGGGTCGCGCGGCCGGATGAACGGCGCGAGCGCGTCGAAGAGTCGCCGCTGCGCCGCCGCGTCGAGGCCGCCCGCGATGCGCCGCCACATGACCCACCACGCCGCCCAGGCGCGCGGGTCGGCCTGGTACTGCAACCCCTCCCCGAACACGCTCCACGTCTCGCCCGCGCGCCAGGGATCGAGCGGCGCGCCGAACCCGGGGCGCAGGCAGTAGCCGGTGAGCTGCAGCCAGATCCGCTCGTGGTCGGCGCTCCGCCGCCGTCGCGCCCGCCCTGCGTGCAGCGCCGCCCAGAGCTCGCGGACGAGCGGCGTCGACCAGCCCTCTCGCGGGCCGAGCAGCTTCTCGAGCGCGCGCGGCAGCCCCTTCACCTCCTTCTTCTCGACCGCCGCCCGCTTCCCGTAGAAGAGCTCGACCTGGGCGCGCGCCTCGTCGAGGTTGCGCGGCGCCTGCCCCACCTCGCTCCTCGCCGCCCGCGCGCCGCCCGGCCGCTCGCCCTCGGCCTCTCGAAGCCCGCGCAGCGAGAACTCGAGCTTCCAGCGCGCGTCGCGATCGGTCGCGGCGCACCAGAGCTCGAGCGTGCCGATCTCGGTGAGCGCAGCCTCGAGCCTCACCGGCACCTCGCCCGCGACGGTCCCCTCGCCGCGGAGCACCGTCTCGACGGGCGGCAGCGGGACGAGGTCGTCCGTGACGTCGACCACGTCGCCCGGCCGCTCGAGCCGCGCGCGCGCGGAGGCGAACAGCGGGAAGCGCACCGGGCGCCCCAGGGCGAGCGCGAACGGCCGGGGGACGGAGACGCGCGAGCCCTCCTCCAGGTGGCGCGGCACGACGCACAGCGCGCGCTCGCCCTCCGGCGCGGCGATCCCGACGTAGAACGCGCGCGGGCTGCCGCCGCCGATGCGCAGGCCGATGCCGCGCCGGACGAGCGCCGCGTACGCGGCGCCGCGGGCGACCGCGAGATCGAGCGCGGGGCTCGCGAGCACCGTCACCGGTGGCGCGCCCGGGAACCAGGACGAGACGATCGCGGCGAGCCGGTCGCGCACCTCGCGCGGCGTGAAGACGCCGCCGTTCACGAGGATCGCGTCGGGCCGGGCGAGCCCCCCCTTCGCGCCCGCCTCCGCGGCGTGCGCCGCGAGGAAGGCGGCGACGTGCCGGGGGATGGCCGGCTCCGGCTCGTACGGCAGCCCGAGCTCGGCGAGGCCCGCGGTGCGCGGCGCGCGGCGCGGCCGCTCGTCCGCGCCCGTCCGCGGCAGGAACCCGTCGAGGAAGACGCGCCGCACCTCCTCGCGGCTCACCTCCGCGGACACGGCGCTCGCGACGAGCCGGCTGCCGCGGCCGACGACCGCGACCGGGAGCGACTCCGGGCCGCCCTCCGCCATGAGCCGCTCCTTCACGAGCCGGCAGGCGTGCACGAGCGACGCGAACCGGCTCGCGTCGAGCCGCTCGCCGAGGCGCGCCTCCACCGCGCGCGCGAGCGCGAGATCCACGTTGTCGCCGCCGAGGAGGAGGTGGTCGCCCACCGCGAGGCGAGTGAACGCCGGGCGCCCGTCGCGGAGCTCCGCGCGCACGAGCGTGAGGTCGGTCGTGCCGCCGCCGACGTCCACCACGAGGACGATCCCGCCGCGGGCGATGGGGCGCACCTCGTCCGCGATCTCGCCCGCGCCCGCGGCCGCGAGCGCGGCCCGGTGCCGGCTGGCCCAGTCGTGGAAGGCCGCCGACGGCTCCTCGACGAGCACGACGCGCGGAAGCCCCGCCTCCCGCGCGGCGGCGAGGGTCAGCTCGCGCGCGACCTCGTCGAAGGAGGCCGGCACGGCGAGGACGAGCTCCTGCGCCGCGAGAGGCGCGTCCGGGTGGCGGTCGTCCCACGCGTCGCGCAGGTGCCCGAGGTAGAGCGCCGAGGCCCGCACCGGGGAGAGGCGCGGCACGCCCTCCGGAGCTCCCCACGGGAGGATGGGCGCGGTCCGATCGGCCCGGGGGTTCGCGAGCCAGCTCTTCGCGGAGGTGACGAGCCGGCCCGGCACCCGCGCGCCCTGCTCGCGCGCGAGCTCGCCCACCACCACCGGCCGCTCGCCCCACGGGAGCCGCGTCTCCTCGGGCGCGAGCTCGGGCCCGGGCAGGTAGGCGCACGACGGCAGGAGGCGGCGCTCCCGGACCTCGCCCGGCGCGACGAGCTGCGGGATGGCGAACGGCTCGACGGCGTCGGCGAGATCGCCCTCGCGCGCGAGGTCCACCGCGGCGAGCGCGGAGTTCACCGTGCCGAGGTCGACGCCGACGAGGTAGCGCGCCTCCGCCATCGCCTCACGCCGGCGCGACCGCCTCCGCCTCCGCCCCGCCGGCGCCCTCCGCCGCCTGCCGAAGGTTCCACTCGAGCCGCCAGGCCTTGCCGCCGCGATCCACGCACTCGAGCTCGAGCGTGCCGATCTCGGTCACGTGGGCGCGGAGCCGGACCGGCACGACCTCTCCCGGCGCGCGCCCGTCGGGCGGCAGCGTCGTCTCGACCGGCGGCCCCTCCTCCAGCTCCGTCTCGTCCTCGACCGCGTCGCCGGGCCGGTCCTCGCGGCGGTTCGAGGAGCCGAACAGGCGGAACTGGACCGGCTCGCCGACGACGAGCCCCATCTCCTCGCCCGGCAGATCGGCGGTCGTCCCCTCCTCCATGCCCATCGGGGCGAGGCACAGCGCGCGGATCGGCGGCGCGTGGCCGGGCACGGCGGGCATCGCCGCCTCCACGCCGACGTAGTAGGCCCGGGCGGTGCCGCCGCGGATGCGGATGCCGTGGCCGGCGCGCACGCGGCCGTAGGTCGCCGCGCCCTTCGCGACCGCGAGATCGGGGTCCGCCGCCGGCAGGACCCGGGGTGGCGGCGCGTCCTCCCCCGCGAGCCAGCCGCCCACGACCTCGAGGAGCCGGCCGACGAGCGGCTCCGCCTTCATCACGCCGCCGTTGAAGAGGATCGCGGTGGGGTGCAGGAACGCCTCGCCGGCGAGCGGCACCGGGGCGCTCGCGCCTGCGAGGCCGGCGCGGTGGCGCGTGAGGAACGCCGCGAGGTGCCGGGTCACCGCGGGGTCCGCGGCGTAGGGGAGCCCGAGGGTGGTGAGGCCCACGCGCCGCGCCGCGACCGGGCGAGACGAGGCGTCCACCCGCGGGAAGAACCCGTCCACGAGGACGCCGATGAGCTCCGCGCGCGTGAGCTCGGTCCGGAGCGCGCCCCCCACGAGCGACGAGCCGCGACCTGGGACGGCGACCGGCGCCGCCTCGAGCGCGGGGTCGCCGAAGAGCGCCTCCTTCGCCTGCCGCGCGCCGTGCGTGAGCGCGACGAGCTGCCAGCGGTCGAGCTTGCGCCCCTCGCGCGCGAGCTTCTCCGAGAGCGCGTGCGCGAGGGCGAGGTCCATGTTGTCGCCGCCGAGCAGGATGTGGTCGCCGACCGCCACGCGCTCGAGCCCGAGGTCCCCGCCGCGATCGACCACCGCGATGAGGCTGAAGTCGGTCGTGCCGCCGCCGATGTCCACGACGAGGACGAGGTCGCCCGGGTGAACCGCCTTGCGCCAGCGGTCGCCCATCGCCTCGACCCAGGCGTAGAGCGCGGCCTGCGGCTCCTCGAGGAGCACCACGTCCGCGAGCCCTGCCTGGCGCGCCGCCTCCACGGTCAGCTCGCGCGCGACGGCGTCGAACGACGCGGGCACGGTGAGCGTCACGCGCTGCGCGGCGAGCGCGCGGGCCGGGTCTCCCTGCGCCACCGCGTGATCCCACGCCTCGCGCAGGTGGGCGAGATAGCGCGCCGACGCGTCGAGCGGGGACACGCGCGGCACCTCCGGCGGCGCGCCCGCCGGCAGCGTCGCGGCGCGCCGATCGACGCCCGCGTGCGACAGCCAGCTCTTGGCGGACGACACGAGCCGGATCGGCGTCTGTGCCCCGAGGCTGCGGGCGAGCTCGCCCACGACGGCCGCCGGCGGCTCGGGCGTCCAGGGCAGCCGCGTCGCTCCCTCGGGCAGCTCCTGGGCGTGGGGCAGGTACAGGAACGACGGGAGGAGCGCGCGCGGACGGACGTCGCCTGGCCGGACGAGCTGCGGGATCTCGAACACCTCGACGGGGCCGTCGCCCTCGATCGGCCGGTGCGCGAGCGCGGTGTGGGTCGTGCCGAGGTCGATGCCGACCGCGAGGGTCACAGCTCGACCTCGGCGGGGGCGACCAGCGTCGGATCGCCTCCGTCCTTCGCGGGCGGGAGCCGCACCTCGCGCGCGCGCCAGCCGTGGTGGCGGAGCGCGCCCTTGAACGGCGGGGCGCCGACGACGTTGCCCGTCAGCCGGATCGCGGAGGGATCGAACCCGGGCGCGACGGTGACGCGCGCGCCCTCCTGCTCGCGGAACACCGGCTCGAGGCGGAAGTACTCCTCGATCGCGCGCTTGCACCCGGCGTGAACGGTGCGCGCCGCGGCGCCGATCGAGGCGTCCGGGAACCCGGCGAGGTCCTCCTCGATGAAGTCGACGAGCCGGCCCTCTCGCTGGAGCACCGCGAGGAGCTGGAGCGCGCCGCGGGGATCGGGCGCGGCGGGCGCGACCGGCGCGGGAGCGGCGGCGGGGCGCGGCGGCTCGGGGATGGCCTTCACCACCGCGGCGGCGGCGGGCTTCGCAGCCTCGGGCGCCGCCTTGGCGCCCTCCGCCGGCTTCGCAGCCTCGACCGGCTTCGGGGCCTCGACGGCCTTCGCCGGCTCGACCGGCTTCGGTGCCTCGGCAGGCTTCGCGGGCGGGGGGACGGCCTTCACCTGTGGCGGCGCACCCGCGGCAGGCCCCGGCGCTGCCGCCGGCGCTGGCGCGACGGGCGCGGGCGGCGGCGCGCTGGGCAGCTCCGTCACCCGCGGCGGCGTCCCCGGCGCCGGCTCGGGCAGCGGCGCGCCGGCGCGGCGCGCCTCGCGCACGCGATAGAACGCGGCCGCCACGTCGGCCTGGAAGAGGATTGCGAAGAATGCGTAGAAGGCGAGGACGAGGCGCTGGATGGGCGAGAGATCGGGACCCTGCACGTGTGTTGCTCCGGGGAGGTGGTGACGCGACCGCGAGCCCGTGCCGTCTGAGCGCGAGCCATGGACCGCGGAAGGCGGAGATCCGAAGAAAGCTGCACTGCCTCGGACCCTGTGTCGAGCGTTTCGGGGGGGACCCGACGAGGGGGCGCCCGCCGCCCCGTCCGCCGCGCCGATCGAGCGCCCGGACGCCTGGACGCCGGGCCGCTGCGCCGACGGAGCCGCCCCGGCGCGAGGGCGGCCGCGCGTCGCAGCCATGCGTATCCGAGAGCGATGCGCGTGCATTCCGGAACGAGCGGGTGGAGCTACCCGGCCTGGAAGGGCCGCTTCTACCCGGGCGATCTCCCCGCGCGCGGGTTCCTCGCGCACTACGCCTCGCGGCTCGAGACGGTCGAGGTGAACGCCACCTTCTACCGGATGCCGCTCGCGCGCACGCTCGCGCTCGGGCGCGCGCAGGTGCCCGCCGGGTTCGTGTTCGCGCTCAAGGCCTCGCAGCGCATCACGCACCAGAAGCGGATCGAGGGCGTGGGCGAGGAGGTGGCGCGCTTCTTCCGCGCGGCGGTGGAGCTCGGACCTGCGCTCGGCCCGGCCCTGTTCCAGCTCCCGCCGACGCTGAAGCGGGACGTCGCGCGCCTGCGCGATCTCCTGGAGGTCGTCCCGGCCGGCGCGCGTATTGCGTTCGAGTTCCGGCACGAGAGCTGGCAGGCCGAGGACGTCCTTTTGACGCTCGCCGACGCCGGCGCGGCGCTGTGCATCGCCGACACCGACGAGGCGACCACGCCGTTCGAGGCGACCGCGTCGTTCGGCTACCTGCGCCTGCGCCGCACGGGCTACGAGGGCGCCGACCTCGCCCGCTGGGCGGAGCGCCTGCTCGCGCAGCGCTGGGACGAGGCGTTCGTGTTCTTCAAGCACGAGGACGCGGCACGCGGCCCCGAGTACGCGCTCCGGCTCGCCGCGCTCGTCGCGCCCGCCGAGCCGTACCCCGCGCCTCACGGACCGTGATCGTTTGCGCCTTCCCCGCGTCCGCGAGGACGCCGAGTCCTTTCACGTCTCATCCGGCACGTAGGCAGGGTTGAATTGCGCAACAGCAGCAGCCAGGTCGAGGGGCGGCCCCCACGCGGCGGCTCGCTGCTCGACGCTAATCCGCCAAAATTCATCCACGCGGTCGTCGTCGGTCAGGTGGGACCACGCTCGCGTCTCGACCAGTCGGCACATGCAGTAGCGCGCGAGGGCCTCCGCTTCGTGGGCCCGACGAAATGCTCTAACTAGGTCTTCGCGAAGAGGCAGCGGGTCGAGGCCCTTCGCGGGATCGCTGAAATGCTCGGCGTTGTTCCGCATCAGATATAGCTCACTGCAAACTGACGATGCTTGCTCGCCAACGAACAGCTTCGACCTCTCCTTGAATTGCTCGCGACCGCGCGCGCACACGATCCCATCGATGCACCGAACAAACTGGTGAATACGCTCCCCGATGTTCTCCTCCTCGAACGCGAGCATGAACGTTCGTACCGCCATCTTGATCCGCCGCATTCCCGGCGCCGCGAGTAGTTCCGAAAGGCTCAGCGACATGACCGCGGCGCGCCGCAGGTGCGGCTCGGTCAGTGGTGGATGAAGCAGCCCTTGGAGCGAAACGACGCTTCGCGTCTCGCTCACCTGCCGGACGTCGATCCCGCCCGGCCCCCTTGCGCCGGTGAACCGAACGCCACCTTCGACACGAAGAGGGCCCGACGCGAGCAGGCACCAGTACAACGCGTCGAGTCGCCTCTGCAGCGCAACGTTCTCGTGATCTAGCACGCCGACTGCGTCCGACGCCGCCTTCGCTAGCAGCAGCACGGGCGCCGTTCGGATCGCATCCGCGCGGATCGAACCAAGCCACTCGGTCCAGTGCTCGGGAAGGACTACGTTCGCGTTCGGGAGCGCAAAAACGCCGTTCCCCAGATTAACAGGCCCCTGCAGGCGCGACGCCGCGTCGAGTGCAATCGCTGCGTACTTCTCGCCCGGGCGCACCGAGAGCGACGCGTCGCTCTGGGATGTAGCTAGTGGCATCGGCACATCGTACCGTCCAGCGGCATCGTTGTGACCTGTCCCGTGGCCGGAAGTCCTCCGCGTCGTCGGCTCCGTGCGCGCGCGTTGGCTCCGTCGGGCGCGGCTACTTGATGACGACGAACTCGTCCACCGCAACGGCGAAGTTCAACCCCTCCGCGTCCCCTATCTTGAACGTGGTGATCCCGATGAGGTTCCCAAACTTGTCGAAGAGGCCACCGCCCGAGGAACCCGGCGAGATCTGTGCGGTCGTCTGGATGTAGGAGGTCCCGCCGCGTGCGCGGTGCTGACTCACGATCCCAGCACTCAGCGTGTTCGTGAATCCGCTCGGTGATCCGATGGCGAGCACCTCTTCGCCAACGCGCACTTCACTCGCGGACCGCACCCCCGCGACAGGAGCGAGGGTCGAGTCCTCGATCCGCAACACGCACGCGTCTGCGTCCACGCGGGCACCCGTGACCCTCGCCTTCCTCGGTTGTCCTCCGACGAGGACGAAGACCTCGGGCCTGTTCCGAACAATGTGACAGTTCGTGAGCACGGTATCGCGGGCTACGGCGACTGCCGACCCTTGCCCGATGCTCTCTCTCGTCCGAATGGCACGCTTCGACGGCGCGGCGTACACCACGTACACCGACTTGTTGAGCCGGTCATACAGATCCTCGCGAGGCGCTTCGCGCGACAGCTTCATCACCGCCGAGAGAGTCAGCTTGCTCAATGCTGGCACGGGAGCCGTCGCGCTTGCGTCTTCCACCTTCATCGCTGGGTGAGCGTCACCCATTGCCACGCCTCGCACGTCCTTGAATCGGTCGATCGGCTCAGGCGGACTCTTCCCGGGGCGCCAATCCAGCAGCGCGTCTTGAACCTCCTGAGCGAAGACGCCCGTCTGCAACGCGGCGAGGCGTGGATTCGCGGTGGGACAGAAGAAGTCTCCATACCCAGCATCGTAGAAGGAGAAGCCTTGCTCCCGCAGTCTCGCGACTATGTACGGCAGCCGCGGAGCAGTCTTCGGCCGAGGCGGGCGCAACGAGACCAGCCACCAGAAGTAGGCCTTGGCCTCGTTGATCTCCGTGAACACTCCGTCAAGGAAGGAAGCGGCGAGCATCGCCTGCGCGAGACAGTGGTCCTGCATCGCTGCGCGCTCATACAGCTGTGCGGCCGTAGCAGGGTCCAGATCTTGGATGTAGGCGGCCTTCGCCGCACACCCGGTTGGCCGATTGTATTGAACTCCTAGCTCAATGAACTCCTTCAACTTGCCGTCGTTCCGGAATGCCCCTTCCGGCATGAATTCCCGCAACACCGAGTCCAGCGAGAGCTCGTCCCCGAGTCGGGCCGCGTGCATTTGCCATCGAAGTTTAGTCAAGGGATCGTCGTAACCTCTCGCTGGCATGAGCCAGAGGAACTTCGCAGCCTCACGGTCACCCGCGAACGCGCGGCGCTGGCACGCGCCGGGCGCGACCATGCACATTTCCATCGTAGTGGGCCCCTCAGCCCGAAGTGCACGACTCAGGGGATCCTGCGGAAGGGGCCGGTCCGGTGGAGGCGGTGACGGGGTGACGCAACCTGCCAAGAAGATCGCGAGGGCAGCGCAGAAGAACGCCGAGTTCTTGATCACTCCGCTCATCGCACCCCCCAGCGGCTAGGAACCGCGCGTAACGATACCTCGATCCGGTCCGGGCGGGAGCGTTACCGTCCGCCAGCGTGCGTTACCGTACTTCCATGCGCGCCGCCCTCTACCTCCGCGTCAGCACCCAAGAACAGAACCCCGAGTCGCAGGCAGCCGACGTCCGCTGTCTCGCGGAGGCGCGCGGCTTCGATCCGGTCGAGTACTGGGAGTTCGAGTCTGCGGCGAAGGCCGGCCCCTGTACGACCGGATGATGGAGGACGCGCGCGCTGGACGCGTGGGAGCCATCGTCGTCTGGGCACTCGACCGGCTACACCGTACGATGTCTCCATCAGGACGGCGCCAAGGAGGCGGCCATCGCCCTCCTCAGCCAGCCGACCCCGGTCGCAATGGTCGGGACGGCGGTGCCGGCCCCGTAGCCGTGGCAAGGGGGTGACAACGACGGGAGCCGGAAAAGAGAAACCCCCGGCCGGAGCCCGGGGTTAGATGGAGCGGGAAAAGGGATTTGAACCCCGCGACGGGGAATACGCTAACAGGCTGACGGCGCACACCAATTCGCTCGAAAGCCCTGTGTACCAGCGGTCCAGTGACAATCCGCGAGTCCACGCGAGTCAACAGTCCTCCACCGTTCTCGACCAAGCGCGGGGAGACGTGGGGGAGACGAAGGGCGCTCGGTGCCCCTTGGGCCCCGGCATCGCGTCTAGCTTCGGGCTTGCAGTCTTCCCCCTCCGAAGATCACAGCGACGAGCGAGCGCGCGCTCGCTGTTTCTTGGGCATGGTCGAGCCGGGGGCGCGTTCATCCGATTCGAACGGTCGCGGCATCGTCTCGAACGCAATGCCCGCCCAGTTCCGCCTCACAAGTTCATGGAAGCTGGCGATCAGAGCCGCGAGCCCGATGTCCATGCCGCGCCCCATCGCGTCGCCGAACTTGTCCTCCTCTTCATGCTTGGCGTGAGCAGCGGGTATTTCCTCATCGCCGTGGACGAGGCGAGATCGAAGGTCGTAGACCTCTGACAGTAATCTCTTGTTCTTCTCGGGCTTACCCAACAGCGCCTCGACGCGATCTCGAAGCTGATGGCCGCCGCGAGATCCAAAGAGCGCCTCGAGTCCAAGGATCGCCCAAAGCAGACCGACGGCTTCCGACCGACCATCGTACGCAAGAACGTACGAGAGTGCGTGAAGCGCCCGACCTACGCGTCCCCCTCCAAAGCCCTTTACGAACCCGTCGTTCCGGTTGGCCCATTGCCACGCTCTGGCGACGCTGACACGCCTGATACCTGGCCAATGGAGTCGTCTGGCGACGATATAGCTCTGGAGCGGCATCTCGCAGCTGACACGTGGCGTTGAAACGACCCCAGCACCATCTGCCGCGACATGTCCCTCTGCGCAGTCGAGGCTTCCCGGGATCGCCCAGTTCGTTACAATGGCGAGGTTCGTAATGTTATGAGCAAAGTCTTCTACGGCGACCCGGCGACCCCAGAACTCTGCCTCCGCGGAGCTGCACGGCGACTCCGCGCCACCCGGCAGGATTTTCTTGGCATAGACGGGAACGACGGGAACGCTCGCGCCGATCAGCAGCTTCGCAAACACCCGCCTCTGGATCGTATCGCCTCCGGGCGCCTTGGGGTGCCGGTACTGCTTGACAAAGATCTCGGGTGCGCACGTCGTGTTCGCGACGTTGAACACGAGTCGTCCCGAAGCGCGCTGTAGCTCCCGCAGCGCGATCGCGGCATGGCGCGACTGAAGCTGAGCCTCTGGTCCCGAACCAAACGGAAAGTACAGAGGTACTTCCGCTGCGACCAGCATGGCTTCGCCTGGCTTGTCGGGCATGGCTCCTCCTGAGCAGGCGCATCGTACACCGTCAACAGGGCCAACGCGCAGCCGTCGAGTACACCGCGCGTGTCTTCGCCTGTTCCGGCGCCGAAGAAGCCTCCGCAGCAGACGTATAACCATCACCGTGCGCTCGGATGTGGTTACGCGATTCCGGCGACGAGCCGCGAGGATCACCGTCGAGGTGGGCCCCTGCGCGAAGAGGGCTGGGGGGCGTAGCGTTCGGGCCAGCGTCGGTCGCTACCAAACAGCGCCAACGACCCACATGCCTCCGAGGACGAACGCGGAAAGCGAGCCCATGCCGGCCAGGAGCGCCGCATACGAGCAGGCGACTTCGATCCGTGGCGACCCGCTCATCGCCGCGTAGATGGCGACAAAGCGAGACAACGCGCCTACGCCGACGAACGCCACGCCAAGCATGAACCTGACCAAACCGGCCTTGATGTTGGTGACCGACAGGTTAAGGCCGATCGGCGCCTTCGAGAGGACCTTCCCGAGAAATGCGAGGACGGCGACCGCCGCGCCGCCGTTGATGAGCAACATCATCTTCAACGCCGAATCGCCCGCCATTACCACCGACCTCACCAACTCCCGCCGGTTCTCCAGATGAGCCTTGTGGTTCTCGACCTCGACCGGCGCGTGGTTCGGCGTCGGGAGCGTCATCGGGCCGGCGCTGTTTGCCATGCGCTTCTCGTCCATGACGCGAGCATACTTCGAGCGCGGCCGACGGGCTACGCCGCTCGGTGAACCGGCGCGGCAAGTCCGAAAACGACCGATTCCAGCCATGGTGAGCGGGACGGTGCATCCGCGCGTCATCGGGCCTCGGCGCGCTGTAGGGGTTTTCGGCCAGGGCGCCTGACGTAGGTGGTAGCGTTACTGCCATGGCTTACTGGTGGGACCCCAAACCTGACGAGCGGTGCTGGGTGAGATCACCGACCGGGACGACATCGGCGCGGATCTGAAGTGCCCGCAGACCGATGAAGCCGGCGACGAATACTGGTCGTATTCGTTCATCACCTGATCGAGCCCGGCGACGTCGTCTTCCATTACTCGACGCGCTCCAGGGCCTACGTGGGCGCGTCCGTCGCGGGGGCGCCCATCGAACAGCGCCTCATCGTCTTTGGGCGCCCCACGGAACCGTCGGTCGCGCAAAGAGCGGCTCGCGGCTACCACGACCGGGATGGTGACTGCCGCTGTACGGCTTCACGCGCTCAGAATCTCCGCTTGCGCTGAAGGAGCTGCACGAGCCGCAGCATCTCGCCTGGCTCACCGCTTCCGTCCTAAGCCGCCCCGGCGGAGGGCTTCTCCCGCGCGTCGAGCGCGCTCCGCACGGCGCGGAGCAGATCGTCCGGCGCGAACGGCTTCGCGAGGAACGGCGCGTCCGCGGGCACGAGCGCGACGCCCGACGCGTGACGCGCGTAACCCGAGACGAACAGCACGCGCACCCCCGGGCGGCGCTGCTCGAGCTCGCGCGCGAGGTCCCAGCCGTTGCGGCCGGGGAGGATCACGTCGGATACGAGCAGGTGGAGCGGGCCCTGGAGGGCCTCGGCGGCGGTGAGCCCCCCCTCCGCGGAGGCCGCGTCGATGACGCGGTAGCCGGCGCCGTCGAGGGCGCGCCGTGCGACCGCCCGGATCGCGGGGTCGTCCTCGACGAGCAGGATCGTCTCGTGCCCCCCCCACGCTCGCTCCAGCCGCGCCGCCGCCTCGGGCGCGGCCTCCTCCGCATGGAGCGGCAGGAGGATGCGAAACTCGGAGCCCTGGCCGGGCGTCGAGCGGACGCGGATGGCGCCGCCGCTCTGCGAGACGATCCCGTACACGGTCGAGAGGCCGAGGCCGGTCCCCTTCCCCAGCGGCTTCGTCGTGAAGAACGGCTCGAACACGCGCGCCTGGGTCGCCTCGTCCATGCCCACGCCGGCGTCCCGCACCGAGAGCAGCGCGACGGGCCCGGGCGGCAGCGCCGCCTCCTCGGCGATCGCCTCCGATGCGGCTCGCTCGTCCACCGCGACGAGGAGCCGCCCTCCCTCCGGCATCGCGTCGCGCGCGTTGACCGCGAGGTTCAGCACCGCGAGCTCGAGCTGGCCGGGGTCCGCGACCACCGTCCCCGGAGCGCGGACGTCCACCTCGAGCGCGACGGTCTCGCCGAGGATCCTGCGCAGCATCGGCTCCATCCCGCGCACGACCTCGGCGAGGTGGACGACGCGCGGCGCCAGCCGCTGGCGGCGGCTGAACGCGAGCAGCTGCCGCGTGAGCGTGCCGGCGCGCTCCGCGGCGACGACGATCTCCCGCACGTCGGGCTGGCTCGCGTGCTCGGGTGGGAGAGACTCCTGGACGAGCCGCGCGAACGAGATGATCGCGGTCAGGAGGTTGTTGAAGTCGTGGGCGACGCCGCCCGCGAGCTGCCCGACCGCCTCCATCTTCTGCGAGTGGCGGAGCTGCTCCTCGAGCCTGCGCCGCTCTCCCACGTCGCGGAAGGCGAGCACGAGGCCGACGATGGCGCCGCCGTCCACGAGCGGCGAGGCGACGAACTCCGCCGGGAAGGCGCTCCCGTCGCGCCGCCGGAACGCCTCGTCGACGCCGTGCCGGACGATCCCATCGCGCATCGCCGCGCGGATGCGGCACTCCGCGGCGGGGACGGGCGAGCCGTCGAGGGTGGTCGGGTGGACGAGCCCGTGCCCGTCCTGGCCGAGGAGCTCCTCGACGCTCCGCCCCAGCGCGCGCGCCGCCGCGGGGTTCGCGAAGACGATGAGCCCGGCGCGGTCGATCCCGATGATCCCCTCGCCGACCGAGTCCAGGATGAGCCTGTTCTGCCGCGAGAGCGACTCGAGCGAGTGGGCCATCTCGTCGAACGCGCCGATGAGCTGGCCGAGCTCCTCGCGCCCCGGCTCGAGACCGACGCGCGCCGAGTAGTCGCCGCCGGCGATCCGTCGCGCCGCCGCCATGAGGGCGCGCAGCTTGCGGACGAGCAGCCGCTCCGCGGCGAACCCTGCGGCGACGAGCGCGAGCAGCGCCACCCCGCCGAAGGCGAGGAAGGTGCGCAGGAGGATGCGGTTCACCGGGGCGTAGGCGTCGGCGATCGGGACGCCCGCCGCGGCGTGCAGCGCCGCCGGCCCGGGCCCCATGAACACGTCGTGGAAGCCGTAGATCCGCTCGACGCCGTCGGGGCCCACCGCGCGGCGCGCGACGTCGTCCATGGCGCCGGCGTGGAGCGCGGACGGCAGCTTGGTCCCGACGAGCTTCGCGTCGTACGGGCGGAGCGCGAGGATGGTCCCCTCGCGGTCGAGCAGCGCCGCGGCGCCGCCCTGCGGGAGCTCCATGGCGTCGAGATCCCGCTGGAGCGCCTGCACGTCGAGCATCGCGATCGCGACCGCGGTGATCCGGCCTCCGTCGTCGCGCACCGGCAGGCCGAACCCGATGCTCGGCACGCCGCGCGAGCGCGACACGCGGTACGCGCCCACCGCGAACTCGCCGGTCTCGAGGGGCACCCGGACGTTGTCGCGGTCGAGGAGGTTCACGCGCCGACCGCCGGCGGCCCGGCAGAAGTACTCGCCGTCGAGCGCGACCGCGCCGAGGTTTCCGAGCTCGACCGTCGCCGCGACGATGGGCGCGAGATCCCGCGAGCACGCCTCCCCGTCCCCCGCGCGCAGGCTCGGCAGCCGGGAGATGCCCATGAGCACGCCGCGCGCCCGCTCGATGACCCGGCTGTTGCGCTCGGCCAGGAGCCGCGCGATCGCGTGCGACTCCTGCTCGACCCCCACCTCCAGCAGGCGGCGGTGCTCCCGCGCGGCGTAGGTGAGGATCCCGAGCGCGGGGACGACGGCGACCAGGACGAGGAACAGCAGGCGAACGCGCAGGCTCGCGAGCAACTTGGACACCGGCACCCCCTAACCGGGTGCATCTCAGCACTCGACCTACCGGCGCACAAGCAATGGGCCATGGGACAGGGCGACGATCGCTCGGCCCTGGTGAGATCGACTAGACTGCCGCCGTGAAGCTCCGCCTTCGCCCGAAGGAGGGATCACTCCCCCGCAACGCGCCCGCGCGCGCCGCGGTCATCGCCGCGCTCGTCGTCGGCGGCATCGTCGCGCTGCTGGTCCCCGTCTTCTTCGCGGTGATGCTCTTCGGCATGCTGCGCTGACCGCCGCGCGACCCGGCGCCCGCTCCACCTCCCGCTCCCCGGCGTGCGCGCCGTCGGACCCACGCGCATCGTGAGTTCCTCGGAGGGACACACATGCACGTGAGACTCGTCGTCGCCATCGCCCTGATGCTGGGCGTCACCGGCTTCACCGGCACCGCGAACGCCCAGGCGAGCGCCCCGGGCGCCGCCGCCACGCAGCGGCAGCAGGAGGTGCACGGGCGCATCGCGCGGGTGGACGAGGCGCAGCGCGAGCTCGTGCTCGACGCGGGCGACGCCACGACGCAGGTGAAGGTCGCGAAGGACGCGAAGATCACCGTCGACGGAGCGTCCGCGAAGTTCAGCGATCTGAAGCGGGGCGAGGAGGTCCGGGCCTCGCTCGACCGGACCGGCGACGAGCTGCAGGTGGTCCGCATCGAGGTCGTCCGGAAGGCCAAGTAGCATCCAGGAGGGAGCGCGATGGCCCACCGCTTCACGCCCCGGCGCGCCCTCGGCGGCACGGGCTTCCTCGCGACCGCGCTCGGCGCCGGCGATCTCGCCGACCGCTCGGTCCCGAAGGAGCGCTGCGTCGAGACGCTCCGGCGCGCGCTCGACGCCGGGCTCAACGTCGTCGACACCGCGCCCATGTACGAGGACGGCTACTCGGAGGAGATCGTCGGCGAGGCGCTCCGCGGCCGGCGCGCGGGCGTCTTCCTCGTCGACAAGATCGATCACCTCGACCGCCCCGTCGCGCCGCAGCTCACCGAGAGCCTGCGGAGGCTCGGCCTCGGCTCGGTCGATCTGCTCGTGCTGCACTCCTGCTCGGAGCCCGAGGCGTGGCGGCGGGCGAAGGCGCCCGGCGGCGCGATGGCGGAGCTCGCGGAGGAGGTCGCCCGCGGGCGCGCGCGGTTCCGGGGGATCTCGTCGCACCACCCGGACGTGCTCGCCGACGCGCTCGCCTCCGGGCAGTGCGACGTCGTCATGTTCCCGGTGGGACCGTACTGTCACCCGCGCTACGTCGACGAGATCCTGCCCGCCGCGAAGGCGCGCGGCGTCGGGACGATCTGCTTCAAGACGTTCGGCGCCGGGAAGCTCGTGGGCGACACCGAGGGCTACGGGCGCCCGCTCGCGCAGCGCCCGAGAGGCAAGGTGTCCTCGGGCGGTGACGACGCGCCGGCGCCCACCCTGCCGCGCCTCTCCGTCGAGGAGTGCCTGCGCTACACCCTGACGCTCGACCCGGACGTGGCGCTGCTCGGGCTGTCGTTCCCGAACGAGCAGGACGCCGCGTTCGCGGCGGCGGAGGCGTTCCGCCCGATGAGCGGCGGCGAGCTCGCGGCGACGCGCGGCCGCGCGGCGGAGGCGATCCGCGGCAAGGGCGAGGTCTGGTGGGACCCGAACGACGGTTCGTGACTCGCGATCACCTTCGGTGTCGCGAATCACGGTCGGCCGTCTGGCGTCCGCGGCGCTTGCGGCGGACGGCGCGCGCCCGATAAGAGACGGTTCCATGCTCGCCCACCTCGCCGTCCCATGAGCGAAGCGCCCGCGCCCGCCCCCGCGCCCGTGCGCACGTCCGCCCCGGCGCCGGCCCTCGCCCTCACCGGCGTCGGCAAGCGCTACGGCCGGCGCGACGCGCTCCTGCCCCTGTCGCTCTCGATCCGCGAGGGCGAGCGCGTCGCGATCGTCGGCCCGAGCGGCGCCGGCAAGTCCACGCTCCTGCGGCTGCTCGCCACCTCGCTCGCGCCGTCGTGCGGCGCCGTCCAGGTCTTCGGGCGCGACGTGGCGGGGCTCGGGCCGCGCGCGCTGCGCGCCGTCCGCGCGAGGATCGGGACGGTCCACCAGCAGCTCCACCTCGTCCCGCAGGCGAGCGTCATGCAGAACGTCGTCGCCGGGCGGCTCGGGAGCATGTCCCTCGCGCGCGCGCTCGCCGCGCTCGTCTCGCGCGCGGAGGCCGAGCGCGTCGAGGCGGTCCTCGCCCAGGTCGGGATCGCCGAGCGGCTCCACGAGCGGGTGGACCGGCTCTCCGGCGGCGAGCAGCAGCGGGTCGCGATCGCGCGCGCGCTCTACCAGGATCCCGAGATCGTCATCGCGGACGAGCCGGTCGCGTCGGTCGACCCCGCCCGCGCGGTGGAGATCGCCGCGCTCCTCGGGCGCGCCTTCGCCGGACGCACGCTCGTCGTCTCCACCCACCGGCTCGAGCCGCTCCTCCCGGTGGTGACCCGCGTCGTCGGCCTGCGCGACGGCGCGGTGGCGTTCGACGCGCCCGTCGCGGCGCTGACGCTCGACGACCTCTCGCGCCTGTACGCGTCGCGCAAGGGCGCGGCGGCGAGCCCCTCCCTCGCGGCGCCGCGCACCCCGGGCCCCGTCGCGCCCGCCGGCGTCCTCGCGCTCGGCGCCTCGAACACGCCCGGCGAGTTCGTGCTGCCCGGCGCCGTGCGCGCGTTCGTGCGAGAGTACCCGGGGGTGCGGGTGAGCCTCGCGGTGAAGGACTCGGCGGAGGTGACCGCCGATCTCCTCGCCGGGCGCGTCGAGGTCGGGTTCGTGGGGGCGCGCTCCCCTCACCCCGAGCTCCACTTCGAGGACCTCGTCGAGGACGAGATCGTGCTCGTCGCCTCGCCCGCGCAGGAGGGGCTCCCCGACGAGCCGATCCCGCCCGCGCTCGCCGCCCGGCTGCCGCGCGTCGAGCGCGAGGCCGGCTCCGGCACCCGCGCCGTGGTGGAGGACCACCTCGCGAACCTCGGCGTGCCGCTCGATCCCGCGGCGGTCGCGCTCGAGGTCGGCACGCTCGTCGGCCTCAAGGCGGCGGTCCTCTCGGGCGTCGGCGTCGCGTTCACCTCCAGGCTCGCCGTCCGGGACGAGCTCGAGCGCGGGCACCTGCGCGCGCTCCGCATCGACGGGGTGCGCATCCCGCGCCGGCTCTTCGTGGCCTGGCGGCGCGACGCGACCCCCTCTCCCGCCGCGCGGCGCTTCGTCGAGGTCGCCCGAGCCGCCGTGACGCGCGGCGCCGAGGGCGCGTGACGGCGCGGCGCCCGCCCCTCCCGGCGCTCCTCTCCTGGCCGGGCCTCGCCCTCGCGGCCGCCGTCGGCCTCTCCTATCACGTCGTGGGCGGCGATCTCGGCGCGCTCCTCGCGCCCGGGGCACGCCGGGCGATGGCGGACTTCGCGCGAGGCTTCTGGCCGCCCGCCCACTCCGCCGCGTTCCTCTCCTCCCTCGCGCGCCCGCTCGCCGAGACGGTCGCCATCGCGCTCCTCGGCATCTCGCTCGCGCTCCTGCTCGCCGCGCCGCTCGCGTTCCTCGCGGCCTCGCCGCGCGTCCTCGCCACCCCGGGCGATCCGCCCTCCGCGGCGCGCCGCGCCGGGTGGCTCGCGGCGCGCGTCCTCCTCAACCTCATGCGCTCCGTGCCCGAGCTCGTCTGGGCGCTCGTGTTCGTCCGCGCGTTCGGGATGGGGCCGCTCGCGGGCGTGCTCGCGATCGGGGTCGGCTACGCCGGCGTGCTCGGCAAGGTGTTCGCCGAGATCTTCGAGTCGGCGCCCCGGGGACCCGCCGCGGCGCTCTCCGGCGCGGGCGCGACGCCGCTCGGCGCGTTCGCCTTCGGCGTCTTCCCTGCCTCGCTCCCGCTCGTCGCCTCCTACGCGCTCTACCGGTTCGACTGCGCGCTCCGGGCGTCGGCGGTGCTCGGGCTCGTCGGCGCGGGCGGCGTCGGCGTACAGCTCGAGCTCTCGCTCAAGATGTTCGCATACGACGAGGTCGCGGCGATGGTGATCGCGCTCTTCGCGCTCGTCGCGGGCGTCGACCTCCTCTCCCAGCTCGTCCGCCGCCGCCTCCAGCGGAGCCGCGGCCTCTTCCCGCTCGGGCTCGGCGCGCTCCGCGCGCGGGCGCTCGGCCTCGCCGCCTGGGCGCTCGCCGCCTGGGGAGCGGCGCGGGTGCTCGACCTGGCCTGGCGCGACGTCCTCTCCCCGTCCGCGCTCGCGAGCGTCGGCGGGTTCGCGGGCTCGCTGTGGCCACCCGACCTCGACCCTGCCTTCCTGCGGCAGCTCGCGCCCGCCGCGCTCGTCACCTTCGCGGTCAGCGTGCTCGGCACCGCGATCGGCGCGCTCCTCGGGATCCTGCTCGCGTACCCGGCGGCCCACCGGCTCCACGCGCTCGCCGGCGGCGCCCGCCCCTCTCCCGCCCGCGGCGCGGCGCTCGCCTTGGCCGCGTGGACCGCCCGCGGCATCCTCAACCTCGGCCGGACCCTGCCCGAGCTGCTCTGGGCGCTCGTCCTCATCTTCGCGGTCGGCCTCGGCCCGTTCGCGGGCGCGCTCGCGCTCGGCGTCCACACCGCCGGCGTCCTCGGCCGCCTCTACGCCGAGGCGCTCGAGGAGGTCCCCACCGCCCCCTTCGCGGCCCTGCGCGAGGCGGGCGCGAGCGACGCCGCGGCGTCCGCGCTCGCCGTGCTGCCGCAGGCGTTCCCGCAGCTCGTCGCCTACACGCT
Source organism: Anaeromyxobacter terrae (assembly GCF_022690685.1). Lineage (GTDB taxonomy): Bacteria > Myxococcota > Myxococcia > Myxococcales > Anaeromyxobacteraceae > Anaeromyxobacter > Anaeromyxobacter terrae. Next base: position 87,263 of record NZ_JALCYY010000010.1, on the reverse strand, counting down.
CTACCGGTGGGAGGTGAACATCCGCGCCTCCGCGGTGCTCGGCGTCGTGGGCGCGGGCGGGCTCGGAGGGCTCCTGTACGTCTCGTTGAACCTCTTCCACCACCACCGCACGCTCACGCTGCTCGCCGTCATCGTGGTGCTCGTCACCGCGGTCGATCTCCTCTCCGGCGCGCTCCGTCAGCGCCTCGTGGAGGGCCCCGCCGAGCGCGCCGAGGCGCACCCGGAGGCGGGGGTTCCGCCCGTGGTGGACGCTTGGTGAAGGCCCCGCCCGTGGCTTGCGCGGGCGCCCCGGCCATGCGATGCCCCCTGCGTCCCGTGCCGAGAGGAGGTGACCCCGTGCTGCCCATCGAGCGCCGTGTCCCCCTCGACCGTTGAGGCCGCCCGGCGGGAGGCGAGTTCGCCTCCGAGCACCCGCGTCCACGTCCTGCGCCTCGAGACCCTCGTTCGGCCCGCCGCCGTCCGCCGCGTGCCGGGAGCCTTCCATGCACCGCCTCACCCGCCTCCTCGCCCTCTTCCTGCCGCTCCTCCCGCTCTCCGCCGCCGCGCAGGAGCCGCTCCGCGTCTCCGCCATCCCCGACGAGTCCCCCACCGAGCTCCTGCGCAAGTTCGAGCCGCTCGGGAAGTACCTGGAGCAGGCGATCGGCCGTCCGGTGAAGTTCACCCCGGTGACCGACTATGCCGCGACCGTCGAGGGGCTCGCCGCCGGCAAGCTCGACCTCGTCTGGTATGGCGGCTTCACCTTCGTCCAGGCCCGCCTGCGCACCGGCACGGCGATCCCGCTCGTGCAGCGCGAGGAGGACGCCCGCTTCCACTCCAAGTTCATCGTCCCGGCCGCGTCGAAGGCGCAGAAGCTCCAGGACCTGAAGGGCGCGAGCTTCGCCTTTGGGTCGGTGAGCTCCACCTCCGGCCACCTCATGCCCCGCTACTTCCTCCTCCAGAACGGCATCGACCCGGACAAGGACTTCGCGAAGGTCGCCTACTCCGGCGCGCACGACGTGACGGCGAAGTGGGTCGAGGCCGGCAAGGTGGACGCCGGCGCGCTCAACGAGTCCATCTGGCAGCGCCTCCTCGACGAGAAGAAGATCGATCCCTCCAAGATCCGCGTGCTGTGGACCACGCCCGAGTACCACGACTACAACTGGACGGTCCGGGGCGACCTCGATCCGAAGGTCGTCGAGAAGCTCCGCGGCGCGTTCCTCGCGCTCGACCCGGCGAACCCGGAGCACAAGAAGATCCTCGACCTGCAGCGCGCGAGGAAGTTCATCCCGACCGCGCCCGAGAACTACACGGCGATCGAGAAGGCGGCGCGAGCGGCGGGGCTCATCAAGGAGTGAGCGTTCGGGCTTGGCCTCGGCCTCGGCTTCAGTCGGGGTCGAGGTCGGGGTCGAGGTCGGGGTCGAGGTCGGGTCGAGGTCGGGTCGGGGTCGGGGTCGGGGTCGAGGTCGGGGTCGGGTCGACATCGCCGGTCCGATCTCTGGTCAGCCGACCCCTCCCTCCACGCCCCCCGCGTCCCCTCACACCGTGACGACCTTCCCCGCCTTCATCGTCCGCTGCACGATCTCGCGCATGTTGCTCACGTGCCCTACCGCGATCCTGCCCACGAGGTCGTAGAACTCGAGGCAGGTCACGCAGGCGAGAAGGTCCACTCCGGCGTCGTCGAGCGCGCGGAGCGGCTCGAGGTGGGGCGACCCCTCCCCGAGGAGCTGCACCGCCGCGTTGTAGAACACGATGGCGTCCGGCTTCGGGTCGGTCGAGGCGAGCGTGCGCAGGAAGCTGCCCACGAGCTTCGCGCCGAGCGCGTCGTCGCCGCGCCCCATCGTCTCCGCGTTCAGCACGAACACCGTGCCCGCGTCGTCTCTCCGTTCCGCCATGGTCGCCTCCGGGCGATCCTTCTACCGGAAAGTGCGCGCGCGAGCGACGCGCCGTCGCGCCGCGCCTCTCGGCGCGCGAGCCGCTCAGCCCGGGCCGAGCCCGAGGATCCATCCCTCCACCGCGCGCACCTCCTGCTCCTCCGGCTCGAAGAGCGCGCTCCGGCCGAGCGCGACGTCGAGCATGCCGAGCAGCGCGACCACCGCGTCGAACGGGTCCTCGCCGTCCGGGCGCGGACCGAACCCGTCCGCGAGCTGGCTCGAGAGCTGGCGCGACGCGGAGACCCCCGAGTCCGCGAGCCAGCGCCCCAGCGTGGCGCACGCCTCGCGGCGCGAGCGTGGGTCCCGCTTCGACACCGGCGCCGCGCTCAGGCGGCGGTACGCGTCCGCCGGGTAGATCTCCACGAGCACCACCGCGCCGGGCCGGAGCAGCGTCGCGAGCTCGCCCTGGAACGGCCAGAGCGTTGCGTGGCCGCCGCGGAGCGCGGGCAGGACGACGTCGCGCCAGCCGGCGAGCGCGGCCTTCCCGACCTGCTTCCCGCCCACGGTCCAGAAGAGGGCCTCCGCCGCGCGGCGGCCGGGCCGGGCGCGGTCGCAGGCGCGGCGGAGCGCGTCGAAGCCGGGCACCCCGAGCGCGGCGCAGAGCGCCGCCTGGCGGGCCTCTCCCTTGCGGCGCGCGCGTTCGGGATAGAACGGTCTGTGAAGCGTGACCTCGCCGGCGGTCGCGGCGGGAGAGAAGAACGCCTCGTAGGGCGGCGCGCCCAGGCCCCGTGCCCACTCGAGGAAGCCGCTCAGCCCGAGGCGCGCGGCGTACGCCGCGGGGACGCCGATCGGGAGGTCGAGGCCGAGGAGCGCGCTCCGCTCCGTCCCCGCCCGGCGCGCGAGCCGCGCGACGAGCGTCTCCGCCCGCCCCACCCGCCGCGCCCCTCCCGCTCGCCAGCGGCCGTCCCGGCCGCGCAGCGCGATGGCCATCCAGCGCTTCCGCGCGCTCACGCTCCAGTCGGCGGCGGCGACGAGGTCGACGGCGAGCGGTGCGGGCACGCCGCGCTTCTTAGCTCATCCGCGCCCGAGCTTCACGGGCCGAGCCGTCCGCTGCACGCCGAAGTCCCCGGACTCGAGCGGCGTGGTCCGCGCGAAGAGCGCGTGCGCTTCCCGGAGCGCGGCGCGCAGCTCGGCCCGACGCTCCCCCTCGCTCGCGCCCGGACGCTCGCGCAGGGACGCCTCCATCGCGAGCCCGAAGCGTCGCAGGACGTGAAGCCTGCTCACGGCCAGCACGCGCGGGTCGAACGGCACGCCGAGCGCCGCGAAGAAGTCCTCCGCCGCCTCGAGGTCCTGGAGCTCCGGCAGGGCCGGGCGCCCGGTGCGGGCGGCGGCCCCGTCTCGCGACCGCGGGGTCACGCGACCTCCGCGCGCGGCGCCGCCGGGACCGGCGGCGGGGCGGCGACCTCGCCCCGCGCGGCCCGCGCCGCGAAGCCCTCGAACCAGGCGAGCGCCGCCGCCTCGATGGGCTGGAACGCCTGCTCCGTCACGGCCTCGATTCCCGCGGCGGCGAGCTGGGCCGTGGGGCAGCGCCCGATCTTCGCGACGAGCACCGCGCGGCAGCCCTCGAGGGCGCGCAGCGTCGTCGCGAGCGCATCCTCCTCGCCCTCCCCGCCGACGCAGTAGCGGTCCACGGCGCGCCGGCCGACGAGCCGCGCGCCGGCGCGGCTCACGTCGTAGACGAGCAGCTCGCGCGCGTGGCCGAAGTGCTCGTCCACCTGGCCGCCTGCCCGCGTGGCGACGGCGATCCGCGCCGAGAGAGCCGCCGGGACCGAGGCGACGCGGCTGAGCGCGGCGTCGCGCTCCCGCGCCGCGCGCGCGCGGACGCGCGCCACGGCTTCGCGCCGGGCCGCGCGCGCCTCTCGCGCGTCGGGGGCTGGACCGGGCGGGAGGGACGCGAGGGTGAACGCGGCGAAGCGATCCTCGGAGAGGCGCCCGACCGCGTCGGCGCGGCACTGCCGGCAGTGGCGCATGAGCCGGGCGTCGAGCTCGCAGGCCGCCTGGACGCGCTCGAGCTCCTCCGCGGTCGGGCCGCGCTGCCCGGTCCGGCCGTAGTGCGTGCCGTGCTCGGGCGCGGAGAGGAGCGGGACGAGGTTCACGAGGAACGCGCCCGCGCGACGGACGGCGCGGGCGACGTCGGGGAGGTGCGCCTCGTTCACGCCGGGGATGACGACCGAGTTCACCTTGACGAGCACGCCGCGTGCGGCGAGCGCCGCGATCCCCTCGAGCTGCTGCGCGGAGAGGACCCGCGACGCCTCGGGGCCCCGCAGCCTCCGCCCGCCCCGGAGGATCCACGGGTAGATCCGCTCGCCCACGGCGGGGTCGATCATGTTCACGGTGACGGTCACGTGGCGCACCCCGGCGCGGGCGAGCCGCTCCGCGTGCTCCGGCAGCGCGAGGCCGTTCGTCGAGACGCAGAGCCGGAGATCCGGCGCGGCGCGGTGAACGCCCTCGAGCGTCGCGAAGGTCGCGTCCGCGTTGGCGAGCGCGTCGCCCGGCCCCGCGATCCCGACCACCGACAGCTCGGGGAGCTCCGCGGCGACCGCGAGCACCTTTCGGACCGCGTCCTCGGGCCGGAGCCGCTCCGACACGACCCCCGGCCGGCTCTCGTTCGCGCAGTCGTACTTGCGGTTGCAGTAGTGGCACTGCACGTTGCACGCGGGCGCCACCGCGACGTGGATGCGCGCGAAGTGGTGGTGCGCCTCCTCGCTGTAGCAGGGGTGATCCGCGACGAGCGCGGCGACGTCCGCGGGGAGCGCCGGCGGGGCGTCGCCGCAGCCCCGGCCGAACGTGCAGTTCGCCGCCGGGGGCGGGGCGGCGGGGCCGGCGAGGACGGGGAGGCGCATGGCGTCCCTCACGCCGCCAGGGGCTCGAACGAGAACGCGCCCTTCTTGCAGGTCCGGCCGCAGGCCTCGCAGCCGATGCAGTCGTCGGCGTTCCCGACCGCGGCGAACATCTTGGCGGACTCCTCCTCGTCGACCTCCGCCGGTGCGAGCACGCCGTGCGCGCAGATCTTGATGCACCGACCGCAGCCGATGCAGAGCTCGGGGTCGATGGACCTCACGAAGCGCGGGGTCCACTCCCGCTTCCCGCGCGTCAGCCCCGTGATGAACGCCATGACCGTCTCCTCTCCGTGCGATGCGCCATTCCCTGCGCGTTCATTCGTCCTTCGCCTTGGTCGCGGCGGCCGGCCCGGCCGCCATCGCCTTCCGGAGCCACGGCGGCGGCCGATCGCGCAGGACCTCCTGCAGCCGCCCGACCACCTCCGCGACGGGGGCGTCGCCGCTCGTCTTCATCGGGTGGATGCGGCGGGAGACGAGCTTCGCCGCGGCGGGGCCGCCGATATGCGCGGTGTAGACGATGGCGCAGCCGGCGAGCGCGCTCGCGCGCGCGGCGATGCGGTCCTCCTCGTCGTCCGCGCTCGTGAGCGCGCTCACGCGCTCGAGGAAGCGGGCAGCCTCGGGCCCGACCTCCCACACGTAGAAGTGGCCCGCCCGCCCGAAGTGCTCGTCGATCCGCTCGCCCGTCGTGCTCGTGAATGCGATCCGCATCGTGACCTCCGCCGTCAGTTGTGCGCGAGCCGCTGCGCCTCGGTCGCGCTCGCCTGGAACAGGTTCGCCACCTCGAACACGAGGTTCATCGTGCCGCGGTAGCCGACCCAGACCTTCTGCTGCGCGCCGAGCCGGTCGAACACCGGCACCCCCGTGCGCAGGTGGGCCTTCACGCGGAGCTTCGCGACCGCCTGGCGGCCGTTGGAGCTCGCGACCACGAGGTCCGCCCCCCTCGCGGCCGCCTCCAGATCCTCGAGGTCGCCGACGGACACGGCCGGACAGGGCAGCGCGTCGAGGCCGCGGGTCCGGGTCGCCGAGAGCGCGGCGCCGATCTCGCAGCCCATCCCGTGCAGGAAGCGGGTGAGGCCCTTCAGGTGATCCGCCTCGAGCGCGAGCGCCACGCGCTTCCCGCCGAACGCGTAGTGGCTGTCCACCATCGCGTCCATGAGGCGGCTCCTCGCGCGGCGGAGGGCGGAGGGGACGGGCCGGCCGGAGATCGCCGAGAGCGTCGCGACGAGCCGATCCACCTCGCCGATCCCCGTGGCCGACGTGAAGCCGTGCGCCGGGACCCCGAAAGCCTCCTCCAGGCGGCGCGCGGCCGGGGCGAGCGAGTCGCCGACGTAGATGCTCGCGACGCTCCGCCCCGCCGAGCGGATGGCGTCCACCCCGACGCCGCCCGTCGAGAGCGCCGAGACCTCGTCGTCGATGTGGCCGTCGAGGGCGCTCGCGAGGTCCGGGACTGCGACGACGGAGAGCCCGAACGCCTCGATGACCCCCTTCAGCTCCTCGACGTCGGCGGGCGTGAGGTGGGCGCCGGGGAGCAGCGTCACCTGCCCCGGGATCGGCGCGCCGCCCTCCGCGAGCGTCGCGACGAGCGCCTCCACCGCCGCCGCGTACCCCTCCTGCAGCGAGCCGCAGTAGTCCGGGGTGGACGCCCAGACGATCGGCACGCGCTCGTGCTCCGGGCGCTCCCTGCGGAACTCGGCGATCGCGCTCCGAACGTCGTCCCCCATCGTCTCGGTCAGCCCCGAGGTCATGACGCCGACGACGCCCGGCCGGAACTTCTCGATGACGCGCGCGAGCCCGGCCTGGAGGTTGCTCCAGCCCCCGAAGATCGTGGTGTCCTCGCTCATCGCGGTCGAGTTGAGGGCGATCGACTCCTTGAAGTGCCGCGAGAGCTGCAGCCGGATGAACGTGGAGCAGCCCTGCGCGCCGTGGAGGAGCCCGAGCATGCGATCGACGCCGAGGTACGCGAGCGTCGCGCCGAGCGCGGGGGAGTTCTTCTGCGGGTTCACCGTCGCGGCCTTCGCGGGCACCGCGACGCGCGACGCGGAGAGGTCCTCGGCCGCGAGCGCCGCCGCGTGGCCCCGCGCCGCCGCGCGCTCCGCGTCGAGCTCGGCCGGGGTCCGCTCCCAGGGCGCGGCCCCGGAGAGCGCGGGCCAGATCGGGTTGTTCACCGTGAGATCGAGCTGCCGGGCGAACGTGACCATCCCCTCGTAGCCCGCGTACGGGTGCGCCCGGCCGTGGTTGATGTCGAGGAACGGCGTCCGGGTCTTGAGGGCGAGGTACTTCGTCTTCCCGCCCGCGACCACGAGGTCCGGCAGCTTCTCGCGCATGACCGCGAGGAGCCCGGCGGTCGAGGTGTCCTCGATGATGCGGGCCTCGCGGTGCATGAGCGCCTTCATGCGGTGGAAGTCCTCGAGCGTGGAGTTCTGCGTCCCCGCCGCGAGGATCTCGACGCCGAGCTCGCGCAGGGCGTTCACCATCGACCAGGTCTTCACGCCGCCCGTGAAGAGCACCGCGCGCTTGCCGGCGAGCCGGGCGCGGTGGGGCGCGATCCGCGCCCGGCAGCGCCCCTCCTCCTCCGCGACGAGCGCCTCGGCCGCGTCGGCCATGCCGCTCGCGCCGTCGCCGCGCGCGAGATCGAGCTCCCGCGCGATGTGGCGCAGCGCCCGCGCCGTGTCGGTCATCCCGTAGAACGACTCCTCCAGGTACGGGATGCCCCAGCGCTTCTTCATCTTCCGCGCGAGGTTCGTGAGGCTCTTCGAGCAGATGATGACGTTCAGCCGGGCGCGGTGCGCGTGGCGGAGGTCGTCGAAGCGAGCGTCGCCCGAGATGCAGGAGAGGATGCGGATCCCGAGCCGCTCGAAGAGCGGCAGCATCCCCCAGAGATCGCCGGCGATGTTGTACTCGCCGATGAGGTTCACGTCGTACGGCGTGGTCGTCGCCGGCTCGGCCGTGCCGATCACGTGGTCGAGCAGGATCTCGCCCGCGAGCCGGTTCCCGATGTTCTTGTCCCCGATGAACCCGGGCGTGTTCACCGGGATCACGGGGATGGGGACCTCCGCCGACGCCGCCCGGCAGACCGCCTCCACGTCGTCGCCGGTCATGGCGGTGACGCAGGTCGCGTAGACGAAGACCGCCTTCGCCTCCGGGTAGCGCGCCGCGAGGTCGACGATCGCGCGGCGGAGCTTCTTCTCGCCGCCGAAGACGACGTCGTTCTCGAGCAGCTCCGTCGTGAAACCGCGCCGGTAGAGCTGCGAGCCGGAGGAGCGCGCGCCGCGGTTGTCCCAGGAGTTGCCGGCGCAGGCGATCGGACCGTGCACGAGGTGGATCGCGTCCGTCACCGGCATGAGCACGACCCGCGCGCCGTCGAACGCGCAGCTCCGCTCGGTGCCTTCCCCAGGCTCGGACTTCTTGCAGAACTTCGGGGCGCCCTGCTCGCTCGTCTCGCAGTCGGGCGCGTCGTAGTAGTCGGGCCGCGGCATGGCCGCCTCGCTCGGGTTCGTTGGTCGGGGGCGTGCGCGGCGGCTACCGCATCATCTCGAAGGAGCGGTCGTCGCTCGTGTCATCCTTGAGATCGATGAACTTGTTGCAGATCTCGGTGACCATGTTGATGACGCCCTGGTAGCCGACGAGCGGGTAGCGGTGCCTGTTGACGCGGTCGAAGATCGGGAACCCGAAGCGGAAGAGCGGGACCTTCGCGTCGCGCGCGGCGAACTTGCCGTGCGTGTCGCCGATGAGCGCGTCCACCGGATCCGTCACGAGCAGGGACCGGAGGTGCCAGAGGTCCTTGTTCATGTAGACCTTCCCTTCCTTGCCGTAGGGCGAGGCCCCGAGCAGCCCGTCGAGCTCCTTCTCCAGCTTCTTCGAGCCCTTCGAGCAGAGGACGTGGACGGGCTTCGCGCCCATCTCGAGCAGGAAGGAGACGTAGCCGACGAGGTAGTCGGAGTCGCCGTAGACCGCGAACCGCTTCCCGTGGATGTACTGGTGGGAGTCGGTCATCGCGTCGACCGCCCGGCCGCGCTCCGCCTTGAGCGCGGCCGGCACTGGCTTGTCGAACAGCTCCGAGAGCTTCAGGAGGAACGCGTCCGTCTTGCCGATGCCCATCGGCATCGGCATGGAGACGTGCTCTCCGGAGTAGCTCTCCTTCACCCACGTGAACGTCCGGGTCGTGGCGTAGGGCGCGACGGAGAGCGTCGCCTTGCCGTTGATGGAGTCGGCCGCCTCCTCGAGCGGGGTGCCGCCCGGGTAGAGGCGGTAGGTGCCGTCGAGCGGCGAGTCGAACGACTCGGAGATGTCGGCCAGGAACGTGTACGGGATCCCGAACGCCTCGAAGATCCGCTTGTACTCCCGGTAATTGCCGGTGTTCGCGTCGAAGCCGGCGATGAAGTTGAGCTTGCCGGTGCAGCGCCCCTCGACCTTCCTCCCCTCGGTGAGCGTCTCCAGGATGGCCGCGAGCATGGCGTCGTAGCCGTGGACGTGGGAGCCGTTGAAGCTGGGAGTGTTGGCGTAGGGGGACGGGACGTCCTTCGGCAGGAGCCCCTTCTGCCGCGCGTTCTTGATGAACGCGGAGAGGTCGTCGCCGATGATCTCCGGCATGCAGGAGGTGAAGACGGCGACCATCTTCGGCTTGTAGAGCGCGCAGGCGTTCTCGAGCCCCTCGTGCAGGTTGTTCTGGCCGCCGAACACCGCGCCGTCCTCGGACATGGCGCTGCAGACGGCCGGCGCGGGCTCGCGGAAGTGGCGGTTCAGCGTCGAGCGGTAGTAGGACGCGCAGCCCTGCGACCCGTGCACGAACGGCAGCGTCCCCTCGAAGCCGTGGGCGCACAGCTCGGCGCCGAGCGGCTGGCACGCGTGGGCGGGGTTCACCACGAGCGCCTGGCGCGCGAAGTTCTTCTCCTTGTATTCGGGCGTGTCGATCCAGGCGCGGACCCGCCTCTCCTCCTCGGGCGTGATGTCGCAGACGGGCTTGACGGTCAGTCCAAGGTTGTTCGCCATTTGTCGATTCCTTCGGACGAGCAGGGAGCGTTCCGTCCCGGAGGGACGGCAGATCGAATTCTTTGAAATGGCGGGGGAGCCCCCGCCCCTCGACTAGAACGGCGACTTCACCAGCCTCCACGTCGGGCTGTTGATCGCCATGTCGATGTCCCGCGCGAAGATCGGGAACCCCTTGTACCCGTGGTACGGCCCCGAGTAGTCCCAGCTGTGCATCTGCCGGAACGGCAACCCCATCTTCTGGAAGAGGTACTTCTCCTTGATGCCGGAGGCGACGAGGTCCGGCTTCAGGTCGTGGACGAACTGCTCGAGCTCGTACTCCGAGGCGTCGTCGTAGATGACCGTCGCGTCGGGCATCTCGGGGGCGGTCCGGTCGTAGTCGTCGGAGTGGGCGAACTCGTAGCCGGAGCCGACGACGGTCATGCCGAGGTCCTCGTAGGCGCCCACGGTGTGGCGCGGGCGCAGGCCGCCGACGTACAGCATGACCTTCTTGCCCTCGAGGCGAGGCCGGACCTCCTCGATCACCTCCTGCATCCTGGGCTCGTACCTGGCGATGACCTTCTCCACGTTCTCCTTGATCCGGTCGTCGAACCGCTCGGCGAGCTTTCGCAGGCTCTCCTTGATCTTCGTCGGACCGAAGAAGTTCAGCTCGATCCAGGGCACGCCGTACTTCTCCTCCATGACCTTGCACATGTAGTTCATGGAGCGGTAGCAGTGGATGACGTTGAGCTTCACCTTGTGCGTCGCCGCGATGTGCTCCATCTGGCCGTCGCCCGTCCAGGTGGCCTTCACGTTGAAGCCGCACTCCTCCAGGAGCGGCTTCGTCGACCACGCGTCTCCGCCGATGTTGTACTCGCCGATGAGCGCGATGTCGTAAGGCGTCTCCGGCTCGGAGAACTCGCGCGTCTCGATGACGTAGTCGCGGATCGTGTCGTTGGAGATGTGGTGCCCGAGCGACTGGGAGACGCCCCGGAAGCCCTCGCAGTTGCAGGGGATGATGGGGAGGTCGAGCTCCTTCGACATCTGCTTGGCGACGGCGTTGATGTCGTCGCCGATGAGGCCGACCGGACACTCCGACAGGACCGAGATGCCCTTGGCGAGCGGGAAGAGCTCCTTCGCCTCCCGCAGGAGCACGGCGAGCTTCTTGTCGCCGCCGTAGACGATGTCCTTCTCCTGGAAGTCGGACGTGAACTGCATCGCGAAGCTCGAGACGCCGTTCACGCCGCTCATGAGGTTGCGGCGCGTGCCCCACGAGTACCAGCCGCAGCCGACCGGTCCGTGGGAGACGTGGACCATGTCGCGGATCGGCCCCCACACCACGCCCTTCGCGCCCGCGTAGGCGCAGCCACGGGCGCTCATGACGCCGGGGACCGTCTTCCGGTTCGACCTCACGCAGGCGCTGCCGGACGCCGGATCGTTCGGCGCGAGGTGCGGCGCGCGCTTCTTCCTCCCCTTCTCCGGATACGCCTCGAGCGTCCGGTCGATCATCGCCTGCGTGGACTCCTTCGTGATCCCGTCCACCTTCTTCACGGTTCCAGACATCCGAGGGCTCCTTCCCGTTCCGCCGCGCTACGCCGCCGCCTCGGCGACGCCCACCTTCGTCTCGTCCTCGTCGGCGATGATCCCGAACTCCATGAGCAACTCCTCCAGCTCCTCCATCTGGAGCGGCGTCGGGACCACCAGCATCTTGTTCTCGGCGATCTTCTTCGCGAGCGCGCGGTACTCCTCGGCCTGCACGTGCTCCGGCGAGTACTCGATGACGGTCATGCGGCGCAGCTCGGCGCGCTGCACCTGGTTGTGACGCGGGACGAAGTGGATCATCTGCGTCCCGAGCCGCCTCGCGAGCGCCTCGATGAGATCCGCCTCGCGATCGGTGTTGCGCGAGTTGCAGATGAGGCCGGCCAGGCGGACCTTGCCGGTGGCGGCGTACTTGAGGATGCCGCGGGCGATGTTGTTCGCCGCGTACATCGCCATCATCTCGCCGGAGCAGACGATGTAGATCTCCTCCGCCTTGTTCTCGCGGATGGGCATCGCGAAGCCGCCGCAGACGACGTCGCCGAGCACGTCGTAGAAGACGAAGTCGAGGTCGGGCGTGTACGCGCCGTTCTCCTCGAGGAAGTTGATGGCGGTGATGACCCCGCGGCCGGCGCAGCCGACTCCCGGCTCCGGGCCGCCGGACTCGACGCACTTCACGTCGCCGTAGCCCGTCTTCAGCACGTCGCCGAGCTCGAGGTCCTCCACCGTGCCGCGCTCGCGGACGAGGTCCATCACGGTCGCCTGCGCCTTCGCGTGCAGGATGAGGCGCGTGGAGTCGGCCTTGGGGTCGCAGCCGACGATCATCACCTTCTTCCCGAGCGAGGCGAGCCCCGCGACGGTGTTCTGCGTCGTCGTGGACTTGCCGATGCCGCCCTTCCCGTAGATCGCGATCTGCCGCATGTCGTCTCGCCTCCTCGCGGGGAGCGTCCCGCGCCGTGTTCGCAGGGAGGGAGAGCAAGGGCCGTACCGCCGCGCCCCGCGCGAATCCTGCGCGCGCGGGCGCCGATCCGCCGCGCCGCGCGCAAGCCGCTCGCGCCGCGCGGCCCCCGAGGCGCAGCGCGTGTTCGAGATCGGACGTTACCCGCTGCGTGAAACCCGACAGCGCGTGCGAAACCGGACAGCGTCGGAGTCGAGCTAGCGGTCTTCGCGCGCCGGGCGCCGCAGGCACACGAGCCGCGTCGGCTGCCAGCCCGCGCGCGCGTAGAAGCCGAGCGCCGGGGCGTTGTCCCGGTCGGCGAGGAGCTGCAGGCGCGACGCGCCGCGCGCGGCCGCCCAGCCCTCGATCGCCTCGAGCAGCCGGCGCCCGACCCCGCGCCCGCGCTCCCCCGCGTCCACGACCATGTCCTCCACGAGCGCCGCGGGCCCGCCCTCCGCGGTCGAGACGACGAGCTGGGCGGTGACCATCCCGACCACCTCGCCGGCGCGCTCGGCGACGAGCACGGCCCTGCGCTCCGGTTCCGCGAGCATGAGCGCGAGCCCGCGCCGTTGCCGATCGGGATCGGGTCGGAAGTCCGCCTCGATCGAGAACAGGATCCCGAGGAGCCGCACGAGCCGCTCCGCATCCGCCGGGGCAGCGCCCCGGATCGCGACGTCTTCCACGTCCACCTCCCCGAGGCGCGCCGTTCAGAACCGCTCGACGGCGATGCCGTACTTGCGGACGCGCCAGTCGAGCTGCCGGACCGTCATGCCGAGGAGGCGCGCCGCCTTGGCCTTCACGAACCCCGCGCGCGCGAGCGCGAGCCGCACCTCGCGCTCCTCGCCGGCGGGGGCGACGTCGCCCGCGCCCACCCCGGCGAGCAGCGCCTCCGCGCCGGCCACCCCCGCCACCGCGAGGCGGGCGCATGCGCCCGCCTCGCTGGGCCCCGTCTCCTGCGTCGACGGCGTCCCGATCCCGAGGTGGGCGGCGCGCAGCACCACCGCCTCGGTCGAGACGATCGCCGCCTCGAGGACGTTCCGGAGCTGCCGGACGTTGCCGGGCCAGTCGTGCCCGAGGAGCGCGTCGAGCGCGTCCGCGCCGAGCCGCACCTCGCGGCCGTTCTCCTCCGCCAGCTCGCGGACGAGGTGCTCCGCGAGCGCCGGGAGATCCTCCCGCCGCTCGCGGAGCGGCGGGAGGACCACCGTCACGACGGAGATGCGATGGAAGAGGTCGAGCCGGAACTCGCCGGCCTGGACCGCGGCGTCGAGATCGCGATTCGTCGCGGCGACGATGCGGACGTCGACGGTCACCGCGCGCCGCCCGCCCACCCGCTCGAACTGCCGCTCCTGGATGGCGCGGAGGAGCTTCGCCTGGGCGGAGAGGGACAGCTCGCCGATCTCGTCGAGGAACAAGGTCCCGCCGTCGGCGAGCTCGAACCGCCCCTTCGCGCCGGCGGCGGCCCCGGTGAAGGCGCCCTTCTCGTGCCCGAAGAGCTCGCTCTCGAGGAGCGCCTCCGGAAGCGCCGCGCAGTTGAGCGCCACGAAGGGCCTGCCCGTGCGCGGGCTCGCCTCGTGGAGCGCCCGCGCGACGAGCTCCTTGCCGGTGCCGCTCTCGCCGCGCACGAGCACGGTCGCGCGGCTCCGCGCGACGCGCTCGACGCGCTCGAGCACCTCGCGCATCCGGCGCCCCACCCCGATCATCCCCGGGAGCCGCGCCTCGGGCGCGCCCGCCTCCTCCTCCAGCACCGCGCGCCGGCGCGGGTTCTCGAGCTCCTGCAGCCGGACGCGCGCCCCGATCATGCCCGCGAGGATCTCGAGGAAGCGGAGGTCGCGCTCGAAGGAGATGGGGCCGGCGCGATGGCGCCGGTCGATGGTGAGCACCCCGAGCGTCGTCCGACCGTGGCGGACGGGGACGCCGAGGAAGGCCCGCGGCTCCTGCGCCAGATCGCGCCAGGTGCCGGTCCGGTTCAGGAACAGCGGCTCCTCGCCGATGTCGGGCACGGCGATGGGCATGCCCGTCGCGAAGATCCGCCCGATGATCCCCTCGCCCGGCCGCAGCCGCCCGAGGATCCGCTCGCGGTCGCGCATCTCCGGCGCAGCCTCGATGAACACCTCGCCCGTCACGGGGTCGAAGAGCGAGAGGGTCCCGTTCTCCATCCCGAGCTCGAGCTGCAGCACCGCCAGCGTCGCGTCCAGGGCCTCGCGGAGATCCGTCGCGAGCCAGAGGACGCGCGCGGCGTCGTGCAGGGCCTGGACCTCGCGCGCCTCGCGGCCGGGCATGCCGGTCCGCTCTCGCAAGCGCGGTGCCAGCTCCCCGCCGAGCGCGAGGCCGGCACCGGTTCTTGCAGGACGCGCGAAACACGGCCGGATCCCGCGGGCTCCCGGCGCGCCGACCATGACGATCTCGCTCAACCGCTGCAACCTGCCTCCCTGGGTGATCGCGAGCTGCCAGTTCAACGAGCACCCGGTGCCTCTGGAGATCCAGGGCGTGCGGGCGTCGAACGCGTTCCTCTTCCGCGCGCTCGACGGGCTCGAGGACCCGGTCGCGCGCGCGCTCATGTTCGACGACTGGCTCTCGGTGCGCTTTCAGCTCCACCACTGGGCGGAGCAGGCGACCGCCCCGGCGCGGCGGAGCCTCAAGAACTCCTATCTGCGCTTCCTGCGCGGCTGGGGCGTCGACGCGTCGAGCATCGAGGGCGCGGTGCTGAAGGGCTGGGTCGAGAGCCGCATGGGGATCCCGCCCTGCTTCCACCGCGCGCCGATCCGCGGCGTCGACGGGCCCGAGTACGCGCGCTACGCCCAGGACCGCACGCGCGGCAGCGCCTGCACGAGCGCGATCCTCGATCAGCTCGACCTCGTCTACACCTTCACGCAGTACGAGCTCGCGCGGCGCCGTCCGGGCGAGCGCTGCGTGACCCTCTGGCGCGGCGTGAACGATCCCGGTGACCACGAGGTGATCGCGGAGGTCGGCCGGCGCGAGTGGATCGTGCGGCTCAACAGCCTCTGCTCGTTCACCGACGATCGCGAGCGGGCCTGGGAGTTCGGCTCGACGGTTTGGGAGGTGCGCGTCGCGCTGCCGCGGGTGTTCCTCGCGCCGGACGTGTTCCCGCGCGCGATCCTGCGCGGCGAGCGCGAGTGGCTCGCGGTGGGCGGCGAGGCGCGGGTCGTGCGCATCCTCACCTGAGTCTCGGCGACGCCCCGCGTCCGAGCGGCGACAGCGCGACGAGCCGCTCCGCCAGCCCCGCGAGCTCCTCCGCGATCCCGCGCTCGAGCCGCCGCAGCCAGCGCCGCGGGATCGCCTCGGGCCCGTGGTACGCACCGGCGATCGCGCCGGCGATCGCGGCGGTCGTGTCGGCGTCGCCGCCCTGGTTCACGACGGCGACCAGGCACTCCTCGAACGAGCGGGTCGTGAAGAAGAAGTGGAGCGCCGTCTGGAGCGTGTCGACGACGTAGCCGGTCGCGAGCCCCCGGTAGGGCGAGAAGCGGAAGCGGGGCTCGGCGGCCACGAGCGCGTCCGCGGCGGCGCGCAGGCGGCGCAGCGAGAGGCCCATGCAGCCGAGCTGGACGAGCTCGCCCACGAGCAGGCAGGCCGCGTCGGAGAGCGGGTGGTGGTGCGTGAGCCGGGCCTGCTCGAGCGCGACGCGGCGGAGCGCCTCCCCGTCGCCGAGCGTGACGAGGGCGATGGGCACCATCCGCGCCGCCGCGCCGTTCCCTGCGTCGCCGGCGCTCGGAGGACCCGCGAGCGTCCCGTCCAGCATGAAGCGCCGGATCCCGCGCCGGCACGTCGACCCGACGTCCACCGGCCCGGCGCGGAGCCACGCCGCGAGGGACGAGGCGGCGTCGGAGGTGGACCAGCCCCCCGCGGCGTCCATCGCGCGCGCGAGGCACAGCGACATCTCCGTGTCGTCGGTGACGGCGCCGGGCTTCAGGCGGAGCCAGCCGCCTCCGGTGATCTCCCGATGCACCCCGAGCGCGGCGCGGATCTCGCCGGGGGTCATGAACTCGACGGTCGCGCCGAGCGCGTCGCCGACCGCCGCCCCGAGGAACGCGGCGCGGGCCCGGTCGCGGACGTCGGGCAGGTTCACCAAGAGCGGAGGCACCCGGGAGGGCTTTGCGAGAACCGTACCCGAGGTGATCGTGGAATTCGCCTGCGCGATCCGCGACTCGCCGCACCGCGTCGCAGCGTCACTTCTGCGCCAGCTCGGCCGGAGGGCGTACGTCCAGGTGGGTACCTTTACAGCATGCGCCTACTCCCCCGAACATGGCACGCCTTCACGCTGAGCATGGGACGGGACGCACCAGCGGACGGCTGCGGGACATTCCAGTGAACGGGGGCTTCATGATTCCGAAGAGAGTCGTAGTGGGGACCATCGCCGTCGCGGCGCTGCTCGCCGCGACCCCGGCGCGCGCCGAAGGCGCGGCGTCGGGGATGCCGCCGAACGTGGACAAGATCGCGCAGAGCCTCATCCGGCGCGGCGTGATCCCGGCGAACGCCACGGAGGACCAGGTCGACGCAGCGGTGAAGGCGTACGTCGGGCGGCGGCTCGCGAACCTCGAGCACGAGGGGAACCGCCTCGCGCGGAAGCGGCTCGAGGCGAACGAGGCCGCGCTCGGCGAGACGACGGGCGCGATCCGGGGCCGCAAGCTCGGCAACACGGTCGACGTGCCCGCGTCGACCCCGGGGTTCAAGCCGCTCGTGGCGAACGACAAGCTCCTCCTCCTCCTCGTCGACTTCTCGAGCCAGCCGTTCACGTGGCAGACCACCCAGGGCGAGCGCACCGCGGCCGGGCCTCTCCACGACCAGATCCCCGAGCCGGACAACGACTACGACCTGTGGGTCCCGCAGTTCACGCGCGAGCACTACGAGCAGATGCTCTTCAACGACGGCGGCTGGGAGATCACCCACGGCGCGTACACCGGCCAGCGGCGGCCGTCGATGCGCGACTATTA
The DNA here is from genome assembly GCF_022690685.1 of Anaeromyxobacter terrae. Taxonomy (GTDB): domain Bacteria; phylum Myxococcota; class Myxococcia; order Myxococcales; family Anaeromyxobacteraceae; genus Anaeromyxobacter; species Anaeromyxobacter terrae. The sequence continues at coordinate 70,126 of NZ_JALCYY010000010.1, read as the reverse complement.
CCTCGCGCAGTCGTTCGGCCAGTACACGATCTCCGGCGACGCCTACGGCTGGTTCACGGTCGGCAAGCCCGAGGCGTACTACGGTGACAACGACGCGGACGGCAACGACCTCGCGCCCGGGAACACCTGGGACCTCATCCGCGACGCGGTGGGGGTCGTCAACGCGCAGGGCGCCGTGCCGTGGGAGGAGTACGACGCGGACGGGAACTGCGTCCTCGATCACGTCCTCATCATCCACGCGGGCGTGGACGAGTCGGCGGGCGGCGGCGCGCAGGGCGAGGACGCGATCTGGGCGCACAGCTGGGACGTGATGCCGCCGGCGCCGGTCACCGGGCCGACCGCGCGGTGCCCGGGCGGCCTCGTGATCAGCAACTACACCATCATGCCCGAGGACGGCGGCGTGGGCGTGTTCGCGCACGAGTTTGGCCACGACCTCGGCCTGCCGGACGAGTACGACACCGCGTACAGCGGCCGCGGGGACTCCATCGCCAACTGGAGCATCATGTCCCAGGGGTCCTGGGCCGGCGTGCCGGCGCAGACCGAGCCCTCGAACATGAGCATCTGGGCGCGCTACTCCCTCGGCTTCCTCGGCGACACCGTGGGCCGGGTGAACGTCGCGGCGCTCGGCAAGGATCCGGTCGTCGCCCGCCTCGACCAGGCGAGCTACTGGGGCGGACCGGGCACCCTGAGCGCGCTCCGCGTCGATCTCCCGGCGAACCGCGTGGTCCTCACCACGCCGCACTCCGGGACGCTCGCGTTCTGGGGCGGCCGTGCCGACCTCCTCGACAACGTCCTCTCCCGGACCGTCGATCTCACCGGCAAGACGAGCGCGTCCCTCTCGTTCTGGACCTGGTACGACATCGAGCCGGGCTGGGACTTCGGCTTCGTGCAGGTCTCCACGGACGGCGGCGCGACGTGGACCTCGCTTCCCCTCGCCGGCACCACCTCCACGCATGACGGCTCGGCGATGCCCGAGATCGTCGCGCAGCTCCCTGGCTTCACCGGCCGGAGCGGCGGCTGGCAGCAGAAGACGGCCGACCTCTCGGCGTATGCGGGCCAGCACCTCATCATCGCGTTCCGCTACATGACCGACTGGGGCTCGAACAACGCCGGGTTCTTCGTGGACGACGTGACCGTCGCCGCGGACGGCGCCACCGTCCTCTCCGACGGCGCCGAGACCGCGCAGCCGGGGTGGCTGTACCAGCCGTCGAACGGCTGGAGGCGCAGCGACGGCACGCAGTCGTTCGGCCGCTACTACATGCTCGAGTGGCGCAACAACGCGGACTTCTCGGTGAGCCGCGCCGGGGCGCCGATCCGCAACCCGGACGCCGGGCTCCAGCACTGCACCCAGTACGATGCGTACGGCAGCACCGGCAACCCGAACATGCCGTGGCTCTACGCGTACAGCCCGGGCCTCGTGCTCTGGTTCCGCGACATGAGCTGGACGAACAACTGGACCGGCGCGCACCCCGGCCACGGATATCTCCTCGTGGTTGACTCGCACGATCAGCCGATCATGCGTCCGTCGGGCGGGGTCGTGACGCTCGACGGCGTCACGTCCGTGGGCGTCGGGAGCTACCCGTTCAACACGCACGTGCAGAGCTCCGACGCCGCGTTCAGCCTCGAGCGCGCGGTGGACAACAGGCTCGGGTACTTCGGCGTCACGCGGGACTACTCGGGACTGACCGCCGTCCCGAGCTTCGACGACAGCCTCACGTACTGGAGCCGCCAGACCCCTGCGGCGAGCACGCTCCTCCCGACCTTCGGGTTCCAGTTCCGCGTGCTCGGCGAGGCGACGGACGGCTCCGCCGCGCTCGTGGGGCTCGGGCGAAAGTAGCTCGCGAGCGGCTCGGTCAGCTCGCGCGTCGAGCCGCTCCCCCGCCTCGGCGGGGGAGCGGCCCTCTCACCCTCCGGGGGCTCGCCTGCTCGCATCCTGCGGCAGCGCCTCACACCCCCACGCCCTATCGAGGGGGGGTCACGTCCTGGCGACCGGGATCTAGTTTCGGAGGTCTGCGGCCGGACAGGCGGCCGCGCCGGGTGAACCATGAACGTCGGGATCGCGCTCCTCACGCTCTTCGCCGCTGTCGTCATGACGCTCTCCGTGGCCGTCGCGTCACGGCGCCGCCGCCGGACGCGGGCGCTCCCGGGCGGCCTCGACCTCGACCTGGCCTCCACCGCCGACCTCCTCCCGGCAGGCCTCAAGCACCTCGGGGCGCGCCTGAACGAGCCGCTCTCCTTCGGGCTCCGCATCCCCCCGCCCCACGCCGCGACCGCGCAGAAGCGGCTCGGCCAGCTCATCGGGCTCCGCTAGCACGAGGACCGCGCCTCACCGCGCCACGACCCGCGCCACCACGTCCTTCTCGGGCGGGCAGGTGCCGCGGCCGTCGCAGTTGCTCGTCGTCACCCACACTGCGCCGTCAGGTCCCTGCTGCACGTCGCGAACGCGGCCGAGCCCCGCGGGCGGATCGCCCTGCAGGTAGACCTCGTGCTCGCGCACGCGACCGTCCTCGCCGAGCAGGATCCGGTGCAGGTGGCGCGCGCCGAGGATCCCGGCGAGGAAGCTCCCCTTCCACGCCGGCACCGCGTCGCCGCGGTAGACGCTCCCCCCGCCCGGCGGCGCGGCGCGGCTCCAGACGATCGCCGGCGAGGTGATGCCGCTCGCCGTGTCGCACGAGTACACGTCCGGCCAGCCGAGGTTGTCGCCCGCGCGCGCGACGTTCACCTCGTCGTGCCCGCTGCGCCCGGTGTCGCCGCTCGGGCCGTGATCGCCGACGACGAGCGTCCCCGCGTGGAGGAAGTCGAAGGCCTGCGTGTTTCGGATGCCGAGGAGGAAGACCGGGCTTCCAGGGAACGGGTTCCCGTCGCCGGGCGCCCCTTCCGTGGTGACGCGCAGGAGCTTTCCAGCCAGCGAGCCGAGGTCCTGCGCGCGCGACGGCTCCTGCGCGTCGCCGGTGCCGACGTAGAGCAGGCCGTCGGGGCCGAAGCGGATGCGGCCGCCGTCGTGCACCCCGGCGGCCGGGATGCCGTCGAGGATCACGCGATCCACGCGCGCCGAGCCGCGATCCTCGGCGAGCACCCAGCGCGTGACGCGGTTCACGCTCCGTCCGCCATCGTCCGCCGTGTGGTACGTGTAGAAGCGGCGGTTCTCGGCGAAGCGCGGATCCGCGGCGATCCCGAGCAGCCCGCCCTCGCCCTCGGCCACGACGGGCACGATCGCGACCGGCGCCGCCTCGAGCACGCCGCCGCGGAGGAGCCGGATGCGCCCCGGCCGCTCGGTGACGAGCGCGTCGCCGTCCGGCAGGAACGCCATCGCCCACGCCACCTCGAGCCCGGTCGCGACCTTCTCGACGCGGATCGGCGTGGTGCCCGCGGGACCCCAGCCGTCCTCGACGAGCGTGCAGGCGGGGGCCTCGGGTGCGGCTGGAGCGGCCGGGCCGGCGCCCGTCGCGACGGAGTCGCCGCAGCCTGCGGCGAGGACGGCGAAGGCTGCAGCGGCGCTGAGCGCACAGTGGCGGCGCATCGCGAGGTTGTGTCCCGGCGCGCCGACCGGCGCCGCTCCCGTTCGCGGCGCGAGCGCGTCCCGGTGGGGAGCGCCCGACCGTTCGGGCGTCGCGCCTTTCGCGGGCCGACGCGCGCGCCGCCGTCCCACGCTCAGCCGCCGGACGGTCTCCGCGCACCCGCTCGTGCGCGTCGCGCGTCGCGCCAGCTCCGGAGCAGGATGGGCACGAACGCCGCGTCCTCGACGAGGTAGCGGCGCCACAGCCGGCGCGGCTCGCGCGCGAGCCGGTGGAGCCACTCGAGGCCGGCCCGCGACATCCAGCGCGGCGCGCGCGGGACGCTCCCGGCGACGAACGCGAGACTCGCGCCGACGCCGATCACGACCGCGGGGCGGAGCAGGTCGAGGTGGCGATGGATCCACAGCTCCTGCTTCGGCGCTCCGAACGCGGCGAGGACGAGATCGGGGCGCGCGGCGCGCACCCGCTCGGCGGCGGCGAGGCCCGCCGCGTCGCCCGCCGGCGAGGGATCGAGGATGGGCGCGTCGACCCCGGCGATCGTCACCCCGGGCGCGCGCGCGAGCACCTCGGCCGCGCGCGCCGCGTCACCGGGCGCCCCGCCGACGAGATAGAGCCGCCAGCCGCGGCGCGCCGCGCGCGCGGCGAGCGGGAGGACGAGATCGGAGCCGGCGACGCGCTCGGGGAGCGGCGTGCCGAGGAGCCGCGAGGCCCACACGAGCGGCATGCCGTCCGCGAGGGCGAGGTCGGCCGCGGCGTAGGCGGCGCGGAGCCGCGGGTCGCGCTCCGCCTTCACCACGTGGTCGACGTTCGGCGTGAACACCGCGCCGCCCCGCCCCGAGGCGACGAGCGCCTCGATGGCGTCGAGCGCTCCCTCGCGGTCGAGCACGTCGATGTCGAGGGAGCCGATGCGGACGCGGCGAGGCGTGGCGGGGGCGCGGGCGTTCGTCACGCGCCTCTTCTCCCGCGGTCGCGGGCCGCGAGTCCACTTTTCCGGACGGGAGCGCGCCGACCTCGACCCCGACCTCGACCTCGACCCCGACCCCGACCCCGACCCCGACCTCGACCTCGACCCCGACCCGACCCCGACCTCGACCCCGACCTCGACCCCGACCTCGACCCCGACCTCGACCCCGACCCCGACCCCGACCTCGACCCCGACCCCGACCCCGACCCCGACCCCGACCTCGACCCCGACCTTACTCAGCCCTCCTCGAGCTCGTAGAGCGACGCGCCGCGCCGCTCGTAGCCGCGCTCGCGGGCGAGCACGTCGAGGTGCAGGGTGGGCCAGTCGGAGAGCACGAGGTCGAGGTCGCGCGTGCCGGTGTACGTCTTCACGTAGCCCTTGCACCGCTCGCACACGTCGAGCCGCAGCCCCGGCTCCTGGTCGAGCTCGAGGACGCCCATCTCGTTCGCGTCGTCGTTCCCGCAGAACGGGCAGGCGACGCGCTTGAACGCCCAGCGCGTCCGGCAGGAGCCGCAGGCGAGCCTGCGGCCGCGCCCCTCCGCGACCGCGACGAGCGCGCCCATCGCCGGGGCCGACCCACAGGTCGGGCAGTCCCCGCGGCCCCAGCGCTCCTCGTCGCGCAGGCGATCGAACTCGGCGACGAGCGGCGCGAGCACGCGCTGCAGGGCGGTCCAGCCGAGGTACCGCACGAGGCCGCCGCCCTCCGGCTCGCCCTTCTCGGGCGCGCCGCACACCAGCCACGCGATCGCCGCCTCGGCCGCGCGCGGGTCGTCGCGGAGCGCGTCGTCGAGCGCCCGCGCCCCCTCGGCGATGGCGGGGGGCAGCTCGGCCGCCGCGACGCGCGCCGCGACCGCCTGGAGCGCGGCGCCGCCCTCGGGCGCGACGTCCAGCTGGGCGCGCGCGCTGCGCAGGAGCGGCACCCCCGCCGCGAGGTCCGCCGCGTAGGCGTCCCACGCCGGGCGGCGCTTGAGGGGCGCGGCGCTCGCCGCGGCGCCCTCGACGAGCGCCTGGAACGCCGCGACGCCCTCGAGGTAGGGGTGGCTCTCGATCCACTTCTTCGTCGCTGCGTCGTTCGTCATCGTCCGTGATCCTAGCAAGTGAAGAGGCCCCCGGCCGCGAGCGACCGGGGGCCTTTCTGATCCGTGCCGCGTGAGCGCCGGAGCCTACGCCGCGGCGTCCGCCCCGCGCGCCGCCTCGGCGGCCGCGGGCCCCTCCTGCTTCGGCAGGACCGGCAGGTGCCGGGCCACGAGGCCGAAGAGGAAGATCGTCGCCGCGACGAGGCCGATGGAGATGCCCCACTCGACGACGCTGGGGAAGTACCCCTGCGGCGCGATCTGCGGCGCCGCGCCCTTCAGGTTCATCGCGAACACCACCACGTTCATGCGATTGAACACGATGCCGAGGGTGGCGAGGAGCGAGCCGAGGAACAGCGTCCGCGGGTTCGCGCGCAGCTTCGCCGAGCCGAGGATCGCGAGCGGGAGGAGCCCGCCCACGAGGAGCTCGGCGAGGAGCAGCCCCGCCTCCGCGCCGGTGAGCGCCGTCGCGAGCTGGCCGCGGACCGCGAGGTCCCCGACCCGGAACGCGAGGTAAGTCGCGAGCGCGAGGAACGCGATCTTGCCGAGCGACGCGAGCTGTTCCATGCGGAGCGCGCGCTTGAAGCCCTTCGCGATCCACATCTCGACGATGACCATGAGCGCCACGCCCGCCGCGACCGAGGAGAGGAAGAAGTAGACCGGCATCACCGGCGACCACCACCCCTTGGCGAGCTTGTCGGGCATGAGGAGGAACAGCGACCCGAGCGAGCTCTGGTGCATCGTGGAGAACGTCACCGCCGCGATGGCGAGCATGATGGGCTCGGCCTTCTTGCCCGGCTGCGCGCGGAACGCCCAGGCCATGAAGCCGAAGGTCGCCGCGGCGAGGCCCGTGTACACGAGGTTACGGGACATCAGGTACACGAACGCCGAGATGGCGAAGACCACGTAGACGGGCGACCAGCGCTTCCAGGTCTCCATCGCCGCCTTCATGCCCCAGCGCTCGAACGGCACCGGCAGGAACTCGGCGAGGAGGACCGTCACGTAGAGGCCGACGCACCAGGAGACCTCGAACATCGCCGAGTGCTCGGGGGCGTTCAGCGCGAGCTGCCAGAAGTGCCACGGCATGCCGAGGTCGGCGAGCAGCGTCACCGTGACGAACGAGTAGCTGAGGAGCCCCATCAGCACGGCGGAGCGGCCGATGGAGTAGAGGTCCTTCCGCTGGAACACGTAGATGAGGCCGGCCGTGGCGAACGCGCCCGCCGCCACCGCGATCCAGACGAGGTCGAAGACGATCCAGAGGCCCCACGCCCAGGTGTCGGACAGGTTCGTCGAGCGGCCGAGGCCGAGGGCGAACCGGGCCACGAAGGAGACGCCGCCGAAGGCCATGAGCGCCGCGAGCAGGATGTTCGCGGGCGTCCAGAGCTTCGACGTGACGGGCGCGAACTCGACGTGGTGGTCGTGCGCGTCCGGCCTCGCGGCCTTCTTGATCGACCTCGGCTCCACCTTCGCGACCTCCTCGCGGCGCTTGTGCAGCGCGTAGGCCCCGCCGAGCGCGGCGCCCACGCCGATGACGGCGGGCGGCACCGCACCGAGCGCGACCGCGCTCCGCCTCGGGAGGGCGTCGGTCCCGACCTGCGGGAACCCGAGCTCCGCGAACGGCACGCTCGCGAGGTACAGCATGTTCGTGCCGCCGGCCTCCCTCTCGCCGTAGACGTGGTCGACGTACTTCCCCGGGCTCGCCGCCATCCGCTCGCGGGCCTCGCGGAGGAGCTCCTCGCGATCGCCGAACTTCAGCGCGCCCGCCGGGCACTGCTTCACGCAGGCCGGCAGCGCGATGGCCGCCGCGAAGCGCTTCTGGTCCTCGCCGGTGAGCGCCTCGCCGTTGCGGAGCGCCGGCGCGGGCTGGAGCGCCCGGTCGTGGCACATGTCGCACTTGTGGATCTTCGGCGCGAGCGAGTCCCACTCCGCCATGGGCACGCTCCACGGGCAGGCCCACATGCAGTAGCGGCAGCCGATGCACTTCGACTCGTCGTAGACGACCGGCCCTTCCTTCGTCTTGTGGATGGCCGTCACCGGGCAGGCCGACGCGCAGGCCGGCTCGTCACAGTGCATGCACTGGCGCTTCGCGAAGACGTACTGCATCCCGCCCGGCGCGCTCGGGGCGTCGACCTCGTGCGCGGTGATGACGCACAGGGTCTTCGCCGAGAGCGTGAGCGGGTTCTGCATGCCTGCGGAAGGCTGGAGCTGCGTCTGCTCCGCCGGCATGTCGTTCCACTGCTTGCAGGTGACCTGGCAGGAGCGGCACCCGATGCACTTCGTCGTGTCGATCAACGTGGCGTTGCTCATGGTCGTTCCTTTCGAGGCGTCGCAGCCGGCTAGCGCTGCGCCACCGCCTCCTCCACGCGCACCACGTTGACGAGGCAGGCCTTGGTCTCCTGCGTGCCGGCGCCCGGGTCGACGGCGTCGATGGTCAGCACGTTGGTCGACGGACCGGTGGAGAGCCCCTTGAAGCCCCAGTTGTAGGGCATCCACACGACGGGCACGTCCTGGCCGGCGATCCTCATGACCTGCATGCGCTTCGTGACGACGGCCTTCACGAGCATCTCACCGCGCGCCGACGAGACCCGCACCTTGTCGCCGCCCTTCACCCGCAGCTTCTCCGCGAGCTGGGTCGGCAGCTCCACGACGCACTCCGGCTGCAGCTCGTTGAGCCACGGCACGTTGCGGGTCGTGGACCCGGCGCACCAGTGCTCCGCGATGGAGGACGTCATGAGGACGTACGGGAAGTCCTTCGCCGTGCCGACGGGCTGCTTGCCCGGGACGCGCGGGTACTTCACGCACGGGTTGTGCTGCGCCTTCGGGTGCAGCACGTTCGCGACCGGGCTCTCGATGGGCTCGTAGAACTCGGGGAACGGGCCGTCCTTCGGCACGTACGAGCCGTCGCGCGGCAGCCCCTTCTCCTTCTCCTTCGCGTCAGGATCCTTGTAGACCGCCGCCATGAGCCGGCCGATGCCCTCGCCGTTCATGCGGAACGCGCGCTGGCCCTCCGGCGTGTCCGGGCCCTTCGTGGCGTCCGGCACGTCCGGCGTGTCGACGCCCTTCCACTTCTTCTCGGTCGCGTCCCACCAGACGAGCGGGGTCGTGCCGGCCCAGGGCCTGCCGTCCGCGTCGCAGGACGCGCGGTTGTAGAGGATCTTCATGTTGCCGGGCCAGGTCCAGGCGAAGCCGGGGAACATCCCGAGGCCCGAGGGATCGGTCTTCGCGTCGCGGCGCTTCGAGAGGTTCTTCCCGCCGCCGAAGACGCCCGCGTAGATCCAGGCGCCCGAGGACGTCGAGCCGTCCGCCTGGAGCTGGCCGATGCCGGCGACGAAGGCGCCGGGCTGCAGCACCTTGCCGTCGGGCAGCGTCACCTCGGCGAGCACGCGGCCGCTGATCTCCTGGAGCACCGCCTCGGCCGTGTTCTGGGCGGGGTAGTTCCAGACCGCCTTCGTGAGCGGCTCGTCCTTCGGATCGGTCGAGCCGGCGTAGAGGCCCCGGACCTTGCGGAAGACCGTGTCGATGATCTCGAGGTCCGCCTTCGCCTGGCCGGGCGGCTTCACCGCCGCGTAGCGCCACTGCACGAGGCGGCCGGAGCCGCTGATCGTGCCCTCCTTCTCCATGAAGTACGCGGCGGGGAGGAGGAGCACCTCGGTCTGGATCGACTTCGGGTCGGCGCCCGGCCGCTGCCAGAAGCTCGCCGTCTCCGTGTCCCAGAGCTCCTGCACGACGAGCATGTCGAGCTTCGACAGCGCCTCGTGCACGTAGTTCAGGTTCGGGTTCGTGACCATCGGGTTCTGCCCGACGGCCCAGAGGAGCTTCAGCTTCCCGGCGTACGCGTCGTCGATCATCCCGAAGACGGTGTAGTCCTTCGCGCCGTTCTTCTTCGGGAGCCACCTCCAGCCGAAGTCGTTCTCGGCGGTGGCGTTGTCGCCGAACCACGCCTTGAGGCCGTTGACGGTGAACTTCCGGCGGAACGTGCCGTTGTCCTTCGTCCACGCCTCGAGCGTCGGGTGGTTGTGGTTCGGGGCGTTGATGTAGCCGAACATGTAGCCGTTCAGGACGGACATGTCGCAGGCGCCCTGGACGTTCGGCTCGCCGCGCAGCGCGTTCACGCCGCCGCCGGCCTTGCCGATGTTGCCGAGGAGCAGCTGGAGGATGCCGTAGCAGCGGATGTTCTGGATGCCGACCGTGTGCTGCGTCATCCCGAGCGCGTACAGGATCGTGCCCGGCCGGTTGTTCGCGAACGTCTCGGCGATGAGCTTGATCTGCTCCGCCGGGACGCCCGAGATCTCCTCGGCGACCTCGGGCGTGTAGCGCGCGAAGTGCCGCTTCAGCTTCGAGAACACGCAGCGCGGGTCGTCGAGGCTCGCCGCCTTCTTCGGCTTCTGCGTCGCGGCGTCGAGGTCGTACGCCCACGAGGCGGTGTCGTACTTGTGCTTGTCCTCGTGGTAGCCGGTGAAGACGCCGTCGTCGAGGCCGAACTCGTCCTTCGCGAGGAGGAGCGCGTTCGTGTGCAGCTTCACGTACTCGACGTCGTAGAGCGCGTTCTCGAGGACGTGGTGGATGACCGCGCCCAGGAACGCGATGTCAGCGCCGGGGCGGATGCGCGCGTAGATGTCCGCGATCGACGAGGTGCGGTTGAAGCGCGGGTCGACGTGGATGATCTTCGCGCCCTTCGCCTGCGCCTTCCGGATCCACTTCATCGACATCACGTGGTTCTCGGCGGCGTTGCTGCCCTCGATGAGGAACACCTTGGCGTTCTGCAGATCCGCCCAGTGGTTCGTCATCGCGCCACGGCCGAACGTGGCCCCCAGACTGGGGACCGTGGGGCTGTGTCAAAGTCGGGCCTGGTGCTCGACGAAGTTCGTCCCGAAGAGCCTCCCCATCTTGTTCCAGAGGTAGCACTCCTCGTTGGTGTTCTGCGCGCCGCCGAGGAAGCCGATCGCGTCGGTGCGGTTGACCGGATACTCGACGTCGCCGTCCTTCTCGGTGGCGATCCAGGTCGAGTCGCGGACGTCCTTCACCTTGCGCGCGAGCTTCTCGAGCGCCTCGTCCCAGCTGATCTCCTGCCAGCGGTCCGAGCCCGGCGCCCGGTACATCGGCGCCTTCACGCGCCGGTCGGACTCGTGGGTCGCCTGCATCGCCGCGCCCTTCGAGCACAGCGCGCCCTGGTTGATGACGTGGTCCGGATCGCCCTCGAGGTTGACGAGCTTGCCGTCCACCACGTTGCAGACCATGCCGCAGCCGCAGGAGCAGAAGTTACAGGCGGTCGTGAACTGCTTCGCGCCCGTGAGCTTCAGGTGCCCCGTCGCCGCCTGGACCTTCGCCGCGCTGAAGCCGAGCTCGGCGAGCGCGAGGCCGGCGCCGCCGCCGGCCGTCAACTTGAGCCAGTTTCTTCTGCTGATGCTCATCGCTTCCCTTTCCGGTGACTTCTGTCGACTGCCGCTCACTTCGAAGCCTTCGCGACGACCGCCGCATGTACCTGACTGCTCAGGTCTTTTTTGGCCTTCGTGCGTCGCGAAGGCGCCAGAGCAAGACACCTGCCAGGGAAGAGACGCGAAACGGATGCGCCGCCGCGCTCCGGAGGCCGAGCGAGCGACAGGCTTGCGCGGGAAATCCCAGCGCGAGCGTCACAGGTGTCACGATGCGCGTGTGACATGTCACGCGACGGCGCGTGACACACCGTCGATGCGGCATCGACGGGCGGTGATCGCGGACGGGGGGGGCTACCTGGTGATGCCGAACTTCCGCAGGCGGCGGTAGAGCGTCATCCGCGAGACGCCGAGCGACGTCGCCGTCCGCGCGATGTTCCAGCCGCACGCGTCCAGCGCGGCGACGAGCTCGTCCCGCTCCGGCCCCTCCGGCTCGGCGGCGGCGTCGGCCACGGCCGCTGCATCGGCGGGCGGCTCGGACGAGCGGACCTCCACGTACGGGCGCGGCGGCGCCGCGTCCACGCGGAGCGGTGCGACCCCGCGCGCCGGCGCGAGCCGCAGGTCGGCGGGCTCGATGCGCGACCCCACGACCACCGCGGCCGCGCGCATGATCACGTTCTTGAGCTCGCGGACGTTCCCCGGCCACGGGTGGGCGAGGAGCAGCGCCTTCGCGGCGTCCGACAGCTCGAGCGCATCGCGGCCCATCCGCTCCTCCGCCTCGCGCAGGAACGCGCGGGCGAGGAGCGGCACGTCCTCGCTCCGATCCCGCAGCGGCGGGATGTCCACGTGGAGCACGTTCAGGCGGAAGTAGAGGTCCTGGCGGAAGCGGCCGGCCTCCACCTGGTCGTAGAGCCGCCGGTTCGTCGCGGCCACCACCCGCACGTCCACGTGCCGGGGAGCGCTCCCGCCCAGGCGGACCACCTCGGCCTCCTGGACCACGCGCAGGAGCGCCGTCTGCGCCTGGAGCGGGAGCTCGCTGACCTCGTCGAGGAAGAGCGTCCCGCCGTCGGCCTCCTCGAACTTGCCCGCCTTGCCCTCCCGCTGCGCGCCGGTGAAGGTCCCGGGCTCGTAGCCGAACAGCTCCGCCTCGACGAGCGCGGCCGGGATGGCGCCGCAGTTCAGCACCACGAACGGCGCGCCGGCCCGGTCGCCGCCGGCGTGGATCCCGTGCGCGAAGAGCTCCTTCCCCGTGCCGGACTCGCCGTGCAGGACCACCGGCAGATCGTTCCGGGCCGCGACCTCGGCGAGATCGAGCGCCGTCCGCAGCCGGAGCGACTCCCCGAGGATCGCCTCGAGGCCGTAGCGCGTCGTGAGCCGCTGGCGCGCCGCCGCGCGCGCCGCGCGCGGCCCCGAGGGCGCGGGGACGTGCAGGACCGCGCCCACCGGCCGCCGCTCGTGCGCGACCACGGAGCAGGTCACCCTGCGGCGCTCGTCCCCCGTCCCCGGCCACTCCACCGTGAGCTCCTCGTCCCGGGACGCCTCCCCGCCCGCGAGGGCCGCGACGAGCCGCTCGCGCGTCGCGCGCGGGAGCTCGCCGTCCTCGAACGCGAGCCTGCGGCGCGCGGCGTCGTTCGTCGCGAGGACGCGCCCGCGCGCGTCGACCGCGACCACCGCCTCGCCCGACGTCCGGGCGGCGCGGAGCGCGTGGCGGACGAGCTCGTCCCGCAGCTCCTGGCGAGCGCGGAGCCGCTCCTCGATCGCTGCCGCGATCGCCGCCGCGGCGACGAGGCCCTGGGGCTCGCTCGCGTCCCACGGGCCGGTGATCTGGACGAGCCCCGCGACCTCGCCGGACGCGGGCGCGACGATGGGCGCCGCGGCGCTCGTGAAGGGGTGGAGCACCTCGAGGAAGTGCTCCGAGGCGAAGACCTCCATCGCGCGCCGCTCGGCGAGCGCCGTGCCTGCCGCGTTCGTGCCGGCCGCCTCCTCGCGCCAGCTCGCGCCGGGGCAGAGGTTCAGCTCCGCGAGGCGGGCGACGAGCTGCGGGTCGCCGCCGACGGACAGGACGAGCCCCTCCCCGTCGAGGAGCGCGAGGGCGTGCCCCGCGTCGCGGAGCCGGGTCGAGAGCTGCGCCAGCACCGGACGCGCGAGCTCGAAGGTCTCGTCCTCGCCGCGGCGGCGCAGGACCTCGCCGCGGGGATCGAGCGGCGCGCGGCGGAGCCCCGGCTCGACGTGGTACACGTCGCGCACCCGCGTCCACGAGCGCGCGATCTCGGGCCGCACGCCGTCCAGCTCGCCGTCACGGAGAAAGCGCTCCCACGCACGGTCGAGGCGCCGCCGGAGTGACGAGCGGTCTGTTGCATCCGGGAGCACGAGCATCAGGGCGCACCGACGGCGGCGCGCCTCGCAGGACGGCGCGCTTCGCGGTATATCCCTTTACTTACAGGTTCTGCGGGCGCGCGGCTCACGAAAGTGCGGCCTGACGCCGGCCCGGGCGGCTGCCGCAACGGCTCGGTTCTCGCAGGCGAGGTCGACGAGCCCTCACCGGAGGAGACGTGTTCCAGATGCGAACGAGCGGCCTCGACCTGCGCCGCAAGATCCTGGTCGTCGCCCTGCTGCCCACCGCGCTGCTCGTCGCCGCGTTCCTCGTCGTGTTCGCGGCCCAGCGCAGCCGCATCGCCGGGGACGTCGAGGCGAGCATGGGCCGGCTCGCGGAGGAGGGGCTCACGCGGGCCGCCCGCGACCTGCGCACGCTCTGCGAGTCCGCTCACCGCGAGCTCTGGCAACAGGTGCCCCGCAGCCTGCGCGTCGCCCGCGATCAGATGGAGCGGCTCGGGCCGCTGTCGTTCTCGCGGGAGACGGTGCGCTGGACGGCGGTGAACCAGCTCGACCGCAGCGCCGGCGAGGCGGTGCTTCCGAAGCTGCTCCTCGGCGGCGCCTGGGCGGGCCAGAACGCCGAGCCGGCGCGGCCGAGCCTGCTCGTCGATCGCGTCCGCGAGCTCGTCGGCGCGGAGGCCACGCTCTTCCAGCGGATGAACGAGCGGGGCGACATGCTCCGCGTCGCGACCACGGTGCCGGACGGGAACGGCCACCGGGCGATCGGCACCTACATCCCGGCGGTGGATCCCGACGGCAAGCCGAACCCGGTCGTCTCCACGGTGCTCCGCGGCGAGACGTACCGGGGACGCGCGCGGGTGCTCGACCGCTGGTACCTCTCCGGCTACGAGCCGATCCGCGACGCGAGCGGCCGGATCGCGGGGATGCTCTTCATCGGGCTGCGCCAGGACTCCCTCGAGGGCATCCGCGCCGGCGTGGCCGCCTCGCGGATCGGCGAGACGGGCACGATGTACGCGCTCGGCGCGAGCGGGAACCAGCGCGGCCACTACCTCATCCCGCCCCCGGGACACGCCGACGGCGAGGACGCGTGGGACGCGCGCGACGCCCGCGGCGAGGCGTACGTCCAGGCGCTCGTGCGCGCGGCGATGGAGGCGAACGGCGACACCGTGCGCGTGTCCTTCTCCCGCCCGGAGACCGGGCGCGCACCGCGCGAGCGGGTCGCGGCGGTCGCCTACTTCGCGCCGTGGGACTGGGTGATCGTCGCCGAGATGGACCGCGACGAGGCGGTGGCGCCGCTCCGCGTGGTGCAGTCCTCGCTCGCGGCCTCGGCCGTCACCGTCGTCGGCGTGGGCCTCCTGCTCCTGCTCGCGAGCATCTGGGCGGCGCGCAAGGCGGCGAGCCGGCTCGCCGCGCCGCTCGAGGCGATGGCCGTCGCCGCCGAGCGCATCGCCGAGGGCGACGTCCAGCAGGAGGTCACCTACCGCTCGGGCGACGAGGTCGGGCGCCTCGCCGAGGCGTTCCGCGGGACGATCCGCTACCTCCAGGAGGTCGCCCGGGGCGCGGCGGCCCTCGCCCGCGGCGATCTCTCGACCCCGCTCGTGCTCCGCTCCGACCGCGACGAGCTGACCCGGAGCGTCCTGTCGGCGCAGTCCGAGCTGCGCCGGCTCGTCGAGGAGACGGGGGCCCTCGCCGACGCCGCCGTCGAGGGCCGGCTCTCCGAGCGCGCGGATCCGTCGCGGCACCAGGGGGACTTCCGGGAGGTGGTGGAGGGTGTGAACGCCACGCTCTCGACGCTCGTGGGGCACCTCGACGCCATGCCCGCGCCCGCCATGATCGTGAGCCCCGAGTTCGACATCCGCTACATGAACCAGACCGGCGCGAGCCTCCTCGGTCGAACGCCGCAGGAGCTCGTCGGGACGAAGTGCTACGACAGCTACCGCAAGGGCGACTGCAGGACGGCGCGCTGCGCCTGCGCCCGCGCGATGACGGAGGACCGCGAGGTGAGCAGCGAGACGGACGCGCACCCCGAAGGCCTCGACCTCCAGATCCTCTACTCGGCCGTCCCGCTCCGCGACGGCGCGGGACGGGTGGTGGGGGCGCTCGAGGTCGTGACCGACCAGACCGCCGTGAGGCGCGCGGTGGACGGCCCGGGCGGCGGTGAGGGCGATCCGGGTCCGGAGTGCCGGCCGTGTCTCGTCCGATGAGCGAGGATCCGGCGCCCGCGCGCGCGGCGCGGCGCGCGGCGGTCGACGGGCGGACCACGGGGACCTCCGTCGTGCGGCCCGGCGACGGCGCCGCCTCCGATGTCGTCGCGCTCGAGGAGCCGCTCGAGGTGCGCATCGCCGGGGAGACGGTCGGGGTGCTGATGCGCACGCCGGGGGACGACCACCGGCTCGCGCTCGGCTTCCTGTTTTCGGAGGGGATCATCGCGTCCGCGAGCGACTTCAGCGCCGTGTACCACTGCGGCCGCCCCGGCGACGAGGCGTACGGCAGCGCGATCGAGCTCGCCCCGGCCTCGGGCGCCCGCATCGACTGGGAGCGGATCGACGGCTCCCGGCGCAGCGTCGCCTCGAGCTCCGCCTGCGGCGTGTGCGGGCGCCGCGCCGTCGAGGATCTCGTGGCCGGGCTCGTCGCCCCGGAGCCGATCGCCCCGATCCCGGCCGCCCTCGTCGGCGAGAAGATCGCGGCGCTCCGCGACCACCAGCCGGTGTTCGAGGAGACAGGCGGGACGCACGTCGCCGCGCTCTGGACGCGGGACGGCGCGCTCGTCGCCGCGCACGAGGACGTCGGCCGTCACAACGCGGTCGACAAGGTGATCGGCGCGCTCCTCCTCGCCCGCGCGGAGGCGGCCGCCGGCGCGCCCGCGGCGGCGCCCGCGCTCCTCACCGTGAGCAGCCGGGCGGGCATGGAGATCGTGCAGAAGGCCGCGCGCGCGCGGATCCCCATCGTCGCCACCGTGTCGGCGCCGACGTCGCTCGCGATCGAGCTCGCCCGAGCGGCCGGACTCACGCTCGCCGGCTTCGTCCGCCCGGGCCGCATGAACGTCTACGCGGGCGCGGAGCGGCTCTCCGGGCTGTAGCGTCTCGGACGCCGGGCGACCGCCCGCTCCGAGAGCTCACCTGGCCCCGGACCGCGCACGCTCCGGCGCGGGCGTCGACGCGATCCGGGCGGTCCGCGAGAATGGGGGCGCCGCCCGGGACCGTGAAGGGTGCCGGCGCGTGCGCGGGGGGCGCCATGAAGTGGATCATCGGCCTGGACCTTCGTCCGCGGAGCCACGGGGCGCTGCACTTCGCGACCTGGCTCACGAAGAGTGTCCCGAAGGGCGACGAGCGGTTCATCGCGGTCCACGTGCTCGAGCCGGAGCACCTCCGCGCCGCCCTCAAGTACCACCACCTCGACGAGCTGCTCGCGGCGGCGCGCGACTCCGGCCGGCGCACGCTCGAGCGGGAGGCTCCCGGCGAGCGCATCCAGGAGCTCGAGATCCTGGAGGGGGTCGGCGCGGACGAGGGGCTCATCGACGCGCTCTCCCGCCACGACGCCGACGCGCTCCTCGTCGGCCGCATCGCGGGCCGCTCGGAGGCGGCGCTGGTCCGGCTCGGTCGCGTCGCGCGACGCCTGCTCCGCCGGCTCCCCTCCCCCGTCGTCGTGGTCCCGCCCGACCTCGAGTGCGCCAGCATCGGGGGCGGCCCCATCGTCGCGCTGACGCGCCTCGACGACTCCTCCACCGAGGCGTGCCGGTTCGCGGCGCGCCTCTCGGCGCAGACCGGGCGCCGCCTCGTCCTGCTCCACGTGGTGCCGTTCCTCGAGCTGCCCTTCCTCGCGGGCGCGTCGGTCGACGAGATCGCCAGAGAGCAGCGGCGCGCGGCGGAGGTCGCGTGCGCGGCGTGGGTCGAGCGCGAGAAGCTCCACGCCGACGAGGTGGTCGTCGAGCAGGGCGACGTGCTCGATCGCGCGGATGCGATCGCCGAGGCGCGGGAGGCGCCCCTGCTCGTGGTCGGCGCGTCGCGCCGGGTCGCGCTCGACCGCATCGCCACCCCGAGCTTGGCCCGCGAGCTCGCCGCGACGGCGGCGGTGCCGGTCGCGGTCGTGCCGCCGCGCGCGTGAGTCACCCGCCGCGCCGGGCTCCGGCGCGGCGGGGACGTGCGGGGTCACGGGCCGCAGCGGCTCGAGTGGCAGCGGCAGCAGCTCGCGGTGCCCGACGTGGGGTTCGCGAGGTACTGCCGGCCCCACACCGGCGCGTCGCCGAGGTGACAGGCCACCCCGGAGCAGCGCTTCGTCGCCGGGTCGTACGCGGCGCCCGAGAGCTCGATCGAGAGCGTCGTGCCCTCGATGACCGCGCCGGCCGGGACGGCCTCGCAGAACCGCGCAGGCGTGACCCAGTACGGCCGCGTGGGCGTCTCCGGCGCGGGCGGGAGACCCGGGATCGACGGCAGCGTCGTGCGCGGGTCGAACACCACGTCGCGGCGGCCGTTCACGTGGGTGAGCGGCAGGACCTTGCCCTGCAGGACCGGGGCGCCGCCGGCTCCGTGACAGGTCCCGCACTGCGTCGCCTTCCAGCGCGGGTCCGTCAGCCGGGCGGGATCGCCGCCCGCGAGCACGTAGCTGCCGGTCGTGTCGAGCCAGTAGAACTTCGAGGGCCCGGTCGCCGTCGGATCGGTCGTCGCGTAGTGACACGTCTGGCAGGTGATCGGCGCGGCCGCCTCGCCCGGCGCTGCGCTGCCGTGCTTGCTCGCGTGCGCAGGACCGCCCAGGCCGACGTAGTGGCCGAACTCGCGCCCCTGGTTGGTGAGCCCGATGTGGGCGTTCGCGTCGGACGCGCCCGCGCCGCCGGACGCGTAGCTCGGCGGGTTGCCGTGGCAGCCGTCGCAGCCGAGCTGCGCGTTCGACCTCCAGCCCGGCGCCGTCGCGTACACCGGGAGCGCCTGGCCCGAGGAGTGGCAGTACACGCCGGTGCACCGGCCCGTCCCCGCGTCGTACGCGGCGTCCGGCGCGTTCCGCGCGCGCAGCGAGCCCGTCGCCGCGCCCGCCGGCGTGAGCTCCACCTCGACCTCACGGTCCATGTGCTTCGCCGGGTCGAGCGGGTGGCAGTTGCCGCAGCCGAACTCGTAGTCGGAGCCCCCGCCCGGCGCGTAGGCCTCGAGGATGCGCAGATCGCCGTACCCGGGCACGTCGGGCGTCGGAAACGCCGCGTGCACGAGGTGGGCGCCGCTCGCGCCCGGGACCGGATGGCAGTCGCCGCACGCGCCGGACACGTCGAGCTTCCCGTCGATGTGGCGGCCACCGGCGAGATCGATCGTGCCCTGATCCGTCACGGTGTCCGGGTGGCACCGCGCGCAGCCCGTGGGCGAGGAGGCGGGGTGCGGCGCGGGCGGCGGCGCGCCATGGCAGGTGCCGCAGGCCGCCTGCGTTCCGTCCACCGTCGTCCACCTCGGCGCCGTGAGCGAGCCGCCTGCGTCGAGCGTCTGGCCGTGGCAGTAGTTGGTGCACGTGAGGGCGTCGGGATCGAAGCCCGGAACCGCCCCGTCCGACGTGGCGAGCCGGCCCCAGGCGAGGTCCACGACGCCGTTCGAGTGGATCGTCTCGGTGGGTACGACGTGGCAATCCCTGCACTCGAGGGCGTTGCGCAGCGCGCCGGCGCGCACGTGCGCCTGGTGCGCGCCGACGGCGCGCGTCGTGGTGGCCGTCTCCTGCCGGGTGCCGACCGGAGGCGCCGGGTTGTCCGTCGAGCCGTGGCATGCGCTGCACGTCAGGCCAGCCACGTCGACGTTCCCGTCGATGTGGCGGCCGCCCGCGACGTCGATGGTGCCATCGAACGCGACCGTGAACGGGTGGCAAGAGTTGCAGAGCGGGTTGTCCGGGTGGGCCGACTGCGGCGGGTTCCCGTGGCAGGTGCCGCAGGCCGCCTGCGTGCCGTCCACCGTCGTCCACTTCGGCGTCGTGAGCGAGCCGTCCGCGCCGAGCGTCTGGCCGTGGCAGTAGTTCGTGCACGTGATGGCGGCCGGATCGAAGCTCGGGACCGCGCCGTCCATGCTGGCCAGCGTCCCCCAGGTGAGATCGACTCTGCCGTTGCGGTGGGTCGCGTCCGAGAACTGGTGGCACGCGTCGCAGGTCATCGCCCCGAAAAGCGGGCCCGCTCGGACGTGCGACTGGTGGGCGCCCACCGCCAGGGTCGTCGTGGCCGTCTCACCCTTCGTGCCAACCGGCGGCGCCGGGTTCGCGTCCGAGCCGTGGCACAGGCTGCAGCCGCCCGCCACCTGCACGCTTCCGTCGATGTGCCGACCGCCGGCCACGTTGATCGTGCCGTCCGCGTTCACCGTCTCCGGATGGCAGGCCGCGCAGTCCGCGCTCTGCGGGTGGTTCCCGGTGGTCGGCGGCGCGCCGTGGCAGGTGCCGCAGGCTGCCTGCGTACCGTCGACCTTGTTCCAGGTCGGCGTCGTGAGCGAGCCGCCCGCGCCGAGCGTCGCGCCGTGGCAGTAAGTGGCGGCACAGGTCGCCGTCGCCGCGTCGAACCTCGGGATCGCGCCTCCCTTCGTGGCCAGCGTCCCCCAGGTGAGATCCGCGACGCCGTTGCGGTGCGTCGCGTCGGAGAACTGGTGGCACGCGTCGCAGGTCATCGCCCCGAAGAGCGGGCCCGCTCGGACGTGCGACTGGTGGGCGCCCACCGCCAGGGTCGTCGTGGCCGTCTCACCCTTCGTCCCGACCGGCGGCGCCGGGTTCGCGTCCGAGCCGTGGCACAGGCTGCAGCCGCCCGCCACCTGCACCGTACCGTCGATGTGCCGACCGCCGGCCACGTTGATCGTTCCGTCCGCGTTCACCGTCTCCGGATGGCAGGCCGCGCAATCCGCGCTCTGCGGGTGGTTCCCGGTGGTCGGCGGCGCGCCGTGGCAGGCGTTGCACGCGGTCTGTCCCGCGCTCACCTGGGTCCACGTCGGCGTCGGGGTGCTCCCTCCCGCGGCGAGCGTCGCGCCGTGGCAGTAGGTCGAGGCGCACGTGGTGCCGTTCCAGGCCGGGGCCGTCCCCTGGGAGGCGAGCCCCGTGAAGGGCAGCGGGATCACGTCGTCCACGTGGGAGCCGTCGGTCACCGGCTCGTGGCAGGCGCTGCAGCCGAACCCCTTGCGGATCGCGCCGTCGACGACGTGCTTCTGGTGCGCGCCCACCGCGCGCTGGGTCGTCAGCGTCTCGCCCTTCGTGCCGAGCGGTGGCGCGGGGTTCTTGCCCTCGGTGCCGTGGCACAGGGTGCAGCCGCCGCCATCCACCTGGACCGTGCCGTCGATGTGCTTTCCGCCGGCGACGTCGATGGCGCCGGTCGCGAGGACCGTCCCGGAGTGGCAGCGCGAGCAGTCCGCGAGCTGCGGGTGCGGCAAGGGGGGCGGCGCGCCGTGGCAGGAGCCGCACGCCGTCGGACCCGCGGAGACCACCGTCCAGGTGGGCGCCGTCGTCGAGCCGCCCGCGGCGAGCGTCGCGCCGTGGCAGTAAGTCGAGGCGCAGCTCGCGCCGTTCCAGCTGGGCGTCGTGCCGCTCGAGGCGAGGCCGGTGAACGGCAGCGGGATCGAGCCATTCACGTGGGTGAGATCGGAGACCGGCTCGTGGCAGGCGCTACAGGCGAACGCCTTGCGGATCGCGCCGTCCACCACGTGCTTCTGGTGCGCGCCCACCGCGCGCTGGGTCGTCAGCGTCTCGCCCTTCGTGCCGAGCGGCGGCGCGGGGTTCTTGCCCTCGGTGCCGTGGCAGACCGTGCACCCGCCGCCGTCCACCTGGACCGTGCCGTCGATGTGCTTGCCTCCCGCGAGGTCGATCCCGCCGGTCGCGAGCACCGTCCCCGAGTGGCAGCGGCTGCAGTCGGTGCTCTGCGGGTGAGGCAGCGGAGGCGGCGCCCCGTGGCAGGAGTCGCACGCCGTCGGACCCGCGGAGACCACCGTCCAGGTGGGCGCCGTCGTCGAGCCGCCCGCGGCGAGCGTCGCGCCGTGGCAGTAGGTCGAGGCGCAGCTCGCGCCGTTCCAGCTGGGCGTCGTGCCGCTCGAGGCGAGGCCGGTGAACGGCAGCGGGATCGTACCGTTCACGTGGGTGAGATCGGAGACCGGCTCGTGGCAGGCGCCGCACGCGAACGCCTTCCGGATCGCGCCGTCCACCACGTGCTTCTGGTGCGCACCCACCGCGCGCTGGGTCGTCAGCGTCTCGCCCTTCGTGCCGACCGGCGGCGCCGGGTTCACGCCCTCGGTGCCGTGGCAGGCCGTGCACCCGCCGCCGTCCACCTGGACCGTGCCGTCGAGGTGCTTCCCGCCTGCGACGTCGATCTCACCGGTCGCGAGCACCGTGCCTTTGTGGCAGCGGCTGCAGTCCGCGCTCTGCGGGTGCGGCAAGGGCGGCGGCGCGCCGTGGCAGGAGCTGCACGTCGTCGGGCCCGTGGAGACCACGGTCCAGGTCGGCGCCGGCGTCGAGCCGCCCGCCGCGAGCGTCGCGCCGTGGCAGTAGGTCGAGCTGCACGTCGCGCCGTTCCACATGGGCGTCGTGCCCTGCGACGCGAGCCCCGTGAAGGGCATCGAGATGGAGCCATTCGCGTGCTCGCCCAGGTCGGTCACCAGGGCGTGGCAGTCGTTGCACGCGAACGCCTTGCGGATCCGCCCGTCGACGACGTGCTTCTGATGCGCGCCCACCGCGCGCTGGGTGGTCAGCGTCTCGCCGCGCGTGCCGAACGGCGGCGCGGGGTTCACGCCCTGCGTACCGTGGCAGGCGGTGCACCCGCCGCCGTCCACCTGGACGATGCCGTCGATGTGCCGGCCGCCGGCGACGTCGATCGCGCCCGTCGCGAGGACGGTCCCGGAGTGGCAGCGCGAGCAGTCGGAGCTCTGCGGGTGCGGCAGCGCGGGTGGCGCGCCGTGGCAGGAGCCGCACGCGGTCGGACCGTCGGACACGGCGGTCCAGACCGGGGTCTTCGTCGTGCCGCCCCCGCCGAGCGTCGCGCCGTGACAGTACGTCGAGCTGCAGGTCGCGCTGGCGCGGGTCCACGCGGGCGTGGTCCCCTTCGCGGCGGCGAGCGCGCCCCAGGCGAGGTCCACCTCGCCGTTCGAGTGCAGCGGCACCGCCGGCTCGACGTGGCACTCGGCGCAGGCGACGGCCTTGCGGATCGCGCCGTCGCGCACGTGCTTCTGGTGCGCGCCGACCGCGATCTCGGACGTGGCGGTCTCGCCGTGCGTGCCCACGGGCGGGGCCGCGTTCACGCCGTCGGTGCCGTGGCACAGCGTGCAGGTGAGCGGCACGAGATCGAGGTGGCCGTCGATGTGCTTGCCACCGGCGACGTCGATGGCGGATCCGTCCGCGGTCAACGCGCCCGGGTGGCAGCGGCCGCAGTCGCTCCGCTGCGGGTGCGGCAGCGGCGGAGGCGCGGCGTGGCAGGCGCCGCAGGAGGCCTGGCCCTCGCCGACCCGCGTCCAGACGGGCGCGGTGAGCAGGCCGCCGCCGGCGAGCGTCGCGCCATGGCAGTAGGTCGAGGCGCACGTCGCGGTCGCGGGGCTGAAGGACGGGCTCGCGCCGTCCGCGGTCGCGAGCGCGCCCCAGACGAGGTCGACGGTGCCGTTGGCGTGGAGGGCGACGGTGGGGACGACGTGGCAGTCGCCGCAGGCGAGCCGCGCGCGGAACGCGCCGTCCCGCAGGTGCTCCTGGTGCGCGCCGACCGCGAGGCTCGTCGTGGCGGTCTCGCCGGCGGTCCCGATGGGGGGAGCCGAGCTCGTCGCGGAGCCGTGGCAGGTGTTGCACTCGAGCGGCTTCACGTCGACCTTGCCGTTCACGTGCGTGGCGGCCACGACGGACGTGGCGGTGTAGCCGAGGTGGCAGCGCCCGCAGTCGGGGTTCTGCACGTGAGGCTTCGGCGGAGGGAGCCCGTGGCACGCACCGCACGCGGCCTCGCCTGCGCCGCGGTTCCAGACGGGCGCCACGAGCGCGCCCCCGCCGAGCGTCGCGCCGTGGCAGTAGGTGCCGCTGCAGGTTCCGGTCTCGCGGGTCCATCGAGGCGACGCGCCGCCCGTGAGGGCGAGCGCGCCGAAGGTCACCGTGCCGTGCTCCCCGTCGATGTGGCCGGCGGCGTCGGCCGTCTGCGGGACCACGTGGCAGTCGGAGCACGCGAGCGGAGCGCGCAGCGGGCCGCCCTGCAGGTGGACCTGGTGCGCACCGACGACGGGGTCGCTCGCGTCGCGGCCGCCCGTGACCGAGAGCGGAGGCGCCGCGTTGTCGGCGCTCCCGTGGCAGCGCGAGCAGCTCGCGGTGTCCTCGCCGTGGACCTTTCGCTCGTTGCCGCAGGCGAGCGGACCCGCGGAGATCGCGGAGACGCACAGCAGCAGCGCAGGTAGGCGCGGCCGCGCGAAAGACCCGAGTCCGGACTGCATGAAGGAACCCTCCCCGCTCGTAGGATCCCGAACTTAGGTCGTGTCGCAAGATCACAGATGACAGCGATCAATCCAGGTGCGGGGCGAATGGGGACGTCCCCCTCCGGCATGGTGCTTGACGAAACCTGTGCGCACACGCCCAGTGCGGCTCACTCTCGCTTGCTGTGGATCAACGTGCGCCACCGGACGCGGGTGGACGCGCGAGCGGCGCCGGCGGGTGGGCCGCCTGGCCTTGGTTGGCGAGCGTGATCCGTTTACGAATAGTGAGGTCGGGGTCGGGGTCGTTCTGGCCGACATCGCCGCGGCTGACGTCACCTTGGCGCGCCGCCGGGACGGGACCCAACGCGCTGCGCGCCTGGGCTGAATCCCTGCTGCGGCGCACGCTAGCTGCCTGCGGCGGGCAGACTCGTCCCTGCGCTGCTCGACGTGCCTTACAGGCACGCCTGCGCTGCTCGGTCCTCGTGTGCCCGCCTCGGCGACGCCATCGTGCGCCTCGCGACGGGCTCAGCCCAGGCGAGCAGCGCTGTCCTCGGCGGGCCACGATGGACGGGGACAAGGTACGGGGGGCGGTGCCGTCCGCCAGACGCCGCCGGCAACGCGGGGCTGCGGGCGGGGGCTGCGCATGGGCGATGTCGCCTAGGCCAACCGCGTTGCATTGCGGTCCGTGGGTCGGGGCGGTGCCTACCGCGTCCAGTGGCCCGCCTGCGGGCGCGAGGTCCCGCCACGTGGGGCGGCGCGCTGCGGGCGGGGAAGTGGAAGGGCTTGCCGCGCTCGAGCTCGAGGGTGGCGGTCGAGGTCGAGGTCGGTACAAACCGGGTACTTGGGTGACAGGTCAGACCGGGAGCTCGGGTAACACCTCCGCCTGGGAGGTGGCCCGAGTGCCGTGGAAAGAGACCTGTCGCATGGACGAACGCGAACAGTTCGTGAAGCTGGCGCTGAGCCGCGATGCGAACATCGCCGCGCTGAGTAGGTCCTTCGGGATCAGCCGAAAGACCGCGTACAAGTGGCTAGCGCGGTTCCACGAAGGCGGCCGAGCTGCTCTGCTGGATCGCGATCCCGTTCCTAGTCCACACCCGCATGCGCTGCCAATCAGCGTCGTCGCGCAGGTGCTCGCGGTACGTCGACGTTACCCGTACTGGGGACCGAGGAAGATTCAGGCCTGGATGGCTGAGCACGTCGTCCGCACCGATCCGCCTGCGGCTTCGACCATCGGCAGGATTCTAGAAAAGCACGGTTTGGTCCGTCAGCGGCGGCGACGGCGCCGGGTCGATGCATCGAACCAGCCGTTCGCAGAATGCGACTCGCCGAACGCGGTCTGGTGTACGGATTTCAAGGGCCACTTCCGGCTCGGCAACGGCGTGCGCTGCCACCCGTTGACGCTAACGGACGCGCACAGCAGGTTCCTGCTGAGGTGCGAGGCGCTCGAGGCGGAGAACACCGCGCTCGTACAGCCCGTGTACGACGCGGCGTTCGTCGAGTACGGCTTGCCGCTCGCAATGCGCTCCGACAACGGCTCGCCATTTGCGACGTTGGGCGCAGGCGGGCTCTCGCGGCTCGCGGTCTGGTGGGTGAAACTCGGCATTCGGCCGGAGCGCATCGAGCCGGGAAAGCCCCAGCAGAACGGTCGTCACGAGCGGATGCACCGCACGCTGAAGCAGCAGACGACGAAGCCGCCACAACCGACGATGTTCGAGCAGCAGCTCGCGTTCGACCGCTTCAGGCGCGAGTTCAACGAGGAGCGCCCCCACGAAGCGCTCGAGCAGCGCCCGCCCGCGAGCGTCTACTCCACGTCCCCGCGCAGCTACCCGTGCCCGCTTCGCCCGCCCGAGTACCCAGGCGAATGGGAGCGTCGCCTCGTCGCGAACAACGGAAGCATCAAGTGGAGGGGCGAGCGCTTCTTCGTTTCGGAGTGCCTCGCAGGCGAGTGGGTTGGGCTGAACGAGACGGACGACGGGATCTGGCGCGCGATGTTCGGCCCGGTACACCTCGGAACAGTGAACGGCCGCGCCAAGGAGCCGACCTTCGTCAGGCCGAGCTGGCCAAGAAAGTGTCACCCAAGCTCCCGGTCTGAGGTGTAACCGAAGATTTGGGTTGCTCAGTCGAGGTCGAGGTCGAGGTCGAGGTCGAGGTCGAGGTCGCGTCGAGGTCGCGTCGAGGTCGCGTCGAGGTCGAGGTCGAGGTCGAGGTCGAGGTCGAGGTCGAGGTCGAGGTCGAGGTCGAGGTCGAGGTCGCGGTCGCGGTCGCGGTCGGGGTCGGGGTCGGGGTCGAGGTCGAGGTCGAGGTCGAGGTCGAGGTCGAGGTCGAGGTCGGGGTCGGGGTCGAGGTCGGGGTCGGTCGCGGTCGCGGTCGCTACGGGTTCTCGAGCAGGAACCGCTCGATCTCGCCGACGTCCTCGTTCGTGAGCGCGAGGTCGGCTGCCGCGATGAAGCCGTCCACCTGCTCCGCGCTGCGGGCGCCGACGATCGCGCCGGTGACGGCGGGGTGCAGCAGCGTCCAGGCGACCGACACGGCCGCGGCGGTCGTTCCGTGGCGCGCGCCGATCCGGCCGAGCAGCTCCTGCAGCGCGAGGTTGCGCGAGAGCCGCGGCTCCTGGAAGTCGGGGTTGCTCCGGCGCCAGTCGTCCGCGGGGAACGCCTCGACGCGGGCGCGCGTCATCTTTCCGGTGAGGAGGCCCGCGCCCATCGGCGAGTAGGCGATGACTCCGATTCCGGCCTCGCGGCAGTAGGGCAGGACGTCCTGCTCGATGTCGCGGTGGAGGAGCGAGTAGCGCGGCTGGAGCGAGGTCACCTTCGCCACGTCCATCGCGCGGCGGAGCTGCTCGGCGTCGTAGTTCGACACGCCGATGAAGCGGACCTTCCCCTCCTCCTGCAGCGCCGCGAGCGTCGACCATCCCTCGTCCATCTCGGCCGGATCCTGGACCGGCCAGTGGATCTGGTAGAGGTCGATCGCCTCCACCCGCAGGCGCCGCAGGCTCGCCTCGCACTCGCGCCGCACGGACTCGGCGCGCAGCGAGCGGCCGATCTTCCCGCGCTCGTCCCAGACCATCGAGCACTTCGTGAAGACGTATGGCCGGCGCGCGACGCCCTCGAGCGCGCGCGCGACCACCTCCTCGGAGTGGCCGAGGCCGTACACCGCGGCGGTGTCGATCCAGTTCACGCCGCGATCGAGGGCGCGGCGGATGGCGGCGATCGAGGCCGCGTCGTCCTGGGGTCCCCAGGCGAACTCCCACTGGCCGCCGCCCGCCGCCCAGCTCCCGAAGCCGAGCACGGTGATGTCCAGGTCCGAGTTGCCGAGGCGACGGGTCTTCATGCGCGCTCCCCAGAGAGAGTCCGCGCATGGTCATGGCCCCCGGGCATCCGGCTGTCACGCGCCCGGGTGGAGCAGATCCACTGGAGAGGCGAGGGCGCGTCGGGCCGCTTCGGTGGGCCCGCGCGAGCGGCCCGTCTCGCACGAAAGCCCGGCCCCTCTCGCGAGGGACCGGGCTTTCATGCCGCTCGCCCTGAGCCTGCCGAAGGGCGCGGGATCAGGGGGTCAGCAGCCGAGCTTCTTGAAGAAGTCGTTCCCCTTGTCGTCCACGAGGATGAAGGCGGGGAAGTTCTCGACCTGGATCTTCCAGACCGCCTCCATGCCCAGCTCGGGGAAGTCGATGCACTCGACCTTCTTGATGTTCTCCTCGGCGAGCACCGCAGCGGGGCCGCCGATGGAGCCGAGGTAGAACCCGCCGTGCTTCTTGCACGCGTCGGTGACCTGCTGGCTCCGGTTGCCCTTCGCGATCATCACCATCGACGCGCCGTGCGACTGGAGCAGGTCGACGTAGGAGTCCATGCGCCCGGCCGTCGTCGGGCCGAACGAGCCGGACGGCTTCCCGGGCGGGGTCTTCGCCGGGCCCGCGTAGTAGACGGGGTGGTTCTTCAGGTACTCGGGGACGCCCTTGCCCTGGTCGATGAGCTCCTTGAACTTCGCGTGCGCGATGTCGCGCGCGACGACCAGCGTGCCGGTGAGGAGGAGCGGCGTCGAGACCGGGTACTTCGTGAGCTCGGCGAGGATCTCCTTCATCGGACGGTTCAGGTCGACCTTCACGCCGTGCTCGTGCTTGCCCTTCTTGTACTCGAGCGGGATGAGCCGCTCCGGGGCGTGGTCGAGCTCCTCGATCCAGACCCCCTCCTTGTTGATCTTGGCCTTCACGTTCCGGTCGGCGGAGCAGGAGACGGCCATCGCCACCGGGCAGGACGCGCCGTGGCGCGGCAGCCGGACGACGCGGATGTCGTGGGCGAAGTACTTGCCGCCGAACTGCGCGCCGATGCCGAGCCCGTTCGCGGCCTCGAGCAGCCTCGCCTCGAGCTCGGTGTCGCGGAAGGCCACGCCGTGCTCGTTGCCCTTCGTCGGCAGCCCGTCGTAGTAGCGCGTCGACGCGAGCTTCACCGTCTTCAGGCACTGGTCGGCCGAGGTGCCGCCGACGACCACGGCGATGTGGTACGGCGGGCACGCCGCCGTGCCGAGGTGCCGCATCTTGTCGACGAGGAACTTCTCGAGCTTCTCCGGCGTGAGGAGCGCCTTCGTCTCCTGCCAGAGCTGCGTCTTGTTGGCCGAGCCGCCGCCCTTCGTGATGAAGAGGAACTTGTACTCGGCGCCGTCGGTCGCGTAGAGGTCGATCTGCGCGGGCAGGTTCGTGCCCGTGTTGACCTCCTTGTACATGTCGAGCGCGGCCGTCTGGGAGTAGCGCAGGTTCTCGGTGGTGTACGTGGCGTAGACGCCCTTCGAGAGCCACTCCTCGTCCTTCGTGCCGGTCCAGACCTGCTGGCCCTTCTTCGCGACGATCGTCGCGGTGCCGGTGTCCTGGCAGATGGGCAGCTCGCCGCGCGCGGCGATCTCGGCGTTGCGGAGGAACGCGAGGGCGACGCCCTTGTCGTTCTGCGACGCCTCGGGGTCGGCGAGGATCTTCGCGACCTGCTCGTTGTGCGAGGGCCGCAGGAAGAACGAGACCTCGCGGATCGCCTCGCGGGCGAGCCGCTCGAGCGTGGACGGCTCGACCTTGAGGACCTCCTTGCCGTCGAAGGTCGCCACCGACACGCCGTCGCGCGTGAGGAGGCGGTACTTCGTCTCGTCCTTCGAGAGCGGGAACGGATCCTGGTAGTGGAAAGCTGGGGTCGCCATCGCCTTTCCTTCTCCTTGGGCTGCGGCGTAAGTGCCTGGGCGCAAAAGAGAACCACAGGTCGCCCGCGCCTGTCGACGGCGGCGACTGCGCGCGCGCGCCGCGCAAGCGGACGGCTCGGGTCCAGAAATACGGGCGGCGGCGGCGCGCCACGATGACGCGTCGCCGGCGAGCCTCGTGATCAGCGCGGCGCGGCCCGCGCGGCCACGAAGCCGGCGGTCACCACGTCCATCGAGCTCGTGTGCGAGACGAACCAGCGCGGGACGACCTCCAGCAGGTACCGGCGCAGCCGCGCCGCGTCTCCGCTCCGCCGGAACGCCGACGCCTCGGCGTCCATCTCCGCGAGCACGCGGTCGTGCTCGGTCTTGTGCGGCAGGTACGCGGGGAAGCCGGTCTCGCGCATCACGGCCTCCTCGTGGAGGAAGTGCTCCCGCGTGTGCACCGCGAGGACGGCGAGCCGCTCGAGGATGCTCTCGACCGCGCCCTTCCCGTCCCCGTGCGCCGCGAGCGCCTGGCCGAGCTCCTCGAGGAGCCGGAACTCCTCGGCGTGGTCGCGGTTCATGAACGGGAGCGGCAGGTCGGGCAGCTGGCTCAGGTCGACGTAGGGCATTCGCGGAGGTTCCTCGAGGTGAGCGCCGCCGCCGATATAACCGGCGCTCCCCTGCTCCGCGAGGCGCTCCTGCGCTCCCTCGCGCGGACGGCCGCACGCTCGCGCGCTCCGTGAGGGGCGGCTCCTCCGACCCCTCGTTCGGGGCTCAGCGGATCGCCCCCGCCGCGCGCGCGCGCCGGAGCCCGCGCGGCACGAGCCAGCGCTCTGCGAGATCGAACAGTCCCTGCGCGACGAGCGCCAGCAGCGCGGCGGGGATCGCGCCCTCCAGGATGAGGGGCACGGACGCGAGCCGTACGCCGGTGAGGATCGGCTGGCCGTACCCTCCCGCGCCGACGAGCGCGCCGAGCGTCGCGGTGCCCACGGCGATGACCGCCGAGGTCTTCACTCCAGCGAGGATCGCGGGGGTGGCGAGCGGCAGCTCGACGAGGCGGAGGCGCGCGCGCGGAGGGAGCCCGAGCGCCGCAGCCGACTCGCGCAGCTCGAGCGCGATCCCGGTCAGCCCGGCGTGCGTGTTCCGCACGATGGGGAGGAGCCCGTACAGGAAGAGCGCCGCGACCGCCGGCCGGGCGCCGATGCCGAGGAGCGGGATCATCATCACGAGGAGCGCGAGCGACGGGACGGTCTGGACGACCCCGACCGCGCCGAGCACGAGGCGGCCCGCGCCCGGCCGGCGCGCCGCGACGACGCCGAGCGGGACCGCGAGCGCGATGGCGGCGAGGAGCGCCACCGCGACGAGGGCCACGTGCTCGCGCGTCCGGCGGAGGATGCGCGACGTCCGGCCCTCCTCCTCCGGCGCGGACGCGACGCCGAGCGTGGCCCGCAGGAACTCGCTCGCGACGCGGGCGGGCGCGACCCCGTCGAGCTCCGCCCGCGCGTTCATCGCGATCATGGCGCGGGCGTCGATCCGCCCCTCGAGGCGCCGGATCGCCTCGAGCGCGGCGGGGGCCCGCCGCTCGAGCTCGAGGCGGTAGAGGTAGACGGCGTCGTAGGGCGGGAAGGCGTGGAGATCGTCCTCGAGCACCACGAGGTCGTGGCGCCGGATCTCCGGGTCGGTCGAGTACAGGTCGGTCACGTCGATCTCGCCGGCCGCGAGCGCCGCGTACGCGACCTCGTGCTCGAGCCCCCGCACGTCGCGCTGCGGCAGGCGGTAGCGCGCGCGCAGCGCCGGCCAGCCGTCGCCGCGGTCCATGAACTCGTTCGTGAAGCCGAGCCGGAGCCCCGGGGCGCGGGCGAGGTCCGACACGCGAGAGATCCCGAGCTCGGCGGCGCGCGCGCGCCGCATCCCGAGCGCGTACGTGTCCTCGAACCCGAGCGAGCGCGTCATGCCGACGCCGCGAGCGGCGAGCGCGGCCCGGAGCGCGGCGGGATCGCCGGCCGGCACCGCGCCGCCGAGGAGCTCGCGCGCGATCGTGCCGGTGTACTCGGGGTAGAGGTCCACGTCGCCGCGGACCAGCGCCTCCCAGACGACGCGCGTCCCGCCGAGCGCCGCGCGGTGCTCCGCCGGGGCGCCCGCGTCCCGGGCGAGCTGCGCCGCGAGCTCCCCCAGCACGAGCGACTCGCCGAACTGCTTCGACCCGACCGTCGGAGTGCTGGCGGAGGCGGCGAGCACGAGCGTCGCCGCGAGGGCGGCCCCGGTCACGGCGGCGCCCCCGGGGGCAGGCCGAGCGCGCGCTGCGCGTGGACGAAGCGCGCCACGAACGGGTCCGCCGGGGCGCGCACGAGCGCGTCGAGGGAGCCGCGCTGCAGGACGCGGCCGTCGCGGAGCAGCACGAGCTCGTGCGCGAAGAACACGGCCTCGGCGAGGTCGTGCGTGACGAGCAGCACCGTCTTCCCGAGCGAGGCGAAGATGGCACGCAGGTCGGCCTGGAGGTCGGCGCGCGTGATCGGGTCGAGCGCGCCGAGCGGCTCGTCGAGGAGGAGGACCTCCGGCTCGAGGAAGAGGGCGCGCATGAGGCTCACCCGCTGCGCCTGCCCGCCGGAGAGCTCGTGCGGGAAGCGCGCGAGCGCCTCGGCCGGGAAGCGCGTCAGGGCGGCGAGCTCTTCGAGCCGCGCCGTGACGCGAGCCTCCGGCCAGCGGAGGTGGCGCGCGACGAGCGCGGCGTTCCTGCCGGCGGTCAGGTGCGGGAAGAGCCCCCCGCCCTGCACGACGTACCCGAGCCGGCGGCGGGCGGCGTGGTCCTCCGGTCGGAGCGGCGCGCCGCGGAGGCGCACCTCGCCCCGGTCGGGCGCGACGAGGCCGAGCACGAGGCGGAGGAGCGTGGACTTCCCCGCGCCGCTCGGGCCGATGAGGGCCACGGTGCGGCCCGCGGGCACCGCGAGGGAGACCGGCCCGAGCCCCTCGGCGCCGCCGTACCGCTTCACGACCTCGCGGAGCTCGATGGCCGGTGCACCCTCGGTCGACTCGTCTGCGCGCATCCTGCCGTCCCGCTAACCGCGACGCCGCACGCTTCCAGGGCTCTGCCGGGGCGTCGCAGCGTACGCATCGTAAGGAACGAGGGGGACACGACCATGCCGTCGAAGAGCACCACGCAGAAGGCGAAGGCGGATCTCCGCGCCGGGAAGCGGCCATCGACCGCGGCGGGAGAGTTCGTCCGAGAGGAGATGGAGCACATCCGGGAAGGAAAGCACGGAGCACGCTCGTCGAAGCAGGCGATCGCGATCGGGCTCTCGAAGGCCCGGCGCGCGGGCGTGCCCCTGTCGGCACCGAAGAAGGGCGCCACGAGCGCGCGCACGCGTCGCTCCGCGAAGCGCGATTCCGAGGTGGGGCAGGGCAAGCGCAAGCCGCGCGCGCCGTCGCGCCGGCGGAGCGCCGCCGCGAAGGGTGCGCTGAAGCGCGAGGGGCGCGGGGCCGCGTCGAAGAGGTCGCTGTCCGTGCAGGCGAAGGGCGCCGCGGCGCGCCGCCGCGGGTCCAGCTCGAAGGGGCGCAAGAAGGCCCCCCGCCGCACCCGCGCGGGCGGGCGCGGGCCACGCCGCGCCGGCCGCCGCTGAAGCCCTGCGGGGCGCCTCAGCGGTCGCGCCCGGCGGCCTCGCGCTCCCCGGGCAGCTCGAACCGGAGCGTCGAGACCGCGATGAAGATCTCGCGCAGGAAGAGCACGAGGGCGGAGACGAACGCGCCCATCGCCGCGATGAACAGGACGGCGAGGAAGATCGAGAAGTCCGCGCCGACGAGGTAGCCGACGAAGGCGCTGGCGATGAGGACGCACACGAGGAGCGCGGCGCTCGTGCCGGAGGTGATGGCGAGGTTCACGAGCTGGCGCCGGCGCAGGAGCGTCTCGACCTCCCGCTCGATCCAGCCGCGCTCCTCCCGCGGGAGCTTCGTCGCCCGCTCGATGAGGATGCGGACGCGGTCCACGATGCGCGCGAGCCGCCCGGAGAGGACCGACAGGATCGTCCCGATCGCGGTGAGGAGGAAGACGGGCGCGACCGCGAGCTGGATCACGCGGGCGATGTCGGTGATGTGGGCGTCCCCGGGCACCTGCTCATGGTAGCCGAAGCCCGCCCGGCGCGCGGCTCCGTCGCTCCCGCTCGCCGCGGAACGGGAGCGAGAGGAGGAACAGGAGCAGGGCAGCGACGGCCTCCCCGCCGAGGATGTACCAGGGCCACGGGCCGAACAGATCGAGGAGCGACCCGGAGCGCGGCTTCTCGCAGAGGTACATGTAGTTCGTGCCGAAGCGCGCGTTCACGAGCGCCACAGCCAGGGCGTAGAGGTTCACGCCGACGAGCGTGCGCCACCACGCGCCCGGCCGAGGACGGAGGAGCCCCGCGAGGACGAGGAACAGCACCGACGCGACGATGGCGCCGTGCGCGAGGAAGAACTGGACGGCGGCGTAGGACGGGAACGGCACGTCCGCCAGGTCCGGCGTCAGGAGCGCCATGCCGCTCCCGGCGAGGCCGAGGAAGTAGACCGCCTCGAGCGCCCAGGGCGTGAGCGTCGCGAGCGCGTACACCGCGAGCCAGAGCACGACGTCGCACAGGTCGAGCGGCAGCCCGTGCGGAGGGTCCAGCCAGCCGAGCGCGACCCCGTGGCGGTACCAGAGGAGCTCGTTCACGGCGATCACCGCCGCCAGGACGCGGCACAGTGGGCGCGCGAGGCCGGGCCGGGCGCGGACCGCCGCGGCGAGCGCAGCGGCCGCGAGGGGGACGGCGGCGAGGATCGCGAGGTGCGTCGCGCCGAAAGGGCGGAGCGTGCCCACGGAGGGTGCGATAGCACCGCCGCGCGCCCGCCGCTCTCCCCCTCCCCGTGCGGTCCCTCCCCGGCTGCGCGCGACCGCGCGGGCATCGCCCCCGAACGGTCGCGCCGCGATGACGCCCCCGTGACGCGCTCACCGCAACTCTCTGAGTGGACGGAGGGGCGGCGATGGCGGAGGAGCGGGTGGCAGGTGTGGAGCGCGTGAAGCCGCTGCTGCGCGGCGTCTCGCACGAGATCGCCGCGTACCTCGCGGCACCGGCCTGGGCGCTGCTGTTCGTCAACGCCGACACGGTCACCGCCCGCACCGGGGCCCTCACCTACGGCGCGAGCCTGTTCGCGCTCTTCTTCGCGAGCGCGGTGTATCACCGCCCCACCTGGTCGGCCCGTGCGCGCCGCATCCTCTGGCGCGTCGACCACTCGGCCATCTTCGTCCTCATCGCCGGGACCTACACGCCCCTGTGCCTCCTGCTCGGCCACCCCGGCCGGCCGCTGCTCGCGGCGGTCTGGCTCGGCGCGGCGGCGGGGGTGGTCCTCTCGATCGTGTGGGTCGCCGCCCCGAAGCCGCTCATGGCCGCGCTGTACGTGCTGCTCGGGTGGCTCGTCGTGCCGGTCGTTCCGGCGCTCCACGCGGCGATCGGTGCGGGCGCCCTCGCGCTCCTCCTCGGCGGCGGGCTCCTGTACACGGCCGGCGCGGTGATCTACGCGCTGCGCCGGCCGGATCCGTTCCCCGCGGTGTTCGGGTTCCACGAGATCTTCCACCTGCTCGTGGTGGCCGCCGCGGCGTGTCACTTCGCCGTGGTCGCGGGCGCGATCCGCGCGCTGCGCTGATCGCCGGGGCGCGCCGTCACGTGCGCGCGCGCAGGAGCGCCTCGCGGAGCGCCGCGAGCCCGTCCGCGTCCAGCGCCTGCCGCAGGCGCGCCGCGATCGCCGCGGCGATGCCGGGCCAGGCCGGATCGAACCACGCGCTCGAGTCCCGGCCGCCCTCGTCGTGGACGCGATCGAGCGCGGCGCGGATCTCGACGACCGCCGCGTCCTCGAGCCGGTCCGCCAGCGCGGTCTCGAGCGGCACCTCGCGCAGCGCCCGGTCGCAGACCCGGGCCGCGAGGACGCGCGCCTCGACGTACGACAGCCCGCGGATGTCCTCCGCTGTGAACCAGCGGTCGCCCCGCGGGACGCTCTCGAGCTGCGCCTCAGCGTCGGGGACGGGGCGCGCACGGGCGCCGAGGACCGCCCGCGCCGCGGCGAGCGCGCCGTCGGGATCGGCCCCGGGCGCGAGCTCGAGGAGGAAGAGCCGGCCCGCCGCGTCCACCTGGGCGCGCGCGAGCTCGGGGATCCGGGAGAGGCGCGCCAGCACGGGCGCGAGCACGGTGCCTCAGCCGAGGCCCGCGACGGGCCCTCAGGAGAAGCCGCTCGCCCGGAGGAGGAGCCGTCGCTCGGTGGTCACGTGCGCGACTCTACACCCGGGTGTGGCGGCGAGGCGCGCGGCTCACGGGCGGGGCGGGGGCCGCCCGGAGGCACGCCCGCCCGCTGGCCGTTCCCGCGTCCGAGCCACTCCGCGAGGACGCCTCGACGTGCTCCGCCGATCGGCCGACGCTCTTGGCCGAAGGAGGCTGTCGATGCGCTTCGTCACCCTGAACCTGATCTTTGCGACGTGGCTGCTCATCTCCGCCTTCGCGCTCCCGCAGACGCCGTTCTCCGCCACGTTCACGGCCATCTCGGCGCTCGTCGTCGCGGTCGCCGCGTTCGCGGCGCAGGGCAAGCCCGGCGTGCGGTACGTGATCTCGGTGGTCGCCGTGCTCCTCGCCATCGCGGCGCTCTTCCTGACGAACGCGTCGGGCATCGCCCGCGTCAGCAACGCGCTCGTCGGCGCCGTGCTGTTCGCCATCTCGCTCGTGCGCCCGGGGCACGCGGCGACGCCGCAGACCCCCGCGGCGTCCGCGCCCTGAGGACGCGGACGCCGGCGACGAGGCTCCGCGACGACCCCGCCGCTCGGCAGCGGCGGGGCCCGCGAATGCGCGCCCGCGGCGCGTCGCCGCGAGCGCCCGGCGGCCGGCCTCCCTGCAGCGGGGACGCCCCGGCGTGCCGCCGCCCACCGAGGCGCGCTCGCCCGAGAATGCTCATGTAGGCAGAGGAGGACGGGCCATGATCCCATCGCTGATCGAGTCGCACCTGCGCGAGAGTCATCGCGGGTACGAGCACCACACCCACCGGACGGCGATGTCCGCGCAGGAGCTCGCCGCCGCCGAGCACGTGAGCGGCCACCGGGTCGCGAAGGCGGTTGTCGTGAGCCTAGACGGCCTCATCGCGTTCGCGGTCGTCGCGGCCACCGACCGCGTCAGCCTCTCGGCGCTCGAGGAGGCGACGGGGCGCCCGGCCGAGCTCGTGGCGGAGTCGGAGTTCACGCCGCGGTTCGAGCCGTGCGAGGCCGGCGCCGAGCCGCCGCTCGCCATGTTCGGCGTGCCGATCTTCGTCGACGAGATGCTCCTGCAGGAGAAGAAGCTCGTGATGCCCGGCGGCACGCACGAGGACGCGATCGTGCTCGACACCGGGGAGTGGATGCGCTGCGAGGGCGTCACCGCCATCGCCGGCCTCGGCGCGACCTCCGCCCGCTCCGACTTCGGCGGTTGAGCGCGCCGGCCGCGGCGAGCTGCTACGGCTTCAAGACGGCGCGCCCGAGGAGGCTGCCGCCCGAGAGCGCGTCCACGCCCTCCTGGAAGCGCTCGAGCGGGAGCACGCGGTCGACCATCGTCCTCACCCGTCCCTGGGCGACGAGCTCGACCGCCTCCTGCAGCTCGGCGAGCGTGTTCCCCACGGAGCCGAGGACACTCTGCTCGCCGACCACGAGCTGGATCGGGTGGATCTCGAAGGTGTCCTCCGAGTAGCCGACGAAGACGAGCCGACCGCGCTTCGCGAGGGAGCGCGCGCTCGCGGCCATCGTCTCGCGCGTCGCGACGAGCTCGAACACCACGTCGGCGCCCCGGCCGCCCGTGATCTCGCGGACGCGGGCGGCGACGTCCTCGGCGCCGGCGCGCACGGTCGCGTCGGCGCCGAGCGCGCGGGCGGCCTCGAGCTTCTGCGGGGTCCGGCCGACGGCGATGACGCGCGCGCCGCGCAGCCGCGCCACCTGGACGAGCCCGAACCCCACCGCCCCGACGCCGTACACGACCACCCAGTCGCCGAGGCCGACGCGCGCGAGGCTGGCCGCGTGGACCGCGGTGGTGACGCCGCAGCCGATCGGCGCCGCGTCCGCGTCGGAGATCCCGCCCGGCAGCGGCACCGCGTTCCGCGCGGGGACGCGCACGTACTCGGCGAAGCCGCCGTCCGTGACGAAGCCGTGCTCCGCCCGCAGCGCGTCGCACAGGTTCTCGTCTCCGCGCAGGCAGTGCAGGCAGCGGCCGCAGCCGGAGTAGTAGTAGACGATGACCCGCTCCCCCACGCGCGCCGGCCCGACACCCTCGCCCACGCGCTCGATCCGGCCGACGATCTCGTGGCCGAGCGTGAGCGGCGCGACCCCGAGGTCGAGCAGGCCGGAGAGGAAGTGGAGCTCGGTGTGGCACACGCCCGCCGCGGTCACCCGCACCAGCACGTCGCCGGGACCGGGGGTGGGAGTGGCGATCTCCTCGAGCTGCAGCGGCTTCTTCGGACCGTGATAGCGGATGGCGCGCATGGTGGCCCCGAACTAACCGAGCGAGCGGGGCCCGGCCATCCTTTGGACCGCCGGTCACTCGCCGCGCATGGGGCAGCCGTGGGCGACCACCTCGATCGCCGCCCCGGGGTGGCGCTCGCGCAGCAGCCGTGCGTAGTCCTCCGCCCGGTCGCGGTTGCGGGTCCCGCAGACCGGCGGCTCGAGCCGCTCGTCCGGCCCGAGGATCGACGAGGTGCAGGCGGGAGCGCCGTCCACGGTGACGTGCCAGACCATCCGCGGAAGATACCCCGGCCGCTCGCGCTGGCGCGCGGCGCCGGGTTCGGGTAGTCGTGTACCGGCATGACCCCTGCGCAGCGCGCGAACGTGAAGCGGACGCTCGAGCGGCTCCGCGCCGAGCTCGTCCGGGCCGGCCCCGCCCGGATCGAGCCGAACCGCAAGGACTCCGCCACGACCGGCGTCGCGGACGAGGACGCGCAGGCGCTCTCGGAGATGCTGCAGGTGCTCGCCTCGCAGCGCAACAAGGGCCAGGCGGAGCTCGTGGCGCGGATCGATCGGGCCCTCGCGAAGCTCGCGAGCGCACCCGAGGACTTCGGGCTGTGCGAGGACTGCGAGGAGGAGATCGCGCCGGGGCGGCTCTCGGTCATGCCCTACGCGACCCGCTGCCCGGCGTGCCAGGCGAAGACCGAGCCGCGGCTCGGCGGGACGCGCCGCAAGCTCACCGACTACCGCTGAGCGCGGCGGGGGCTACCTTGTCGTTCGATGATCGAGCGATTCGTCGAGCACTTCGGCTACGGGGCGATCGTGGCGCTCCTCGTGGGCGCAGGCGTCGGGGTGCCCCTGCCCGAGGAGCTCACCCAGCTCACCGCCGGCTTCCTCGCGCACCAGGGCTACCTCCGGCTCGTCCCGACGATCGTCGCCTGCTGGGTGGGGATCGTGGCGGGGGACTTCCTCTTCTACTCGCTCGCGCGGCGGCACGGCGACGCGGTGATGGAGAGCCGCCCTGTGCGGCGCGTCCTCACGCCGCGGCGCCGCGCCTGGCTCGAGCGGCACTTCGCCCGCCACGCGTTCTGGACGATCGTCGTCGCGCGTCACACCTCCGGGCTCCGCCTGCCGGCGTTCGCGCTGGCGGGGACCCACGGCGTCCGGCGCGTGACCTTCCTCCTCGCGGACGGGCTCTCCGCGCTCGTCTCGGTCCCGCTGGTCGTGACGGTCGGCTACCTCGCCTCCCACCACCTCGCCGAGGCGCATCGCGACCTGAGGCGCGTCGAGCTCGGGATCGTCGCCGCCGTCGCGCTCGCGGCGCTCGTCGCGTACGCGGTGCGCGCCCGCCGCCGCCGGGCCGCGGCGCAGCGCGGCGTGGGCGAAGCCGTCACGGAGCGGTGAAGCCGATCCGCGCGAGGTCCGTCCCGAGCGCGCGCGTGTCCTGCACGCGCACCTCGCCGTCCGTGAACGACAGGACGAAGTCCTCGAGGAACAGGCTTCGCTTCACCGGCGTGCTCGCGTCGGTCCACCAGCCGGAGCACGCGTCGCGGAAGGTCTCGGACGTCTCCGGCGTCGCGTGCGCCACGCCGCCGAGGTACGTGAAGCCCTCGTCGGCGCGGACCCGGTAGACCCGGAGGCCGCTGAAGGTCATGAGCGTGCCGTAGCCGCCGGTCGCGTCGCCGCCCTCGCA
Organism: Anaeromyxobacter terrae; assembly: GCF_022690685.1. Taxonomy (GTDB): domain Bacteria; phylum Myxococcota; class Myxococcia; order Myxococcales; family Anaeromyxobacteraceae; genus Anaeromyxobacter; species Anaeromyxobacter terrae. The sequence goes on along the minus strand of NZ_JALCYY010000010.1, from coordinate 31,220 downwards.
GATCACCATCGGGAGCGCGAGCAGCGCCTTCTCCGCGAAGTAGTTGAAGGCGAGGTGGTCCGTCGCCGCCTGCGAGGTGGACCCGCGCGTGCCGATGAGCTCCCGGTACGCGAGCGCCGGCGCGGCGAGGTCGGCGACCTCGAAGAGCTGGAGCTGGATCCCGGTGAACCAGGCGAACCCGTCCTGGTCGGACGCGTCGTAGCCGAGGGTGAGGAGGTGCGCCGGATCCATGAGGTGCAGGTAGGTCGAGAAGCCCGGGACCTTCAGCTCCCCGGCGATCGCGGGCGACGCAGGATCCGCGAGGTCGAGCACGAACAGCGGATCGGTCTTCTTGAAGGTGACGATGAACCCCCGCGCGCCGTCGAAGCGGACGGAGCGGATGTCCTCCGAGGGCGCGATGCCGTCGACCCGCCCGATCTCCTCGAGGGTCCCGCCCGCCTCCCGCAGCACGGTCACGGCGCTGTGCGCGGCGGGATCCGGCGAGTGGCCGGTCGTCGTGGCGATCCGGAGCGCCCCCGCGTACTCGTCCAGCGAGAAGGAGGAGAGCACCCGCCCCTCGACGACGCCGCTCGCCTGGTACTCGGCGCGCGGGCCGGGAGCCTCGGCGAGCCGGAACGCGTGCACCGTCGTCGCCTCGGGCGCCACCTCCGGCTCCGCCCAGAACCAGCTTCCGCCGCCGCGCCAGGCGTGCGGCGACGCGACGTAGAGCGCAGCCGGCCCGGCGTAGACGAACCCGGGCCGGCCGAGCACGGTCGTCACCGACAGCGGGCCCTCGCCGTCCGTCGAGAGCGAGGCGATCGAGACGAACGCGGCCCCCTCCCCCTCCGCCGAGGAGTGGAAGCCGGGGCAGGTCCCGAGGACGTCCGCGTCGACGGCGTCGCCGTCCGCGCGGTGACGGACGTCGCGAACCGAGGGCACGAGGGCGCCGAGGTCCACGCCCTCGATGAGCGCGCGGTTCTCGCGGCGGAGCTGCTCGAAGGCCTCGCGAATCGCCCGGGGGGACGCGCCGTCGCCGCACACGAACGTGCTCGGCCAGTACGCGAGGCCCGGGACCGTCCGCTCCGGCAGCGCGATGACGGCGTGGACCGACGCGCCGATCCTGCGGGCCGCGAGGTAAGAGCCGTTGAACGTCACCTCGCGGAGCACGCGCGGCCGGGCGGGATCCGCGACGTCGAGCACGGTGATCTTCGAGGGGTTCCCATCCCCCGTGGGCACGCAGTCGTAGCCGTAGGTGCAGTCGCCGCCCGCCGACCCGACCGGGCTCGCGCCGACGCCGCCCGGCATCGGGACGCCGCCGCCCGAAGGCGGGACCGGCGTCGCGCCGGGGTCGCCGACGGGCGGCGCCAGCGACGAGAACACGACGACGCGCCCCTCGTGCAGGAGGAGCCGCTTCGGCGTCCCCTCGACCTGCACCGCCGCGATCCGGTGCGCCTCCGCGGCGGGCCAGGCGTCGAGGATCTGGAGGCGACCGGCGCCGATCGCGTAGACGAGCTCCCCGTCGGTCTTCACGAGGTCCGGCTCGTCGACGCCGGCGACCTGGACGTTGGTGTCGGACCAGGTCTTCGCGCCGCCCGCGTCGCCCCCGGGCGCGGGCGTGGCCATGACGGGCGGGACGGCTCCGTACGCCCAGCAGCGTCCCTCGAGCGCGGCCGCGAGGTTCGCGTCCAGGGCCCGGTCCATGTCGGCGACGAGCCGGTCGCGGACGGCGCGGGCGAGATCCTCGCACCCGGCGATCGGGTCGAGGCCGACGCGGGCGATCGCGACCTGCCGCTGATCGGGGCCGGAGTGGCAGCCGGCCAGGGCGCCGAGGCCGGCGAGGACGAGAGCGGCGCAGGTACGCACGGGAGACCTCCATCGGCGAGGCGGGAGCGCACGCCACGCGTGCCGAGGATACGCTCGTCACCGGCGCCCGCCCTCGCCGCGCGGGGGCGGCTCGGGCGGGTCGCGGCGCGACGAACGGCGAAGGCGCTACCCCGCGCGGCGGGACGCGCTCGGGTCGCTCGCGGCCGGGACCGGCAGGGCGGGGACGACGCGCACCGGGAGCTGAACCACGAACCGGGCGCCCTCCGTGTAGCCGCCGTCGAGGAACATGGCCCCGCCGTGGCGCTCGACGATCTGGTAGCTCATGGCGAGCCCCAGCCCGGTGCCCTTTCCGACGCCCTTCGTCGTGAAGAACGGCTCGAAGAGCCGCGCCTGGTGCTCCGGCGCGACGCCCGGTCCGCTGTCCGCGACCGTGACCTCGAGCCGGTCCCCGACCGCGCGCGCCCGGACCGTGACGGTGCCCGCGTCCCCGACGGCGTCGAGCGCGTTCTGGACGAGGTTGTGCCAGACCTGGTTCAGCTGCCCGGGCTGGAAGGTGGTCCGCGGGAGCGGACCCACGTCCACCTCGACGTGGACCCCCTCGGGCAGCCTGCGCGACAGGAGCGCCGCGGTCGCGCGGAGCCCCTCTCCCGGGTCGCCGTGCACCATGCCCGGCGCGTCGCCGCGGATGAACGCCCGCAGGTCGGCGTGGACCTGCCGCACCCGCTCCATCGCCGCACGCATCATCTCGGTCGCGTCCCGCACGTCCTGCGAGGTCGTCTCCACGTCGAGCTCGGCGCAGCGCCGGCGCAGCGCGGGCAGGTCGGCGGCCGACGCGCCCTCGGCGGCGCGGGCGACCTCGAGCAACCCGCCGAGCGAGGCGCGGAGCGGGTCGAGGTTGTTGTGGAGCACGTTCAGCGGGTTGTTGATCTCGTGGGAGAGGCCGGCGAGGAGCCTCCCGAGCGCGGTGAGCTTCTCCGACGCGACGAGGCGCGCCTGCGCGTCGCGGAGCTGCTCGAGCGTGCGCTCGACGTCGGCGTTGCGCATCGCGAGCTCGTGCGACACCACGAACCCCTCGCGCACGAGCCGGCTCCGGACGATCGTCATGATGGTGGCGATCGTGGCGGCGCTGCCCAGGTAGAAGCCCGCGGCGATGAAGTCCGCGAGCTCGCGCGCGTCCGGCCAGACGGCGAACCCCGTCGACATGACGGCGAGCAGGAACCCGAAGAGCGCGAGCGACCACCGGGCCGGCCACGAGAACATCGCGCCGGCTCCCCAGAAGAAGAGCGAGAACCCGAACACGTAGGCCGGGAAGTGCTGGACGTGCGGCAGCATCAGCGCGATCGCCGCGCCGCCGATCGCCAGCGCCAGCACGACCCACGCCCGCAGCCCGCGGGTGGTCCGGGCCCGGCGAACGGCGACCACGGCGACCCAGGCGACCGCCGTCGCCGCGGTCCGCATGACCGTGAAGGGCTGCACCCACTCCGGCTCGAGCAGCGCGTCGAAGACGATCCAGAGCGGGATGAGGACCGCGGAGAGGAGAACGGCGGTCGTGCCCTCCCAGCGCTCGCGCGCGAGGCACGACGCCTCGAAGCCCGCCTCGAGGTCAGGGCTCACGGTGCCCGCGCCCGCCGCGCCGGCGTTCGTCGCGGCGCCGCTCACGGCGCCTCGCGACCGGAGATGCCCGCGCGCCGCGCCCGCGCGATCCGCACCTGCTCGTCGAGGGTCCGCTGGAGATCGTCGCGATCCCACGGCTTCATGACCACGGCGGCGGCGACCCCCGAGCGCGCGGCCTCGGCGAGCTCGGGGTGGTCCGGATAGCCGGTCACCATGACGCGGCCGACCTCCGGGTGGGCCCGCTGCATCCGGACGAGCAGCTCGAGCCCGTTCATGCCGGGCATGGCGTAGTCCACGAGCGCGACGTCGAAGCTCCCCACGGCGAGCTCGCCGAGAGCCTCGTCGCCGGACAGGGCGAGCGTCGCGTCGTACTCGGCCCGGAACACGATCCGGAACGTGCGCAGGTTGGCGTGGTCGTCGTCGACGACCAGGATTCTCGGCTTCGCGGCCTCCGCGGGCGGCACCCGCGCAGGATACCGGAAACCGGGCCGGCGGCCGAAGGGACCGGCGCACCCACGCACGGCGCGCCGGGCGGCTGATCGGGAGCAAGCAGCGGACGGCCGTTCGGGACCGCCTGCCTGGCGCCCGCCGGAGAGGCGGAGGTCCTCGCCGTCAGGCGTGCGGCTCGGGTCGGAAGAACAGCGCCCCGAGAGGCGGGAGCGTGAGCGTGAGCGAGTGGAGCCGCCCGTGGGCGGCCACCGGCGCCGCCTCCTGTCCGCCGAGGTTGCCGAAGCCGCCGCCGCCGTAGCGGGGCGCGTCGCTGTTCAGGACCTCGCGCCAGAAGCCGCCCCGCGGCACGCCGACCCGGTAGTTCTGGCGCGGGACCGGCGTGAAGTTGAGGACGACGAGGAGCTCCGGATCGCCCTCCCGTCCCCTCCGCAGGAAGGACAGCACGCTCGCCTCCGCGTCGTTCGCGTCGATCCACTCGAAGCCGCCCGCATCGAAGTCGCGCGCGTGGAGCGCCGGGTTCTCGCGCATGAGCCGGTTCAGGTCCTCGACCCACGTCCTCACGCCTTCGTGCTGCTCGCGCTCGAGCAGGTGCCAGTCGAGGCTCCGCTCGTGGCTCCACTCCCGCCCCTGCGCGATCTCGCCTCCCATGAAGAGGAGCTTCTTGCCCGACTGCGCCCACTGGTACGCGTACAGCAGGCGCAGGTTCGCGAACTTCTGCCGGTCCTCGCCCGGCATCCTGTCGAGCAGGGATCGCTTCCCGTGGACCACCTCGTCGTGCGACAGCGCGAGGACGAAGTTCTCGGAGAACGCGTACATCATCCGGAACGTCACCTCGTTGTGGTGGAAGCGCCGGAACACGGGATCGTGGCCCAGGTACGCGAGCGTGTCGTGCATCCAGCCCATGTCCCACTTCATCCCGAAGCCGAGGCCGCCGACGTAGAGCGGGCGCGAGACCATCGGCCACGAGGTCGACTCCTCGGCGATGGTCTGGACGTCGGGGTACTCTCCGTAGACCACCTCGTTGAACCGGCGGAGGAACGCGATCGCCTCGAGGTTCTCGCGGCCGCCGTACTCGTTCGGGATCCACTCGCCCGCCTTGCGCGAGTAGTCGAGGTAGAGCATCGACGCGACCGCGTCCACGCGCAGGCCGTCCACGTGGTAGGCGTCGAGCCAGAACATCGCCGAGGAGAGGAGGAAGCTCCGCACCTCGTTCCGTCCGTAGTTGAAGATGAAGCTGTCCCAGTCCGGGTGGTGGCCCTGCCGGCGATCGGCGTGCTCGAACAGGTGCGTGCCGTCGAAGTACGCGAGCCCGTGCGCGTCGGTCGGGAAGTGCGACGGGACCCAGTCCAGGATGACGCCGAGGCCGCGCTGGTGCAGGGTGTCCACGAGGAACATGAAGTCCTGCGGCGTGCCGTAGCGGCTCGTCGGCGCGAAGTAGCCCGTCGTCTGGTAGCCCCACGATCCGTAGAACGGGTGCTCGGTGACGGGGAGCAGCTCGACGTGCGTGAAGCCCATCCTCGCGGCGTGATCGGCGAGGAGCGGCGCGATCTCGCGGTACGTGAGCGACCGGTTCCCCTCCTCGGGGACGCGCCGCCAGGACCCGAGGTGCACCTCGTAGATGCTCATCGGGCTCGCGAGCCCGTTCCGCTCGCGGCGCGAGCGCATCCAGGCGTCGTCGCCCCAGTCGTACGCGAGGTCCCACACGAGGGACTGCGTCCCCGGCGCCGTCTCGTGCATGAAGCCGAACGGATCGGCCTTGTCGACCTCGTAGCCGCGCTCGCGCGAGCGCAGGTGGTACTTGTAGACGGCGCCCTTCTTCACGCCCGGCAGGAAGCCCTGCCACAGCCCGGTGTCGTCGAGGCGCCGGAGCGGGTGGCGCGCCTTGTCCCAGCCGTTGAAGTCGCCGATGACCGAGACGCGCTCGGCGTTCGGCGCCCAGACCGCGAACGACGCGCCGTCGAGGCCCTCGAACGTGCCGAGGTGCGCGCCGAGCGTCCGGTAGGCGCGGTGGTTCGTCCCCTCGTTCCAGAGGTGCCGATCGAGCTCCCCCGGCCCACCGAGCGCGAGCACCTCGCCCGGTGCGTCCTCGCGCGGGCGCCCCGCCCCGCGCGCGGCGGCGCGCGGCGCCTCCCTCGTCCCCTTCTTCGGCAAGCTCTCCTCCCCTTCTCCGGCGGGGTCCGGCGTCGCCGCGAGCAGATCGGCGATCCCCCGCAGCGGCAGCTCCACCCACTCCGGCCGGTTGTTCAGCTCGTACGCGAGCTCGTAGAGCGCCTTCTCCGTGAGGTGCAGCTCGAGCAGCGCGCGCACCTCCGCCTCGCTCCCGGGGAGGATGCGTCCGCCCTGCGCGACGTCGAGGTAGGCGCGAAGGAACGCCGCCGCGACCCAGGGATACCACACGCGCGCCCATCCCTCGGACCGCGCGGCGTCCTCGGGTGGGGCGCCCGGGGGCGCCAGGCGCTGCGCGCCTCCCTGGCAGGACGCGTAGTGCAGGGAGCGGATCATCCCGGCCACGTCCCGCAGCGGCGATCCCTTCGCGCGCCGGGCCGCGAGCGGGCACGCGGGCTCGCCCTCGAAGTCGATCACGACGAAGTCACGCCCGGTCCACAGCACCTGGCCGAGGTGGTAGTCGCCGTGCGTCCGCGTGCGCAGCGCCGTGAGCGGACGCTCGAGGACCCAGCGCAGGCGGCGCTCGAGCTCCCCCTCGCGCGCGAGGATCGCGTCTGCGCGTGCGCGCACGCCGGCGGCGAGCGTCTCGCGCCGCGCGCGGAGGAGCGCGAGCGCGCCGCGGACCTGGCGCGCCGCCTGGTCGTGCAGCGCGCGCCGATCCTCCGGAGAGAACGGCTCCGGCCGGAACGCCGCGTCGGAGCCCCGCGAGAGCGCGAGGTGCAGCTCCGCGGTGCGCCGGCCGAGCAGGGCGGCGGAGTCGAGCGAGGGCCCGGCGAGCGCGCGGACCTCCGGTGGCGGGGCCCGCCCGGCGAGGTCGACGAGGGACGCGGCGGGCGCCGCGGGCGGCTCCGAGCCGGCGGCGCGCTCGAGGAACGCGGCGAGCTCGCCGAGCGTGAACGCCCACGCGTCGCCCCGGTTCGGGACGAACGCCTGCAGGAGCGCCAGCGTGCGGGGCTCGCCGCTCCGAGGCCGGTACTCCATCGCGCCGAGCACCGACGGAACGTTCCGGAACGCGGCCCGGTCGGTGAGGTACTCGCCGACCTCCAGCTCCGGGTTCGTCCCCGCCTCCGCGCGGCGGAAGAGCTTCAGGATGAGCCGCTCGCCGAACCGGACGGAGGTGTTGCTCTGCTCGCCGAGGAGCGGGGCCGGGGCGAGCGCCTCGGTACCGGCCGCCTCGCGCGCGAACGCCTGCGTGGGCCAGGCGACGAGCTCGCCGGCGCGCGCCGGGAACGTCCGGCCGTGCGCGATCGCGTCGAGGAGCGCGCGCGAGAACGCCGGGTCGCGGTCGGTCGCGTAGAGGAGGCCCGCCTCCCCGCCGGCGCGGAGCCTCGCGACCTCCGCCCCGGGGAAGGCCGCGCGGACGCGCTCCGCGGCGTCGTCGGGCGCGAACGCGAGCGGGAGCGAGTACACCTCGGGCGCGCCCTCGGCGTACGAGACGGCGAGGAGCACGAGGCGCGGCGCGTTCCGGTCGGAGCCGATCGGGGCGGCGTCCACGATGGCGACCTGCTGGATGCCGCGGGCCTTCCCGCCGAACCAGCGCCGGCCCATGAGGTAGCGCGGCAGCGCCGCCTCGAGGCTCGCCCGTGCCGGGCCCGGCTCCAGGATCCCGTCCCACGGGCCCTCCGTCGTGATCGTCGCGAGCGACGCGTCCATCTGCCCCCTCGGCCCGTTCACATGAAGTAGTCGAAGTCGCGCTCGGTCCGGACGCGGCGGCGGATGCGGAAGATCTGGGCCGGCGCGCTCCCCGGATCGAGCTCCACGTAGTTCCGGGCGCCGTGCCAGAGGTACCGGCCGCCGCCGAGCAGGTCGTGGACCTGATACGGCTCGTCGCCGGGCAACCCGAGCAGCTCGAGCGGGAGCTCCAGCCAGCCGGAGTGGACGTGGTGCGGGTCGAGGTTCACGACCACGAGCACGAGATCGGAGAGGTCCTCGGTCGCCTTGGAGTAGGCGATGAGCTGCTCGTTGTCGATCCGGTGAAACGCGAGGCGCTCGTTCGACTGGAGGGCGGGGTGCTCCCGGCGGATGCGGTTCACGCGCGCGATGAAGTCGCGCAGGCTGTCCTCGCGGTCGAGCTGCCAGCCCCGGAGCTGGTACTTCTCCGAGTCGAGGTACTCCTCGCTCCCCGGGCGCGCGGCCCGCCCCTCCATGTGCTCGAAGGCGGCGCCGTAGATGCCGTAGCTCGCGGCGAGGGTCGCGGCGAGGACGAGCCGGGCCTGGAACATCGGCCGGCCGCCGTACTGGAGCGGCTCGGGGAGGATGTCCGGCGTGTTGGGCCAGAAGCTCGGGCGGAAGAAGTCCTTCACCGGGCTGCGCGTGAGCTCGGTGAGGTAGTGGGTGAGCTCCCCCTTCGTGTTGCGCCAGCTGAAGTAGGTGTACGACTGCGTGAAGCCGAGCTTCGCGAGGTGGTACATCACCTTGGGCCGCGTGAACGCCTCGGCGAGGAAGACGAGCTCGGGCCGCGTTCGCCGTGACTCGGCGATGAGCCACTCCCAGAACCGGAACGGCTTCGTGTGCGGGTTGTCGACGCGGAAGATCCGCACGCCCTCGTCGGCCCAGTGGAGGACGACGTCGAGGAGCGCCGACCAGAGCGCGCGCCAGTCCGGGTTCTCGAACTCGAGCGGGTAGACGTCCTGGTACTTCTTCGGCGGGTTCTCCGCGTACTGGATGGTGCCGTCCGGACGGCGCCGGAACCACTGCGGATGCTCCTCCACCCAGGGGTGGTCCGGCGAGCACTGGAACGCGACGTCGAGCGCGATCTCCATCCCGAGCTCGCCCGCCCGCGCCACGAGGCGCCTGAAGTCCTCCGGCGTCCCGAGCTCCGGGTGGATCGCGGTGTGCCCACCCTCGGGCCCGCCGATCGCCCACGGGCTGCCGACGTCCTCCGGCGACGCCTGGGTGCTGTTGTTCCTGCCCTTGCGGAAGGCGCGCCCGATCGGATGGATCGGCGGGAGGTAGAGGACGTCGAAGCCCATCGACGCGACGTAGGGCAGCCGATCGACGACGTCCTTCAAGGTCCCGTGGCGGCCGGGCTCGGGAGCGGCGGAGCGCGGGAAGAGCTCGTACCAGGCGCTGAAGCGGCCCCGCTCGCGGTCCACGGAGACGGAGAGCTCGCGCGGGTGGCGTGCCGCGCGGCTGCGATCCGGGTGGCGGGCGACGAGGAGCCGGAGCTCCGGCTCGAGCGCCCGACGCGCGCGCTCCTCGAGCGGCGCGTCGCCGCGCAGCGCCGCCGCCCACCCCTCCAGCCGCGCCGCGTCGTCGCCCTCCCCCCGCGCCGCCGCCTGCTCGACGAGCTCCGCGCCGACGAGCAGGTCCACCGGCTCGACCGCACTCGCCGCCACCTTCCGCGCGAAGCCGTGCTCCCAGCTCCCGAAGGCGTCCACCCAGGCCTCGATCGTGTAGCGGTGTGGCTCGAGCGCGCCGATGACGAAGGCCGCGCGCCAGCGATCGTTCCCCACCGGCGCCATCGCGACCTCGGTCCAGGAGGGCTCGCCCTCGCGCCGGTGGCACAGCACGGCGGTGAGCACGTCGTGCCCCTCCGTGAACACGTCCGCCTCGACGACGACCTGCTCCCCCACCGTCCGCTTGACCGGGAAGCGGCCTCCGTCGATCTCGGGCGTGACGTTCTCGATGACGACTCGTGGCGGGCGCTCGGCCGGCGGCTGGGCCGGCTCCGGGCGTGCGCGCTTGGCCATGTCCACCTCTCGGGCGCGGGGCTCGAGAGCAATGTGTGGGTGGCACGTCGCGCCGTGCACGACGCGCAGGCGTCCGGAGCGAGCGGGCGGGCGGCCGTGCGCGGTGGCGCAGGGGACCCGGCGAGCAGGGGTGGGCCCCCGCCGACGGCGGCCAGCCGTGGGGCGGGGCGGGGGCGCAGCCTCTCAGGATTCATCACATAACGCGGCCGACCGCCCGAAGGGCCGTACGCCGATGGACCGGCGTATGGATGCGCACATCGGACTCGGGCATCGACAGGGTGGGACCGCGCTGTCCGGGCACGGTTCCGAGCGGCCCAGCCGGAGTGGCGGGTGCGGGCGAGCGGCTCCACCGCGAGTGTCTTGCCTTGGGCGCTCGCGCCCACGCGTGGAGGCGAGCCCGTAAGCGGCGCATGAGCCCTGCGCTGCTTCACTGAAAGTAACAGCTATCGCCAGAGGTAGCGCCGGTCGTCGTACGGGCTTCCTGACGATGTGAACAATCCGTCCCAGTTGCGGTGCGTGAAGAATCGCCCTTGACTGCTCCCCGCCGGAGCTCCGATCCGGGGTTCGAGGCGGCGCGACAGGGCCGCTCACGCGCACGCAGCTGGGCTGGGCGCGCGCGTTCGACCGCGGCAGGGGGTTGCCGAGGGCACACCGAGAAAAGCCGCGCTCGCGCGAGCCTGGAGCGCCTCCGGAGCTCCCGAAAACGCGTGTTACGAAGGGTGCATCTGGAGGTGCACTCCATGTCCGCGCCCGTTCCCGCTTCCCTCGACTCGAACGTCCTCGCCGTTCGCCTGTGCGAGCTTGCCGGAGAGGAACGAAACGTCCAGGCCGACTTCCTTCTCCACCTCGAAGAGTTCGACCGACGGCGCGCCTTCGTCGAGGCCGGGCACGCCTCGCTCTGGGCCTATTGCCTGAAGGTCCTCCACCTCCGAGAGGGGGCCGCCGGCCGCCGCATCCAGGCCATGCGCGTGCTGCGCCGGTTCCCGAGGCTCGAGGCGCCGCTGCGCGATGCGCGCGTCTGCCTCTCCACCGTGGCGCTCCTCGGTCCGGTGCTCACCGAGGAGAACGTGGACGACCTCCTCGCCCGCGCCGCGTACCGGACCCGCGCCGAGGTGGAGCACCTCATCGCCTCCATCCAGGCGCGCGCCGCGCCGCGCGCGGGGATCCGCAAGCTCCCGGAGCGCGAGCCCGCGAGCGCGGCGCTGCCGCTCACGGCGCCGGAAGCTGGCGGGGAGCGCGCCGAGCCGTCGGATGGAGCACCCGCAGCGCCCATGCCCCACGCGAGCCCGACAGACGCAGCGTCCCCGGCAACCCGCGTCCGGAGCGAGAGGCCGGGGCGCCGGTCAGAGGCCGTGGCGATCACCGAGAACCACTGGTCGCTCCGCGTCACCCTCGACCGCGCCTGCAAGGAGGACCTCGAGACACTCCGGTGTCTTCTCTCGCACAAGATCCCGGACGGTGACCTGGCGGCGGTGCTCCACGAGGCGATCCGCTGTGCCATCGACAAGCACGGCAAGCGCAAGGGCGCGGTGGCGCCGGAGCGGAAGACGCAGCGCCCGGCGCCGACGGCGGCGGCGTCCCCGGAGGCGACGTCCACGATCCCAGCGATAGTGCGCCGCGCGGTGTGGAAGCGCGACGGCGGGCGCTGCGCCTGGGTCGGTCCGGACGGGTGCGGATGCAACAGCCGCTGGAAGCTCGAGCTCGACCACATCCGCCCCGTGGCGCTCGGCGGACGCTCGACCATCGACAATCTACGGCTCGCCTGCCGAGCTCATAACCTGCTTCACGCCGAGAGGGCCTTCGGACGCGAGCACATGGAGCGCTTCCGCCGCGACCCGGGCGACGGACCGACGCCGCAGGAGCGCGCTGGGGGAGCGCCCCCGCATGTAGCTGGGAATTTGGGCGCCGTGAGACTTGCGGGCCGGCACGACTACGCCCCGCCCCGCGCGCGGACGGCACCTCGCGGCCACGGCGGCGCAGAAGCGACGGCCCTTCAGCCGCCGTAGGGCGAGCGTCGCGGCGCCCGCCACCGCCAAGCTTCCGAACCCGTGACCCAGGTCCCCACGGTCACGCTCGTCGTGTCGTGCCGCCCTCCAAGGGCGCGTTCCCGGGCCGCGCGTGCTCACCCCCGTCGATGCCCCAACCGCCTCGCGCGCTGAACCGCTCGTCGAATGGCAACCGCGTCCACGGACGGCAGCCCCAGGATGTGATGAATGATGAGGGCGCAGCCCCCGTCAGAACATCGGGCGCGCGGCGGCGTCGAGCCCGGCGAGGAGCTCGCGGTGAGCCGCGGCGAACCCGGGCCCCCGCGCGCGGAGCGCCCGCGCGAGCGCGCCGGGCAGATCGAGCGCGCGGTTGGCGCGAACGCGTGCGGCGTGCTCGTGCCGGACGTCGTGCGGGATGCGGAGCGACCAGTTCGCGTCCGACACCGTCCCCGGCACGTTGTACGGCGCGCGCGAGCCGAGGAGGTCCGTGAAGTAGACCATCACGTTCCGCGCAGGCCCGACGAACAGCTCCGCGAAGCGCGCCTGCGCGAGCGCGGCCGGGTCCCCGGCGACCGCGCGCGCCCACGCCGTGCGATCCTCGCCCTCCGCGAGGAGGCGCGACGCGAGATGCTCCGCGTGCCGCCCGGAGGCGCCGGTCTCGACCCAGCGCTCCGCCACCGACCAGAGGGGCGGCGTGTCGTGGTTCCCGACCATGATCCAGTCCTCGGGCCGGGCGTTCTCGCCGCGGTAGACGTCGCGCGGGTCGTCGAGGTTCGCCTTCTGCGTCACGCGAAACCGGCCGAGGCCGTGCCGCGCGATGACCCGCGCGAGCGGGTACGGCTGGGTGCTCAGGATCTCGCAGGCGACGTCGCGCGGGTCGGGCACCGCGTCCATGATCACGTCGAGGAGCGTCGCGTACCGCTCGACCTGCGCCTCGTCGAGCGAGCTCACCCGGTCGTCCGCGTGGCGCGGGACGCCGCGGTTCACCTGGTCGGCGCGCGCGATCGCGAGCGCGGAGAGCTCCGGCAGGTCCGGCGAGCAGAAGAGTCGCGCGCCCGCCCGGACCGCCGCCTCGGGGTCGTCCCCATCCGCGCGGTAGACCCAGGGCGCGACGAGGCCGTGCGGGTGATCGACGCGGAGCCCGTCGTGCTCCCCGAGCACCTTCCGGACCCGCGCGCGCAGGAACCGGACCGCCGGCCCGTCCGCGGGCGCACCCGACGCGTCCGCCTCGAAATAGCCGCGCGGGTCGAGGACCGCGAAGCCCCAGGGCTGCCCCTCCGGATCGGTCCGGCTCGGCGGCGCGCCCATGCGCCATCCGTCGAGCACGAGCCGCTGCGCCGCCCAGACGTCGCGCTCCGACATCCCGACCTGGAGGTCCGCGTACAGCGCGAGCCCGAGAGAGCGCGCGTGGGCTCGGAACGCGGCGTGCTGCTCGTGCGCGAGGAGCTGCACGAGGGAGTGGTCCTCGATCTCGGCGCGGTGGCGCGCGAGCAGGGCCTCTCGGCGCCTCGCCGCGGCCGCCTCGGCGCCGGGCCGGGGCGCGAAGAGCTCGCGGTCCTCACCGCTCGGCCACGATCGCCAGGTCGCGCCGCCGTACCGCCGCTCCAGCACCTCGTACAGCGCGTCGGGCACCAGCCAGCCGGCGTGCGCCGCCCGGAACGACTCGAGCCGGGCCGCGAGCTCCGCGACCGGTCCGCCCGAGCCCGCGGCGCGCTGCGCTCGGAACCGGGCAGTCACCTCGCCGAGGGCGCGCTTCGAGGCCGCGAAGGCGTAGCCGTAGACCACGCGCTCGCCGCGCGGGCGCCCGGCGACGAGCTCGGCGAGCGTCTCCGCCCGGAGGAGGGACGCAAGCTCCGGACGCGTGAGCGGCGCGAGCGCGACGGAGAGGGGGCTCCGCGAGAAGAGCGTGCCGTCGTACGGCGAGGGGTTCGCTGCGGAGGTGGCGCCCGACGGCCCGAGCTGAAGACCGTCGAAGCCGAGGGCGGAGGCGAGCTCGAGGAGCTCCCCCGCGCCGTCGGCGGAGGGCGAGCCGCGGCCGACGTCCTCGCCGGGGAGCGTCGGGAAGGCAGCGTCGTGGACGCCGAGCAGGAAGCGGCGGATGCCGAGGGCTTCGAGCGCCTCACGGACGAGCCGCCGGGCGGGTGGAGACAAGGCGCCGCCAGGCTAGCACGGACCTCGATCGCGGCCCTTGCACGGCGCCTGGGCGGGAGGGCCGCCGGGCGGGACCTCTACGCCCGGGGGGGCGTGGAGGTCGAGGTCGAGGTCGAGGTCGAGGTCGGGGTCGGGGTCGAGGTCGGGGTCGGGGTCGAGGTCGAGGTCGAGGTCGAGGTCGAGGTCGAGGTCGGGGTCGGGGTCGGGGTCGGGGTCGAGGTCGAGGTCGAGGTCGAGGTCCGCGGCGAGGTCGGGGGCGGGGTCGCTCTGGCCGACATCGCCGTGGGCGAGGTCACCGTGGCGCGCCGCCTGGGGCGGCACCTCACGTCCTCGGCGGGCCACGATGGACGGGGACAAGGTACGGGGGGCGGTGCCGTCCGCAGACGCCGCCGGCAACGCGGGGCTGCGAGCGTTGGCTGCACATGGGCGAGGGCGCTGCGGCCGACCGCGTTGCATTGCGATCCGTGGGTCGGGGCGGTGCCTACCGCGTCCAGTGGCCCGCCTGCGGGCGCGAGGTCCCGCCACATGGGGCGGCGCGCTGCGGGCGGGGAGGGATTGGGGCTCTGCGGCGAGCGACGAGGTCGAGGTCGAGGTCGGGTCGAGGTCGGGCTCGGGCTCGGGCTCGGGACCGCTCGCCCTTCAGGCTCAGGGCGAGCCGACTCTACCGGCCGCTCACTGTCGAACCACGAGCGGGATCGGGTCGAGGTCGAGGCTTCCCCCGCTCCTCCCCGCCCCTCAGCTCGCGTGTGGACCGCGCGGCGCCGGCTTCGACGTGCCCTCCGGGTTCACGGGGATCCCGCTCATCACGTGCTCGGCGAGCGCGGTGATGGTGAGCGACGGGTTCACGCCGAGGTTCGCGGGGACGAGGCTTCCGTCCGCGACGTACAGGTCCTCGTAGCCGAAGATCCGGCCCGCCCGATCGCACACCCCCTCCGCGGGCGTGGCGCCCATCGTCGCGCCCCCGAGGATGTGCGCCGTGCTGGAGGCGCCGAGGAACACCTCGTGGAGGCCGCTCTGCGCCACGCCGCCCATCTTTCGCGCCATCCGCTCGGCGAGGGCGTTCGCGAGGGGCATGTACGTCGGCGGCCGCGCCTGCCCGTCCGCGAGCTCGCTCGAGAGCGCCCGCCCCCACGGCCGGCGTCCGAGCCGCAGCCGCATGTGGCTCGCGAGCGGCTGCATCACGAGCAGGACCGCGGTGCGCCGCGCCCAGCCGAACGGCCAGTGCGCGCGCAGGAAGTCGAGCGGGTGGCGAATGGCGTTCCCGAGCCACCGCAGCCAGCGCGGCCACGGCGGCCCTGCGCCGGTGAGGTGCGTCGACAGGAGCGCCATCGCGTCGTGGCCCTCGCCGTACCGGACGATCTCGACGTGGGTGTCCTGGTCCGCGTCGATCCCCGAGGTGATGGCGATCCCGCGGCTGTAGTCGACGTCGTCCCGCCGCGCCGTCACCGCGAGGAGCGCCTCGCTGTTCGTCCGCACGTAGTCGCCGAGCGGATCGCCGAGGCGCGGGAGGCTGCCGCGCTCCTTGCAGCGCAGGAGCAGGTTCACCGTGCCGAGCGCTCCGGCCGCGAACACCACCCCGCGCGCGTGGAGCGACCGCGTCCGCCGCGAGAGCGGGCGCGTGGAGCGGGCGGTGCGGACCTCGTAGCCTCCGCCCGGCCTCGGCCGGACGTCCAGGACCTTCGTCTCGGGGTGGATGACGCAGCCGCGCCGCTCGGCGAGGAAGAGGTAGTTCCGGTCGAGCGTGTTCTTCGCGCCGTGCTTGCAGCCCGTCATGCAGCCGCCGCACAGGATGCAGCCGGTGCGCGCCGGCCCCTCCCCGCCAAAGAACGGATCCGGATCCGTCCGGCCCGCCTCGCCGAAGTACACGCCCACGGTGTGGCGCGTGAACGTGCTCCCGCGCCCCGTCTCCTCCTCCACCGCCTGCCGCAGGAGCTCGTCGGCGGGGAACGTCTCCGGCGCGGGCGTCGCGCCGAGCATGAAGCGCGCGGTGGCGTAGTGCGGCGCCAGCTTCTCGGCCCAGGCCTCTCCCGCGGGCCAGCGCGGGTCCTCGAACGCGCGCGCCGGCGGTACGAGCAGCGTGTTCGCGTAGACGAGGCTGCCGCCGCCGACGCCCGCGCCGTGCAGCACGAGCACGTGCTTCAGGACCGAGATCTGCTGGATCCCGTAGCAGAGCAGCCTCGGCATCCAGAGGGACTTGCGGACGTTCCAGTTCGTCGCCGCGAAGTCGTCCGGCCCCCAGCGCTTCCCCATCTCGAGCACCGCGACGCGGTAGCCCTTCTCGCTGAGCCGCAGCGCGGAGACCGCGCCGCCGAAGCCGGAGCCGATGACGATGTAGTCGTAGTCGTAGTCGAGCGCGTCGGGCACGGGCCTCAGTCTGCCAGAGCGGGCGGGCCGCGCGCGAGCGGAGCCCCGCCCGCCCGGGCACCGTGCGCCCCTCGCCTCCCGAGCCGAGGCTCGCGCGATCACTCGCCCGTCCGCCAGGGACGCGGCGCCCTCCCCGTATCCGCGCGCCCTACTCCCGCGACCGGATCGGCGGAATCCGCGCAGGCAGCCTCGCGATCGTGCTCCGCGTCACCTCCGCCGTCCACGGTGAGTCGACGGACGCGAAGGCCGGATTGAAGAGGCGCAGGTCGAGCGCGAGGTTCGTGACGAGCAGCGAGTCGCCGCTGAAGCGCAGGCTCGCGGGGAAGAGCAAGCCCACCGGCGCGCCCTTCTCCCCGATCCCATCGAAGTCGCCGAGCTTGGCGATCGCGCGCCCGCCCGGATCGACGACGACGATCTCGTCCGCCTGGTTCGCCACGACCCACAGGTTGCCGTCGCGGTCGACGAGGAGCCCGTCCGCGCCGTTGATGCCCGTGACGAACACCTCGGGCGTCCCCGCCGCCCCTCCCGTGACCGGGACCTTCAC
The DNA here is from genome assembly GCF_022690685.1 of Anaeromyxobacter terrae. GTDB lineage: Bacteria > Myxococcota > Myxococcia > Myxococcales > Anaeromyxobacteraceae > Anaeromyxobacter > Anaeromyxobacter terrae. The sequence continues at coordinate 14,451 of NZ_JALCYY010000010.1, read as the reverse complement.
CACCATGTCGCCGCCCGTGTTCGCGACGTACAGCGCCGCCTCGTCGCGATCGAAGCGGAGCCCGTTCGCGCCGAACGGAGGGACGCCCGTCGTCCGGAGCAGCGGATCGTCCACCCAGACGGAGGCGACTCCGCCGTCGGGCCCCGTCCTCCAGACGACGCCCTGGAACGAGTCGGAGACGTAGACGTTCCCGGCGCGATCGAACGTCACGTCGTTGAGGCCCGCGCCCCCGAGCTCCGGATGCGGCAGGGTCTGGGGGAGCGTCAGGAAGGGCGTCGAGGCGCCGGTCTCGGGATCGACCGCGAGCACCCGCGCGCCGCCGAAGTCCACGACGAGGAGCGCGCGGGTCGCGGGGTGGAAGGCGAGGGCGAGGAGGTGGGCGCTCGATCCGGCGACGGGGACCCGCCGCATGAGCTTGCCCGACGAGGTGAACACGTCGAGCTGGCCCGGGCCCTCCACGGGCCCCCCGTTCGTGAAGCCGAACTCCGTCGCGTACACGTTGCCCGCCGCGTCGACCTCGAGCCCCTCCGGCGCGGTCGCTCCCTCCGGCAGCGTCGCGAAGGTCCTCGCCTGGCGCCGGGTCCACGCGCCGGCAGGAGAAGGCAGCGCCGTCAGCGCTGCGAGCATCAGGACGGCGACGACGTGGGTTCGCGACATGGCTCTCCCCCCCTGGAATCCGGGAGCCATATGCAGGGCATCGGCGTGGACGGCGCGGTCCTCGTGGGTCCCCATGGACGGAGGCCTCAACCGCGCCCGCCCGCCCCCGCGGCGAGCACCTCGCGCGCCACCGCGAGGAAGCGCTGCACCACCGGGCGCGGGTCCTCGGACCGGTGGATCGCGACGAGGCGCGTGCGCGGGGCGGGGCTCCGCAGCGGCCGGTAGACCACGCCGGGGAGACGGACCGTCTGCGCCGACGCGGGGACGAGCGTGATGCCGATGCCCGCAGCGACGAGGGCGATGGTGGTCGAGAGCTCGAGCGTCTCCTGCGCGACGAGGGGCCGGAACCCCGCCGCGCGGCAGGCGGCCACGACCTCGTCCGCCCAGCCCGGTCGCGGCTGGCGCGGGAACAGCACGAACGGCTCCTCCGCGAGCGCGCGCAGCGTGAGGGCGCGGCGGGCGGCGAGGGGGTGGCGCGCCGCGAGCGCCACGACGAGCGGCTCCTCCGCGAGGGGGTCCACCCGGAGCGTCTCGTCGCCGACCGGAGGCCGGGCGAGGCCGAGCTGGATGGCCCCGCTCCGGAGCGCCACCACCTGCTCGGCGGTGGAGAGCTCGCCGAGCGTGAGGGCGACCTCCGGGTGGCGCTGCCGGAACGTCCGGACGAGGCGGGGGAGCAGCGCGTAGGTGGCGGAGGCGACGAACCCCACCGCGAGCGCCCCCACCTCCCCGCGCGCCACGCGCCGCGCCGACTCCGCCGCCTGGGAGACCCGCTCGAGGATCCGCCTCGCGTCCGGCAGGAAGGTCCGGCCTGCCTCCGTGAGCCGGACCCGCCGGTTCGTCCGCAGGAACAGCTCGAAGCCGAGCTCGCGCTCGAGCTGCTGGATCTGCTGGCTGAGCGGCGGCTGCGAGATGTGCAGCCGCGCCGCGGCGCGGCCGAAGTGAAGCTCCTCGGCGACGGCCACGAAGTAGCGGAGGTGCCTGAGCTCCACGAGATCTCCAGCGTATCGTTCGCGACGAAGGATATATTGGACGTCTCGTCGCCGCGGCGGCAAGTTCCCGCGTCCCGGGCCGCGCCCGGCCACGCGATGCCCTCCCGTCCTCCCACGCCCGACGCTCCCGGGCCGGCCTCGCCGCCCGGAGCCGTCGCCGCCCTCCTCTCGCTCGCCCTCGCCGGGATCTGCGCGTTCCTGAACGTCTACGCGACGCAGCCGCTCCTGCCGCTCCTCGGCGGAGCCTTCGGCGTCTCCGAGGCGTCGGCGGCGCTGACGGTGAGCGCTCCACCCATCGCCATCGCGCTCGCGTCGCCGTTCGTCGGCGCGCTCGCGGAGCGCGTGGGCCGGCGCCGGCTCATCGTGGGGTCCCTCTTCGCGCTGTCCGTGCCCACCCTGCTCGCCGCGACCGCTCCCGGCCTGCGCTCCCTCCTCGCGTGGCGGTTCGCGCAGGGCCTCGCCGTCCCCGGCGTCTACGCCGTCTCGATCTCGTACGTCGCGGCGGAGTGGGCGGAGGGCGGCCTGGGCCGGGCGATGGCGATCGTCGTGAGCGGCAACGTCGTGGGCGGGTTCCTCGGCCGCGTGGTCGCGGCGCTCGTCGCCGAGCGCGCCGGCTGGCGCGCTGCGTTCGTCGCGCTCGGCGCGCTCACGCTCGCGGGCGCGCTCGCCGTCGCGCGCGGCCTCCCCCGAGACCGCCGCCCGGCCGCGCGGCGCGGCTCGCCGCTCGCGGGGCTCCGCGCCCTCGCCGGCCACCTCGACGATCCGCGCCTGCTCGCGACGTTCGCGGTCGGCTTCAACGTGCTCTTCACGCTCGTCGCGACCTTCACGTACGTGACCCTCTACCTCTCCGAGCCGCCCTTCCGGCTCGGGGCCGGCCCGCTCAGCTGGATGTTCTCCGTCTACCTCGTCGGCGCGCTCGTGGTCCCCTTCGCGGGTCGCTGGATCGACCGGGTCGGCCCGCGCGCCGGCCTCGCCGCGGCGCTCGTGGGCGCGCTGGCGGGTGGTGGGCTCACGCTGGTCCACTCACTCTGGGTGATCGGGCTCGGCCTCGCCCTCTCCTGCTCCGCCGCGTTCGTGAGCCAGTCCGCCTCGACGAGCCACCTCCAGGCGACGGCTCCCGCCGAGGTGCGCTCCGCCGCGTCGGGCGTGTACGTCTCCTGCTACTACCTCGGCGGCAGCGCGGGCGGCGCCCTCCCCGCGCTCGCGTGGCACGCGGGCGGCTGGCCCGCCTGCGTGGCGCTGGTCGCCGCCGTGCAGCTCGCGTCGCTCGCGCTCGCGCTGCGCTTCTGGCGCCGCCCCGCCGCGGGCGTGGACCTCTCGGCCGCGGCGGCCTGACGCCGCGCCTCTTCGCTCACGCCTCCAGCCGGAGAGAGGTGCGCCCGCGTGGCGCGGCATCCGCCCGCTCACCAGGCGGCGCTCCGGCCGCGCCCGCGACGCGCAGGCGTATGCGCGAGGGGCTTTGCGGCCCGGACTCCCGATCACCACCGTCGACCCGACCCCATCCACGCGGGCGTGCCCGACACGCCGCGGAACCCATGCCGGACGCGAGTCCGGAAGGAGCGGTCATGGCGATCGAGAATCCAGCCGGAGCGGAGCAGAAGAAGACGCAGGGGCAGCAGGCGGCGGGGGGCGAGCAGCGCGCGGCGAGGGCGGGCGAGACGCCGAAGCAGCAGGGGATGGAGCGCGGCGAGGAGCGGCGGGCGGGCGGTGGCCTCTCCCGCCGGGAGGCGCGCGCGCCGATGATGCGGGGCTCCGACATCTTCACGATGAGCCCGTTCTCGCTGATGCGCCGGATGATGGACGACTTCGATCGCATGTTCGAGGAGGTCGGGTTCGGGATGGGCGGTCTCATGCCACGGGGTGAGCTTCCGGGCGAGGCGCTCTCCCGCGGCGCGCTCTGGACCCCGCAGATCGACGTTCTCGAGCGCGAGGGCCAGCTCGTCGTCCGGGCCGACCTGCCGGGCCTCTCCAGGGACGACCTCCGCGTCGAGGTGAGGGATGACGCGCTCGTCATCGAGGGCGAGCGCCGGCGCGAGCAGAAGGAGGAAGGCGCGGGGTTCTACCGCTCCGAGCGCAGCTACGGCTCGTTCCGGCGTGCCATCCCGCTCCCCGAGGGCGTGGATCCCGAGCAGGCCGAAGCCCGGTTCGAGAACGGGGTGCTCGAGGTCTCGCTGCCTCTGCCGAAGGAACGCGCTCAGGGCAAGCGCATCGAGATCCGGGGAGGCGCCGAGGGGAAGAGCGTTCACTGACTGCGGCGCCTCGCCACGCGCGCCTTTGCGCGCGCTGAGGCCCATCGGGCCACCCCCGGTGAGCCGCGCCTGACGCGGGCAACGGACCGGTCGCGGCGCGCTACGCTCGCGGGCTGATGGAACACTCACCGTCCACGTCGACGCCTGCCTCACGCGCGCGCGCTCCGCTCCCCGCCCGCGCCGACACGGGCGGGAGCCCCCTCGCCGCGCCGTCCCCGGCTGCGCCCGCGCGGCCGGGGACCGAGCCCGCTCGAGCGCCCGCGCCCGCGCCCGCGCGCCCGCACCTGCTCGCTGCCGCGGCCGTCGCGCTCCTCTTCCTCGCCCGCTTCGCGATCCTCCCTTGGCTCGGGCTGTTCAACGACGAGGCGTATTACTGGGAGTGGTCGCGCCGGCTCGCCGCGAGCTACTACGATCACCCGCCCCTCGTCGCGTGGATCCTGGCCGCGACGACGCGCCTCGTCGGACGGACGCAGCTCGCCGTCCACCTCCCCGCGCTCCTCTTCACCGCCGCCACCTCGCTGGTCCTCCTCCGGCTGTCGCTCGACCTGCTCCCCGGGCGGCGCGACGTCGCGTGGGGAGCGGTCCTCCTCTGCAACGCGGCGCCGCTCTTCGGGCTCGGCGCCGTGTTCACCACGCCGGACGCGCCCGCGACGCTCTTCTGGATCCTCACCGCCTGGCTCGTCTGGCGCGCGGTGAACGGCGCGCCGCGCCTGTGGTACGCGGCCGGCCTCGCGGCCGGGCTCGGGCTCCTGTCCAAGTACACCAACGTCCTCCTCCTCCCGGGGATCCTCCTCTTCCTGCTCCTCTCGCCTCACCGGGCGTGGCTGCGGCGCAAGGAGCCGTACCTGGCGCTCGCGATCGCGGCGCTCGTGTTCGCGCCCGTCGTGCTGTGGAACGCGCGGCACGGGTGGGAGTCGTTCGTGTTCCAGCTCGTGGACCGCCATGGCGGCGCCTTCCGCCCGTGGAGGACGGTGCCGCGCTTCCTCGTCGCGCAGCAGAGCCTGTCGCCGCTCGTCTGGGCGGCGTGCCTCGTGGGGCTCGCGCGGAGCGCACGCGCAGCGCGCGCGGGGAGCCCGGCGGACGCGCTCGTCTTCGGGTGCGCCGCGGCGTCCCTCGCCGTCTTCTCTGCGGCCTCGCTCTTCACCTACGTGAACCCGAACTGGTTCGGCCCTGCCTTCCTGACCCTCATGATCCCGGCGTCGGCAGCGCTGCTCCGGAGCCGGTCGAGGCTCGTCCGGCTCGCGCCCGCGGGGCTCGGCATCGCCCTCTCCCTCCTGTTCTACGTCCAGGCGGTGTCGCTCGCGCTGCCGCTCCCGCCGCGGCTCGACTTCGCGACGGACCTCGTCGGCTGGGACGAGGTCGGCGCCCGTCTGCGCGCGCTCGAGGCCTCCGGCCTCGGCGAGCGGCCGTTCGTGTTCTCGCGACGGCTCCAGCTCTCCGCGCTCGCCGCCTTCTACGGCGGCGACGACCTCGAGGTGACCCGCCTCGGCGGCCGGCGCGATCAGTACGACGAGTGGACCTCGCCCGAGGCGCTCCGCGGCCGCGACGCGATCTACTTCTGCGACGACCTCGCGTTCCGGGCGCCCGACGAGTACCCGTTCCAGCGCTGCGAGCCCGCGGGCGAGCTCCCGATCGTGCGGCACGGCAGGACGGTCCGACGCTTCTTCTTCTGGCGGTGCTTCGCGTACCAGCCCTGAACGGCGCGAGGTCAGCGCTGCCCGGCCGTGAAGGCGTAGTACGCGCGGAGCTCCGTGCCCGTCTCGGAGCGCGCCGGCGCGCCCGCAGCCGCATCGCCGGAGTGGTGCGCGAGGAGCCCCTCCACGCCGAGCGCGTGCGGCCCGACGACCCGCAGCTCGAGCGAGCCGGAGAGGTTCGAGACGCGCTCGTAGCCGGGCAGTGAACCCAGGCCGGCGATGAGGTACTGGCGAGCGATGAGCCGGGCGGCGATCCGATCGAGCGCGACGAGCCGCAGATCGAGGTGCGCCTGGCCGCCAGGGCCCATCCGATAGCTGCGGTCGTGCTCCGGGCGGCCACCGAGGTAGCCCGCGGCGCCGAGGACCACCGCCGAGGCGGTCGCGGCGCCTTCGAGCGCGACCCGCGGCGACACCTCCCAGCGCCCCTCCGCGGAGAGGCCGACCGCGCTCGTCGAGACGCTGTGACGGCGGAGCGCCGAGAAGTCGAACTGCAGCCCGACGCCGGCGAGACCGCGCACCCGCTCCCCCTCGAACGTCCGCCCCACCAGCACGCCGCGCGCGAAGAGCGTCGCGATGGGGTCCTTCTCCGTCGAGTAGGTGGACTCGAGGTCCAGGTGATCGAACGGCCGCTCGAACCGGAAGCGCGGATCGCCGGGCAGGCCGTAGCTGAGTCGCACGCCGAGCTCCGGGACGACCCCCTCGTTCCCGGCGGTTCGGACGTTCGGGTCGAACGACAGGGCGCCGGCGCGGACCTGCACGCGCGAGGGCGGCGTCGGCGCGGGGGGCTCGGTGGCGACGAGGGCCCGGTTCATCGATTCGATCGGCGCGAAGATCGTCGCGGCCGCGAGGCGCCAGCCGCTGCGCGGCCCGTCGAGGATCATGCCCGAGACCCGGTGGAACGTCTCCCCGAGGACGACCCCGGCGAGCGTCGTCGTGATCTGGTCGTTCACCGACGGGAGCGTGGTCTCGCCGACGATCTCCCAGATCGCGCTCGCGGCGAACGGGTACGGGGTCGACGCCCAGAACCCCAGGCCGGACGAGCGCGCCGCGCTGTACGGGAAGATGCCCTGGAACGGGTGGCCGACCTGGTTGATCCAGAAGCGATCCTCGTCCAGCACCCAGGTGCTCCGCAGGTTGTGCCCGATGGTGTCCAGGTTCACGCGTGCCCAGGGCGCCCCTCCGATGGAGACGTTCCAGCCGGCCATCACGGCAGTGATGAGGCCCGTCTCGATGACGGGGACGAGGTGCCCTCTCGGCAGGATTCCGCGCCGCTGCGGCGGTCGGAACGTGAGGTCCGAGACGCCGGCCACCCCCGGCGCCGCGCTGTCCTCGGAGCCACCGGCCTCGCCCCCGCCGCCCCCGCCGGCGGCCGCGCTCGCCGCGGGCTTCGCTCCGGCGGGCTCGCAGGAGCCTCTCCCATCGCTCGGGTCCGCCCCGCTCGTCTCGCGCGGCGCAGTGGGCGCGTCCGCGCTCGCGGGCGGTGCGAGCGCGAAGCCCGCGAGGGCCACCAGCGCGAGGAGGGACGCGCGGCTGCCGGGCGAGATCACACGAGCGGGCATCGGTGTTTCCACGGCGGATCGTAGCGAACTGGAAGCAACGCCCGCACCCTCGTCCTCGGCATCCACCACACCGGACATCCATCCGAGCGCCCTTCGAGCGAGCTCCGCCCGGGCAGCTCACCCGAGCTTCGCTCGGGACAGATTTTCACGCGCGCGGCGCCTTGCCGCGCGCCAGGAGGGTGCCGGCGCGCGCGTCGTCGTACCTCACGACGGCCAGCCGCCGACCGACGACGCCTCCGCCTCCGCGCGCGACGCGAGGCGGCGCTCCTCCTCGAGGACCCGCCGGGTGGTGCGCAGGATCGCATCCGCGTTGAGGCTCAGCGAGTCGATGCCGCGCTCCACGAGGAACGCGGCGAACTCCGGGTAGTCCGACGGCGCCTGGCCGCAGATGCCCACCTTGCGGCCCGCCCGGTGCGCGACGTCGATGAGCATCGCGCAGAGCGCCTTCACGGCGGGGCTCCGCTCGTCGAAGAGCGGCGCGATCCGCGCCGAGTCCCGGTCGATGCCGAGCGTGAGCTGGGTGAGGTCGTTCGAGCCGATGGAGAACCCGTCGAACAGCCGGGCGAAGTCCGCCGCCAGCAGCGCGTTCGAGGGGATCTCCGCCATCACGTAGACCTCGAGCCCGTCCCGGCCGCGGACGAGGCCGCCCTCCCGCATCGCCTCGAGCACCTGGGCTCCCTCGGCGGGCGTCCGGCAGAACGGGATCATCACCGCGAGGTTCCGGAGGCCGAACGTCTCGCGCACGCGGCGCACCGCGGCGACCTCGAGGAGGAAGCCCTCCCTGTACTCGGGGTGATAGTAGCGGCTCGCCCCGCGCCAGCCGAGCATCGGGTTCTCCTCCTTCGGCTCGAACGGCTCGCCCCCGAGGAGGCGCGCGTACTCGTTCGTCTTGAAGTCGCTGAAGCGGAGGATGACGGGCCTCGGCCAGAACGCCGCGGCGAGCGTGCCGACGCCCTGCGAGAGCCGGTCCACGAAGTACTCGCGCTTGTCCGGGTAGCCGGCGGTGCGCGCCTCGATCTCGCGCTGGACCTCGGGCGCGAGCGTGTCGAAGCGCGTCAGCGCGAGCGGATGGATGCCGACCCAGTCCGCAAAGATGAACTCCATGCGCGCGAGCCCCACGCCGTCGTTCGGCAGGAGCGCGAGCCCGTACGCCTTCTCCGGCGTCGCCACGTTCAGCATCATGCGCGTGTGCGGACGCGCGAGCCGCGCCGGGTCGAGCTCCTCCACGTCGAACGCGAGCTCGCCCGCGTACACCTCGCCGGTCTCGCCCTGCGCGCACGAGACGGTGTAGCGCTCGCCCGTCGCGAGCGCGGTCGTCGCGTCGCCGGTCCCGACGATCGCCGGGATCCCGAGCTCGCGGGCGACGATCGCCGCGTGCGAGGTGCGCCCGCCGCGCTCGGTCACGATCGCGGCCGCGCGCTTCATCACCGGCTCCCAGTCCGGATCCGTCGTGACGCTCACGAGGATCTCCCCGGGCTGGAACAGCGGCAGCTCGGACGCCGCGCGGACGACGCGCGCCGTGCCGGCCGCGATCGCCTCCCCGACGGCGAGGCCGCTCGTCACGGCCTCGCCCTCCTGCCGCAGCCGGTACACCCGCAGCGACGGCCCCTTCCGCTGGCTCATCACCGTCTCGGGCCGCGCCTGGACCACGAAGAGCTCTCCGGTGACGCCGTCCTTCGCCCACTCGATGTCCATGGGCGTGTCTGCGCCCCGCCGGCGCGAGTAGTGGTCCTCGACGAGGAGCGCCCAGCGCGCGAGGGTGAGCACGTCGTCGTCCTCGAGCGAGAACCCGGCGCGCTGTTCGGGCGTGGACGGGACCTCCCGGACGCGGGCGTCGCCGCCCGGGCCGTACACGACACACGTCTCCTTCGTGCCGAGCTTCTTGCGGACGATGGGGCGGAACCCGCGGCGGAGCGCCTGCTTGTGCACGGTGAACTGGTCGGGCACGACGCGCCCCTGGACGACGCTCTCGCCGAGCCCGAAGCTCGAGGTCACGATCACCACGCCGCGGTGGCCCGTCTCCGTGTCGAGCGTGAAGATGACGCCCGCGCTCCCGACGTCCGAGCGCACCATCTTCTGGACGCCCACCGAGAGCGCCACGGCGAGCTGGTCGAAGCCCATGTCGGCGCGGTAGCTGATCGCGCGCGGCGTGAAGAGGCTCGCGTACGCGTCCCGCACCGCCCGGAGCACGGACGCCGCCCCGCGCACGTTGAGGAAGCTCTCGTGCTGTCCCGCGAAGCTCGCGGTGGGGAGGTCCTCTGCGGTCGCGGACGAGCGGACCGCCACGTCCGTCGCGGCCTCGCCGTGACTCCGCGACAGGGCCTGGTACGCGGCCACGAGCTCCGCCTCCAGCTCCGGCGGGAGCGGCGCGGACGCGACGATCCGGCGGAGCTCCCGGCTGCGCCGCTCGAGGTCCGCGGTGTCGTCCTTGCGGAGATCCCGGAGCAGCGCGCGGATGGGCTCCTCGAGCGCGCTCGCGCGGAGGAAGGAGCGGTAGGCCTCCGCGGTCGTGGCGAAGCCGCCCGGGACGCGGATCCCGAGCGGCACGAGGGCCCGGAGCAGCTCTCCGCTCGAGGCGTTCTTGCCGCCGACCTGCGCGACGTCGTCGAGCCCCACCTGCGAAAGCTCGCGGATCCAGCGCATTCGACACCTCCCGCCGGATCGCCGCCGGGGGCGGCACCCGACGAGGAGAACCGTACCGCCGCGGCGGGAACGCGGGCCGGGTCCAGCGGGTCGCGCTGTTCGGACGCAGCGGTCCGGCGGCGGGCACGGGGCCAGAGAGCGCCCGGTCGCTCGCGCGGTCCCATCCCCTCCGAAGACGCAGGTCCTCTCGCGGGCAGAGACGCGGGGGGGCGCGGCGCGCGCGGCCCGCCCCCCCCGCGAACCCCCGGGCCCCGGCGCGCCGCGCCCGGGCCCCCAGCGGACGCGCGATCACGGTCGCGCGACGGTGATCACCGGCGACGTCCAGCGCTCCCAGTCCGCGGGGTTCGCCGGATCACCGAGCGCCTTGAGCACGGACACGGTGACGCGGTAGCTGCCGTTCGGCACGGTGTAGCTCCTCGTGCCGGCGGCCGTCGTGCCGTCCCAGGCGAGCGCGAAGAAGCCGGTGCTCGTCGAGTTCCGCGCCAGGTAGTCCTCGGCGAGCGCGGTGTGCCAGGCCTTGCCGCTCGCCGCGTCGGTCACGTCCAGCCGCAGGGTGCGCGAGGGGTGATCGAGGTGAACGAGGAAGAACGGGACGTCGTCGCCCGTCATCGTGAACGTGCCGCCGTCGCGCCGGAGCTCGTAGCTCGACCCCACGAGCTGCGCGAGGGCGGGCAACCCGGCGCTCGTCGGCGCGAGGACGGTGATCGACTGGTAGTCACCGACGAAGCCGGCGAACGGCACCCGGTAGACCTCGCCGCCGCCCTCGGGCGTGAGCACCACGTAGCCGCCGTACTGCGCCCGGTCCGGCCCGGTCGGAGGCGTCACGGTGAGGTCGACGGTCGCGCTGCCGTGCGCGGGGACCGTCACCGTCGCCGCGCCGAACGAGACGCTCGCGTTCGACGTCGCGAAACCCTGCGTGAACGTCCCCCGCACCGAGAGCGCGTTCACGAACGAGAGCGCGTAGGTGATCGGCGCATCGGCGGAGCTCGTCACCTCGAGCGTGCGCGCGACCGGGCCGGCCTGGCTCTCGCCGAGCGAGAGCTTCGCCGGCTCGACCCGGGTCGTGGCGAGGATGGCGCGATCGATCCGGAGCATGCCCGCGCCCTGGCGGCCCACCGTCTCGAGGAAGCCGAGCGCCGGGTTCCCCCACCAGAGCTTCGGCTCGGCGGTGTTCTGGAGGATCGTCCGGACCGCCTGCGACGGCGTGCTCGGCCGCGCCTCGAGCAGGAGCGCGACCGCGCCCGCGACGTGCGGCGACGACATCGACGTGCCGCTGAGGCTCGCGTAGCCGCCGAGCTCCAGCGGGTAGGTCGAGTAGATGTACCCCCCGGGCGCGCCGAGATCGGGCTTCAGGGCGAGGTCGGGCGAGAGACCGTAGGAGCTGAAGTCGGAGATGAGGTTCCCGGTGGAGTTCGGGAAGCTCCCGAGGTCGGCCGTCCAGGTGAGGTCCACGGAGCCCGCGGCGAGCCTGGAGTTGATGATCGCCCCCTCGGCGGCGGAGACCGCGACCACCGGGATCGTGATCGCGGACGTCCCCGCGACGGTCGGGCTCACGCGACCGGCGGCGTTGTTGTAGAGCACGACCGCCACCGCGCCCGCGTTCTGGGCGTTCAGGGCCTTCTGGTAGAACGAGCAGGTCCCGCGCCGGACGAGCGCCGCCTTGCCGGCGAGGCTCCCCGGCGCGAGCGGATTGCAGGCGTCGGCCGTGGAGGTCGTGGTGCCGGTGCGCGCCATGGGGAACGTCCCCGCGTGCGGCGCCGGCGGAGCGGCCGTCGCGTTCGTGTAGCCGATGGCAGTGCCGTCCGGCGAGATCGTGAACTGGGGCAGCATGGCGTGCGTGTTGTCGAACGACGCGACGCCGATGACCTTCTCGCCGAGCCCCGGGGCGCCCGCGGCCCACAGCCCGTTCGCGCCGTTGTTCCCGATCGAGGCGACCACCACCACGCCGCGGTTCACGAGGCGGGTCGCTGCCATGGCCGTCGGGTACTGCGGCCACTGGTAGGCGGACCCGATGCTCATGTTCACGACCTGCATCCCGTCGGCGAGCGCTGCCTCCATCGCGGCGATCATCACGTCCGCGCTGGTCGAGCCCTCGCACCCGAACACGCGGTAGGCGCCGAGCTGCGCGTCCGGCGCGACGCCGCGCGCCCCCCCGTTCGCCCCGATGATCCCGGCGACGTGCGTGCCGTGGCCGGCGCAGTCGTCCGGGTACGCGTCGGGGACCAGCGCCGGATCGTAGGTCGGCGAGGTCGAATCGGCGTTGAACGCCTCGCCGACGAAGTCCCAGCCGGCGACGACGCGGCTGCCGGTGAACGGGCTGTTGGCGCGCGGAACCCCGTCGCCGCCCAGGTCCACGTGATCGTAGTCGATGCCGGTGTCGATGACGCCGACCTTCACGCCGCGCCCGGTGAACCCGAGCTCGTCCTGCGCCGTGTCGGCGCCGGTCATCGCGATGGCGGTGACGAGGTCCGGCTCGGAGACGGCGGCGGGCTCCGGCATCGCGATCGTCTCGACCGGATAGACCGCCTTCACGCCCGCGATCCGCGCGAGCCGCCCGAGCTGCCCGGGTGACACCGAGACCGAGACGCCATTCCAGAGCGCGTCGAACGAGAAGCGCTCGGAGTAGCGGACGCCCGCCTTCGCGGCGGCCGCGCGGAACGCGCTCTTCTCGGCGCGCACCGTCGCGAGGCTCGAGCCCTCCGAGGTCGGCGGGCTCGCGAGCTCCACGAACCAGAGGTGCGCGGATTCGTCCACGAGCGCCCCCGTCTCCGCGGAAGGAGCGGGGCCGAGCGGCTCGAGGGCAATGACGTCGCCTGCGAGCGCCCGCGGTGCGAGCGCCAGCAGGGGCAAGAGCAGCAAAGCGGTCTTCCTGGCCATTTCGGTCCTCGGGGTGCGTGTTCGCCGCGTCCTTCTCCTGCCCGGCACACGGGGACTCACCTGCGCGCCGGATGTCCGAGCAAGAGACCGATGAGCCTACACGGAAAGTGGGAGCCGCAAGCAAGGGGAGCCCCGGAGTGGGCATGGCCGCCGCACCCCGTGCGGGGCGTTCAGGCGGCGCTGCGCGCTGCCGGCGCCTCGGTGCGCCGCCGGCGGATGCGCGGCACCAGGATGAGCGCGGCTCCGTAGCAGGCGAAGGCGACGAGCAGCGTCGCCGGCCGCCCGCGGGGGACATCCTCGAGCACGATCTTGAGCCCGAGCGCGGCGAGCGCGGGGTACGCGAGCGCGGCTCCGTCGGACCAGGCCGGGAGCCGGCCGAGCGACGCGAGGCCGAGCGTCACGCAGACGAGGAGCGCGGTGCGGACCGCCGCGATCTCGCCGGCGTCCGCGCCGTGGCCGGGAAGCCCCGCGACGGCCGGGGCGATCCAGCCGAGCGCCACGCCCGCGAGGCCGGCGGCGAGCATCGCGAGGAGCAGGATCCGCGGCGCGCGCTGGGCACGGGTCCGCGCGCCGCCCTCGGCGCCGAGCCACGCGACGAGGCAGAGCCCCGCGAGCACCACGAGCGCGGCGGGCGTCACGGGGGTCCACGGGACGCGCGGCGACGCGAGCGACGCCTCGGCCGCGTGGGCGACGAGCCCGCTCGCGATCGCCGCCGCCGCGGCATACCCCGCCGCGTGCGCCGAGAGGGTGAGCCGGCCCTGTCGCCGTCCGAGCGCGCCGGCCGCGACGGCGAGCGCGATCCAGGCGATGGGCAGGGCGGGCCCGGAGAGGAGGAGGCCCGTCCCGGCGAGCACGAGCAGCGCCGCCGCGGAGGTGTAGAAGACGAAGTTCCGGCGGCGGTCCAGCGGGCGCTCGAGGAACGCGAACGCCACCGCGTAGGCGGCGAGCCCGAGCACCGTGACCGCCGCGCCGATGGCGGACGCGCCGGCGCCCGAGCGGCTCGCGACGAACGCCGCCCCGCCGAGGCCGACGGCGATCGCCGCCGCGCTCTGGACGATCTCGAACGCCAGCACGTCGCGGCGGAGCAGGAGCGTGCGGGTGGCGACGGTCCCGAGGTAGAGCGCCATGAGCGGCGTGAGCACCGCGAACGCGGCGAGGGCCCCCTCCCCGCCTCGCGCCGTGCCCACCCGGACCGCGAGCACCGCCGCGGCGAGGTCCGCGGCGACCGCCGGCAGGGCGCGGAGCGAGAACCAGTCGAGCACGTAGCTCAGCCACAGCGTCGCGACGCCGAGGAGGACCAGGAAGAGCGCGGGGGGGCCGACCCGGCCGGTGGCGACCGCGAGGGCGACGGCGGTCGCGATCCCGCCGAGCGTCACGATCCACGCGAGCGCCTCGAGCCGGCGCCGCGCCGCGACGGCGAGCGCCGCCGCCGTGAAGGCGCTGAGCAGCGCCGCGGCCGCGGGCGGCGAGACGAGCCCGAAGCGCGACGCCGCCTCGTAGAGGAGCGGGAAGCCCACGAGCGCAGCGGCGGCGCCGTGGAACCCCGCGCTCGCGGCCGCGCCCGTCCGGAGCGCGATCCCGAGCCACGTCCCGGCGTAGGCGAGGCCGAGGGCCACCCCGAGCGAGGCCGGAAGCGTCCCCGCGTCGGCGAGCGCGCGCAGGACGAACGCGCCCGCGAGGACGAGCAGCGTTCGTCCCACGAGCGACACGCTGCCGAGCGCCGCGGCGAGGTCCTGGCGCACCGGCGCGGCGGCGGTCGCCCCGGTCCCCGCGCGCCCCCCGG
>NZ_JALCYY010000001.1 GCF_022690685.1 Anaeromyxobacter terrae | reverse complement strand
GCCGCCCCCGCGCCCGAGCTTCGGCAAGAGCGAGCCGCGGCGCCGCGAGTCCGCGCCCCCGGAGACCGCCTCCGATAAGGCCTCCACCTCGCGGAGCGGGGCCCACGCGTCCTCCCCGTCCTGGCAGACCTCCTCCTTGCCGGTGAGCTCGCCGCGCGAGAGGAGGTCCAGCACGCGCTTCCTGTCGAACGGCCCCACGACCTTGCCGGACGCCAGGCGCACCCGGTATCGGGCGCCGCCGGAGGCCGGCGCGCTCGCGCCCTCCCCGAACAGCATCTCGAGGTCCTCGCCGCGCGGGGCAGGCGGAGCCGCGGGCGAGGCCGATGCGGGGGGCGTCGCCGACCCGAACGGATCGGCCTCTGCCGGCGCCGCCGCGGGGGGCGGAGCCGCGCCGAACGGTGGAGCGCCCGGGGCAGGCGCGAACGGGTCGGTGTCGTCGAGCGAGGGGAACGCGGGCGCCGCAGGGACGGCGGCAGGCGGTCCCGCCCCGAGCTCGACCTCGCCGAAGCCGAGCGCACCGTCGGGCGTGGCCTCGACCGCGTCCGCCGTGGCGTCGGGGACGTCGGCTCCGAACGGATCCGCGGCGGGCGTCGCCGCGGGCGCGAACGGATCATTTTGCCCTGGCCTGGCCGGGACAGGCGGCGGGAGCGGCACCCCGCCCGCACCGGAGCGCGGGGCGGGGAGCGGAACCCCGGTGCTGGCGGGAGACGGGAGCGGGACGGAGCCCTCCGCCTTGCCCGGGAGCGGCACGGGCGCGCTCCCCGCCTGCCGGGCGCCGTCGCCGCCGTCCGCGCCGGCCGGACGGACCGGGAAAGTCTCGCGGCACTTCGGGCACCGGACGTTCAGCCCCGTCGCGGGGATGCGCCGGTCGTCGATGTTGTAGGCGGCGTGGCAGTGGGGGCAGCCGACCCTCATGTCGCGTTCCTTCCGGTGCGGCGGGACGTCTCCGGCGGGCAGGCGAGAGAGCCCTCGGGGTCACGGAAGGTAGCACCCGGTCCGCGGCCCCTTCAAGGAAGCAGGCCCGTGGTAAACGGAGGGAATGTCGGAGTTGTCGGAGGCCGTGCGCGCGCGGCTCAAGGCGTGGACGTACGAGCTCGGCGGCCCCGGCACCCGCGCCCGCCTCGACAAGATCACGGCGCCCGCGAACGAGTTCGGGGTCGACCCCTACGGCTTCGACCTCGACTACACCGTCGCCGCGACCGCGCCGCTCGCGTGGCTCTACCGCAAGTACTTCCGGGTGGAGCTCCACGGCGTCGAGCGGGTCCCGGCGGAGGGCCGCGTCGTCCTCGTGTCGAACCACTCGGGCCAGCTCCCGTTCGACGCGGCGATGATCGAGGTCGCGCTCCTCCTCGAGAAGGATCCGCCGCGCGTCCTCCGAGCGCTCGTCGAGAAGTGGGTCCCGACGCTCCCGTTCGTCTCGACCTTCATGGCGCGCTGCGGCCAGATCGTGGGCACGCCGGAGAACTGCCGGCGCCTCCTCGCGGCGGACGAGGCGATCCTCGTCTTCCCCGAGGGCGTCCGCGGGCTCAACAAGCCGTTCAAGGAGCGCTACCGGCTCCGCCGCTTCGGCCCGGGCTTCATGCGGCTCGCGCTCGAGTCGGGCGCGCCCATCGTGCCGGTCGGCGTGGTCGGCGCCGAGGAGCAGGCCCCGGCGCTGCTCGATCTGAAGCCGCTCGCGCGCCTGCTCGCGTTTCCCGCCTTCCCCATCACCCCCACCCTCCTCCCCTTCCCGCTCCCCTCGCGCTACCACATCCACTTCGGCGAGCCGCTCCGGTTCACGGGCTCGCCGGACGAGGACGACGCCGAGCTCGAGCGCAAGGTGGGAGAGGTGCAGGCGGCGGTGAGCGCGCTGCTCGAGCGCGGCCTCGCCGAGCGCAAGCACGTGTTCTGGTAGGAGCCGCCGTGGCGACCCGCACCGAGCCCATCACCTTCCCCGGCATGCCGCGCAAGGTCCTCGTGACCGGGATCTCCGGGAACCTGGGCCGCGCGCTCGCGAAGCTCCTTCACACCGAGACGCACGTCGTGGGCCTCGACCGCCGCCCGTTCCCCGGGAAGCCCAAGGACCTCGCCCACCACCAGCTCGACATCCGCAAGGCGCGGGTCGAGGAGGTGTTCCGCCGCCACCGGCCCGAGGCGCTCATCCACCTCGGGATCATGCACGATCCCCGCGAGCTGCGGAGCGAGGCCCACTCGTTCAACGTCCTCGGCACGCACAAGATCCTCGACCTGTGCGTCCGCCACGGCGTGAAGAAGGCGGTCGTGCTCTCCTCGGCGAACGTCTACGGCCCGCGCCCCGACAACTCGAACTTCCTCCCCGAGGAGACCCCGCTCATGGCGGGGGAGCGGTTCAGCGAGATGCGCGACCTCATCGAGCTCGACATGTACGCGCAGTCGTTCATGTGGAAGCACCCCGAGCTCGAGACGGTCATCCTGCGCCCGGTGAACATCGTCGGCCCGACGGTGCGCAACGCGCCCTCGAACTACCTCCGCCTCGAGCGGCCGGTCACGGTCCTCGGCTTCGATCCGATGGTCCAGATCATCCACGAAGAGGACGTGTGCCGCGCGCTCGCGCTCGCGCTCCGCCCCGGCCTGCGCGGCGTCTTCAACGTGACCGGGCCGGGCCAGCTCCCGCTCTCCGCGATCCTGCGCGAGCTGGGCCGTCACCCCATCCCGGTGCCCCACCTCCTCGTCCGCACGCTGCTTCGCCGCGCCTTCGAGGCGCGGCTCACGAGCTTCCCGCCGGAGGAGGTGGACCACATCCAGTACCTCTGCGTCGTGGACGGGTCCCGCTTCGTGCGAGAGGCGGGCTGGGTCCCGGCGACATCCCTCCGGGACACCATCCGCGCCGTGGTGTAGCGGGCTCGAATTCTGCTATCGGTGACGGCATGCCCGCACGATCCGTGACCCTGCTGCTGGCCGCGCTCGCCGGCCCCCCCGCCCTCGCGCAGGACGCCCCCTCCAAGCCCACCGGAGAGGTCCGGTTCCACGCCTCCGGCGGCCTGGGCAGCGGCGCCACGTTCGACCAGGACCGCATCGTGGGACCCACCGTCAACCTCACCCACAGCGACCGCGGCTGGGCGGGGAACATCGCCGGCCAGGACGTGAGCCTCGCCGGGAGCAAGTCGAAGCTCTCCGGCCCGAACGTGAACCTCTCGTTCAAGCAGAAGAGCGGCAAGACGGAGGTCGAGGGGCTCTTCTACGGTTCCCGCGTCCGGCTGTCAGTGGACGGAAGGAAGCTCAAGGGCCGCTACGGTACCTGCACCTTCGACCTGACGCGCGACGGTCCTCCGATGTACAGCGGCAACGTGGGCTGCATCCGGGGGGACGAGCGGCGCAAGGACCCTTGGGAGCGGCCCGAACCCGTGGTCGACGAGCTGCATCCGAGGCGCCTGCAGATCGACTCCAACGAATCCCGGAGCTCGCCGCTCTCGGGCACGGTGGCGGTCGAGCTCATCGGCGAGGCGGCCAGAGACACGCCGCCCGCGGCCCAGCTCGGCCTCGCGCTCGTGGCCATCCTGCCACACTGACGGAGGGATGGCTCCCGCTCGTGCGGGAGGCGGGCGGAGCCCTCCGGCGTCCTTGCGGGAGACCATCCGTGACGTCGTGGCGTAGCCGGATCGCCCTCTGCTATGGGTGATCGCATGCGCACCTTCCCGTCGATCCTGCTGCTCGGCGCGCTCGCCGCGTCGCCCGTCGTCGCCCAGGAGCCGCCCTTCGAGGCGAAGGGCGAGGTCCGCTTCCACGCCTCCGCCGGTCTGGGCAGCGGGGCCTCGTTCGACGAGACCCGCATCGTGGGACCGGCCGTGAACCTCACCCGCCGGGAGGACGGCAGCTGGGCGGGCGACATCGCCGGCCAGGACGTGAGCCTCTACGGCGGCGACACGAAGCTCTCCGGCCCGAACGTGAACCTCTCGTTCAAGCAGAAGAACGGCAAGACGGACGTCGAGGGGCTGTTCTACGGGTACCGGGTCCGCCTCTCGGTCGACGCGAAGAAGATCAAGGGCCGCTACGGGAGCTGCTCGTTCGATCTCACGCGGGGCGGACCGCCGATGTACCGCGGCGACGTGGGATGCCTCCGCGAGAACCAGCGGCTGCCGATCGCCGGCAAGGCCGCCATCGAGCTCATCGGCGAGGCGGCGAGCGAGAAGCCGCCAGCCCCACAGCTCGGGCTCGCGCTCGTCGCGATCCTGCCGCGCTGACGCCAGGGGCGAGACCTCGGCCGCGACCCGGCGAGGGTCGTTGAGGTAGCGCCGCGCCGGGCATCCGGACAGAATCTGCGGGATGTCCGATCGTCTCTGCCGCGGCCTCTTCCCGGAGCCTGGGCTTCGCGCCGTGTTCGTCCGCGTGGGCGACACCGCCCGGATGGCGCGCATGCTCCACGGCCTCTACCCGACGAGCGCCCACCTGTTCGCGCAGGCGCTCACCGCCGGCGCCTTGCTCGGCGCCCTGCAGAAGGAGCGGGGGCGCGTGAACCTGCAGCTCGAGTGCGACGGCCCGCTCTCCGGGCTGTTCGTGGACGCCGACCACGACGGGAACGTGCGCGGCTACGTCCGGCGCCCGACCGTGAACTTCCCCGGGGACCCGGCACGCGGCGCGCGCGCGGCGCTCGGCGGCTCGGGCTTCCTGTCGGTCCTGCGGCAGCTCGGCGACGGCCAGCACTACCGCAGCGCCGTCGAGCTCGTCGCCTTCGACCTCCCCGACGACCTCCGCCGCTGGTTCGCGGCGAGCGAGCAGGTGGCGACGGCCGTGGACGTCGCCGTCGTGCCGCGTGAGGGCGAGCCGCTCGGCGAGGTGGCGGGGGTGCTCCTGCAACGCCTCCCGGACGGCGACGACGCGGCGATCGAGGCGGCGCGCGCCCGGCTCCTCGCGGGCGCGCTCCCCGAGGCGCTCGCCCGGGGCGCCTCGGCCCAGGAGGTCATCTCGGAGATCGGCGGCGACGGCTTCGAGCTGCTCGCCGACGGCGAGGTGGCCTACCGGTGCGGGTGCAGCGACGCCCGCGCGCGCTCGGCGGTTTCCGCGCTCGGTCGCGAGGGCGTGCTCGAGGTGCTCGCGACGGAGAAGCAGGCCGTGATCACCTGCGAGTTCTGCCGCTCGCGGTACGTCGTCGACGAGGCGGCGCTCCGTGACATCGCGCGGCGGCTGGGGGAGCGCGAGGCGAGCGGGTGAGCACGGCTGTGGTAGATTCTGCTCCCCTGCCGGGCCGGACGAACGGCCCCCCCTCCCGGAGGACCGCCATCCCGACCTCGAAGAAGAGGAAGACCGCCGCCCCCGCGAAGCGCCGCCCGGCGAAGCCGGCCCGCGCCGGCGCGAAGCCCCGCCGCGGCGCGGCGACGCGCAAGACCCGGCACGTCGCGCCCATGGCCGATCACCCGCTCGGCATGGGTGTCGCCGACGGCTTCGCCATGGACCGGCTCGCCGCGCCCGCGCGCATGAAGCGCGCGCCCAAGAAGGCGGTGCGCGAGATCGGCTGGGCCGCCTTCGGCGAGGTCGCGCGCGGCCTCGCCCAGAAGATCGCAGCGCGGTACCGGCCGGACGTGGTCGTCGGCGTCGCGAAGGGCGGCGTGTTCGTGGGCGGGGCGCTCGCCGCCGCGCTGGGCGTGGACTTCTACCCGGTGCGCATCGAGAAGCGCCGGCGCGACGCCGCGCCGCTGCCGGAGCCGGTGGTCGAGCTGCCCGACCTCTCGCGCAAGAAGGCGCTCGTGGTCGACGACGTCGCGGCGAGCGGCGCGACGCTCGCGAAGGCGCGCGCGGTCACCCGCAAGGCGGGCGCGCGCGAGGTGCGCACCGCGGTGCTCGTGGTCCGGCCCGACGGCGCGCGGCCCGACTTCTCCTTCATCGAGACCGACGAGCTCGTCCTGTTCGGCTGGGACTACCAGCTCGACGGCGGCGAGTCGGGCGGCGTCGATCCGGGCGAGGTCGGGGTTTGATGGCGCCACCCGCTCGCATGGAGCCTGCTGCGACGCACGCTGCCTGCCTGCGCCGGGCGGCCTCGTCATTGCGCTCCTCGACGTGCCTTCCAGGCACGCCTGCGGTGCTCATTCCTCGGAGCGCCCGGCTCGGCGACGGCATCGCGCGTCTCGCGACGGCTCCACGCAAGCGGCGGGCGCCATAACGCAGAGGTTCGGGGGGGCCCGGGGGCCGCCACCGGGGAGCACATGAAGCGCGTCGTCGTCGGCACCGCCGGACACATCGATCACGGCAAGAGCTCGCTCGTCCGGGCGCTCACGGGGATCGATCCCGACCGGCTGCGCGAGGAGAAGCGGCGCGGCATCACCATCGAGCTCGGGTTCGCGCACCTCGCCCTGCCCGACGGCACCGTGGCGGGCGTCGTGGACGTGCCCGGCCACGAGCGGTTCGTTCGCGCCATGGCCGCCGGCGCGGGCGGGATCGATCTCGTCGTCCTGGTCATCGCGGCGGACGAGGGCGTCATGCCCCAGACCCGCGAGCACCTCGACATCTGCCGCCTCCTGGGCGTGCCGCGCGGGCTCGTGGCGGTGACGAAGTCGGACCTCCTCCCCGAGCTGGGCGCCGACTGGCTGCCCCTCCTCGAGCAGGACATCCGCGAGGCCACGAAGGGGACGTTCCTCGAGGGCGCCGCGGTGCTGCCGGTGTCCTCCGCGACGGGTGAGGGGCTCGACCGGCTCCGCGCCGAGATCGCCCGCCTCGCAGGCGAGGTGACGGAGCGTCCGGCGGACGGGCCGGTGTTCCTGCCCATCGATCGGGCCTTCTCCATGAAGGGCTTCGGGACGGTGGTCACCGGGACGCTCCTCTCCGGGCAGATCGCCGAGGGCGACGAGGCGGTGCTCCTGCCGTCGCCCCAGGGCGCGCCGGTGCTCCGCGTCCGGAGCGTGCAGGTGCACGGCAAGGGCGCGCCGCGCGCGCTCGCCGGCCAGCGCACCGCGGTGAACCTCCCCGGCATCGAGCCCGCCGCGATCGCGCGGGGCCAGGCGCTCGTGCACGCGGGCGTCGTGCCCGCGTCGTCGATCCTCGACGCCGAGTTGACGCTCCTCCCCGCCGCGCCGCGCCCGCTCAAGCACCGCGCGAAGCTCCTGCTCCACGTCGGCACCGCCCAGGTCCCGGCAGCGGTCGCGCTCCTGGACCGCGCCGAGCTGCGGCCCGGGGAGACCGCCTTCGCGCAGCTCCGCCTCGGAGAGCCGGTCGCCGCGCTCCCCGGACAGCGCTTCATCCTGCGCGGGTTCACGGTGCTCGAGGGGCGCGGCAAGACCGTCGGCGGCGGGCGCGTCCTCGCGATCGCCGCGCCGCGCCGCCGCCGCGGGCGGCCCGACGCCCTGCGGCAGCTCGAGGTGCTCGCCCGCGGCGACGCCGACGCGCGCGTCGCGGCCGTGCTCGAGCTGGCCGGACCGGCCGGGCTCGACCTCCCGGGCCTCGTGGGGCGGACCGCGCTCGCGCCCAAGGCGGCGCAGGGCGCGCTCGACCGGCTCGGCGCGAAGGGCGGCGCGGTGCTCTTCGACCGCGAGCGGCGCGCGTACGTCGGCGGGCCGGTCGCGCACGAGCTCGCGCGCCGGCTCGTCGCCGCGGTCGAGGCGTTCCACGCCGGGCGTCCGCTCGCGGCGGGCGTCGGCCGCGAGGAGCTGCGCGGGAGCCTGCCCCCCATCACCGATCCGCGCCTGTTCCAGCGGCTCCTCGCCCAGCTCGCGGAGAAGGGCGAGCTCGTCGTCGAGGGCGACCACGTCCGCAGGAAGGGGCACGCCGCCGCGTCCGGCGCCGGGGCGGGCGCGCTGAAGGAGAAGGTCGCGCAGGCCCTCGCGAGGGGCGGCCTCACCCCGGCCTGGCTCGCGGAGCTGCCGCTGCTCGTCGGAGGAGCGCCGGAGGACGTGCAGGCGGTCCTGAAGCTCCTCCTCGCCGAGGGGCGCGTCGTCCGGGCGAGCGCGGAGCTCTGGTTCGACGCGGTCGCGGTCGGAGCGCTGAGGGAGCGGCTCGTCGCGTTCCTGCGCGAGCGGCGCGAGATCACCACCCAGGAGTTCAAGGACCTCGTCGGCGCCACCCGCAAGCACGTCATCCCGCTCGCCGAGTACTTCGATCGCGAGAAGGTCACGCTGCGGGTGGGCGAGAAGCGCGTGCTGCGCGGCGAGGGGCGCGCATGACCGAGGCGCCGCTCGAGTCCGTCGGCACGGTCGTCATCCGTCAGGGCCGGATCCTGTACGCGAGCCCGCTCGTGGCGGCGCTCCTCGAGAGCACGAGCGCGGCGCTCGTCGGCGCGAACGCGTTCGAGCTCCTCGCCCCCGAGGACCGGGCCCGCACGGCGGACCGCTACGCCCGCCGGCTCCGCGGAGAGCCGACCCCGGCCGAGTACGAGGTCGCCCTCGCGCTGCCCGGCGGCGGGCGCCGGTCGGTCGAGCTCAGGGTGGACGTCGACGGCCGGGACGTGCTGGTGCGCGTCCGGGACGTCTCGGCGCGCGCCGACCGCCGCCCCCGCCTCGAGGCGCTCGCCGCGCTCGGCGCGGCCATCCAGCGCGAGCGAAGCGAGGCGGCGGTGTTCGAGCGCGTCCGCGACGGCCTGCGCGCGGTCGGGCTCACCTCGCTCCTCATGCGCCCGGAGGCGGACGGCGTGCGCCTGGAGTGGGCGGCGCCCGCGCCGGCGATCGAGGCCGAGTTCGGGGAGAAGACGGCCGTTCTCGTCGGCCGCGTGGGCGCGTGGGGATCGTTCTCCCGCGCGGTGTGGTCGGACGGCGTGGCGTACTCCGACGACTGGGGCACCGAGGTCGCGGGGTTCGTGGGCGACCTGCGGGCCGAGGTCGCGCGCGCGAGCGTGGTCGCGCTCGGCCTCACCCGCGCCATCGCGGTCCGCCTCGACGAGCGCACCGCCATCCGGCACTACCTCGTCATCGCGGGCGACTGGCTCGACCGCGGCGACGTCGCCGCGGTGCGGCTCTTCGGCGCGCAGGTGGCCGCCGCGCTCGACGCCGCGCGCATCATCGCCGACCTCTCGCGCCGCAACGCCGAGCTCGCCGCGCTGAACCGGCTCGGCGCCATCGCCGGAGACGCAGCGGATCTCCCGAGCTTCTTCGCGCGCGCGACCGAGCTCGTGCGCGCCGCCACGGGCTGCGACGCGCTCGGGATCTACGTGCTCGACGATCGCGCCGGCGAGCTCGTCTGCCGGTTCCACGACGGCGCCGGCGACCCGCCTGCCGAGGTCGACCGCCTCCCGCTCGCCTCGCCCCTCGCGGACGTGGTCCGCGATCGCACGGCGCGCGTGGTGGCGGCCCGCGCCGACGATCCGGGCGGCGCGCTCGTGGCGCGGCTCGGGTTCGCGGCGAGCGCCTGGGTGCCGCTCGTGGCGCGCTCGCGCGTGGTCGGCGTCATGACCGCCGGGTACCGCACCGGCCCGGAGCGGGCCCAGTCGCGTCTCGACGTACTCGCCGCGGCGGGGGCCCACTTCGCCGGCGCGATCGAGTCTCACGGGCTGCTCGGCGACCTGCGCCGCCGCGTGGGCGAGCTCACCCTCCTCAACGACCTCGCGCTCGCGTCGGCGCAGCTCGACCCGGTGCTGCTGCTCGATGCCGCGCTTCGCCGCGTGTGCGACACCCTCGACGCCGGCGGCGCGGCGTTCCTGCGAGACGGCGACCGGCTCCTGCTCGTCTCCGGGGTTGGCCTCGCGCCCGAGGCGGCGCGCGCGGTCGCGCAGCTCCAGATCGGCGAGGGAGCCCCGGGCCTCGCGGTGACGCGCCTCGCCCCGGTGGACGGGCGCGATCCGGCCATGCGCGGCGAGGCGTGGGAGGCGTTCCGCGCCACCCGGGGCGACGGCCCGCTCGTCGCCGTCCCGCTCCTCGCGAAGACGCACGCGCTCGGGGCGCTCGTCCTCGCCCGGCCCGCGGGCGGGCGAGACCTCGAGCCCGGCGACGTCGGCCTCCTCTCCGCCATCGGCGTGCAGCTCGGGGTCTCGGTCGAGAACGCCCGCCTGTTCTCGGACGTGCGCCGCCGGCTCTCCGACCTCGAGGCGGTCCACGCCCTCGCGCTGAGGATCTTCGGCAACGCGCCCGGCGACGTACGGGCGCTGCTCGAGGACGGCTGCCGCGAGGTCGCGCGCGCCCTTTCCGCCCGCGCCGCGGCGGTGCTGCTCGTCGAGGAGGACGGGCGCGCCCTGCGCGGCGTGGCGGCGTTCGGCGCGCCGATGGACCCGGCGCGGATGCGGATCTCGCTCGAGGAGGAGGGCATCGCCGCGGAGGCCTTCCGGCGGCGCGCCCCGGCCTGGAGCGCCGACGTGAAGGGCGACCCGCGCACGTCGTTCGGCGCAGCGCCGGGGATGCCGCCCCTCGCGATCCTCGCCGTCCCGCTGACCTCGCGCGAGGCGACGCGCGGCGTCCTGTTCATCGCCGATGACCCCGGCAGGACCTTCGGGGAGCCCGAGCTCGCGCTCGCGAACGCGCTCGCCGGAGAGCTCGCCGTCGGGCTCGAGAACGCCGAGCTGTACGCCGAGGCGCGCGCCCGCGTGGAGGAGCTCTCGCTCCTCAACGAGATGGGCCGGACCGTGGCCGCCTCGCTCGACCTCGACCAGGTGCTGCGCGACGGGGTCGAGGCGGCCCGCCGGCTGCTCGACGCGAGCCGCGGCGCGGTGGTCCTCTACGATCCGGTGGGGAGCGAGCTGCACCTCGCGGCGGGGTCCGGGGTCGAGGGGGAGGAGCGCGCCTTGCGCGGGGCGCTGCGCGACGGCGGGGTCTCCCTCCGCGTCATCCGCGAGCGGCGGGCGATCATCGTGGACGACGCCCAGGACAGCCCCGAGCTCAACGCGGAGCTCCGGCGCCGGTTCGGGCCGCGGGCCATGCTCTTCGCGCCGCTGCTCCTGCGCGGCGAGCCGCTCGGCGTGCTCATCATCGAGGAGTCCCGCCGCGCGCGGCGGTTCACCGAGGCGGACGTCCAGCGGGTGACGGCGGTGGCGAACCAGCTCGCCGTCGCGATCGAGAATGCCCGCCTGTACCAGGCCGCGCGCGACCGGCTCGCCGAGCTCTCGGCGGTCATCGACGTCGCGCGGGTGGTCTCCTCCTCGCTCGAGCTCGAGGAGGTGCTCGGCGCGGGCGCGGAGCAGCTCATGCGCACCCTCGAGGTGCCGGCGTGCACGATCCTCCTCGGCGACGTGCGCGGGCAGGTGCTGCGGCGCGCCGCGTTCCGGGGAGAGCCGGTCGGCGCGGACCGGCTCTCCCTCGAGGAGCCCTCGCTCGCGCGGGCGGCCCTCGAGGCGCGCGCGCCGCTCGCCGGGCGCGCCGACACGGGCGCCTCCGAGGCCGCGGTGCTCGCCGTCCCGCTCCACGTCCGCGACCAGCCGGTCGGCGTCGCGCTCGTGGCCGGCGCGGACGCGGAGCGCACCTTCACGCCTGGCGAGCTCTCCCGCGCCATGGCGATCGCGAGCCAGCTCGCCGTCGCCGTGGACAACGCACGGCTCTACTCCGAGACCCGCCGCCGCGCCGAGGAGCTCGCGCTGCTCCACGACGTCGGCCGCTCCCTCGCCACCCTCGACATCGAGCAGGTGCTCGGCGAGGGCGTGAAGAACCTCGCCCGCATCGTCGAGTGCTCCGCTGCGTTCCTCGCGCTCGGCGCCGGTGACGGGACGGGCCCCGAGATCCGTGCCGTCGCCGGCCCGCTGCGCGGCCTGCTCGGGCGCCACCTCCCCCTGGGCTCGTCGGCGCTGGCGAGCACCGTCCTCGAGCGGCGCGAGCCCATCGCGATCGAGGACGTGGAGCTGGATCCTCGCGTCACGCCCGAGATGCGGACGCTGACGGGGGCCCGCGCGGTGCTGGTGCTCCCGCTCCTCGTGCGCGAGCGCACCATCGGCGCGGCGGTCATCGTCGAGACGCGCGGACCGCGCCGCTTCACCCCCGGCGAGATCCAGCGCGCGGCCGCCATCTCGAACCAGCTCGCCGTGGCCGCGGAGAACGCCCGGCTCTACGAGGACCTCCGCAAGAGCTACGCGGAGCTCGCCCGCGCCCAGCGGCAGCTCATCCAGCAGGAGCGGCTCGCCGCGCTCGGCGAGCTCTCCGCCGTGGTCGCCCACGAGGTGCGCAACCCCCTCGGCGTGATCTTCAACTCGCTCGGCTCGCTGCGCCGGCTCATCCGACCCGCCGGCGACGCGAAGCTGCTCCTCGACATCGTCGGCGAGGAGGCCGATCGGCTGAACCGGATCGTCGGCGACCTGCTCGACTTCGCCCGCCCCGCGGAGCCGCAGCTCCGCCCGGAGCGGCTCGAGCGCGTCGTCGACGAGGCGATCCAGACCGCGCTCGCCCAGAACCCGCAGGGCGTCGAGGTCCGTCGGGAGGTGGATCCCGACCTGCCGGCCGTCCCCATGGACGCGCGCCTCGTGCGCCAGGCGGTGATCAACGTCGCCGTGAACGCGCTGCAGGCGATGCCGCGCGGCGGCCGGCTCACGGTCCGCCTGCGGCGCGACGACGGCGCCGCCGCCCTCGACGTCGAGGACACCGGCCCCGGCATCCCCGAGGAGGTCCGGCACCGGATCTTCGAGCCGTTCTTCACGACGAAGGCGAGCGGCACCGGCCTGGGGCTCGCGGTGGTGAAGCGGATCGTCGACGGCCACGGCGGCGAGCTCGTCGTGCACAGCCGCCCGGGGGCCGGCACGGCGTTCCGCATCCGGCTGCCGCTGCGCGCGTCCCCCATCGAGAAGGAGGCCGGCCATGGTTGAGCTCCCCCCCGGTGTCGCCGGCCCCGACGACGATCCGGGCCTCGCGCGCCGCGCCGGCGCGAACGCCCCCCCGACCGGCAAGATCCTCGTCGTCGACGATCAGAAGAACATGCGCGCCACGACCGCCATCGTGCTGCGCCAGGCCGGGCACGTTGTGGAGGAGGCGGAGGACGGCGCGGCCGCGGTGCAGCGCATCCAGCAGGAGACGTTCGACGTCGTCCTCACCGACCTGCGGATGCCGAGCGTCGACGGGATGGAGGTGCTGCGGGCGACGCAGCGGCTCGCCCCCGAGACGCAGGTCATCGTGATGACCGCCTACGGCACGATCGAGTCGGCGGTCGACGCGATCCGGGAGGGCGCCTACGACTTCCTCGCGAAGCCGTTCAAGGAGGACGAGCTCCTCCTGCGCATCTCGAAGGCGCTCGAGAAGCGGCGCCTGCTCGGCGAGGTGAGCCTCTTCGCGGGCGAGTTCCGCAAGCGCTACGGCCTCGAGCACGTGATCGGCCGCTCCGCCGCGATGCGGGACGTGCTCGACCGCGTGGTGCGCATCGCGCCCACCGACGCGACCGTCCTCGTGACGGGGGAGTCGGGCACCGGCAAGGAGCTCGTCGCCCGCGCGATCCACGTCGCGAGCCGCCGCGGTGACAAGCCGTTCGTGCCGGTGAACTGCGCAGCCATCACCGAGACGCTCCTCGAGTCGGAGCTCTTCGGCCACGCGAAGGGCGCCTTCACCGGCGCGATCCGCGCCCGCCGCGGCCTGTTCGAGGAGGCGAACGGCGGGACGCTCTTCATCGACGAGGTGGGCGAGACGGCGCCGGGCTTCCAGGCGAAGCTCCTGCGCGCGCTGCAGGAGGGCGAGATCCGCCGGGTGGGCGAGTCGGCGCCGGTGCAGGTGGACGTGCGGATCATCGCGGCGACGAACCAGGACCTGCGCCGCGCCATCTCCGAGCGCCGCTTCCGCGAGGACCTCTACTACCGGCTGGCGGTGGTGCCGGTCCGGATCCCGCCGCTCCGGGAGCGGCGCGACGACATCCCCCTCCTCGCCGCCCACTTCGTGCAGCGCTACAACCGCCGCACCGCCGAGGGGAAGATCCTCACGCCCGAGGCGCTCGCGCGGCTCCTCGATCACGACTGGCCCGGCAACGTGCGCGAGCTCGAGAACGCGATCGAGCAGGCCGCGGCGCTCTCTCCCGGCCGCGAGATCCACGCGGGCGACGTCCACATCGAGTCCATGGGCGACGCCGCGCGCGAAGCCGACGAGGAGCGCCGCACGCTCGCCGAGGCGGTGGAGGATGCCGAGCGGCGCGCCATCGAGGCAGCGCTCGCGCGGTGCGAGGGCGACCTCGGCCGCGTGGCGCGCGAGCTCGGGGTCTCCGCGACGACGCTCTGGCGGCGGATGAAGCGGCTCGCGATCGACGCGCGGGGCGCGCTGCCCCCGAGCTGATCGGCGTCTCCCGCCGCCCGCCGCGTTTCACTCCTGAAAAGGCACTTTTCAGCCCTGCAAACTCGGCGGGTGGAACGTCGCGCCCAGGGTCGCCCGGCCGCACCCTTGGTGCGCGCCATCTGGCTGGACTTCCTCAGCTTCTCGCCGTCCGGGTGCGCAAGGCCCCGAATGGCACCGATGTTGCTCATCCTGCACGAAGAGAAGTGCAAAGCAGCCTGTTGAAGGAGGTCCCCCCCCGCCACTTCAGCTGCGCTTTGCACTTCTTTTTCTTTTTCTCCGCGCGGATCGCCGCCGCATGGCCTCGTTCCTCATCGTCGACGGTGACCGCAACTTCCGCGAGGCCCTCGCGATCGCGCTCAAGCTGGACGGGCACGCAGTCGCCGCAGCGGGCAGCGCGGAAGAGGCCCTCGCCCGGATCGCCGCGGGGCGCCCCGACTGCTGCGTGGTGGACGCGCACCTCCTCGGCTCGGACGCCGTGCTCGAGACTGCGGCGGCTGCCGGCGCACGCACGGTGGTGACGGGCCCTCACGAGGACCTCCTCGTCCACGCCGCGCGCCGTCACCCCTGCGCGCAGCCGCTCCCGAAGCCGTTCGGCGCCGAGGCGCTCGCGCGTCCCGCCTGATTCCGCGTCCCTGACGTGCGCGCGCCCGCCGGCGCCGCGGGCTCGCGGCGCGGCGGGCGCGTCGAGGATCGTCGGAGAGGCCTACAGCAGGATCGCGCCGGCCGCCTGGGCGAGGCGAATCACCGGATCCGCGACGATGCCGAGCAGCACGACCACCGCGACCGCCGCCGCCAGCGCGACCGACGTCGCCGCGGACGAGAGCGGCTCGGCCTCGCCGGCCGCCGGCCTCATGTACATGTAGACCACGACGCGGAGGTAGTAGTAGACGCCCATCGCGCTCGTCAGGACGCCGAGGATGGCGAGGCCGTAGAGCTGCGCTCCGATGGCCGCCTGGAAGATGTAGAGCTTCCCGACGAAGCCGGCAGTGGGCGGGATCCCCGCGAGCGAGAGCAGGAAGACGGCCATCGCGAAGGCCAGGGCCGGGCGACGCCGGGCGA
This sequence comes from Anaeromyxobacter terrae, assembly GCF_022690685.1. Lineage (GTDB taxonomy): Bacteria > Myxococcota > Myxococcia > Myxococcales > Anaeromyxobacteraceae > Anaeromyxobacter > Anaeromyxobacter terrae. The sequence goes on along the minus strand of NZ_JALCYY010000001.1, from coordinate 186,276 downwards.
GCCCCGCGAACCGCTCGAGGTCCCACGCGTCGGCCGGCTCGTCGTCGGGCCGGGAGCGCCGCTCGAGCGCGCCGACCACCGTGAAGGCGCCGATCGCCGTCGCCGCGTAGGCGGCGAGGTAGAAGAGCAGCCCCGCGAGCGCCTTCTCGCGCACGCCCGCGACCGAGGCGGAGAGGACGCCGACGAGGAGGTACCCGGCGTGCGCCACCGAGGAGTACGCGAGCATCCGCTTCACGGAGCGCTGGGGCACCGCGAGCAGGTTCCCGAAGATCATCGTCAGGACGGCGAGGCCGCTGATGACCCCGGAGAACGCGGTCGCCTGGGCGGCGGTCCCCGCCTCCGCGGAGAGGAAGATGCGGGCGAGGAGCGCGAACGCGGCCGCCTTCACGCCGGCCGCCATGAAGGCGGTCACCGGCGTCGGGGCGCCCTCGTAGACGTCGGGGGTCCAGGCGTGGAACGGGACGGCCGCGATCTTGAAGGCGATGCCGGCGGCGACCAGGCTCAGGCCGGCGAGGGACAGGGGCGAACCGCGCCCCTTGGCCAGCTCGCCGAAGAGCGTGGAGCCGGACGCCCCGTAGAGCAGCGCCGAGCCGTAGAGGAAGAGCGCCGAGGAGATGGCGCCGAGCACGAGGTACTTGAACGCCGCCTCGGAGGGGCGCTTCCCGCGGCGCAGGTAGGCGGCGAGCGAGTAGGTCGCGAGGCTCATCACCTCGATGGCGATGAACGCGACGAGGAGGTCGGTCGCCATGCCGAGCAGGGCCATGCCGGCCGTGCCGAACAGGGCGAGCCCGTAGAACTCACCGCGCTCGGCGTTCCGGGCGCGCAGCCAGCCCGCGCCGACGAGCGCGGAGAGCGCGAGCCCTGCGCACACCACCACCGTCACGAACGCGGAGAAGTCGTCGACCACCGCCTGGCGGTTGAACACGTAGCCGGAGTAGGGCCGGAAGACCGCCGCGGCCCCCGCGGCGACGGCGAACACGACCGTGATCGCGGCCTGGTACCCGCGCCGTCCCGAGACGAGGAACACCTCGCTGAGGAGCACCGCGAGCGCCCCGACCGTGAGGATCGCGATCGGGAGGAGCGCCACGAAGTCGTTCGTCGGGAAGCCGTTCATGTCAGTGAGCCCCGCCGGTGGGGAGGACGATGGGGAGCGTCGGGGCGGGCACCTCTGCGGCCGCGCGGACCGCCACGGCCGGCGTGACCGTGCCGACCTGCGGGCCGGTGCCGAGCCGCGCCTCCGCCTGCTGGAACCGCGCGATGAGCCGATCCACCGCCGGCTTCGCCGGCGCCAGGAACGGGCCGGGGAGGACCCCCATCACGACGATGAGCACGAGCATCGGGACGAGGACGAAGCCCTCGCGCACGCTCAGATCGCGGAGCGCGCGGTTCGCCGGGTTCCGCATCGCCCCGAAGAACACCCGCTCGACCAGGATGAGCATGTAGACCGCGCCGAGGATGACGCCGATCGCGCCGAGGGTGGCGAACACGGGCGCCGAGCCGAGGCGCGAGAGCCAGGTGCCGGAGAGGATGAGGAACTCGCCGACGAAGCCGTTCGTGCCCGGGAGGCCGACCGACGAGAGCATCACGATGACGAACGCGGTCGCGATCCACGGGACCTGCTTCGCGATCCCGCCGTACTCGGCGATGAGGCGCGTGTGGCGCCGCTCGTACAGCATGCCGACGAGGAGGAACAGCGCGCCCGTCGAGACGCCGTGGTTCAGCATCTGGTAGACGGAGCCGGTGAGCCCCTCGGCCGAGAGCGCGACGAGGCCGAGCATCACGAAGCCGAGGTGCGAGACCGAGGAGTAGGCGACGAGCCGCTTCATGTCGGTCTGCACGAGCGACATGAGCGCGCCGTACAGGATGCCGATCACCGCGAGCACGGCGATGACGTTCCGGTACTGGAGCGCCGCCTCCGGGAAGAGCGGGAGCGCGTAGCGGAAGAAGCCGAACGTGCCCATCTTGAGGAGCACGCCCGCGAGGATGACCGAGCCCGCGGTGGGCGCCTCGGTGTGCGCGTCGGGCAGCCAGGTGTGGAGCGGGAACATCGGCACCTTCACCGCGAACGCGACGGCGAACGCGAGGAAGAGCCAGCGGGCGTGGTCGGGCGTCACCTGCAGCGCCTGCCGCGCCTGGACGTAGTCGAAGGTCCCGCCGTCGTGGAAGTAGATGTACACGATGGCGAGCAGCATGAGGACGCTCGCGGTGAACGTGTAGACGAAGAACTTCACCGTCGCGTACAGGCGGTTCTGCGAGCCCCAGATGCCGATGAGCAGGTACATCGGCACGAGGATGAGCTCCCAGAACACGTAGAAGAGCACGAGGTCGAGGGCGGCGAAGGTCCCGATCATCGCCGTCTCGAGCACGAGCAGCGCGATCATGAACTCCTTCACGCGCTCCTCGACCGCCCGGAAAGCCGACAGGATCACGATGGGCGTGAGCGCCGTCGTGAGCATCACGAGCAGGAGCGCCACGCCGTCGAGCCCGACGTGGTAGCCGATGCCGATCGAGGGGATCCAGTCCACGCGCTGCTCGAACTGGAACTCGGGGGCGCCGGCGGAGGCGTCGAAGCCGAACCAGAGCCCGAGCGACAGCGCGAAGGTGAGGAGCGTGAAGGCGAGCGTGACGACCCGGTGCTGGCCGTGCTCGTCGCGCGGGAGGAGCGCGAGCGCGAGCGCGCCGGCGAGGGGGAGGAAGGTGACGAGGGTGAGGAGGTTCACGGTCTAGCGCCCTCCCGCGCCGAGCACGGTCCAGAGGATCACGGCCGCGGCGACCGCCATCACCGCCGCGTACCGCTGCAGGTCGCCGTTCTGCGCGACCCGGAACATCGAGCCGGCGAACCCGACCGCGCGCGCGACGCCGTTCACGAACAGGCCGTCGATCGCGAAGACGTCCACGATGCGCCAGAGGATGTACGCGGCGTAGCGCAGCGGCTCGATGACGAGGAACTCGTACAGCTCGTCGACGCGGAACTTGTCGTAGGCGAAGCGGTACACCCGCGGGAACGCGAGGGCGAGCTTGCGGGGCGCCTCGAGGGCCGGACCGGCGTACATCGTCCAGGCGACGAGCGTGCCGAGCGCCGCGACGCCCCAGGCCGCGAAGTACGGCCAGGAGGGATGCGCGGCCGCGTGCAGGTGCTCGACGGCGAGGAGCCGCTCGGTGCCCGCCGCGAACACCGGCTCCACGAACCGCTCGAACACGTGGCCGAGCGGACCGTGCACCGGGAGCGCCAGCACCGTCGCGACGATCGACAGGAGCGCGAGGATCCAGAGCGGGATCGTCATCACCGGCGACGACTCGTGCGCGTGCTCGGCGGCGTGAGTGCGCGGCTTGCCGACGAAGGTGAGGAAGAACACGCGCGACATGTAGAAGGCGGTGCCGAGCGCGGCCAGCGTGCCGAGCACGTAGGCGATCTCGCCGACCTGGTGCCAGGCGGGGTTGTGGCTGAAGAGCGCGTTGCCGAGGATCGCGTCCTTCGACCAGAAGCCCGAGAGCGGCACGAAGCCGGTGATGGCGAGCGTCGCGATCCCGAAGGTCGCGGCGGTGTGCGGCATCTTCTTGAGGAGGCCGCCCATCTTGCGGACGTCGGTCTCGTCGCCCATGCCGTGCATCACGGAGCCGGCGCCGAGGAACAGGCAGGCCTTGAAGAACGCGTGCGTGACGAGGTGCAGGACGCCCGCCCACCACGCGCCGACGCCGACGCCGATGAACATGAACCCGAGCTGGCTCACGGTCGAGTAGGCGAGGACCTTCTTGATGTCGGTCTGGACGAAGGCGATGAGCGCGGCGAACAGCGCGGTGAGCGCGCCGACGAGCGTGACGGTCGCCATCGCCGCGGGCGCGAGCGAGAACAGGTAGGCGTTGCGCGCGACGAGGTACACGCCGGCCGTGACCATCGTCGCGGCGTGGATGAGGGCCGAGACCGGCGTCGGGCCGGCCATCGCGTCCGGCAGCCAGACGTAGAGCGGGAGCTGGGCGCTCTTGCCGCACGCGCCGACGAACAGGCCGAGCAGCGCGAAGGTGATGGCCGCCTGGTAGGTGCGGCCGGCGAACGTGCCGACCTGGATCGTGGCGGCCGGATCGAGCGTGCGCGCGATGGCCTGCAGGTCGCCGTAGCTCGCGGTGCCGAAGATCGAGATGAGCGCGAACAGCCCGACGAGGAAGCCGAAGTCGCCGATGCGGTTCGTGACGAACGCCTTGCGGCCGGCGAACGCCTTCGCGGGATCGGTGTACCAGAACCCGATGAGCAGGTAGCTGCAGAGGCCCACGCCCTCCCAGCCCACGAACGTCAGCACGAGCGTGTCGCCGAGGACGAGCGTGAGCATCGCCGCGACGAACAGGTTCAGGTACGTGAAGTACCGGGCGTACCCCGTGTCGTCCTCATGGGACATGTACGACGCGGAGTAGATGTGGATGAGCGTCCCGACGCCCGTGACGACCATGATCATGGTCGCGGAGAGCCGATCGACGAGCAGCCCCCACCCGATCGAGATGAGGGCGCGCCCGTCCGGGCCGGCGACGCGGATCCAGGGGTCGCCGCGGAAGTGCAGGACGGTGCCCTGCAGCGCCCAGATGAAGGCGATCGTCGAGACGATGAGCGCACCCACCATCGCCCCGAGGGCGATGAGGGTGACGTTCCCCTTCCCGATCCGCCGCCCGATGAGCCCGTTCACGATCGCGCCCGCGAGGGGGAACAGGATGATCGCCCAGAGATAGGACTCTGCCGCCGTGGGAGAGGCTACGATAGGGGGCATAGGAGTGCGCGAAGGATTACCCGCTCACGCGTGGTTAGACAAGGCTCTTGTCAGCGGAAAACCTCCGCTAGCATGCGGACATGAAAGCTCCAAATTCGCCCGCGAGCCCCCCGTCCGAGGCTCGAAACTTGCCGCGTGCCGACCGGCTGCTGGAAGCGGCCGAGAAAGCGGGCCTCGTGCGACGGCTCGGTCACGGCGTCGTGATGGAGGCGGTTCGGGCGGAGCTGGAGCGGATCAGGCGCGAGATCCTGGGTGGCGCCCCCTGCCCGCCCCCCGAGGCCATCGAGCGCGACCTCCTCGACCGGCTGGAGGCGGCGTCGAAGGGGTCGCTGCGGCCGGTGATCAACGCCACCGGCGTCGTCGTCCACACGAACCTCGGCCGCGCGCCCCTGTCCGAGGAGACGATCGACGCGATGCGTCGTTCCGCCGCCGGCTACACGAACCTCGAGTACGACCTCGAGGCGGGCGAGCGCGGCGATCGCTACGGCCACGCGGAGGCGCCGCTCTGCCGGCTCACCGGCGCGGAGGCGGCGGTCGTGGTGAACAACAACGCGTCGGCGGTGATGCTCGCGCTCGCCGCCCTCATACCGGCGCGCCCGTCCGGCGACGCCCCGGTGGACGGGGCGCCTGAGGTGGTGGTGTCGCGCGGCCAGCTCGTCGAGATCGGCGGCGGGTTCCGCATCCCCGACGTGCTGCGCCGCTCGGGCGCGGCGCTCGCGGAGGTGGGCACGACGAACCGCACCTACCGGCGCGACTACGAGGACGCGATCGGGCCGCGCACGCGCATCCTCATGTCCGTGCACCGCTCGAACTTCCGCGTGCAGGGGTTCGTGCACGACGCCACGCTCGAGGAGCTCGTCTCGCTCGGGCGCGAGCGCGACCTGTGGGTCGTCGATGATCTCGGCTCGGGCACGCTCCTCGAGACCGCGCCGCACGGGCTCGGGCTCGAGCCGACGGTCCAGGAGCGGGTGCGCGCCGGCGCCGACCTCGTCTGCTTCTCCGGCGACAAGCTGCTCGGCGGCCCGCAGGCGGGCGTCCTCGTCGGGCGCCGGGAGGCGATCCGGCGCGTGAAGGGCCACCCCCTCATGCGCGCGCTGCGCGTCGACAAGGTCACCCTCGCCGGCCTCGGCGCGACGCTCGCCCACTACGAGCGCGGCGAGGCGCTCGAGAAGGTCCCGGTCTGGCGCGCGATCGCGACGACGCCGGAGGCGCTGCGCGAGAGGGCCGAGCGCTGGCGCGCTGCGCTCGGCGCCGCCGGCGCCGGCTCCGCCGTGCTCCCGGGCCGCTCGGCGATCGGCGGCGGCTCCCTGCCGGAGGTCACGCTCCCGACCTTCGTGCTCGCCCTCCCCGCCGGCGATCCCGACGCGCTCCTCGCGCGGCTCCGCCGCGGCGATCCGCCCGTCGTCGCGCGGATCGAGGAGGATCGGGTCGTGCTCGATCCGCGCACGGTCCTGCCCGGCGAGGACGAGCCGCTCGTGCGCTGCCTGCGGGAGGCCCTAGCAGGCGGGAGCCGCTGAGCGCCGGGCGCAGCCCCGTCTCTACGGATTGAAGCGGTAGCCGACCCCGCGCACCGTCTCCAGGTGGCGGGGATGCTCCGCGTCGTCGCCGATGTGGGCGCGCAGCCGGGCGATGAAGTTGTCCACCGTGCGCGCCGTGCCGAAGTAGCGCGAGCCCCACACCGCCTCCATGAGCTGCTCGCGGCTGAACACGCGGTCGGGGTGCAGGACGAAGAAGGCGAGGAGATCGTACTCGCGGCTCGTGAGCTCGACCGGGTTGCCGGCCACCGTCGCGCGCCGGGAGTCGAGGTCGAGCTCGATCTGGCCCGCCTTGCGCACGGCGCGGTTCGGGCCGGTCTCCCCGCGGGCGCGCCGGCGCCGCAGGAGCGCGTCGATCCGGGCGAGCAGCTCCTTCAGCCCGAACGGCTTCACCAGGTAGTCGTCCGCCCCGAGCTGGAGGCCGGCGACCTTGTCGCCCTCCTGCCCCTTCGCGGACAGGATGAGGACGGGCAGCTCGGGGTCGTCCTTGCGGATCTCGCGCACGACCTCGAGCCCGCCGAGCCGCGGCAGCATCACGTCGACGAGGACGAGGTCGGGCTTCTCGGTCTTGGCGAGCCGGAGCCCCGTCTCCCCGTCGCTCGCCGAGCGCACGGTGTAGCCCTCCATCCCGAGGTTGAGCTGCAGCCCGCGGAGGATGGAAGGATCGTCCTCGATCACCACGATCTTCTCGCCCACACGTTCTCCCTAAGCGGGCCGCGCCGCGCGCGCGCCCTGCGGCGCCTCGGCGACGGCGCCGAGCGCGGGCAGCGAGATCGTGAACGTCGCGCCGTGGCCCACCTGGCTCGCCACCGACACCTTGCCGCCGTGGCCGTTCGCGATGTGCTTCACCATCGCGAGCCCGAGGCCGGTCCCCTCGATCGTGCGCGAGAGCGGGTCGCGCGCCCGGTAGAACTTCTTGAAGATCCGCTTGTGCTCGCGCTCGGGGATGCCCGGCCCGTTGTCGGAGACGCTGATCTGCACGGTCGGGCCGCTCGCCACGGCGCGCACGGTGATGCGCTTCTCGGGGCCGGTGTACTTGTGGGCGTTCTGCAGGAGGTCGAGGATCGCCTCGGAGAGCGCCTTCCGGTCGGCCATGACCGGCGGCAGGTCCGGCGCGACGTGGCGCTCCACCGTCGCCGGGTGCTGCAGGAGCAGCGCCTCGAACGCCTGGAGCGCCGAATCGACGATGGGGCCGACCGGCTCGCGGGTGAGCTGGTAGCTGCGGCGGCCGGACTCCATACGCGCCCAGTCGAGGAGCCTGTTGATGAGCCCGGAGAGCCGGGCGGTCTCCTCCGAGATGATCTCGAGCGCCTCGCGCTGGCGCGCCTCGTCGGGGATGCGGCCGAGCTGGAGCGTCTCGACGAACATCCGGATCGAGGTGAGCGGCGTCCTGAGATCGTGGGAGACCTTGTTCACGAAGTCGGTCTGGAGCTTCGCGAGCCGGGCCTCGCGGAAGATCACCGCGAGCGTCGCGGCCGACCCCGCGATGGTCGTCGTGACGAGCGCGACGATGAGCCAGCCGAAGACGTAGTCCCGCGGCAGGGTGCCGTAGACGAGGATGAGGATGCCCACCGTCAGCATGAGCGCCGCGGGGACGAGGACGAAGCCGATGACGAGCGGCAGGATGCGGCGGAGCTTCACGGGGCGCCTCGCGGGTCGACCGCATCTATAGCCCAGCAGCGCCCGGCGCGCCGCGGGTGCTGCCGGACGGTGGCCTGCCCGTGCCTGGTCGGCTCTCGGCTCGCGCCGGAGCTCTCGCGGCCTGCCGAGCAGGTCCTGCGTCTTCGCGGAGAGGCTGGACGACGTGCCGGCCGCTCCATCGCCAGCGTCGCGATGGACGGGATCGCTTCGTCGTGGAGAGTCGTGGAGACGCGAGGCCCGCCTGCGGGCCAGCCTCTGAACGCCGCGAGGCCGCCTTCGCGCTCGGTGCGAGCGCCCGCGCCGGCGGCTCATTGCCGCAGGGGCACGCTCCTGACCCAGGGGTGACGTCCAACCCGAGCGCGCGAATGATCCGCTCGGGCGACGCCAATTGCGCGTATTTGCTGCCGTTGTCTGTCGGTGCGCTTTCTTGCCGCACCAATCCGGAAGCCCGCGCGCGATTTGCGGGATTCACAGCGAGAGAACGTCACCCAATGCACGGCTCCGCGGCACAGCGGCAAAAGCGTCGTTCCGTCGGCAGGTTGCCCGCGAGATCCGGATGCGCGCCGGCGCACTGAGCCTCGGAGGATTTGCGCTGCGAGCCTCCGTTGATTTTGGCTCGCGGCACGCATTCGGGGGTCGGAATCTAGACGGAGGGGGGTTCCCCTCGTTTCATGCGCGACGGGCAGTCTGCAATTGCCTGAACCAACAATTGCTAGAGATCAAGGCTGGGCGCTCGCGCCCAGCCCACCTGGAGGGTTTCACCACATGCAGAGACGGATGAACAAGTTCGGCGCGCTGCTCTTCGCCGGCGTGCTCGCGCTGGCGGGCTGCCAGGGCGAGAAGGGCGCGAACGGCGCCAACGGCACCGACGGTACCGACGGCACGAACGGCAACGACGGCATGAGCGCGGTCACGGGCAAGCTGAAGCTCGTGATCGACGGCGTCGCGACCACCGCGACCACGTCGACGCTGACCTTCACGGTCTACCCGGCGGCTGCGGCCTGCCCGGGCGGGGCCTGTGACGACACGCTGAGCAACATGACGCAGAAGACCTTCTACGCCTCGGAGTACGACGCGGCGACGAAGACCTTCAGCACGGACCACACCTTCCAGTTCAACGGCGGGATTCACTTCAAGGGCATCGTGGACGGCGGCAAGGGCGCCCAGTACACGGCCGTCTCGAAGACCGGCGTGAACCCGAGCTTCGTCCCCGAGACCTCGCAGAGCGCGATGATCTACGGGTACATCGCGGACGCGACCGTGCTGCAGGCGCCGACGACCGGCCACTACGCGTTCCCGGACAACGTGGCGAGCGCGGCCAAGGTCTACGGCGCGATCGACTACACCTCCTCGGCGAACGTCTCCGGCTGCGAGAAGTGCCACGGCGCGCCGTACTCGAAGCACGGCTACCGCCAGGCCCGCGTCGCCGGCCTGCCGGACTTCGCGTCCTGCAAGGCCTGCCACACCGGCAAGCGCGTCGGGTCGGACCAGGACTGGCAGAAGATCGCCGACGATCCCGCCGGGTACAAGGCCGACGGCATCACGACGGCCGACAAGACGACGTACGCCTACACGGCGAACGTCATGAACGACACGCACATGTCGCACGCGATGGAGTTCAACTTCCCGCAGTCGATGGCGAACTGCGTGACCTGCCACGAGGGCAAGCTCGACGTCGTCCTCGCCGACGCCAACTTCAAGATCTCCACCTGCAAGAGCTGCCACCCGGTGAACGGCAAGGGCGGCACCGACCCGAAGCGCGCCCCCGCCCTCCTGGGCGACGGGACGACGACGAACCCGGGCGTCATGCCGGCGGCCATCCACGGCGGCATGGACCTCGCCACCACGGACTGTGGCCTGTGCCACAAGGTCGGCGGCGCCAAGACGTTCAAGCAGATCCACGGCGGCCGCATCGCGACCATCTACGCCGCTGACGGCACGCGGTACTCGGACGTCTTCACGACCAAGGTCGACTCGGCCTCGTTCGACAAGACCACGAACGTGCTGACCGTCAGCTTCAGCGCGACGAAGACCGGCGGCGACAGCATCACCCAGACGGCGGCCAACATCGTCCCGACGGTTGTGGTGAGCCTCTACGGCTACGGCACGAAGGACTTCGTCGTCAGCGGCCACGGGACGCACGCGGACGGCAGCCGGAACCTCGAGGCGACCGCCGGCGCCACGGTCCACCCGCGCGTCACCTTCAGCGGCACCGCGCCGTCCTGGACCGCCACGATCGACCTGAGCACCTGGGCGACCAAGATCGGCTCCACGGTCGAGCGGGCCGAGGTGGTCGTCCTTCCGAAGCTGCTCAGCAACCTCGCTGACACCGCCAGCCCCGCCCTCGCCATCAAGGGCGTGGCCCAGACCGTCGATCTCGTCGGCGCCACGACGCTCGTCGCGGCCGCGAGCTCGTACGGCAAGAACATCGTGGACCCGGCGAAGTGCAACGCCTGCCACGACGCGCTCGGGACGACGTTCCACAACGCCTCCTACGGCAGCGCGGGCGTCGTCGCCTGCCGCACCTGCCACACCGTCCTGAACGGCGGGTCGCACCTCGAGATGCAGTCGCGGTCGATCGACTCCTACATCCACGCCATCCACTCGATGCAGGCGTTCGATCCGGGTGACATCAACTACGCCGACCCGATCGCGGTGCTGCGCCACGAGCTGCACGTCGAGGGCAACTACCCGAACTTCGCCGGGACCCTGAACTGCAACTCGTGCCACAACAGCGGGACGTACGAGGTGCCGGACCAGACGAAGTCGCTGCCGAGCCTCCTCTCGGCGTCGGACCCCGTCGCGAACCGCAACATCCAGAACGTCCCGAGCTACGCCGTCGGCCCGGCGTCGCGCGCCTGCGGCTCCTGCCACCGCGCGAAGCTCATCAACGAGGACGACGCCGGCACGCTCGCCGCGTTCAACCAGCACACGGCCATGTTCGGCACGCTCGTGGCCGGCACGAGCGCCAACCTCGACGCGGTCACCCAGGACATCATGGGCCAGATCGGCGTCGCCCCGGCGTTCACCGGTACGCCGGTCGATGGCGCGCAGGTCGAGAGCTGCGTGGTGTGCCACCCGAACGCGGGCGCTGACCACCAGGCGGCGTTCAACCGCTGGGCGGACGGCCTCTAGTCGAGACCGGCGAGGTGGGGTCCGCCCCACCTCGCACCTTTTACTCGCACCATCGCTTACCCCCGGTGCGGCTCGCACGAAGGTGCCCGCCTCACTCTTTTTCATGGGGAAGCGCGCCGGGCGCACGAGTTCGACCCGGTACGCCGGCGCGTGCGGGCCCACCGTAACGCCGGCGACGGCCGTGTTGCATCGGATGCGAGCCTGTCGAAGGGCGAGGGCGGGCGGGTCCACTCGAGCGATCAGCGCCAGGAGCGCGAGCTCGTACAGCGCTGTCATCTTGCCGCCGCGGTGAAGTCGTGGCCGCCGCACTACGGCCACCTCTGATCGTCGCGGCCCTCGTGCTCGACCGATGGTCGCCGCCGGGCGCAGGCGCCCGCCTCGTCCGCCGATCGGCACGGACGAAACGAACCGCCCCCCGGGGCGCGAGGCTCCGGGGGGGCGGCGGGTGCTTCAGGCTGCCGGCGGGCGGCGGCGGGGCCGCCGTCCGCCGGGAGTGTGGCTCGTCTACTGGACCGAGTCGATCTGCGCCTGCGTGACGCCGAACGCGCCGCCGTTCTGGAGCATGTGGCTCTTCACGAGGGAGTTCAGGTGGCAGGAGGAGCAGACCGCGGCCTGCTTCGTCGTGCGGAGGTTGTCCGTCACGTCCACCGCGTCGGCGCCGGTGCCGGTCGTCGAGCCCGTCGCCGCCTTCGTGTCGGCGTACGTGCCGGCCTCGTGGCAGGCCTGGCAGCTCGCGAGCACGTTCGGGTAGGTGACCTCGGAGAAGTCGTTCACCGAGTTGCCGTAGCCGTACACCACGATGCCGGTCGAGCGCTCCTGGTTGCCGTGGATGGCGTGGATCATGGTCTTGAAGTCGATCGACTCCTCGACCTTGCCGTCCGCCGTCGTGCCGGTCGCCGGGCGCTTCGAGCGATCCGTCGCCTCGCCGTTGTGGCACAGCGTGCAGGTGGTGATGTCACCCGTGCGGTTCGAGCCGTGCAGGCTGAGGTTGCCGTGGCAGGCGTTGCACTTGGCGATGTTGACGACCGTGCGGCGCGCGACCGGGGTCGCGTCCGTGATGGCGAACGGCTTCGAGACGCTCGTCACCGGGAGGCGCACCGCGGCGCCGTTCACCACGGCCGCAGGGTGGCCCTGGAGCGCGACGGTGCCGCTGCCCTTGGCGTCGGCCGGGACCGCGACCGTCGAGGTGACGGTGAACGTGCCGTCGCCGTTCGCGACCGCCGCAGGGCCCAGCGCGTTGATGCTCACCGCCCCGCCGAACGTCGCGTTCGTGCCGACGTTGCGGATGTCGGAGTTGCTCCAGCCGATGAGGACCGCGAGCGACGACGCGCCGTTCGGCTGCGTGAAGTACGGGCTCGCCTTGATGTCGACGGCGTTGCCCGTCGCGACCTCGACGACCTTGAACGTCACGGCCGGGAGCTCACCCGGCGCCGTCTTCGCGATCGAGACGATCTCGTACTTGAGCTTCTTCGCCTCGACCTGGTCGACCTGCGCGTGCGCGGTCGTGAGCTGGTCCGTGGTGTGGCAGGACTTGCAGTCGGCCGTGGCGGCGATGTTGAACGGGTGGGCCACCTGGTTCGTCCCGGGCGTCGTCCCGGCGAACACGACGCCGTCGTGGCAGCTCGTGCAGGCGTGGGCGCTCGGCTTGGTGTTCCAGGCGTCCGCGTTCGCGCCGGTGTGGCACTTCGTGCAGTTGAGGACGCTCTGCGGGTAGGTCACCCCGCTGAAGTCGTGGCTACCGATGGTGAACGGGTTCTTCACGACCGACGCCGCGTGGATGCGGTGGACCATGACCGTCATGTCGATCGGCGAGCCGCTCGAGTCCATCCCGCCCTTGTTGTGGCAGGTGACGCAGAACGGGATCTCCATCCGGCGACCGTGGACCGTGAGCTTGCCGTGGCACTGGTTGCAGGCCGCGGTCGTGGCGATGTCACGCGCCGTGGCGACGAGGGTCGAGCTCTCGGGCATGAAGTCGGCGTAGCCGTTCGCCGCGACCGTGAGCACCGGCGTGCCGGTGGTGGCGTCGGTGTACGTGCTGTCGGCGGTCTGAATGCCGATGCGGTGCACGGCCGCCGCGTCGTAGCTGACCGCGAGCGGGGCGGACACGAAGGCCAGATCGGTCTTGAACGTGTACTCGTACACGCCGTTGCCCAGGTCCCGGATCGTGCCGACCGAGCCCGTCGTGCCGTAGGAGTACTCGGTCGTCGGGTTGATCGCCGTCGTGGTGGTCGACTTGCTGTTCACGTACGCCTGCCACTTGTCCGGCTCGCCGCCCGCGGCGGGAACGAGCTTCGCGACCGTGAGGCGGAAGCGCGTGTAGCCGGCGACGGCCACGCCCTTGTCGTTCTTGAGCGTGAAGAGGACCACCGGCTGGCGGGAGTCGGTGCTGGTGTCGACGACCACCGCGTTCACGGTGATGCTGCCCTTCGCGAGCGCGGCGGCCGCCACCGCGTCGTGACCGGCGGCGGAGTCCGCGAGCTGCGACTTGCCGTGGCAGAGCGCGCAGGTCTCGGCGGTGATGGGCGTCTGCCCGTCCGCGCCGCCAGGGCCGGTCGGCCCGGTCGGTCCCGTGGGGCCGGTGGGGCCAGCGGGACCCGGATCACCCTTGTCCGCCGAGCAGCCCGCGAGCGCGAGCGTGCCGGCGAGGAGGAACATCCCCATCGCCTTGAAGAGCTGTCTCGTCATGTGTCGTCGTCTCCAGAGAGTCCCCGCGCCCATCGGGGGGGCGGGTCGCGCATGAAAAGCGCGAGTTGGCGCTGCGTCAAATTGCCCGACGCTCATTTGCGTCATGCGCGCCAGACTCACCCCCGTCTCCTCGCGCAAGGTCTTCGCCACGGACCCTGCGTGAAGTCGGCTCAGGGACGACGCCGAACCTGTGATTCCAGCGCGCGAAATTCCACGAAGCGGCGATCATGGAATCCCCCGCTCGACGCTCCATGCCAGACAACGCCCGAAGCGCGAATCTTGACCTGGGGCAACCATTCCGCGCTGTTGCGCGTAATTGCTCGCTTCGCGGAATCCCTTTGCGCGTCAGACAGGCCACGGTCCTGCGGGACCCGGGTGCCGTCGCGGGACCCGCACCGATGGTCGCGGTGGCCCGCGCAGGTTCGTCGAGCCGCTCGACGCTCCGAAACGAAGAGGCCCCGCGACGCAGCGGGGCGTCGCGGGGCCTCGGGGACGTCGCGCCGGGAGCGCAGGAGCTACGGGTGGAACGGCTTCCCGGAGGCGGCGTGCTCGACGAGGAGCGGGGCCGGCTCGAACCGCTCGCCGTGCCGCGCGCGCAGCCGCTCCAGCCGCGCGAGCAGCTCCTTCGCGCCGACCTTGTCGGCGTAGCGGAAGGGGCCGCCGCGGAACGGCGGGAACCCGAGCCCGAACACCGCCCCCACGTCGCCGTCGCGGGCGCTGCGGAGGATGCCCTCGCCGAGGCAGCGGATCGCCTCGTTCACCATCTGCAGGACGACGCGCTCGCGGATCTCGTCCTGCGGGAAGGTCTTGCGGCTGCGGCCGCCGGGGAGGAGGTCGTAGACGGTGACGTCGACGCGCTTCTCCTTCTTGTCACCGTACGTGTAGAAGCCCTTCTTGTTCTTCCGGCCGAGCCGCCCGGCCGCGACCACGTCGTGCAGCGCGGCCGGCGGCGCCATCCGCGCGCCGAACGCACCGTGCAGGATCTTGCCGACCTTCTCGCCCACGTCGATGCCGACCTCGTCGAGGAGCGTGATGGGGCCGACCGGGAAGCCGAACTGCACGAGCGCCCGGTCCAGGTCCTCGACCGCCGCCCCCTCCACGAGGAGCTCCGCCGCCTCGTTCATGTAGGGCGCGAGGATGCGGCTCGTGTAGAAGCCCGGCCCGTCGCCGACGACGATGACGGTCTTGCCCTGCTTCTTGCCCAGCGCGACCGCGGTGGCCGTCGCCTCGGGCGACGTCTTCTCGGTCACGATGATCTCGAGGAGCGGCATCTTCTGCACCGGCGAGAAGTAGTGCATGCCGAGCACGGTCTCGGGGTGCCGGGAGGCCTCTGCGATCTGGGTGATGGGGATGGACGAGGTGTTGGAGGCGAAGATGCCGGTGGGGTTCACCGCCTCGAAGGCGCGGACCATCTCCTGCTTCAGCGCGAGGTCCTCGAACACCGCCTCGATGAGCACGTCCACCCCCGCGAAGCCCGACCAGTCGGTGGTGGCGGTGACGAGGCGCACCTTCTCGTCGCGCTCGAGCCGGTCGATGGAGCGCCGCTTCACGCGCTCGTCGAGGAGCCCCTTCACGCTCGCGAGCGCCTTCGCGGCCGCGCCGTCGTCGCGCTCGCGGATGCGCACCGGGACGCCCGCGTTGGCGGTGACGAAGGAGATGCCGCTCCCCATGAGCCCGCCGCCGAGCACGCCCACCCGCCGCACCGGCCGCGCCTTCACCGAGGGATCGTCGACGCCGGTGTCCTTCTTGAGCGCGGTGGTGGCGAAGAAGATCTCCATGAGCCGCCGCGCCACCTCCGAGACGGCGAGCTGGCCGAAGAGCTGGGCCTCCTTCTCGAGCCCGCGCGCGAAGCCCTTCTGGTAGCCGTGCTCGATGGCCTCGAGCGCGCGGACCGGCGCGGGGTACATGCCCTTCGTCTTCGCGAGCACCGCCTTGCGGGCCTGGCGGAAGAGCACCTCGCGCCCGATGAAGTTCTCCTCCAGGGCGATCCGGGTCGCGCGCTCGACCGCGCTCGCCTTGCGCCGCGGCTCGCGGCGGAGCTTGCCGGCCGCGAGCGCGAGCGCGCGCTGCCGGGCGATCGTGAGGAGCAGCTCCGGCGGGACCACCTCGTCCACGAGGCCGAGCTTGAGCGCCTTCCTCGCCTTCACCGTCTTGCCGGCCAGGATGAGGTCGAGCGCCGCCTGGATGCCCACGAGCCGCGGGAGCCGCTGCGTGCCGCCCGCGCCGGGGATGAGGCCGAGCTGGACCTCCGGCAGGCCGAGCTGGGTCTTCGGATCGCTCGTCGCGATGCGGTAGTGAGAGGCGAGCGCCCACTCGAGCCCGCCGCCGAGCGCGGCGCCGTGGATCGCGGCCACCACGGGCTTGCGGTAGCGCTCGAGCCGGTCGAGGCCGGCCTGCATGTCGCGCGCGAGCTTCTCCGCCTCGGCCGCCTCGGTGATCGACTGGATGAGGTCGATCTTGGCGCCGGCGACGAAGCCGTCCTTCTTGCCGCTCGCGAGGACGATCGCCTTCACGGCGTCGTCGACCGCGAAGCCGTCGAGCAGGCGGAAGAACTCCTCCACCGCGCCCGGCTCGATCACGTTCACGCTCTCCCCCGGCTCGTCGAGGAGCAGGGTCGCGACCCCATCCGCCACGTCGACCCGGAAGTTCCGGGCCTGCTGCTGCGCCGCCTGTGCCGTCATCATGTGCGTCCCTCCGCGATGTCCGGGCCCGTGCTCACTCGCGCTCGAGGACGAGCGCCGCCCCGAGGCCGCCCGCCGCGCACACCGTGAGCAGCGCGTACTGGCCGTTGCGGCGCGAGAGCTCGCGGAGCGTCTGCACGATCATCCGCGCGCCGGTGGCGGCGAACGGATGGCCGAGGGCGATCGAGCCGCCGTTCACGTTGAGCTTCGCGGGGTCGATCTCGCCGAGCGGCTCCGGGCGGCCGAGCTCCTTCGCCGCGAAGTCTTTCGAGGCGAACGCCTTCAGGTTGGAGAGCACCTGCGCCGCGAACGCCTCGTGCATGTCGACGAGGTCCATGTCCGCGAGCCGGAGCCCGGCGCGGTCGAGCGCCACCGGCGCGGCGTAGGCCGGCCCCTGCAGGAGCTGGTCGCGCGGATCGAGCGCCGCGTAGGCGTAGGAGCGGACGAAGCCGAGCGGCCTCATCCCGAGCGCGCGCGCCTTGTCCTCGCTCATGAGCACGAGCGCGGCGGCGCCGTCGGTGAGCGGCGAGGCGTTGCCGGCGGTGATGGTGCCGTACCTGCGGTCGAACACGGGCCTGAGCGCCGCGAGCGCCTCCAGGGTCGTCTCCTTGCGGACGACGTTGTCCTTCGCGGCGACCCGCTCGAAGCGCGGCGGCACCGGGACGTGCATGACCTCGCCGTCGAACTTGCCGCCCTCCCACGCCGCGGCGGCGCGGCGGTGGCTCTCGTAGGCGACGCGGTCCTGCGCCTCGCGCGAGATCCCGTTCCGCTGCGCCATGAGCTCGGCGCTCTCGCCCATGGTGAGCCCCGTGGTCGGCTCCTTGAGTGCGGGCGGCTGGGGCGCGAAGTCCTTCGGGCGCAGGGTCGAGAGGAGCCGGAGCCGGTCGGTGAGGGTCTTCGCCCGCGAGAGCTCGACGAGCGCCTGCGCGAGCGCGCGGGTCGCGAAGATGGGCGCGTCCGACAGGGACTCGGCGCCGCCCGAGATGGCGCAGTCGGAGTGGCCGAGCAGGATCTGGTCGGCCGCGTCGGTGGTCGTCTGGATCGACGTGGCGCAGGCGCGGGCGACGGTGTGCGCCTGCACGCTGCGCGGGAGCTGCGTGCGGAGCACCATCTCGCGGCCGATGAGCGTCACGGTGGGCGACGGGATCACCTGGCCGAACACCACCGAGTCGAACTCCTTCGGCGGGATCCCGCTGCGCGCGACGAGCTCGTTCACGACGAGCGCGCCGAGCTCGACGGCGGAGAGGTCCTTGAAGTCCGTGCCCGCCTTGACGAACGGCGTGCGGAGGCCCGCGACGACGGCCGCCCGGCGGCCCGGAGGAACGGTACCGTTCATGCCCATGGATCTCTCTCCGATTGACTGGGGAATCGGTCGGCTGCTCGGCGAGTTGTAAGGAGCTTGGCGCGGAGCGTCAACGACGCCGAGGGCCTCCCCCCGGCCGGGCTCGCACGCCCGCCCGCGGGAGGAGGGTTCCCTTGCGTGTCCCTGGGTTCTCCGACACCATCCCCTCATGAAGCGGTCGCGCGCGCTGAAGCCTCTCTCGAGCGAGCACCAGCAGGCGCTCCTGATCTCCTTCCAGCTGAAGCAGGGGCTCGCCGGCCATCCGGAGTCGGCGGGTGCACCGAAGGATCTGCCCGGCCTCATGGCCCTCGCGCGCCGCTTCGAGGAGCAGATCCTCCGGCCGCACTGCCGCGCCGAGGAGGAGCTCATCGGCCGGCACCTGACCGAGAGCGACCTGCGCCGGCTGCGCGGGGAGCACGCGGAGCTGCAGCGGCTGCTCGACGCCGCGCGGGGCGCACGGCCGGGCGAGCAGCGGGCCGATCTGGCGGCGTTCGCGGAGCTGCTCGAGCGGCACGTGCGCTGGGAGGAGCGCGACCTCTTCCCGTACGCCGAGCTGCACGTGGACGAGGAGGCGCTCGCGACGATCGGCGGCGAGCTCGAGAAGCGGCTCGTGCTGGCGCGGAGCGAGGCGAAGAGCGCGCGCCGCTGAGCTCGGCGCACGATCCCGGGGACGCCGATCATTCCGCTTCCGCTGCGGCGCCGCCGGAGCGCGCCACGTCCTCCCCGCGGATCTTGGCCGGATCCATCCCGCGGGCGCGCTTCGTCATCTGCGCGAAGAGCTCGTCGAAGGGCGGCGCGCCGCCCTTCATGAAGCGGAGCGGGTTCACGCGCGCCACGACGAACGCCTTGAGATAGGGCGAGTCGAAGCCGCGCTCCTTGAGCCGCGCCACCGCCTCGGACACGGCGTCGTCGAGCTCCAGCACGGCCCTGGCGCGCCGCTCGCGCTCGGGGAGCGCCTTCGAGAGCCTCTCCTCCACGAAGGCGTCCACCTTCTTGAGGATGGGCGCGTAGGCGCCGCCTGAGAAGCGCGGGCGCTGCTCGTAGGCGATGCCGAGCGTGACGAGGCCGGCCTCCTCGAACTCGAGCGCCATCTCGCTCTCCTTCGGATCGACCGAGCCCGCGAGGTCGCGGTACATGCGCACGACCTCGAGCGCCTTCTCGCGCAGGTTGTGGGCCTTCTCGATGTTGAGCGCGAGGATCTGGTAGGCGACCTGCCGCTCCGGCACCACGAGCGCGAGGACGCTCCGCGCGCCGAGCTCCTTCAGCGCGGTGAGGCGGTGGCCGCCGTTCGGCGTGAGCCAGGCGTCCTTCTCGCGCACGACGATGATCGGGTCGAGGTAGCGGCGGGTCTTGTCCATCGCGACGGTGAGCTTGCGCACGTGCGCGTCGGAGACGTCGCGCTGGAACGGCGTGCGCTCGACCTTGTCGACGGGCAGCGCCGCGAAGAGCAGCGCGTGGCCGCCGAGCGGCTCGCGGTAGGTGGCGAGCACCGCGCCCCCGTCCCGCTCGATCTCGCCGGCGAGCTCCTCGAGCTCCGGCGGCCGCTCGGCGAGGGCGAGCTGCGGCGGGGTCAGCTCGGTCGGCGTGAGCTTCACCCCCTTGCGGGCGCGCGGCCGCCCGCTCTTCGTCACCGGGCGCTTCTTCTGAGCCATGAACGCATTGTAACGGCGGGCTCGCGACGAGGGGCTTGCCCCGTCGAGGGCGCTGCCGCTAGATCCCCCGGGTGATCGACGTCCGCGGCCTCCGCAAGCACTACCAGGTCCACCGCCGCCCGCCCGGCCTCGGCGCCGCGCTGCGCTCGGTCTTCCGCCGCCGCTACGAGACGGTGCGCGCGGTCGACGGGATCGACTTCTCGGTCGGTGAAGGCGAGCGCGTCGGCTTCCTCGGCCCGAACGGCGCAGGGAAGACCACGACCCTCAAGATGCTCTCCGGCCTCCTCCACCCGACGGAGGGAGAGGTGACCGTGGCGGGGTACGTGCCGCGCCGGCGCGAGCCCGCCTTCCTGAAGCAGATCACGCTCGTCATGGGGCAGAAGCAGCAGCTCCTCTGGGACCTGCCGCCCGCCGAGACGTTCGCGATGAACCGCGCGATCTACGACATCCCGCGCGCGCAGTTCGACGAGACGCTCGAGGAGCTCGTCCGGCTCCTCGAGCTCGGCGAGCTCGTCCAGAAGCCGACCCGGCAGCTCTCCCTCGGCGAGCGGATGAAGTGCGAGCTCGCCGCGGCGCTCCTCCACCGGCCGCGCGTGCTCTTCCTCGACGAGCCCACCATCGGCCTCGACGTCTCGATGCAGGCCACCGTGCGGAGCTTCGTCCGCGCCTATAACGAGCGGTTCGGCGCGACGGTGCTCCTCACGAGCCACTACATGGAGGACGTCGTCCAGCTCTGCCCGCGCGTCATCGTCATCGACCGCGGCCGGCTCATCTACGACGGCGACCTGCGCGCGCTCGCGCTCAAGGTCCGCCCCGACAAGCGGATCGTGGTGCGCTTCCAGGACCCGAACGGCGGCGGAGCGCCCAGGGAGCTCGGCCGGTTCGGGAAGGTGGTGTCGAGCGAGCCCGGGCAGGCGACGATCCAGGTCGCGGCGGAGGAGGTCTCGGGCGCGGTGGCGCGGATGCTCGGCGCGCTCGCCGTCGCGGACCTCACCGTCGAGGATCCGCCGCTCGAGGAGGTGATGTCGGAACTCTTCCGCGCCTCGCGCGAGCGGGCCGCGGAGGGGTGAGTCCTGCCCGCCGCGTCAGCGGCGCCGGCCGGGAGGCTGAAGCACGGCACTCGTCGCGAGCGCAGGGGCAGGCGGATGAGCCTGCCCCGGAGCGAGCAGGGGGCATGGGGGAGCCGAGGAGGCCGGGCGCGTCAGCGACCCCGGCCGACGAGGTTCCCCCATCAACGATGAAACGGGCAGGCGGTCCCGCCGCACTGCTTGTTCACCGACCGCCACTCGCACTCCGGGCCGCGCGCGGAGAGGTCCACGCGCAGGTGCTCGCGCGCGAACTTCACGGCCGCGAGGATCGACAGCATCGAGTCGCGCTTGCAGCAGCGGGCCGCGTCGGTCGCGCCGATCACGGTGAGGGCACGCGCGGTCATCCGGTTCGCGAGGCCGCGCTCCTTGCCCTTGAGCGGCGTCGCCTCGGTGACGATCGAGACGAACGCGCCGGTGCCGATGGCCGCGCCGCAGGTGCCGAGCAACCCGCAGGAACCGCCCTGGATCGGCTCCACGCGCCGCCGCGCCTCGGCGACGCGCTCGGCCCGCTTCTGCGGCTCCCGCTTCACGTTCGAGTAGGCGGCGAGGAGGACGGCTGGGACGAGGAAATGGTGCTCCGGGCCGTGCAGCTTCACGGCGGGGTTGCGGAGCATCCGGAGCGCGAGCGCCATCGGATCGCGCTCGTCGGTGGAAGCGCAGACCTTCTCGATGACGTCCATCGCCGGGGCGGCGTGGCAGGCGTCGCAGGCGAAGTGCCCGGACTTGCAGCGCGCGGAGCCCACCTTGGCGGCGCCGCAGAGGACGCACGCCATCTCGGTGGACGCCGGCAGGTAGACGAGGTCCTCGCCGCAGACGAGACACCCGGTGAACGGAGCGTCGTCGGAGGCGGAGCTCGCCGCGGAGCCGTCGCCGCAGCCGGTGTCACACGGGGCGGACGTCGGCTCGGGCTTGGCGGCTTCGGGCGCGGGGCTCGACTTGAACAGCTTGAACACGCGGGAAGTCCTCGATCCGGGGGATCCTCACCATGGAACCGCGGGCGGGCGCAAGATCATCCCCCCGCCGGCCGCTCGCCCGGCGGCACGGGACGGCCGGCCGGCGCGAGGACCTTCACCGCCGAGCCCTCGCCGAGCGCGAGCCCGTCGCCCCGCGGCTCGGCGCCGGAGATCTCGACGACGTCGCCGCGGAGGAGCTCCCCGAAGCGGCGGTTCGCGTCCGTGACGTGCTTCTCCTGGAGCGAGAGCCCCACCCGCCCCTCCGGGCCGCACCCCATGTAGCGAAGCCGGCCCTTGGAGGCGAGCGGCTCGGAGACGATACGGAACACGCGTCCCGCAGGCGGCTCGGCCCAGCCCTCGCCCTTCGGCGCGAGGACGAGGTAGCTCATCTTCACCGACTCCTTCCGCAGGCCGGCGGCCTTGCCGAGCTGGGCGACGATGGGCGGCGGCTCGATGGGCCGCTCCGCGTGGCACCAGTCGGTCTCGCGTAGGAGCGCGGGGCACGGCCCGCGGAAGAGGCACGGCGCGCGGACCGCGTAGCCGCGCGCGACGAGCAGATCGCGGACGCGGAGGAGCGCGCGTGAGGTGTCGCGGAGCGCGGGCTCGAAGATCGCGAGCGAGCCGCCCGGCGCGACGAGCGCGAGCGCCTCCTCGAGCAGGTTCGCGCGGCGCGCGTCGGCGTCGGGGCCGGGGAAGAGCTCGTTCACGACGTGACCCATCGTGACGAGGTCGAACTTCCGGCCTCCGGCGAGCTCCGCGAGCGGCCGGTTGCGGGTCGGGTTCCACTCGCGGGTCGCGATGGGCTCGCCCGCGGCGGCGGCGAGCGAGCGGGCGGCGGCGAGCGCGCGCGCGGAGCGATCGGCCGCGACCACCTCGGCGGCCCCGGCGTCGAGCGCCGCGAACGCGACCGGCGCGGGACCGCTGCCGAGGTCGAGCGCGGTGCGGGGGCGGCGCGGCAGCTCGGAGAGGATGCCGCGCGCCTGGAGGTAGGAGACCGGCCAGTAGAAGAGCAGGTAGGCGCCGAGGAGCCGCCCCTCGTCCATGTAGCGCGCGCCGGCGAGCTCGCGCTCGCGCGTCAGCCCCTTCGACAGCCGGGCGACCGCGGCGCCGACCTCCCTGAGCTCGTCGGGCGCGAGCAGCGCGGGCGGGCCACCGCGCTCGCCGCGGGGAAAGCCGCCGCGAGGCGCGTGACCGCCGTGGCGGCCGCGCTGGCCGTGCGCGCCGCCGGACCGGGACTGCGCGCCGCGATCCTCGCGCCACACGCGGAGGAGGTGCGGGACCCAGCGGGCGAGATCTTCGGCGGGCGAGCGCGGCACGGGTCCGCGGTTCTAACCCGGAGAGGGCGCGCGGGCCAGATCGTGCGGGAGCGGCACCTCGATCGTCATGCCGTCGCTCGCGACCGAGAGCGGCCCTGGCCACTCCGCCCGCGCCTCGTCGACGAGCGGCTGCCACTCGCGGTCGTAGCGGGTGGAGAGGTGCGTGAGCACGAGCTCGCGCACGCCCGCCTCGCGCGCGACCCGCGCCGCCTCGCGGGCGGTCGAGTGCATCGTCTCCTCGGCGCGCGCCTGCTCCGGGTCGCCGAAGGTGCAGTCGTGCACGAGCAGGTCCGCGCCGCGCGCCGCCGCGATGGTCCCCGCGCACGGGCGCGTGTCGCCGGTCACCGCCATCGTCCGGCCCCGGCGGCGCGGCTCGACCACCTCCTCCGGCCGGACGACCCGGCCGTCGGCGAGCGTCACCGCCTCGCCGCGCTGGAGCGCGCCGTACAGCGGCCCCATCGGCACGCCGAGGGCGGCCGCCTTCTCCGGGTGGAAGCGCCCCGGCCGCTCGTCCTCGACGAGCGCCCAGCCGACCGAGGGGATCCGGTGCTCCGTCGCGAACGCGCGCATGACGCAGCCGTCGCGGCGGACCTCCGTGCCCGGCGCGACCTCGTGGATGCGGACGTCGAACGCGAGCCGCTCGGTCCCGGTGAAGAGCATCACGTCGAGGAGCCGCTTCGCCGGCCGGGGGCCGTACACGTCCATGGGCGTCGTGCGGCCCTGCATGGAGAGGGTGCGCAGGAAGCCGATGGCGCCGAGGTAGTGGTCTGCGTGGAAGTGCGTGAAGAAGATCGCGTCCACGTCGAAGCCGGTGCCGAAGCGGATCATCTGCCGCTGCGTCCCCTCCCCGCAGTCGACGAGGAACAGCTCCCGGTCGCGGCGCACCGCGAGGCCGGAGAGGTTCCGGTGGATGGTCGGCTGGGCGGCCGAGGTGCCGAGGAAGGTGAGGCGGAGCATCGGGCGGGAATGTAACGGAAGGCGGGCCGCGGAGGGGCCCCGGTCGGCGGGCGGGCCGGAAGGGGTGGTTGCCGCGGGGCGGGCGGGCGGCGAAAGATCACCGGATGCCCAGGTGGCTCGCCCTCGCGCTCTGCGGCCTCGGCGCCGTCCTGCTCGCCCTGGGGGTGCGGCAGTCCGCGCGCGGGCGGGAGACGCGCCACTTCACCCGGACCCCGGGGCGTGTCGTCGAGTCGCGGGTGCGGCTCCTCTCGGAGGCGGACGAGCAGCGCTCGCGCCGGTGGGGGTTCGTGATCCGCTACGCCTACGAGGCGCGCGGCCGGACGCTCGAGTCGGAGCAGGTCTGGATCGGCTCCGCCGCGGCGGCCGAGTACGACGACGAGGGACGGGCGCGGGAGTGGGTGGAGCGGTTCCCCGCCGGCGCCGAGGTCACGGTCTATTTCGATCCGGCCGACCCACGCCAGGCGGTGCTCGTCCCGGGCGTGCCGAGCACGCAGCTCGCGGTGCTCGTCGTCGCCGGGCTCGCGCTCGTGGGGGTCGGGGTGTTCGCGCTGGCGCGATGACGGCGCTCCTCGCTCGTGCGCGAACGAGGAGCCGCACGGTCCGCCGGCCAGGATGTGAAGCACGCCCTGCAGCGATGCATCGGAGGGGGGTGGACAC
The DNA here is from genome assembly GCF_022690685.1 of Anaeromyxobacter terrae. Taxonomy (GTDB): domain Bacteria; phylum Myxococcota; class Myxococcia; order Myxococcales; family Anaeromyxobacteraceae; genus Anaeromyxobacter; species Anaeromyxobacter terrae. Next base: position 161,880 of record NZ_JALCYY010000001.1, on the reverse strand, counting down.
TGTCCGACTTGCGGTCTCGCGGGACGAGGCGCGGAACTCTCGGTCCGGGCTCTCCAGATGAGTCGACTCGCTCGCGCATCCGCCTCTGCGCGTGGGCTGCCGCGCGTCAGTCGCGGGCGCGGGCGACGCGCTCCAGGCCGCGCACGAGGACGTCGAGCCCGAACTGGAACAGCCCTTCGGAGTCGTCCTCCGCGAGGTGATCCGCCAGCGAGACGAGGAGCGGGAACTCCTCGCGCGGCAGCGCCCTGAACTGCTTGCGCGCCTCGCCGAGCATCTTCCGGCGCGTGACGCCCATCGCCGCCGCGGCCGCCGCGTAGCGCGCCTCGTCAGCGGCGAACTCGGTCACGAAGTTGTTGAGGTGGTAGGCGGCGCGCGCCGCGTCCCGGTCCGACAGGCCCGAGGACCGCAGGACGCGCAGCGCCGCCTCGATGTGGCGGAGCCGCCGCGGCCCGATCGGCGGGGTGCTCGCGAGCACCCGCGCCGCATCCCGGTGCGCGAGCAGGCCCCGGCGGTTGACCCGCGCCATCTCGGTGAGCTGCTCGCGCCACGATCCCGTCGGCGGCACCTCCGGGATCTCGCCGGCGATCTCGTCCGCGACGAGCACGAGCAGCTCGTCCTTGTCGCGCACGTGGCGGTAGAGCGAGGCCGCCTTGACCCCGAGCTTCTCCGCGAGCCGGCGCATCGTGAGCTCGTCGAGCCCGACCTCGTCGAGGAGGTCGAGCGCCGCCCGGACCACCTGCGCCCGGTCGAGCGGCTTGCGTCGGGGAGGGCCCCTGCTGTCGCGGTACGGAACGAAGCTCAACGACGCCTCCCTGGCGACGCCGATCCTACGCGCAGGCCCCTTGATCCCGCAACGCGGGTCGCATTAGGCTAACGCCGTTAGCTGTCAGCGACTCTTGTTAGCTGGGCCCGCGCGGCCCGAGGAGACGGCGACATGGCAGTGGGAGCGAAGGCGTACAAGGGCGTGGCGATGGAGGGGTTCATCGCGAGCTGGTACACGCGGAACACCGGGCGGGACTGGCGGCGCTTCGTCTCCGCCGCGGACGCGGTCGTCGCCCGGGCGGCACCGGGTGGGCGCGTGCTGGAGGTCGCCCCTGGGCCCGGGTACCTCGCCATCGAGCTCGCGAAGCGGGGCTACGCGGTCACCGGGCTCGACATCAGCCGGTCCTTCGTGCGGATCGCCGGCGAGAACGCGGCGCGGGCGGGGGTCTCGATCGACTTCCGGCACGGCAACGCGTCCGAGCTCCCCTTCCCCGAGGCGTCCTTCGACTTCGCGGTGTGCATGGCCGCGTTCAAGAACTTCGCCGACCCCGTCGGCGCCCTCGACGAGCTTCACCGCGTCCTGCGACCGGGCGCGCGGGCGTCGATCTTCGACCTGCGGAGGGACGCGCCCCTCGACGCGATCGACGCGGAGGTGCGACGGATGAACCTGACCCGCCTCGACGCCTTCCTCACGAGGTGGACCTTCCGCCACATGCTGCTGAAGAGCGCCTACTCGCGGGAGGATCTCGAGCAGATGTCCGCCCGGAGCCGCTTCCGGACCTGCGAGATCGCCGCCGACGGCGTGGGCTTCGAGCTGCGGCTCACGAAGCCCGCGTGACGGCCGGAGCGCTCGGTCGGGTGCTGCCCTTACGCGGCCCGGTCGCCGGCCCCGACCGAGATCCGGCTCATGACCTCGGCGAACGCGAGTCTCACGGGACGAAAGGCGGAACTCTCGGTCCGGGCCTTCCGCGCTCGCGCGAAGTGACGGGCGAGCCCCTCGCGGCATCACGTGCGCCCGCGTCTCGCGGACACCCCTTCTTGCGCGTTGCCAGCGCTGCGCCGGTTCACGGATCGTTTCGCGCTCGGAGGACCTTCACGATGAGCGCGTGCGCACGTGGCCGCGGTGATCTTCGACTGCTGGCCTTCGTGGCGACCGTCGTCCTGTGCTCCTGCCGCGAAGAGCGCTGCGCCGAGGCTTCGGCCCCGGAGGAGCCCGGCACGACGCCGCTCATGATGGCCGCCTTCAGAGGGGACGTCGCTGCGGCTCGGACGCTCCTCGAGCGCGGCGTCGACGTCGATGAGCGCAACCCCTCCGGCTGGACCGCGCTCATGTTCGCCGCGGGGCTGCCGCCCCAATGGCCTCGGCACGCGCACTTCCCGGGCAGCCCCGCGGTCGCGCGGCTCCTCATCGCCCATGGCGCCAGCGTCGACGCGCAGACGGCGACTGGACGCACCGCGCTCATGATGGCAGTCGCGAGCGAACGCTCGGAGTTCGTCGAGCTTCTGCTGGACGCCGGCGCTGACGCGAACGCGGCCGACGGACGCGGCGAGACGGCCCTCGTCATGGCCGCTGCCCGCGGCCTCGAACAGGTGGTCGGGTTGCTGCTTCGCCGTGGAGCGTCCGTGAACGCCGGACGTCATCCGAACGGAGACACGGCGCTCATGCGTGCGCTCCGGCTTGCCCCCTCGCTCAGAGACGTCCTGGACGAGGCCAGGCGCGTCGGCTACTTCCCGCGAAGAGCCTGGGATGAGGTCAGGGAAGCCTTCGGGCGTCCCGCCGTCACGCGGGGTGCAGTGTTCGATCGGTATGTCCGGATCGTCCGGGTCCTGCTCCACCACGGCGCAGACCTGGAGGCCGTGAACGTCAACGGCGCCACGCCATTGACACTCGCCGCCACCATGGGCCATGCGCGGCTCGTTCGGCTGCTGCTGGCGCACGGAGCCGACGTGAACGCCACCGACAGGGCGATGGGCGACTCCACTGCTCTGATCATCGCGGTCCGGAACGGGAACGGGGCGATGGTCGACGCCGTGCTGGAGGCACGACCCGAGCTGGACCGAAAGGACCGCTTCGGGAAGTCCGCGCTGGACTATGCGACCGAGGCAGACGACCGCTGGGCGATACGCGCGCTGACGCAGGCCGGCGCGAGGTGACGCGCCGGCTCACGCTTCGCCGGCGGCGTCGGCAGCCACCCGCCGCCAACCGGTTCGGTCAGGCGGCGCGACGCTCAGGACGACGCCGACGTGTAGTGCCCGATGGAGCGCAGCCAGACGAAGCGCGCGAACGCGGAGAACGCGAGGGCTCCGACGAGGACGAGCGCGCCGTGCGACGGGGCGAGCGTGCCGAGGAGGGCGCGCGCGGGGTAGGTGGTCATGAGGGCGAGCGGGATGATCACCGTGAAGACGACGCGCAGGGCGCCGCGGAAGATGTCGGCGGGCCAGCGGGCGGCGTCGAAGATGGAGAGGAGCAGGAACGACAGGTTGTCCACCTTCACCACGAAGAACGCCGACGAGACGACCAGGATCCAGAGCGCGTACAGGATGAGCGTGGCGCAGAGGAGCAGCACGAGCGACGCGAGGACCGCGCCGGCCGAGGGCCAGCGGCCCATCCGGTCGAACGCCACGGCGAAGATGGCGATCCCGCCCACCACGTCGAGCGAGCGCCACGGCGCGAACTTGGCGGTCGAGACGAGGAACTGCGCGTCGGCGGGCTTGAGGAGCACGAAGTCGAGCGTGCCCTTGCGGATGTGCTCGACGACCGCGGTGAGGGACGGGTTCACCGCCCCCTCGAGCACGCCCTTCATCACCGTGAACCAGCCGATGACGACGAGCGCCTCCTCGAACGACCAGCCCGCGATCGAGGAGCGCCGGCCGTAGACGACCAGGATCGGGACGAGCGACCAGGAGGTCCAGAAGAGCGCGAGCCCTCCCTGGACGAGGAAGTCCACCCGGTACTGCATCGCCACCGCGATCGAGGCGCGGAGCTGGATCGCGAGGAGCGTGAGGTAGCGGCGCACCCTACCCTCCGAACGCCGCGAAGCGGCGCAGCCCGGCGCGCCAGGTGATCCGCGCCGCGAGCGCGAGCACCGCCACGTAGGTCCACTGGATGGCGAGCTCGCGGAGCGCAGCCGCACGCGGGGTCATGCCGATGACCATCTCGACCGGGAAGGAGAGCATGAACCGGAACGGCAGGAGCTTCGCCGTGACCTCGAGCCAGCGCGGGAAGAGCTCGAGCGGGATGAGGTAGCCGGAGAAGACGCCGTAGAGCCCGAGCCACAGCTCGAACACCGAGGACGACGAGTCGATCGCGAAGGCGAGCGCGCCGATGACGGCCATGGCGAGGAAGGTGATGAGCCAGGCGCCGACGACGGTGAGCGGGAAGAGCGCGAGGAGCAGCGGGTCGTGGGTGAAGCGGCCCGGACCGAGCGTCAGGAGCGCGGCCGCGACGACGGGGAGCGAGGCGAGGAGCCGGAGCGGCATCGCGCCGACGTTGGAGCAGGCGTAGGAGACGAGCGGGTGGATGGGCCGGAGCAGGCGGAACGCGAGCGTCCCCTGGCGGATCTCGAAGTTCACCTCCCAGATCACCCACGCCCCCGCGTTGAGCCGGACCACGAGCGCCGCGAGGTAGTACGCGCCGAACTCCGCCTGGCCGAAGCGGCCGACCGGCGCCTCCCGCGCGACGGCGCTCATCAGGGCCAGCATGACGAGCGGCATCGTCGTGGAGAGCAGCCACACGAACATCTCGGCCCGGTAGGCGACCGACTCGGCGAAGCCGACGCGGAGCAGCGTGGGGATGGCGCGGAGGGTGCGGCGCACGGGCCTACGGTAACGCGGAACGGCCGCGCTCGCCCGGTCCGAGCGTCGAGGCGGACCGGGCTTCCCGACCGGGCACGGGCCGGGGCGCCCCCGCGGGACCCCGGCGTGGCCCGCCGCGAGCCGACCGTCCTCGAGGGCGCGGAGCTCCGAGGAGCGCGCGGGCCGGGCGACGTTAGATCGACGGCATGAGCGATCACGACCGCGAGCTCTCGCGCGCCTTCGACGGCCAGGCCGAGCAGTTCGAGCGGGCTCCCGTGCAGACCGACCCCGCGGCGCTCGGGGCGCTCGTCGCGTTCGCGGCGCTCCCGCCCGGCGCGCGGCTCCTCGACGCGGGCTGCGGGCCGGGGATCGTCGCCGAGGCGTTCCTCGCCGGAGGCCACTCCGTGCACGGCGTCGACCTCTCGCCGGAGATGGTGCGGCGCGCGCGGCAGCGGTGCGAGGGGTTCGGAGAGCACGCGCGCTTCGAGGTGGGCTCCGTGCTCGACCTCCGCGCCGGGCCGTTCGAGGCCGCGGTCTCGCGCCTCGTCGTCCACCACGTCGAGGACCCCCTCGCGTTCGTGCGCGCCCAGGTCGCGCTCGTCGCGCCGAGGGGTGTCGTCATCGTGTCCGACCACACGACCGATCCCGAGCCGGAGCGCGCCCGCTGGCACCACGAGATCGAGCGCGCCCGGGATCGGACCCATGTCCGGACCCTCACCGCGGGGGAGCTCGTCGACGTGCTGGCGCGCGCCGGCCTCGAGGAGCTCCGCCTCCTCGAGGAGCCGTTCGAGCTCGACTTCGACGAGTGGTTCGACCGCGGCACGCCCACCCTGCCGAAGGACGAGGTCCGCCGCCGCGTCCTCGCCGGACGCGCGCGCGGCTTCGAGCCCGTGCCGCGCGACGACGGCGGCATCACCCTGCGCTGCGTCCGCGCCCTCGTCCGCGGCGTGCGACCCGCCGCCTGAGCGCGGCGCGTGCCGCGTGCAGGCGGCGGCCTTCCCGGACCGGGCACCGCCGGCGCGCGCCCGCTACACCCCCGGCGTGGGAAAGCTCGAGCCGAACGCCATCCTCACCCGCCGGATCGAGGCCGCCCCCGGCCTCGTCATCCTGCGCGTCGCGCCGGACGGCTGGACCTACCCCCAGTTCCGCCCAGGCCAGTTCGCGGTGCTGGGCCTCCCCGCCCGCGCCCCGCGCGTCGCGCTCTCCGACCCGGAGCCGGCACCCGAGGACCCGGACCGCATGATCCGGCGCGCCTACTCCATCGCGTCCTCGTCGCTCGAGCGCGGCGAGCTCGAGCTCTACGTGACGCTCGTCCGCTCGGGCGAGCTCACGCCGAGGCTCTTCGCGCTCTCGCCCGGCGACCGGCTCTGGCTCGGCCCGAAGCCCGCGGGCATGTTCACGCTGCGCGACGTGCCGCCGGAGCGCCACGTCGTGCTCGTCGGCACCGGCACCGGGCTCGCGCCGTACATGAGCATGCTCCGCACCGAGCTCGCCTGCGGCGGGCCGCAGCGCTTCGCGGTGCTCGCAGGGGCGCGGCACTCCTGGGACCTCGGCTACTCCGCCGAGCTCATCACGATGGCGCGGCTCTGCCCGAACTTCACCTACCTGCCGACGGTGAGCCGCCCGGACGCCGAGCCCGCGCCGTGGGGCGGCGCCACGGGCTACGTGCAGGCGCTCTGGACCGACGGCGCGCTCGCGCGGGCGTGGGGCTCGAAGCCGACGCCGGCCGACACGCACGTCTTCCTGTGCGGGAACCCGGCGATGATCGACGACATGACGCTCCTGCTCGAGCGCGAGGGCTTCCGCGAGCACGCGCCGCGCCAGCCGGGGGAAATCCACGTGGAGCGGTACTGGTGAGATCGGCGCGCCGCCGCGCGCGCGCGATGGGTGCTAGCATCCGGACGTGCGCGCACTCATCGGAGCGCTCGTGGTCCTCGCCGTGCTCGCCGCCGCCGTGCTCGTCGCGGCGTTCGCGCTCCAGCGGCGGCTGCTCTACTTCCCGGACCGGATGACCGAGGGGCAGGCGCTCGCGCGCGCCGAGCGGCTCGGGCTCGCGCCGTGGCGTGGACCCGACGGAGCGCTGCGCGGCTGGCGCGCCCCGGCGACACGCGAGCCGCGCGCGCGGGTGCTCGTCCTCCACGGGAACGCCGGCAGCGCGCTCGATCGGACCTACTACGCCGAGGCGCTGGCGCCCCTCGGCGCGGAGGTGACGCTCCTCGAGTATCCCGGCTACGGCGCGCGGCCAGGAGAACCGACGCTCGAGGCGCTCACCGCGGCCGCGCTCGACGCGGTGGACGCGCTCGGACGCGAGGGGGGCCCGGTCTGGCTCGTCGGGGAGAGCCTCGGGAGCGGGGTCGCCGCGCGCGCCGCGCGGCTGAGGCCGGGGGTCGTCCGCGGGCTCCTCCTCGTGACGCCGTACGCCGATCTCTCCGCGGTCGCCCGCCATCACTATCCGTTCGTGCCCGCGGCGCTGCTCCGGGATCGGTTCGCGCCCGCTCGAGATCTGGCCGGGGCCAGCTCCCCCGTCGTCCTGCTCGTGGCGGGGCGCGACGAGGTCGTCACGGCAGAGCAGGGACGGCTCCTCTTCGCGGCGCTCCCGGGTCCGAAGCGCCTCGTCGAGCAGCCGCGTGCGACGCACAACGGCCTCGACCTGTCGCCGAGGCAGCCGTTCTGGGCGGACACCGTCCGGTTCCTGGAGGCGAGCGGTCAGCGCTGACGAGGGGCCCGGGATTCGCTGGATCCGGCCGACCGCACGGGCGCCCCCCTCCGAGCAGCGACTCCGCCGCCGCGCCTGCGCCCACGCCGGGTAACTGGTATGAGGTTTCCCGGAGCCTCGCGTGGCGCGTGATCAAGGTCCCCTGAGAGCGGATGAGGACGGGGCGGGCGGGGTCGCCGCCGCGCACGGCGGAGTGTCTGCGCTGCTCGGCGAGCTGGCGCGCGCCCCGGACGTCGAGCTCGGGTCTGCCTGGGATCACGTGCTCAGGCCCGGCGCGGTCGTGGGTCGGTTCGAGCTCGTGCGCGAGATCGGGCGCGGCGGCTTCGGGGTGGTGTACGAGGCCCGCGACCGCGAGCTCGGGCGCTCCGTGGCGTTCAAGGCGGTCCGCGCGGGCGAGCGGGCGTCGCTGCAGGAGGAGCGGCTCCTCCGCGAGGCCGAGGCCGCGGCGCGGCTGTCACACCCGAACATCGTCACGCTCTTCGACGCCGGGCGCTGCGAGCACGGTCCTTATCTCGTGCTCGAGCTCCTCCGCGGCGAGACGCTCGCGGCGCGCCTCTCCGGCGAGCCCCTCGCGCCGCGCGACGCGCTGCGGATCGCGTCGGAGGTCGCGAGCGCGCTCGAGCACGCGCACGCGCGAGGCGTCGTGCATCGCGACCTGGCGCCCGGGAACGTCTTCGTCTGCGACGATGGTCGGGTGAAGGTGCTCGACTTCGGGCTCTCGCACGCGTTCGGGCGGCGGCGGATCAGCGGAGGCACCCCGGGGTACATGGCGCCCGAGCAGTGGAGAGGGGCGCCCGAGGACGAGCGCACCGACGTCTACGCGCTCGGGGTGCTCCTCTACCGGATGCTCGCGGGGGCGCTCCCGTTCCCGGACGACGAGGACGGAGTCGCCACCGCGGGCCCGAAGCCTGCGCCGGCGCTCCGCGTCCCGGGCGCGCCCGCGATCGGCGCGCTCGTCGCGCGCATGCTCGCGAAGGACCCGGTCGATCGACCCCGGGACGGCGCGGAGGTCGCGGCCGCGCTGGACGCGCTCCGGAGCGAGCCCGGGCGGACGCCCGGCGCTGCCCCCACGCCCGCCCGTCGGCGTCGTCGACCCGCCCGCAGGCGGTGGATCGCGGCTGCGGTCGCCCTCCTCGCGCTCGCGCTGGTCGGAGGTGTCCTCGCGCTGCGCGCGCGCGAGGCCGCGTCGCCGCCCGCCGCGGGGGCGGGCGAGGCGCGCGTCACGATCGCCGTCGCCGACTTCGAGAACCTCACCGGCGAGCCCGAGCTGGGCGGCCTCTCCGGCATGCTCATCACCTCGCTCGAGCAGTCGCGCCGGCTCTCGGTGCTGACGCGCGTGCGGATGCTCGACATCCTCCGCCAGCTCGGGCGCGAGAAGGTGACCGCGGTGGACGAGCCGCTCGGCCGCGAGGTGGCGCGCAGCGCGGGCGCGCGCGCCCTGGTCCTCGCCTCCATCCGGCGCTTCGACGAGCTCTACGCCATCGAGCTGAAGGCGCTCGACCCGCTCACGAGCGAGTACCTGTTCACCCTCAAGGAGACGGGCCGGGGCAAGGCGAGCGTGCCCCCGATGATCGATCGTCTCTCCGAGGAGACGCGCCAGCGGCTGCGCGAGAGCCCCGCGGAGGTCATCGCCTCGCGGGTCCTCGTCGCCTCCGCCACCACCGCCAGCTTCGAGGCGTACGCCCACTTCTTCCGCGGCGAGCAGGCGATGGACGGGACGCGCTACGAGGAGGCGCTGCGCGAGTACCGGGTCGCGCTCGACGTCGATCCCGAGTTCGCGCTGGCGAACTACCGCATCGCGTACCTGGGAGAGTTCACCGGGCTCGATTCCGCGACGCGGCGCGCCGCCATCGAGGCGGCGGTGCGCGGCGCGGGCCGGGTCCCCGAGAAGGAGCGGCTGCTCATCGAGGCCTGGAAGGCGCACGTCGACGGCGACCAGGCGCGAGCCCACGATCTCTACGCGCGCGCCGTCGAGGCGTACCCCCAGGACAAGGAGGTGCTGTACATGGCGGCCGACCTCCATTTCCACGACGGGGAGCTCACGCCGGCGCTGGCGCTCTTCGAGCGCGCGCTGGCGCTCGACCCGACGTGGGAGCCGGCGCTCATGCACGTCACCGACGCGCTCGGCAAGCTCGGCCGCGTCGACGAGATGCTCGCCCGGAGCCGCCGCTGGGTCGAGAAGGTCCCGGGGGGAGCATCGTACCGCTCGCTCGCGCTCGCCGAGATGCTCGCCGGGAGCGTCGAGGACGCCGAGCGCAACGCCCGCCGCGCGCTCGAGCTCGACGGGAACGTCTTCTCCCGCGTCGCGCTCGCCGAGGCGCTCCAGCTCGAGGAGCGCTACGGCGAGGCCGAGGCGCTCGTGCGCCCCATCGCGGAGGGCGCGAACCCGTCGGATCGCACGAAGGCCACGGTCGCCCTCGCCACCACGCTCGCCTACCAGGGCCGGCGCCGCGCGGCGCTCGAGCTGCTCGATGGGCTCCCCTCGCACGCCCGCCCGCCGACGGAGCCGACCGTGCGGCTGCTGCACCTCCTCGGCGAGGAATCTCCCGAGGCCGCACGCGCCGAGGCGGAGCGGCTCGTCGCCTCCGGGTCGCGCTGGGACGGGCTCCCCACCGTGCTCGCGCTCACCGGCGCCTCGGAGGCCGCCGCGGCGCAGGCGCGCGCACTTCAACCGGGACCGGCACGCGCGCTGTACGAGGCGGTCGCGGCGTGGCGGGGGGGCGACCGCCAGCGCGCGCTCGAGCTGTTGCGTCCGCTGCTCGACGATCCCCGCCGCGGCGGCGATCTCGCGGCCGGCGCGACGTGGATCGGGGCGACGGTCGCGTTCGAGGCCGGCCGCGACGAGGCGGCCATCGCGGCGCTGCGCGCGCTGCGGAGGATGCCGGGCGGCATGCCTCGCAGCTGGATGTACCCCCGGAGCTTCTACCTCGAGGCGCTGGCCCTCGACCGGCTCGGCCAGCGCGCGCGCGCCCGCGAGAGCGTCGACCACCTGGTGAAGCTGCTGCGCGACGCGGATCCCGACCTGCCGCTGCTCGCGGAGGCGAAGGCGCTGCGGCGGCGGATCGGCGAGGGCGAGGGGCCCGGGCGCCGGTGACGAGGCGTCCCGGCGGGCTCCGCCGGATGGCGCGCGCGAGGAGGCGCTCGAGGTCCTCGCGAGGACCGCACGAACGAGGGCGGAGGGAGGCTCGGATGTTCGCACGCGCGGTGATCGCATTCCTGGCGATGCCGGCGGTGGTCGGGATCGGGGTCCCGCTCTGGATCGCCAGCCGAGATCCTTCGCGCGGGCCCGACCACCCCGCGGGCCTCCTGCTCGCCGGGATCGGGTTCGCCGGGCTCCTCTGGTGCGTGCGCGACTTCTACGCCATCGGCAAGGGGACGCTCGCGCCGTGGGCCCCTCCGAGGAGGCTCGTGGTGGTGGGGCTCTACCGGTTCGCGCGGAACCCCATGTACCTGTCCGTGCTCACGCTCGTGGCCGGGATCGCCGCGTGGAGGGGCTCGCCGACGACCCTCGCCTACGCGCTCGTCCTGGCGCTCGTCTTCCACCTGCGCGTCGTCCTGGGAGAGGAGCCGGTCCTCGCGCGCAGCTTCCCCGCCGAGTGGGCCGTCTACGCGGGGGCGGTCCCGCGCTGGCTCCCGCGCCTCTCCCCGTGGCGCGGCCCCGAACCGGGCTCGCGGCCTCCCGCGTGAGCGGCCGCGCCGACAGGGTACCCTGCGCACGATCGGTGAACTCCCCCCTCCGCTCTGCTACGCTCCTGTCCGGAGGTTCCGCCTCATGCTCCAGTCCCGCTCTGCCGCGCTCGTCGCCGCGGCGCTCACGCTCTCCACCGCCTGCGGCGGCGGGTCGAGGCCCGCGCCCGCGCCGCCGCCGGGCGACCGGATCGGCTCGACCCAGGCGCGGGTGACGGCCTCTGCTCCTGCCGCCGATCTCGCCGCCGCGGTGGCGAGCAACGGCGCGCTCGCGCTCGACCTGTACCGGGTCCTCGCGGCGGACGCGCAGGAGAACCTGTTCTTCTCGCCGCAGAGCATCGCCTTCGCGCTCTCGATGACCTACCCGGGAGCGGCGGGCTCGACCGCGGCCGCGTTCGAGCAGACCCTCCACGTCTCGATCCCGGAGCCCCAATACCACCGCGCGATGAACGACCTCGACCGGCAGCTCCGGTCGCGCGGCGAGGGCGCCTCCGGCACCGACGGCCAGCCGTTCCGGCTCCGGCTCGTGAACCAGCTCTTCGCGCGGAAGGGCTTCGGGTTCGAGCAGCCGTTCCTCGACACGCTCGCCGAGGAGTACGGCGCGGACGTGCGGCTCCTCGACTTCGCGAGCGCGCCGGAGCCCTCGCGCGCGGCCATCAACGGCTGGGTGGAGCAGGAGACCGAGGACCGCATCCGTGAGCTGCTGCCGGCCGGGACGATCGCGACGGACACCGTCGCGGTACTGGTGAACGCGATCTACTTCAACGCCGCGTGGGCCAAGGCGTTCGATCCGGCCCTCACCCGCGACCGCGAGTTCACGCTCCTCGACGGGTCGCGGATCCTCGTGCCCACGATGGCGAGCGGCGATATGCCCGCCCGGGCCGCGCAGGTCGCGGGCGTGGAGGTGGTGGAGCTCCCCTACGACGGCGGAGAGCTCTCGATGCTGCTCCTCGTCCCGCCCGCAGGCGGGCTCGCGACGCTCGAGGAGCAGCTCACGCCGGCGCGCCTCCAGGAGTACGTCGCGGCGCTCCACGGCGAGCACCTCGCGCTCACCCTCCCGAGGTTCGAGGTGCGGAGCTCGCTCGGGCTGAAGCCGCCGCTCGCCGCGCTCGGCCTCGGGGTCGCGTTCGGGGAGCTGGCCGACTTCTCTCGCATGTCGAGCGAGGTGGACCTGCTCGTCTCCGACGTCGTCCACCAGGCGTTCGTGAAGGTGAACGAGGCGGGCACGGAGGCGGCCGCGGCGACGGCGGTGATCATCGGGCCGACGAGCGCGCCGATCGTCCGGACGGTCGCGATCGACCGGCCCTTCGTGTTCGCCATCCGCGACCACGCCACCGGCGCCCTGGTGTTCCTGGGGCGCGTCGTGAGGCCGTGAGCGCGGGCACGCGATCGTTCACGGCACGAGGCGAATCGCATCCCGCCCGCGGAACGGTACGCCGGCGAGCGTGCGACCGGTCAGGACGATGTCCGTCGCGTCGGAGGCGAGCGCGAGGTCGGCGAGCGTGAAGTGGGCCACCACGTCGAGGTCGCCGTCCGCGTCCACGTCCTGGAGCGCCGCCTGGAACGAGCCGTCCGGCAGGCGCGCGATGCCCGCTCCGCCGAGCCGGATCGTGGGCGCGTCGGCGGAGCGCGCGTCGAAGGCCTCGTTCGAGAGGAGCGCGACGGGGAGCGTGCCGCTCGCGCCGGGCTGCACCGGGTTCTCGGCGCTGCCGGGCTTCACGTCGATCGCGATCTCGGCGGGACCGTCGCCGATCTCGACGAGCCCCGGCTCTTCGGGTGGGAAGACGACGGAGCGGTCCGCGTAGCAAGTCGGGCCGAAGTTGCAGATCGGATCGAGCGCGAACAGGCGCAGGTCGAACCGGAAGGCGACGACGTCGTCGCGATCGAGCGCCATGTCTCGCGCATCGCCCGAGGTGAGCGGGTGAGAGAGCTCCATCACGACCTCGGTGCCGTCCGAGCCCGCCGCGGCGGCGCCGTCGACCGTGCCCGGCTCCGGGAAGCCCTCCAGGAGCGCCGTGTCCGCGAGCCCGCACGTCGCGGAGCCTGAGGGATCGCCGGGGCACTTCCAGCGGTAGGCGTCCACGAAGTCGACGGGTTGATAGAGGCCGACCGCCGCGCCGATCACGTCGTCCCCGTCGGCGATCTCTCCGTCCGCGTCGCGGTCGAGCTCCAGCGAGGGATTCGTCGCCCCTCCATACGAGGGGCGCGCGACGAGCACGGCCACGTACAGGTTCACGGCGTCGCTCATCACGAGGAGCGACGCGGGGGTCGTCCCGCCGCCGTCCGCCGGCGGCAGCGCCGCGTCGAAGTCCAGGCGCGCGGCACCGTCCCACTCGCCGGGCGAGATCACCCCGTCGAGGACCGCGGTCCCCTTTCCGCGGACGAGCACGCGGGCGGTCCGCGCACGGGCGCCGTACCACGCCAGCGGTGCCGGCGCCGGGGACGGCTCATTCGTGACCGGGGGTGGAGGGTTGCTGGTGGGATCGGCTGGGTCCGAGGGCGTACCGTCGCCGGGTGGGGGCAGGTCGGCGGCATCACGCGGATCCCGACCCGCCTGTCTGCAGGCCGTCGCGACGAGCACAGCGGCGCAGAGCGCGAGCCAGCGTGTCATGTCTTCCCCCGGGTTCCTCGCGGAGGAGAGCACGGTACCGGCGCGTTCGCGAGCGTTTCGTCGGCACTCGATCGGGGAGCGCATGTGACCTCGAGTGCGACACCGTGCGCGGGCCTGGGAGCGACGTCGCGTGCGGGGCCGGTCAGATCCGCTTCCGCAGCCGCACGCGCGGCTCGCCCGGGCCGTCGTAGGCAGCCCCGGCCTCGCCGGTGAGCAGCTCGAAGCCCATCGCGGCGTGGAACGCGAGCGAGCCCGTGTTCACGGGCGAGGTGACGCCGTGCACCTCGCTCACGCCCAGCGCCCGGACCGCCTCGAAGAACCGCTCGTAGAGCGCGCGGCCCACGCCGGCCGCGCGGAACGCGGGATCGACGCCGACGAAGTGGATGTACGCCTGCTCGCGGTGCGTCTGCGAGCGAAAGCCGGCGAGGAAGCCGGCGAGCTTCCCGTCCGCCTCGGCGGCGAAGCTCGTGGGGCGGAAGTGGACGAAGAAGAGCCGCGGCAGCATGTCCGCCATGCGGCGCCCGCCCCACCAGGCGTCCAGCACGCGGATGATCGGGCCGTAGTCCGCCGGCTCGAGGTGACGGATCGTGAGGGTCATCGGCGCTCTCCCTGGCAACGTGAACGAGCCAGCGCTACGGAGCGCAGAGCCCGCCGCAGTCCGCGCCGCTCGGAGGCGCGCACTCGTCGCGCGGGTCGTCCACGCAGGCGCGGCCGTCCGGGCAACGGATGGCGGCGATCCCGCCGCAGAAGACCGGCGCCACGCAGACGCCGTCGCAGCCCGCGTCGGTGGGGAACGTGCAGCCGTCGCCGGGCAGGTCCACGCACACGAACCCCCCGTGGCACTCGCGCCCGGCCTCCGTGCCGCAGCGCACCCGCGACGGGCACTCACGGATCTCCCAGCCGCACTGCCCGCCGGCGTGCTCGACGCAGCGGCCCGTCGGCCCGCCCGTGCTCCCGTCGGCGCAGATCTGGTTTGGCATGCCGAGGGCGGGGCCGCAGGCGGAGGGATCGCACAGGACCGTGACGCCGTCCGAGCCGGAGTCGAGGTGCTCGCGCTCGGCGGCGCACGCCGCCACGGTGAGGGCGACGAGGACGAGGAGTGAGGTGCGCATGACGCCTCCGAAAGGCCGCGGAACTCGACGGCTCGCATCCTAGCGCAACTACGCTTCGTGCGGATCGAACCGGAGCTACCTCCCGGTCGGGATTGACGGTGCGCGTGGTCGGCTCACGCTCGTCGCCTGGCCCGTCGCGGCTGCCGCGCTGACGATGCGCTCGCCTGGGCAGCGCTCGCGCGCTGAGCGCGAACGAGCCCCGTCACGCGAGGCCGTACTTCTTCAGCCTGTCGATGAACGCAGAGCGGCTCACGCCCAGCCGCCGGGCGGCCTCGGACTGGTTCCCGCCGGTGGCGGCGAGGGCCTTCACGATGAGGCTGCGCTCGACGGCCTCGAGGTGCTCGCGGAGCGACAGGGTCCCTTCGGGCGGAGGCTCCACGTCGGGCTCGTCGGCGCGGACCCCGGGCGCGCGGGCGAAGGCGTCCACCCCGAGCTCGCCGCTCGAGCCGAGCGCGACCATGCGCGCGATCGCGTTCTCGAGCTGGCGCACGTTTCCCGGCCAGTCCGCGGTCCGCAGGACCTCGACCAGCTCGGGCGAGAGGCGCACGTCCTCCATGCCGAACCGCTCCGCGTAGCGCCGCGTGAACTCGGCGGCGAGGGCCGGGATGTCGTCGCGGTGCTCGCGGAGCGGCGGGACCATGAGCTCGACGACCGCGAGCCGGTAGTAGAGGTCCTCGCGGAAGCGCCCGGCGCGGGCCTCCGCCTCCAGGTCGCGGTTCGTGCACGCGACGACGCGCACGTCCACCTTCTCCACGCGGCCGGCGCCCACGGGCTGGATCTCTCCCTCTTGCAGCGCGCGCAGGAGCTTCGCCTGCAGCGCCAGCGGCAGCTCGCCCACCTCGTCGAGGACGAGCGTCCCGCCGTCGGCCTGCGCGAAGAAGCCGCGCCGGGCCTGCGCCGCGCCGGTGAACGCGCCGCGCGCGTGGCCGAACAGCTCGGCCTCGGCGAGCTCCGCCGGGATCGCCGCGCAGTTGAAGCGCACGACCGGCCCCCCCGCGCGCCGGCTCTCGGCGTGGAGCAGCGAGGCGACGAGCTCCTTCCCGGTGCCCGTCTCGCCGCGGACGAGCACGGTGATGTCCTTCGGCGCGAGCCGCCCGACCGCGTCGAGCAGGCGGCGCATGGCGGGCGTCTCCGCGACGAGGCTCTTCCCGATCGCCTTCTCCGCGGTGAGGCGCCGGTTCTGGGTGCGGAGCGCGCGCGCCTCGAGCGCGCGGTCGATGACGAGCGACATCTCCTCGATGTCGTAGGGCTTCGTCACGTACTCGTACGCCCCGGCCTTCATCGCCCGGACCGCGACGCGCTCGGAGCCCTGCGCCGTGAGGAGGACGACCGGGAGGGCCTCGTCCTGCTCGCGGATGGCCTGGACCAGCGCGAGGCCGTCCATCTCCGGCATCGCGTAGTCGGTGACCACGGCGTCCACGCCCTCGAGCCGCTCCAGCGCCTCCTTCCCGGAGCGGGCGAGCACCGGCTCGTGGCCGAGCGACCGGACCAGCTCCTTCAGCGCGTACAGGACGGGCGGGTCGTCATCCACGAGCAGCAAGCGCGCCATCGACACACCTCCCCGTGGGCTCACGCGGGAGGACGGCGGTCGCGACCGTGCCCCGGCCGGGCGCGCTCTCGTACTCGAGCGTGCCGCCGTGCTGGACGAACGCGCCGCGGGCGAGGAGCACGCCGAGCCCGGTCCCCTCGTCACGCGTGGTGAAGAACGGCGTCCCGAGGCGCTCGAGCACCTCCGGCGGCATGCCGCGGCCGGTGTCGCTCACCGCGACCCGCACCTGCCCGTCGCGCTCCCCGATCTCGACCTCCACGTGGCCCTTGCGCGGCGTCGCCTCGATGGCGTTCGCGACGAGGTTCAGGAACGCCTCCTTGAGGCGCCGCGGATCGGCGACGAGGCGGGCGTCGCCGCGCCGCCGGAGCGACACGCCCGCGCTCTCCGCGCGCGCCTCGAGGACTGCCAGGGCGTCGTCCGCCAGCGCGCCGAGCGCGACCGGCTCCGGGCGCAGGGTGTCGAGCGGCCGCGAGAAGGAGAGGTATCCCTGGAGGATCGCCTGGATGCGCTCGACCTCGCCCTCGACCACCTCGAGCCGCTCGCGGATCTCGGGCTCGTTCGCCTCGCGCGCCGAGAGCTGCACGAGCGCCTTGATCGCGCCGAGGGGGTTGCGGAGCTCGTGCGAGAGCTTCGAGCTGAGGAGCTCCAGCTCGCGGGCGCGCTCGAGCGCCTGGCCGGCGATCTCCTCGCGGGAGCGGAAGATCTGGCCGAGGGTCGTCTCGACGGTGCGCGCGAGGAGGGACATGTAGTCGGTGTGCAGCACCACGGACATGACGAGGAAGCCGAGCGCGCTCACGCTGTACAGCGGATCCGGGATGACCGGGCCGATCCAGCCCTGCGGGACGACGACCATCGCGGCGACGAGCACGACCAGCGCCGCGAGCGTGGCGAGCGTCGCCCGGCAGATCCCGCGGCGGATCGTGAACTGCGTCACGGCTCCCATGAGGGCGATGAGGACCGGGCTGTGCAGGCCGCCGGTCATCGCGATGGCGATGACGATGAAGGCGAAGGGCTGGCGCTCGTCGCCCTCGCAGGCGCTCGCGACCCGCTCGCTCACCGCGCGGGCCACGTGCGAGACGAGCAGCGCGACGAGGACCCCCGCGAGCGCCGCGACGCGCCACGCGGGATAGCCGATCACCGCGAGCGCGGCGCAGAACGCCAGCCAGACCGCGTAGAAAGCAGCGAACAGGAACCACCGCGTGCGCTTCCAGCGGCACTCGACGTTGGCGGTGATGACGCGCCTCCAGCGCGCGGCGTCCCCTCGGGCCGGCATGACTCCCTGTGGAGTCGCAAGATCCGGGCCTGGGACGGGGGCAGGAGCGTGCATGGGTTCGCCATCATGCCGCGCCCTCCCGGCCGCCGCCAATGCTGCCGGATTCCCGGACGATCGCCGCCCGGACCTGTTCGCGAAGCCGACACCTGGTCGCGAGCGAGCGCGCCCCGCTCCAGGCGGGCACGCGATCCGCCACCGTGGCACGGGCCGTGTAACGAGGCATACCGCCTGCGTGGCGCCTGCTCCCTCGGCAGCGCGGACGCGGGGCCCGCGAACCTCGGGCATGGAAGGAACGCGATCATGAAGAAGCTGGGGCTCGCGGCGTCGCTGCTGGGACTATCGCTCATCGGCGCGGAGTACAGGAGCGCGATCGCGGACGAGAGCGCGCGTCCGGAGAGCGCGCCCGCGATGCACGGGGCCCGCGCGGCCCGGCCCACCGAGGAGCTCGAGCCCGCAACCCGGGCGATCGGTCCATCCCTGGGCGAGTGAGCGCGAGCGTCCCGGCGCGATCGCCGGAGCACGCGCGGCCGCAGATCCACGACGCGCCTCCGAGGGCAGAGACGATGTCCAGAGCGGTCCGAGCGCTCGCCGCCGCCGCCCTCGCCGGATCCGCGCTCGTCGCCGACGCCCAGGACCTCCAGCGGCGCCCGCCGGACGCGTCCCTCGAGGTGAGGCTCTCGTCGGGCTACGAGCAGGCCTTCGGCGACATCGGCTACGCGGTGCCGTCGCTCGGCGACTACGGCGGGCCGGGCGGGGCGCTCGACCTGACCTTCGCGTGGCGTCCGGCACCGGCGTTCGCGGTCGGCGTCTTCGGGACGGGCGGGCTGTACGCGCGCGGCGGCGCCGCGCCCGAGGGCGCGAGGATCTGGGGCGCCGCCGTGGGAGCGCAGGCGGAGCTCCACATCGCGCCGGACGAGCGCTGGGATCCGTGGATCGCCCTCGGCGCGGCCCTCCGGCGCCACGTCGCGGAGCGCGACGGCGGGACGGAGTCGTACGACGGCCACGAGGTCCTGCGGCTCCGGCTCGGCTGCGACCGGCGCCTCGGCGCGCGCTCGACCGTGGGGCCCGTCATCGCCGTCGCCCTCACGCGGTTCACGCGCCACGTGCGCCCGGGTGGCGGCGCGGAGGACGTGCCGAGCCCGTCGATGGGCCTCTTCGCGTTCGCCGGCCTCTCCGCCACGTTCGACCTCTGATCGCGGTCGCGGCGTCCGCTGTGCGGAGCTCCGACAGCGGCGCGCTCGCGCCTGTCGCCGATCCCGACGCCGCCGCGCGCGGCGATGCCCGCTCGCGACGAATCTCCGGGCGTCTCGGCGCGCGGGCCCAGTGCGCGACGCCGGGCGCGCACCTTGCACCGGGGGCTGGCCATCTCGTTCACTCCAGAGGAGCACTCGATGAAGAAGCTCTTTGTCATCACCGCCGTCGTCATCGGCCTCGCGTCGACCTCCGCGCGCGCCGAGGAGCCCTCGCGGAGGCTCAGCGTCGCGCCGTTCGTCGGCGCGTTCGTCGGGACCGGCGACCAGCGTGACCTGCTCGACGACTCCGTGCTCACCGGCCTCACCGCCACGTACGAGCTGCACCGGTACGTCGCGGTCGTCGGCGCGTTCGGTTGGTCGCCCACGCAGGTGAAGGGGCTCGGCGAGGACCTCGACCTCTTCCAGTACGACCTCGGCCTCCAGGGGCAGTACCCGGTGGCGCTGGCTGACGGCTGGACGCTGAAGCCGTTCCTGGGCGTCGGCGCCGGCGCGCGGACCTACAACTTCCGCGACCTCGACGTGGACGCCGAGACCGACTTCGCGGGCTACGTCTCGGCCGGCGCGAACGTCGAGCGCGGAATGCTCGCCGTCGGCCTCACCGCGCGGGACTACGTCACCGCGTACGACGGCCTCGCCGGCGAGGCCGACTCGACCGCGCGCAACGACCTCGGGCTGTTCGGCTCGGTGAGCGTGAGGTTCTAGCGGCAGCAGCGTCGCAGGCGCAGCAAGGCGCCCACGCGGTCCCCCCTCCCGACCGCGTGGGCGCCGCAGTCTTCGAGCCGAGGCGCATGAACGGGGAGCGTGATTCGCGAACAGGCGAGCGAAGCGAGCCCGCCGGGGCGCCGACGCGGAATCGGCGAACCGATCGCGTTGGCGCAAGGGACCCGGCTGGCGGGGTGGTGCGTCGACTGAATGCGCGCACGAGCGCGCGGAGCTCTGCTCGGCGGGGCGGGGGCGCAGCCCCCGTTCAGGCGTTCAGCCACTGCTCGTATGCGTCGAACGCGTGCGGCCTCCCGAGGAAGTCCTTCACGAGCTCGGCGGCCGGCTTCGAGCCGCCCGCCTCGAGGATCGCCCTGCGGTAGCGGCGGGCCGGCCCCGGGTCCATGAGGCCCTTCTCGCGGAACGGGCCGAACAGGTCCTTCGCGATCACGAGCGACCACATGTACGTGTAGTAGATGGCGGAGTAGCCGTCGAGGTGGCCGAAGGACTCGTGGAAGTAGGTCCCGTCCACGTGACGGAACGGCGTGTAGCGCTCCTGCAGCTCCGCCACGAGCGCGGTCGTGTCGAGCCCCTCGGGATCCCGCCGGTGCAGCTCGAGGCTCGTCGCGGCGTAGAACATCTGCTGCCGCACCATGAGCCCCTTGCCGTACTCGTCGGCGGCCTTCATGCGCCGGACGGCCTCGGCGGGGAGCGTCGCGCCGGTCTCGACGTGGCGCGCGAAGCCGGCGAGCACGCCGGGATCCCACACCCACTCCTCGAGCATCTGCGAGGGCGCCTCGACGAAGTCCCACTCGGTGGCGACGCCCGACTGCCCCGCCCAGCGTGTGTGGCCGCCGAGGACGTGGTGGAGCAGGTGGCCGAACTCGTGGAAGAACGTCTTCACGTCCCCGTGCTCCATGAGCGCGGGCGCGCCGCCCTGCGGGCGGGGGAAGTTGCAGACGAGGACGCCCTCCGGCAGCTGCCGCCCGGCCTGGCCGGAGGCGAGCGTGAACTGCGCGTAGTGCTTGTACTTGCCGTCGCGCGGGTGCATGTCGAGGTAGACGCGGCCGAGGGGCTTCTCGCCCTCGACGACGTCGTACGCCTCGACCTCCGCGTGCCAGACCTGCGCGTCGGGCACGCGGCGGTACTCGATGCCGAACAGCCGCCCCGTGACGTCGAGGACGCCCTCCTTCACGCGGGCGTAGTCGAGGTAGGGCCGCACCGACTGAGAGTCGAAGCCGTACTGCTCGGCCTTCACGCGCTCCTGCAGCCAGGCGCTGTCCCACGGCTCGACGCGCTCGGCGCCCGGGACGTCCTCGCGCTTGCGGGCGAGGAGCTGCCCGAAGTCGCGGCGCATCCGCGGCTCGGCGGCGCGCGCGATCTTCTCGACGAACTCGGCGGCGGCGCGGTCGCTGCCGATCATCTTGTCCTCGGTGACGTACGCGGCCCAGCTCTCGTAGCCGAGGAGCCGCGCGAGCTCGGCGCGGCGCGAGAGCATCCGCGCGAGGACGTCGAGGTTCTTCGGGTGGCCGCGCAGCCGGTAGAGGCGCCAGAGCGCCTCGCGGGCCCGCTCGCTCCGCGCGTACGTCATGAACGGCACGTAGTCGGTGTTGTCGGTCGTGACGACGACCTTGCCGCTCGGGCCGGGCGCGTGCGCGCGCCGCCAGTCCTCCGGCAGCCCGTCGAGGTCCGTCGGCTCGAGCTCGATCCGCCGCACGTCGTCCTTGATGTTCCGCCCGAACTCCTGGCCGATCCGGACGAGCTCCTCGCGGAGGGCCCGGACGCGCGTGCGGGTCGCCTCGTCGCGATCGACGCCCGCGCGGCGGAAGTCGCGCAGGCTCTTCTGGAGGTAGTAGCGGGTCGCCCCGTCCTCCGCGGAGACGTCGAGCGCCGCGAGCGCGTCGTAGAGTCCGCGGTCGAGCGAGAGCTCGGTCGAGAGCGCGTCGATCTCCTGCTCCGAGCGCTCGGCGGCGTCGCGCATGCGCGGGTCCGGGTGCACGTTGCGGGCGAGGCTCGCGCGCGAGGCGGCGTCGGAGAGCGCGCCGAAGGCGGCGTCGAAGGCGGCGAGCGCCGCCGGCGCGGCGCGCGGAGGGGACATCGCCTTCAGCCGGTCGGCCTCGGCGCGGGCGCGATCCATGTCGCGGCGGCAGCCGCGCTCGAACTCGTCGGGGGTCCCGCACAGCGCGCGGGAGGCGTCGGGGCTCATTGGCATAGGGTAAGGGAGGCGCCGGCCGGACGCACGAAGGCGGCGCTCCCGCCCGCACCGCGGCCGCGGCGAGGGCGGGGCGGCGGCGCCCGGCCGGTCAGTCACATTTCCGGCTTCGTCTCGCGCATCATGATCGCCGTGACCGCGTCGCGCGGCGGGACGCCCTCGTAGAGGACCCGGTACACGGTGTCCGTGATGGGCATGTCGACGCCGAGCCGCCGCGCGAGGTCGCGCGCGCTCTTGGCGTTGCGGACGCCCTCGGCGACCTGACCGAGGTCCTTCTGGATCTGCTCGGCGGTCTTCCCGGCGGCGAGCCCGCGCCCCACGGTGCGGTTGCGCGACAGGTCCGACGAGCAGGTGAGCACGAGGTCGCCGAGCCCGGAGAGCCCGGAGAGCGTGAGCGGGTTCGCCCCCTTGCGGACCGCGAGGCGGGTGATCTCGGCGAGGCCGCGGGTGATGAGCGCCGCGAGGGCGTTCGCGCCGAACTCGAGGCCGTCGGAGATGCCGGCGGCGATCGCGACCACGTTCTTCACGCAGCCGCCGATCTCGGCCCCGACGACGTCGCTCGAGGTGTACGGACGGAAGGTGCGCGTGTGGAACGCGTCCTGCACCTGCTTCGCCACCCGATCCCAGCGCGCCGCCACGGTCACCGCCGTGGGGAGCCCCTTCGCGACCTCCTTCGCGAAGGACGGGCCGGAGAGCACCGCGATGTACGGGTGGAGCGGCACGGGCAGGACGTCCTCGAGCACCTCGCTCATGGTCATGAGCGTGTCGAGCTCGATGCCCTTCGCGACGCAGACCACCGGCGTGCCGGCGTGCACGTGGCGCTTGGCCTCGATGGCCACCTGGCGCACCGCGTGCGAGGGCACGGCGACGACCACCAGCTCAGCCCCCTCGAGCGCCCGGGCGATGTCGGGGGTGGCGAGGAGCGCGGGCGGCAGCGGCGTGCCAGGGAGGTAGCGGTCGTTGCGGTGGTTCTTGGCGATGTCGTCGATGATGGCGTGGTCCTTGTCCCACGTCGTGACGGTGTACCCCTTGGACGCGAGGAGCGAGGCCAGCGCGGTGCCCCAGGAGCCGGCGCCGAGGACGGTGCAGCGCATGATGAGCCCTCCTTGCGGCGGATGGTATGCCGCGGGTGGCCCGACGGACGCCGGGAACTCCGGGGCCCGCGGGGACGGGGGACATACCCCGAACGCGGCGCACCGTCGAGGTGGCGACCGGGCGCCGCGGGGTGGGCGCGGCGCCGGGGGACTCCCGCCGCCCGACCAGGCGCTCGTGGTGTGCACGTCTCGAGGCCCGCCGGAGGCTACCCCACGGCCAGCCGGACCGCCCGCTCGAACGCCGCCGGGCGGGAGGCGGCCAGCGCGAGCATCCGGTGCCGGAGCGCCGGGCGCCGCGTCAGGCCGAGCACGATCCGCGTCCACGCCCAGTACGGGACGAACCGGCGCCGCCAGGCGCGCTCGTACGGCGCGAGCGCCGCGCGCGTCGCACCCTCGCCGAGCGCGGCCGGCAGGAGCGCCGCGAGCTCGATCGCGCAGCCGAACGCGAGGGAGAGCCCCTCCCCCGTGACCGCGTCGAGGTAGCCCGCGGCGTCGCCGAGCAGCACGAGCCGGTCGGCGATCCGCGCGCGCGCCCGCCGCGCGAGCGGCCCCGCGCCACGCGGCGCGGTGATCGCGGACGCCCCCTCGAGCAGGTGCGCGAGGGCGGGGAAGCGGGCGAGGAGCGCCTCGAACTCGACCGGCCCCTGACGCTCGAACAGGAAGGCGACGCAGACCCGCTGGGCGCCCACCGGCGTCACGTAGGCCTCCGCGCCCGGGCCGAAGTGCACCTCCACCGCCTCCGCCCAGGGCGGGACGGCGAAGTGGCGCCGTACGCCGTAGCGGGCGGGACCGCTCGCGGGGAGCTCGAGCCCCTCGCGACGGCGCACCGCGGAGGCGAGCCCGTCGGCCGCGACGAGCACCTTGCCGGCGACGTCGCCCGCGGAGGAGAGCGCCCACATCCGGTCGCCCTCGCGCCGGTGGCCGTGTACCTCGGCCTGGACGAGCTCCGCGCCCGCCTCGCGCGCCCGCGCAGAGAGCGCTGCCGAGAGCGCGGTCCGGCGCACGCCGAGCCCGCCCGGCTCCGGGAGCCTGAGCCGCGCCGCGTCGCGCCGCTCGATCCACCGGATCTCGCGGATCGCCGCGGCGTGCTCCGGGTCGAGCCGGCCGGTGACCCCCAGGGTCGCGAGCGCCCGCACGCCGGCCGGGAGGATCCCCTCCCCGCACGCCTTGTCCACCGGCCCCTCGCGCTTCTCGAGCACCGTCACCGAGAGCCCCCTCCGCGCCGCCGCGATGGCGAAGGCGAGCCCCGCCGGGCCGCCGCCGACCACCACCGCGTCGCGCAGGGAACCGCTCACGCGGGCCGCCGCCGCGCGCGGGCCTGGACGAGGGCGAGCTCTCCGCGCACGAGCTCGAGCGCGAGCCGGAGCGCAGTCACCCGGCGTGGCGGCGCGAGCGCGCCCGCGAGGAAGCGCCGCAGGGCCTCCTGGCGCCGCAGCTTGCCGGAGGAGGTGCGCGGGAGCGTGCCGGGCTCGAGGAGGCGCACCGTGTGCGGCGCGATCCCCGTCCGCTCGAGCACCGCGCGCCTGATCTCCGTCTCGGTCGCCGCGTCGTCCGGAGCGCCGCGCGCGCGCTCGGCGAGGATGGCGAGCGCCTCACCGCCGTCGCCATTCTCCTCGCCGCCGGGGACGAAGCCGACCGCCACGGCGCAGCCCGGCCGGACCGCTCCGACGCCGAGGAGCGCCGCCTCGAACTCGTCGGGGGCGTGGTTCGCGCCGCGCACGATGACCACGTCCTTCGCCCGCCCGTGCACGTACAGCTCGCCCCCGAGCGAGAACCCGAGGTCGCCCGTGTCGAGCCAGCCGCCCGCGAGCGCGCGCCGCGTCGCGGCCGGATCGCCGAGGTATCCCTGCATGAGCGACGGCCCGCGCACGAACACGCGCCCGAGCCGTCCCTCCCCGGCGAGCGCGCCGTCCTCGCCGCGGATCTCCACCTCGACGCCGGCGATGGGCGAGCCGACCGAGACGAGCTCGCGCGGACCGTCCGCGACGGTGCCGTCGCGCGCGAGGCGCGCGGGATCGATCCGGTGCCCCTCGAGCGGCCGCCCGCGCGGGCTCCACGCCACCGCGAGCGCCGCCTCGGAGAGCCCGTAGACGGGGACGAGCGCGGCGGGGTCGAGGCCGTGCGGCGCGAAGCGCGCCGCGAACCTTCGCATCGCGTCCGCCGAGACCGGCTCGGCGCCGTCGAGCGCGAGGCGCCAGCTCCCGAGGGACAGGCCGGCGAGGTCGGCGTCCTTCACGCGGTCCGCGCAGTACGCGTAGGCGAAGCTCGGCGCGACCGAGATCGTGCCGCGGTGACGCGCGATGGCGCGGAGCCAGAGCGCGGGCCGCGCGAGGAAGTGCTCGGGCGCGATGAGCACGAGCCGGCCCGGGTAGCTCATCGCGGCGAGCAGGCAGCCGATGAGCCCCATGTCGTGGTAGAGCGGCAACCAGGAGACGAGCGCGTCGTTCGCGTCGGGCCGGACCCGCTCGAAGAGCGCGTCGATCTGGGCCTCGAGCGCGGCGTGGGTGAGCGCGACGGGCTTCGGATCCACCGTCGAGCCGGACGAGAACTGCACGAGCGCGAGCGCGTCGGGCGGGGGCGCGCGCGCGAGCCGACCGGTCTCGCGCAGGCACTCCGCCGCGTCGGCACAGCCGAGCGGCGGCGCGGCCCGGGCGATCGCGCCGCCGAGGAGGCGCCGCACCGCGCCCGAGGAGACGACGAGCCGCGCGCCCGACACCTCCAGCATCCGCGCGGTCTGCGCGAGGTACTCCTCCATGCGGCCGAGCCGCACCGGCGGATAGAGCGGCACCGGCACCGCCCCCGCGAGCCACGCCCCGAAGAACACGTCCAGGAAGGCGGGCTCGGTGCGGAGCACGATCGCGACCCGGTCGCCCGGGGCGACGCCGCGCGCCGCGAGCCCGGCGGCGGCCCGCTCCGCGCGGGCGACGACGTCGGCCCAGGAGAGCGTGCGCTCCCGCTCGTGGAGATCGACGAACGTGACGCCGCTCGGGTGGCCCACCGCCGCGCGCAGCGCGTGCGCGAGCGTCCGGAAGCGCGGCGCGGGCGCCGGGGGACCCACGAGCCTCACCGGGCCGGCTCCGGCGCGGTGGAGGGGATGAGCGCCGCGTCCGCGCGCGCCGCCACGAGGCGGGCCAGGTCCGCGAGCGTGCGGGTCCCGGCCGCGTCGTCGTCCTCGAGGACGATCCGGAAGCGGTCCTCCACCGCGACGACGAGCGAGAGGAGCTGGAGCGAGTCGAGCGCGCCCGCGAGCGAGGCGTCGGGCGCGGGGGTGGCGTCGCCCAGCCGGAGCTCGTCGCGCGCGATGCGGAGGATCTCGTACGCCACCAGGGCTTCACGTTCCGTCATGGTCACCACCGGAGGAGGACGAGCTCGGCCGAGAAGCCCGGGCCCATCGCGGCGAGGAGGCCGAGGTCTCCCGGGCGGGCCTCCCCCGAGTCGAGCAGGTCGCCGAGGACGAAGAGCACCGACGCGGAGGAGAGGTTGCCGACCTCCTGGAGCGAGCGGAAGGAACGGGCGAGCGCCGCCTCGGGCAGGTCGAGCGCGCGGCGGAACGCCTCGAGCACCTTCGGCCCGCCGGTGTGGGCGATGAAGTGCCGAACGTCGCCGCGCGCGAGCCCGTTCGCCGCGAGGAAGCGATCGACGTCTCCGCCCACGTTCGCCTGGATCACCTCCGGCACCTTCGCCGAGAGCACCACCTTGAAGCCGCTGTCGCCGACGTCCCACCCCATCACCCACTCCGTGTCCGGGTAGAAGACCGAGCGGGTCGCGAGGACGCGCGGCGCGTGGCCGGGCGCCGGAGCGCGCTCACCGCCCTGGAGCACCACCGCCGCCGCGCCGTCGCCGAACAGACCGGTCGCGATGACGTTCGCGATGGAGGTGTCCTCGCGCTGGAGGGTGAGCGAGCAGAGCTCGACCGAGACGAGCACCGCGACCTCTCCGGGGAACGCGCGCAGCGCGTCGGAGGCCCGGGCGAGCCCCGCCGCGCCCGCCATGCAGCCCAGGCCGAAGATCGGGGTTCGCTTCACCGCGGGCGAGATCCCCAGCCGGTTCACGAGCTTCGCGTCGAGCGAGGGCGTGGAGACGCCGGTGACGGTCACGAAGTAGAGATGATCGACCTCGCGAGGGGTGACGCCCGCGCGCGAGAGCGCCTCCGACACGGCCGCCGCGCCGAGCTCGCTCCCCACCCGGATGAACGCGTCGTTCGTCTTCTGGAACGAGTCGAGCGCCGGGTACTCGGTGAGCGGTAGGGCGAGGTGGCGGCCGCCCACCCGCGCGGCGCGGTGCAGGTCGGCGAGCCGCTCGATGTTGAAGTGGCGCGCGCCCCAGAACGCGGACAGGGCCGCGATGAGCGTCTCCTGGTCCACGAAGTTCGGGGGCAGCGCACGGCCGACGGAGAGGATCGCGGGGGGCGTGCTCGTCATGTGGTTCCGGGGTGCCAGCGGCAGGCATGTGACCCCGCGCGCACGGCCGCAAGGTCCGGCCGGGGGCCGTGGCGCCCGGACGCAGCGCCGTCAGCCGGGCGTCGCGACGGGCAGCGTGAAGCTGAAGGTGCTGCCCTCTCCGGGAGCGCTCACGAGCTCGACCCTGCCGCCGTGTGCCTCCACGAGCCGCCGCACGATGTAGAGCCCGAGGCCGAGCCCGTCGGATTCGCGCCCAGGGCCTCGCACGTAGCGCTGGAAGATCCGCTCGTGGTCATCCGGGGCGAGCCCGGGCCCCTCGTCCGCGACGGAGATCCGCACGAGCCCGCCGTCCCGCGCAGCGCTCACGACGACGCGACCGGCCGTGTGCTTGAGCGCGTTGCCGACGAGGTTCACCAGGATCCGGTCGAGCCGGTCGGGATCGGCGTGCACCGGCGGCAGCCCGTCCGGCACGGCGAGCTCGAGGCGGGCGGGGTCGAACACGCCGCGGGTGAGATCGATCGCCTCCGCCACGAACGCGCGCACGTCGACGGGGGCGAGCTGGAGCGCGAGCATGGCGCCGCTCTCGAGCCGCGCCGAGTCCGCGAGGTCGCGCAGCATCCGCTCCATGCGCCGGCCCGCGACGGCGATGTCGCGCGCGGCCTTCTCGGCGGTCCCAGGCTTTTCCCCGTGGCGCCCGAGGAGCTGCGCCTTGAGCAGCACGATCTGGAGCGGGTTGCGCAGGTCGTGCGAGACGGCGCGGAGCAGGTCCTCGCGGCTCTCCTGTGTCGCGCGGAGCTCGGCGATCGTGACCTGGAGCTCGTTCTCGATGTGGCCCCGGAGCGCGACGAGCTCGCGGTGCGGCGCCACGACCGCGCCCACGAACAGCGCGCGGAAGATGAGGAAGAAGGTGAGCACGAGGTACGCGTGCCCGAGCACGTGGACGGGATCGAAGGGGCGCGCGTAGAGGGTGAGGGAGAGCTCCGAGAGGACGGTGACCGCGAGCGCCGCCGCGAGCGTACGGGCGCCCCGGTCGCCGGCGCGGGAGGCGCGGTGATGGAGGAGAGCGCCCGCGAGCGCCACCGCCGCGACGAGGATCTCGAGCCCGACCTTCAGGGACGTGAGCCCGCGTCCCTCGACGTAGAAGACGGCGCGGTCGCCCGGCAGGCTCACGTCGAGCGCGACGAACGCCGCGACCGCGATGAGGTGGGGGGCGAGCAGGCGCACCCTCCCCGGCTGCGCGCTCATCGCGCCCGGCGGGACGCGGGCCACCCAGACGAGCGTGCCGACCGTCCAGAGCCGCGCCAGGAACCAGTAGTAGATCCCCCGCTCGGTCGTTCCCGGGCCCGCGAAGCCGGGGAGGCCCGGAAAGGTGAGCAGGTGCAGCGCCTCGAAGAGCCCCACCGCCAGGAACGCCGGGCCGATCACCTGCGCGCGCGCCTCAGGGAACTCGCGCGCCGCGAACCACTGCACGCCGAAGATGGCGAACGCCACGCCCACCACGAGCAGCTCGAGGATGGTGTGGACGGGGAGGTACTGGTTCGCGAGGAGCGGCTCGTGCAGCGCCGGGAGCGCGAGGAGGACGGCGAGCGGCGCTGCGAGCGCGCCGAGCCACGCGAGCCGCAGCCCGGACGAGGCGGTGGGCGATCGCGAGGTCGCGCGCAGGGTCAGCTCGTTCAAGACAGGGCCCCCCTCCCCGGGCGAGCCTTCAATCTACACGAGCGCCGGTGCGGCCATTCCGCCTTTCAGGCGGGCTGGCGCGCTGCTTGCCAAGCCCCCCCGCGGTCTTACGTTCGCGCAATGCGAATGGAAAAGCTCACCGTGAAGGCCCAGGAGGCGCTCGCCGCCGCGCAGAGCGAGGCGCGCCGCCGCGACCACCAGGCCATCGACGTCGAGCACCTCGTGCTCGCCCTCCTCTCCCAGCCGGAGGGGACCGCGGCGCCGATCCTCGAGAAGATCGGCGCGGAGCCCTCGCTCGTCGCCTCGCGCGTCGAGGACGAGCTGCGCACGGTCCCCAAGGTCTCCGGCGCGGAGCCCTACCTCGCGAACCGGCTCGCGAAGCTCGTCGACCGGGCCGAGGACGCCGCGAAGAGGCTCAAGGACGAGTACGTCTCGACCGAGCACCTCCTGCTCGCCGCCGCCGAGGAGAAGACCGGCGCGGGCGAGGCGCTGCGCGCCTCCGGGGCGAGCGCCGACCGGATCCGCGCCGCGCTCCAGGACGTGCGCGGCGGGGCGCGCGTGACGTCGCCCGAGGCCGAGAGCCAGTACCGCGCGCTCGAGAAGTACACGAAGGATCTCACCGCGCTCGCGAAGGCGGGCAAGCTCGACCCGGTGGTGGGGCGCGACGACGAGATCCGCCGCGTCATCCAGATCCTCTCCCGCCGCACGAAGAACAACCCCGTGCTCGTCGGCGACCCGGGCGTCGGCAAGACCGCCATCGTCGAGGGGCTCGCTCGCCGCATCGTGGACGGCGACGTGCCGGAGGGGCTCAAGGGCAAGCGGCTCCTGGCCCTCGACCTCGGCGCGATGGTGGCCGGCGCGAAGTACCGCGGCGAGTTCGAGGAGCGGCTGAAGGGCGTCCTCAAGGAGGTCGTCGACTCCGAGGGCGAGATCGTCCTCTTCATCGACGAGATGCACACGCTCGTGGGCGCCGGCGCCGCCGAGGGCGCGATGGACGCGGGCAACATGCTGAAGCCCGCCCTCGCGCGCGGCGAGCTGCACGCCATCGGCGCGACCACCGTCAACGAGTACCGCAAGCACGTCGAGAAGGATCCCGCCCTCGAGCGGCGCTTCCAGCCGGTGTTCGTGGGCGAGCCGTCGGTCGCCGACACCATCTCGATCCTGCGCGGCCTCAAGGATCGCTACGAGCTGCACCACAAGGTCCGCATCCAGGACGCGGCGCTCGTGGAGGCGGCGCGGCTCAGCCACCGCTACATCACCGATCGCTTCCTCCCCGACAAGGCGATCGACCTCGTGGACGAGGCGGCCAGCCGGCTGCGCATCGAGATCGACTCGATGCCCACCGAGGTGGACGAGGTGCGGCGCCGCATCGCCCAGCTCGAGATCGAGCGGCAGGGGCTGCAGAAGGAGCAGGACGAGGCCTCGCGCCACCGGCTCGGGCAGGTGGAGAAGGAGCTCGCCGCGCTCAACGAGGAGTTCGCGCGCCTGAAGAGCCGCTGGGACGCGGAGAAGTCGGTCATCCAGGAGCTCGCGCAGGCGAAGCAGGAGATCGACGCGCTGAAGCAGGAGCAGACCAAGGCGGAGCGCGAGGCGAACTTCCAGAAGGCGGCCGAGATCAAGTTCGGCCGGCTCCCGGAGGTGGAGCGGCGCGTGGCGGGCCTCCAGGAGCGGCTCGCGGGCCTGCAGCGCGAGGGCGCGATGCTGAAGGAGGAGGTCACGCCCGAGGAGATCGCCGAGGTGGTCTCCAAGTGGACCGGCATCCCGGTCTCGAAGCTCATGGAGGGCGAGATCGAGAAGCTCCTCGGCATGGAGGACCGGCTGCGGGAGCGCGTCGTCGGCCAGGACGAGGCAGTGCAGGCGGTCTCGGCGGCGGTGCGCCGCGCGCGCTCCGGGCTGCAGGATCCGAACCGGCCGATCGGCTCGTTCATCTTCCTTGGACCCACCGGCGTCGGGAAGACGGAGACCGCCCGCGCGCTCGCCGAGTTCCTGTTCGACGACGAGAGCGCGATGGTCCGGCTCGACATGAGCGAGTACATGGAGAAGCACGCCGTGTCGCGGCTCATCGGCGCGCCCCCGGGCTACGTCGGCTACGAGGAGGGCGGCCAGCTCACCGAGGCGGTCCGCCGCCGGCCGTACGCGGTGATCCTCTTCGACGAGATCGAGAAGGCGCATCACGACGTCTTCAACGTGCTCCTCCAGATCCTCGACGACGGCCGGCTCACCGACGGCCAGGGGCGCACCGTCGACTTCCGGAACGCGGTCGTCATCATGACGTCCAACATCGGCTCGCAGGAGATCCAGCGCCTCGCCGGCCGCCCCGGCGCCGACGTCTCGGCGATCCGCGAGGCGGCGCTCGAGAACCTGCGCGCCGAGTTCCGGCCGGAGTTCCTGAACCGGGTGGACGAGATCGTCGTGTTCCGCCCGCTCAGCCGCGAGCACGTGGGGCGCATCGTGGAGATCCAGCTCGCGCGCCTGCGCAAGCTGCTCGAGGAGCGGCGGATCACGATCGAGCTCTCGCCCGCCGCGCGCGAGGCGATCGCCGACGCGGGCTACGACCCGGTCTACGGGGCGCGCCCGCTGAAGCGCGCCATCCAGCGGATGATCCAGGACCCGCTCGCGACGAAGCTCCTGCGCGGTGAGTTCAAGGCCGGCGACCACGTCGTGGTGGACGAGGGGCCGGACGGGAACATCACGTTCGCGAAGGGTGCCCGCGCCGTCGAGGGCGAGGTGGTGGTGCACTAGGCCTCCCGGGTGCGCCCGGTGGCGACGGGCCGCGGGCCGGGGGAGGGCGCGCGACGGGTGAAGCCTTGGCGGCTCCGGACGCCCCTCGGCGAGGTCACCCGGAGCCTCGGCGGTGCGGACGGCAGCCCGAGCGTACGCAAGCACGGCGTCGCCACGGGGTGGCGCCTGCATGCCGGCCGCACGAGCGGGCGCTCGTGTCACTCGCTCTGGAGGGCCACACATGCCCAGTCGATCGCACGTTGAACGCGCTATCGTGCGGTCGCACGATCAGGGGGACGGTGTCGCTTCGGTGCACGGCGGGTGACGTGCGGTGAGGCGAACGATGCACCGCGTGAGGGCGGGGGGCTCGTCCCATGAGGACGCGCGAAGGCGGCGGCGGCGGCGGTGACAGCGACGGCATGGCGCTCCGGCCACCGTGGCGACTCTCCGCCACGCGGCTGGAGATCGACGGGGAGGAGCTCGTACTCCTCGAGTGGACGACGGCGTTCTCGTCGAGCGCCTCGCCCCTGTCCCGGGCGGAGGCGGAGGTGGCGCGCCTCGTGCTGGGTGGCGCATCCAACGCGGCCATCGCCGCCGGTCGCGGGCGCGACCTCGGGACCGTCGCGAAGCAGGTCTCGAGCGCCTTTCGCAAGCTCGGCGTCCGCTCGCGGAGCGAGCTCTACGCGAAGCTGGCATCCGGGGGCGCTCCCCGGGGTACGGCCGCGCCATGACGGTGAGCCTGCCGCGCGTCGTCCACGCGTGCTACTCCGCGGGCACCGACGAGTCCTGGGCCCGTGGCGTTGTGGAGGCGCTCGCCCCGCTCGGCCCGGCGCTCGGGGTCCACGCGCTGCGGCTCGACCGCGACCCCGCGGGCAGCTCGTGCCGCGCGGTCGCGAGCAGCATCGCGCTTCCCATCGCGGTCACCGCCCTCATCGGAGGCGCGCCGGTGGGTGCGCCGCTCGTACAGGGGATCTTCACCGGCGGCCGAGGGGCCGAGCTGGTGTCGGCCCGGATCGCAAGGACGCCGCGTGCGATCGCTTCCGCGCTGCGTGCGCTGTGCGCGGCGTTCGGCGCCGCGGACATGCTGCTCATCCGCGGCGACGACGGCGCGGCGACGACCCTCGCGATCGCCGTCCCCACCCTGAAGCATGGCGAGCTGGCGCCTCGAACCGTGCGCCCCGTCGTCGCGCACCTCTCCTGTGCATTGCGCCTCCGCCGCTCTCTCCCGGCGGCGCTCGGCGCCACGAGAGGCGCCTCGGGTGGGCTCGCCGCGGCGATGCGCGGCGAGGGGTGGGCTGCGCCCCGTCCGGTGGAAGCGCTCGACGCCCACGCCCTCTGGGACGCCTTCCTCGCCGGGCGGTGGTCGGTGGTCGATCAGCGACAGGACGGGGCTCGGCGCACGCTCCTCCTCCGGCGCGCGCCGGAGCACGATCCGCTGGCCCTCACGCCCCGCGAGCGCGACGTCGTCGCCCATGCGGTCCGGGGGCTCTCGAACAAGGAGATCGCGTACGCGCTCGGGATCGGGGTGACGACCGTCGCGACCCACCTCCGGGCGGCGGGCGAGAAGCTTCGCGCGCCGAGCCGGCGCTCGCTCATCGAGCTCTTCGCCGCCGCGCGTGACCGGGCGCCGCGCAGCGCCCCGTCGTCCTCTTGAAGCTCACTTCCCCGCGGGACCGACCGGAGCGCGAGGCGGGGCGCTCGCCCCGGTCCATCCTCGCCGCCGCGCCGTGCGCGAGGGTTCCGCGCTCCGTCCGTGCGTCCCGTGAGAGCGGGAAGCCCGCCCGTCGTCCCCTCCTCGCACCCCGGACGCCGCGGGAGCCCCGGAGGTCGCCGCCGCTCGTCTCGACAAAATGCCCATGTCGTCGCAAACGCGGCCGGCCGTACCGTGCGTCTCGCAGCGCACAAATTCATGGGGGGTCACATGCGTCATGCCGCACGTGCAGTTGCCGTGTCGTCAATGGGACTGATCCTCGCCGTCGTCGCGATGGCGGGCTGCGGTACCGGAGAGCGCGCCGACGGAGCGCCGGTGAAGCAGGCACAGCCTGTAACGGCGCTCGTTGCGTTCACGGAGGGTGCCTCGGTCACGCTGACGCTCGAGGGTTGCCGCAACGACGGCAGCATCATCCTCCCCATCAACAACAAGTTCGTCTGTCCGGATGCAGCCTACACGACCGGTAACCTCGGCAAGGGCTGGAACGAGCTCGACCTCGTGCCGTTCCGGCTGTCCAGCGATCTCGGCAACCAGACCGGGGCCACGACCGACTACGACGTCTACATCGCGGAAGACTACATGACGAGCGGCCACCTCGGCTACGACGTGATCTCCGCGCCCGTCGTCAACCTGGACGAGTCGGACGCCTCCTGCACCATCGTCGCGGGTTCGCAGATGACCCAAGGCACCGCGACCGACCCGTTCGGCAGCGGTACGGACACGGTCGCGTACCGGCAGCTCACCATCCACCAGGCGAAGGGTACGACCTGCGTCTTCGACTTCAACCAGCGGCTCGCGCTCGGCTCGCACCTGTACCCGGGCTCGTCGCTCCAGGCGTACCTCTTCACGCAGGCCGGGCTGAGCGGCTCGAAGAAGACCGTGCCGCTACCCGTGAACCAGATCGCCCCGCAGGAGATCTTCAAGACGATGCAGGCGACGCAGGACCTCTCGCACCCGTGGACGATCAGCAAGGAGGCGACGCCCGCGGAGCTCAACTTCAACGACACGTGCAGCACCGCGACGGGCGCGCTCTCGAAGAACGTGAGCATCAAGGTGAACTGGACGAAGTTCACCGCCACGCCCACGGGTGATCTCAACGTCCAGGTCGTCGTCAGCGCCAAGAACCCCGCGTCGCGGGTCATCACCGTGAGCACGACGGACGCCGTGTTCACCGGGACGACGGCGCTCACGCCGTCGAACGTGACCTGCGTCTCCGGCACCTGCACGAACGGGAGCCTCGCGTGCGGCCCCGTGGACGTGGCTGCGGGAGCGACCCAGAACCTCTGCACGCTCCAGTTCACCGTCCCCCAGGGCACGACCAACCTGAACGACACCGTGACGGCGACCTACATCGACAAGGTGACCAACATCCCGGTGCCGGGCACGACCACGTTGAACGTCCCCGCGACCTACCTCGACGGGACGACCGGGAACGACAGCGCGACGATCACGGACATCGAGAGCATCACGTCGGGCGACTTCTTCAAGTACTCCGTCAACGCGAAGAGCCCCGACGGGCTGCTCTCGAGCGCCGCCGGGACCTACACGACCGGCCTCAACTTCGGCAGCTCGTACACGTTCGGTACGCTCACGACCGACGCCGTGAAGTGGGTGTCCGGCTCGCAGGGTGACAGCGGATCCGCCACCTTCTACAAGACGGTGACGCTGAACGGCCCGACGCAGGGCGACGGCAAGCTGCACGACGTGGCGAGCCTCCTCGGGTCGGACGGCTTCGCGCCCGACAATGCTCCGCTGGACGTCAAGATCCACGCCGACGCGCTGGTCAGCATCACGATCAACAAGACCATCCCGAACGTCCTGCAGACGGGCGAGTCCGATACGTTCGACTTCTCGATCTTCGACAAGGCGGCGCTGGACGCGGATCCCGACGCGACGCCGCTCGCGACCAAGTCGATCGCCTTCGCCGCGGGTGACACGACGAAGTCGGCGACGGTCAGCGGGCTCTCGATCACGAACGGCACCGGCAGCTTCGTCGTGAGGGAGACCGGGTCGACCAGCGGCAAGTGGAAGGCCCAGGCGGACCAGACCGTCACGATCACGCTCCCGAGCTGCTCGGGGTCCGTCACCTTCACCAACACCTTCGCGCCTGCGCACGCTCAGGCTCGCAAGGTGACGCAGCCTGCCGGGTCGGAGGGGAACTGGACGTTCACGCTCAAGAAGGGCACCGCGACGATCGAGACGAAGACCACGACGGATGCGAGCTACGTCTCGTTCACCACCGACCTCGAGGAGGGGAGCTACACGATCGAGGAGACGCTGAAGAGCGGCTGGGAGTTCGTGAGCAGCAGCGGGTGCAGCTTCACCGTCAACTACCCGGCCGATGCGGACAAGACGTTCTCCTGCACCTACACGAACATGGCAGTCACGGGCCGCATCGCGCCCACCCAGACGACGTGCCAGAACTTCGTGACCACGCCCGATCTCTACACGCTCGACTCCATCCTGTACGGGGTCAAGGGGAACAAGATCAACAACACTGCTCCGGGCGTCTTCTTCTACTACAGCTACGTCACCGCCCCCGCCACGGGGACGCTGACGGGGCAGATCACGGAGTTCATGACGAGCACCCACACGAACGCACCGTGGAACTCGTCGACGCCTCCGCTGTTCCAGATCCAGCAGGCGCAGATCCGCCTGTACGATCTGAACTGCAACATCCTCCCGATCACCATCGTGAGCACGAACCCCGCGAACGCGACGTTCACGTACGCGGGCGCGGTCAAGGACCAGAGGTACGTGGTCGGCGTGAAGTACGGGACGTCCGACGGCATCGTCGGCCTGCCGGTTCCGGCCCCGACGACCGTCAACTACAAGTTCCAGACGTTCGCGAACGGGACGCTGACCGACTCGAACGAGAACGGGCTCGCGCTCCAGAAGAAGTAGGCGGCGGCGCGCGACGTGGCTGAAAAGAGGGGGCGGCCGGCACGCCGCCCCCTTTCTCTTCCGCGCGAGTCCGTCACCAGCCGGTCGCGAGGAACTGCTGCAGGCCCGGCACCGTGAGCGGGTGCGCGAGCATGCGGTTTGCCCAGCCACGGGCCGAGGCGCTGCCGAACAGCTCGCGGTAGTCCTCGGCGATGTCCTCCCTGCGGTCGAACGTCGGGTAGACGCTGTCGAGCCTGGGATCCGCGTCGAGGCCGCGGGCCACGAGGTACGCAGACCAATCGCCCGCGTGCGTGACGTTGAGGTGGTAGAGCGACCAGGCGTGTCCGTACTCGTGCGCGATCACCTCGTCGGGGCGCCTGCTGAACCCGGACGTCGGTCCTCCGTCGAGATTGATGATCGCGCTGCATCCGTTCGTCGAGGAGCAGCTCGTCTGCTCGCTGCTGCCCGTTCCATCGCCGACGCGCACCGTGAGCGTGGGGCCGACGAGCGCCAGATCACGCGCGTTGTCCTTCAGGATGCGGTACACCTCCGCCGCGCTGAAGCCGGACGCGCTGTCGACGTAGATGTGGATGCCCTCCGGAGTCACGAGCGACTCCTTCGAGTAGCCGTTCGCGACGGTCACCGTGAAGGACGTGGTCGCGACGTTCCCGGTCGTGTCCACGGCGCGCGCGACGAACGTGTGGGACCCGTTCGAGAGGCCACGCGTGTCGAGGGACAAGCTCCACCCGGACGTCCCCGTCGCGGCGCTGTACGCGGCGTTGCTCTCCTTCACCTCGACCCGCGCCAGCCCGATGTTGTCCGAGGCCGTCCCGGTGACGGTGAGCGTCCCCGAGACGGTCGCCGCCGATGCAGGCGAGGTGACGGTCACCCTGGGCGCGACGACGTCCGAGTTGGAGACCACGAACGAACGCGTCGCGGTCGAGGTCGCCCCGAGGTCATCCGTGGCGAGGGCCACGAGGGTGTGCGTTCCGTTCGTCAGCTTCGAGGTGTCGAGGTCGTACGTGAAGCGTCCGAATCCCGTCGTGTACACGTACGCGCCGCCGTCGACCGAGAGCTGCACCTGGCCGGCGCCGTTCAGGTCGCTCATGAAGCCACTCACCTCGACCAGGCCGGACACGTTCGAGCCGGCCGCGGGCGCTGCGAACACCACGTTCGGCGGCGTGTTCACGTTGGAGGTCGTGAAGCCGATCTGCGTCGTCACCGCGGTGCCCGACGCGTCGAGCGCCCGCGCGACGAGCGTGTGCGCGCCGTTGGCGAGCGCCACCGAGTCGAAGGTGTAGCTCCACGTCGGGCCGGGAGGAACGTCGAGGTAGGCCATCGCGTCGAACCGGACCTGGACGCGGCTCGCGCCGGCCGACGTCCCGGTCACCGTCACCTTCCCGCTCACGGTGGCGCCGTTCGAGGGCGCGGTGATCGCCACCGCGAGCCCGGCGGGCGGCGGCGCGTTCGACACCGACAGCGACACGCTCGTGGTCGTCTGGGCCCCCGCGGAGTCCGTGGCGCGCGCCGCGATCGTGTGCGTCCCGTTCGCGAGCGTCAGCGTGTCGACGGAGGAGCTCCACGCGCTCGTGCCGCTCGCCAGCGTCCACGCGCCGCCGTCCACGCTCAGCTCCACGCGCGCGACGCCGGCGTCGTCCGACGCCCGACCGGAGACCGCGATGGAGCCGGAGACGGTGGCCCCGCTCGCCGGCGCGTCGATCCAGACGCTCGGCGGCGCGTTCGGGGGCGGCGTCGTGGGCGACGACACCGCGTTGGTGGACGTGAACGGAACGCTCGTCGTCGTCCGGTTGCCAGCCCCATCCGTCGCGCGGACCGCGAGCGCGTGGGCACCGTCGGGAAGGGCGCGCGTGTCGAGCGGGAACGACCAGCTCGTGGTCCCGGAGGCGACCTGGAACGCGCCGGCGTCCACCGCGACCTCGACCTTGCTCACCGCCACGTCGTCCGCGGCCGTGCCCGCGACGGCTACCGTGCCGCTCACCGATGCGTCCGCGTTCGGGCTCGTGACCGACAGCGAGGGCGCGACGCAGTCCTTGTTGCGCCCGTTGCAGGCACGGACCTCGCTCGTCTGCTGGGCGGGAGCGGCGGCCTCCCCGCCGCACGCGGCGAGGGCGACGATCCCGGCGAGGAGCAGCGCGCTCCGCATCGGACCGGGGCACGGCTTCGTCATCGTGTTGCCTCCTGCAGCGCGGGGCTGCCCATCGGTGGAGCGTTCGAGGACCGCACGAGACAAGGAGCGGTCCCCACTGCGCGGGAAGCTCGACCGATCGGAGGATCGCCCTGGCGGCCGCCCGTGAACCTTGACCGGGTGACACTGTACCCAGGGTCAGGAGGCGTCAAAACCCTCCAACGCACCGTGGGGAGACGTGCGGCCAGGTACTCGAGAGCGCACCACGTCGCTCGATGTGCGCGAGAATCCGACGCGACGCGCGCGAACGAGAGACGTCCGTTTGCTCGCGGCCCGGAGTGCTAGGCGTTCCCGCCCGCGTCCAGCCAGACCTCGAGCCCCTGCGCGTTGAGGTCGAGATCGACCCCGTACACCGCGAGCGCCTCCTCGCGGCCGAGCGGCGCGCCGTGCGCGGCGAGGCCGCGGAGGAGCTGGCCCGCGAGCGCCTCGCGCAGGGCGGCGTGACGCCCCGGCCCGGAGGGCGCGGCGCGCGCGAGCCGCAGGTGCTCGTCGAGGCCCTCGAGAAGCTGGGCGGCGGCGCGCGGGATCTCCCCCTCGAGCATGCCGAAGTGGGTGAGGTACATGCGCTCGGGATTCTCGGCGAGCATGCGCTCCACCGTCCGGCGCAGCGCGGCCGGATCGAGCTGCACCGGGGTCGTGGTCGGGAAGACGAGCGGCCCCTTCGCCGAGTCGGCCTCGCGGTAGGAGAGGCCGAACGCGTCCCCGGTGAAGAAGCCGCGCGTCGTCGGATCGTGCACCACGAGGTGGTGCTTCGCGTGACCGGGCGCGTCGAGCATGCGCAGCACGCGGCCGCCGAGATCCACCTCGTAGCCGTCCGGCGCCTCGACGACCCGCGCCGCCGGGATGGGCGGGATGTCGCCGTAGAGCTCCCGGAAGCGCGCCTCGCCGTAGACCTCGGCGGTGCCGGCGATGAGCTTCGACGGGTCGACGAGGTGGCGCGCGCCGCGCGGGTGCGCGACGAGCGTCGCGCGCGGGAGCGCCTCCATGAGCTTCCCCGCGCCGCCCGCGTGGTCGAGGTGCACGTGCGTGACGACGACGTGCGAGACGTCCGCGGGCGCGATGCGGAACGCCGCGAGCGCCTCGAGGATGCGCGGCACGGACGAGGAGGCGGCGGTCTCGATCACGGCGGCGGACGCGCCGCCCCGGACGACGTAGCAGGCGGCGAGCTTCGGGCGGACGTAGCCCGAGTCGAGGAGGACGACGCCGGGGGCGATCTCGCGGGCGGGGTCGAGGCGCATGGGGGTCTCCGGGGGACGGGCCGTCCTTCTCTACCGACGCGGCGTCCGCACGGCAACTCGGCGATCGGCTGTGGGCGCACGGCTCGTCGATCGGGAGACCGGGGAGCGGCCCGCCGCGCGCCCCTCACGCGGTCCCGCGCCCCGGCGCAGGGCGAGCGGAGCGCGCCGACCGCGTTGACTCGGGGTTGCTGCGGAGACCGGCGCCGCTATGGATCGGGTGGGAGGCAACTCCCTCGCCGCCCGGAGGTCGCTGCGATGAATCGCCACCTCGAACACTACTGGCCGCTTCCGCTCCGCATCCTGCTCGGGATCTCGTTCATGTACCACGGCGCCCCGAAGCTCACCGCGGCGGGGCACGCGCAGTTCCAGGGCATGCTCGCCCAGCTCGGGATCCCGCTGCCCGCGCTCATGGCGTGGGCGGGGGGCATCGTCGAGTTCTTCGGCGGGATCGCGCTCATCGTCGGCGCGGCGACCTGGCTCGTCACGATCCTGCTCTCGCTCGAGATGCTCGTCGCGATGCTCCGGGTTCACGCACCGTTCGGCTTCGGCTACATCCAGATCACCGGGATGACCGACAAGGGCCCGGTGTTCGGGATGCCGGGCATCGAGGTGAACCTCCTCTTCCTGGCCGGGCTGCTCGCGCTCCTCATCGGTGGGGCCGGGCCGCTCTCGGTGGACGAGCGGCTCATGAAGCCCGAGAGCCGGCTGCAGGTGCCGTGGCTCAGGCACCACGCCGCGCACGCTTGATGGCGCGCTGAACGCGCCGCGGCGCCGCGCGCCCCGCGAGCGGGACGACACGGCGCCGCGCGTGCGACCCGCGGCGACTACTTCGCCTGGATCCAGCCCTCGGCGGTGAGGAGCTCCGCCGTGAGCACCGCGCCGCCCGCGGCGCCGCGCACGGTGTTGTGCGAGAGCGACACGAACCGGTAGTCGAAGAGCGCGTCGGGGCGGAGGCGGCCGACGGCGACGCCCATCCCGCCGCCGATGTCGCGGTCGAGCTTCGTCTGCGGCCGCGCGTCCTCCTCGAAGTAGGTGAGGAACGGCTTCGGCGCCGAGGGGAGCCCCATCTTCTGGGGCTTCGGCTCCCAGCTCCGCCACAGCTCGATCACCTCGGCGCGGTCGGGCTTCCGGTCGAACGCCACGAACGCCGCCGCCATGTGGCCGTCGGAGGCGGGCACGCGGATGCACTGCGCGGTGATGATCGGGTCCTTCGCCTTCTCGATCCGGCCGCCCTCGAGCCGGCCCCAGATCTTCATGGGCTCCTGCTCGGACTTCTCCTCCTCGCCCTTGATGAAGGGGATGAGGTTGTCGACCATCTCCGGCCAGCTCTCGAAGGTCTTCCCGGCGCCGCTGATCGCCTGGTAGGTGCAGACCGCCACGCGCTTCGGCCCGAACTTCATGAGCGGGTGGAGCGCCGGCACGTAGCTCTGGATCGAGCAGTTCGGCTTCACGGCGATGAAGCCGCGCGCGGTGCCGAGCCGCCTGCGCTGCGCCTCGATCACCGCCGCGTGCTCGGGGTTCACCTCGGGGACCATCATCGGCACGTCGGGCGTGCCGCGGTGCGCGGAGTTGTTCGAGACGACGGGCGTCTCCCGCCGCGCGTAGTCCTCCTCGAGCTTCGCCGTCTCCTCCTTCGACATGTCGACGGCGCAGAAGACGAAGTCCACCTCGCGGGCGATCTCGTCCACCGCGGAGGCGTTCTTCACGGTGAGGGCGGCGGTCGCGGCCGGGATCGCCGTCTTGAGCGTCCAGCGGCCCTTCACGGCCTCCGCGTACTTCTGGCCCGCGGAGTTCGCGCTCGCGGCGACGAGCGTCACCTCGTACCAGGGGTGGTTCTCGAGCAGCGCGACGAACCGCTGGCCGACCATGCCGGTCGCGCCGAGCACGCCCACCTTCAGCTTCTTCTGGCTCATGACTCCTCGCTTAGAAATGAGCGGGGAAGCGTAGCACACGGAACGGGCCGGTCGAGGCGGCGGGCCCGGCAGGCGCCGACTCGCGAGTCAACGCGCGCCGCGGGCCGCCGACGCGGCGCCGCTCAATAGAAGACCTCGTCGAGGAAGAGCCCCTGCGGCGGCGCGGTCCTGCCGGCGCGCGTGCGGTCGCGGCTCTCGACGAGCGCCGGGATCGAGTCCGGGCTCCGCCTGCCCTTCCCGACCTCCACGAGCGTGCCGACGAAGTTCCGCACCATGTGCTTCACGAAGGCGGTCGCCTCCACCACGAGCTCGACCCGCCCTCCCGCCTCGCCGAGCACGTCGAGCCGGTGCACCTCGCGGACGGCGTGCTCGCAGGCGCAGTCCGAGGCCTGGAACGCCGCGAAGTCCTGACGGCCGAGGAGGTGGCGCGCCGCCGCGCGCATCGCGCCGACGTCGAGCGCGCCGAAGAGCTGCCAGGCCTGGAGGCGCGACAGCGGCGCGCGCGTCTCGAGGTTCTCGACGACGTAGCGGTAGCGCTTGCCACGCGCGCTCCGGCGCGCGTCGAAGCCGTCCGGCTCGACGCTCGCCGTCCGGACGGCGACGTCGTCGGGGAGGAGCGCGTTCATCCCCTTCACGTAGGCGGAGAGCGGCAGCGGCCGCGCCTCCGGGAAGGAGACGACCTGACCTCGGGCGTGCACGCCGGCGTCGGTGCGGCCCGCCGCCGTCACGCGCCGCGGCTCCTTGTGGAGCGTCGCGAGGGCCCGCTCGACCTCGGCCTGGATCGACGGGCCGTTCGGCTGGACCTGCCAGCCGACGTAGCGGGTCCCGTCGTACTCGAGGACGAGCTTCACGACCGGCACGTGCGCAACCTACCACGGCCATGCCGGTCCTCCGCCTGCTCTGCGCGACGCTCCTCCTCGCCCTCTCCGCCGCCGCCTGCCGGAACGGTGGCTCGACCGGCGAGCCCTCGGGGGGCGGCACGGGCGGCGGAGGGGGAGGCGGCGGGGGTGGAGGAGGCGGGGGCGGCGGCAGCCCGACGACGCCGGGCTGGGTGGTCGTCGGGCGCGAGGACTTCGAGGGCGGCGCGCTTCCCGCGGCCGCGTTCTCTCCCGACCCCGTCCCCGATGACGGGCCGTTCGCGGACGGCGGCGCCTTCTTCGTGGCGCGCGGCGTGACCCCGCCCACCGCGTTCCGCGCCACGCAGCCGTTCGGGACGGACGGCTGGCTCACGCTCGAGTCGTACTCGCGCCACGGCGACGCAGCGCTCGCCGACCGCGCCGCGGTGGTGGCCGATCCCGCCGGCGGCACCAACCACGTCCTGCGCCTCCGCTCGCCCGAGCACACGGACGGCACGGTGGTGCGCCCGACGCAGCCGCTCCCGGCGCGCTACCGGATCTCGCTGCGCGTGGGCTACGCCGTGTTCGGCGACGGGAAGCCGGGCCTGAACGGCTACGACAGCGGCGACGAGACCGCCGGCCCGTGGTGGCCCGCGGAGAGCGCGACGAGCCAGAACGGATTCTACTGGCTCACCATCCTCGACGCGCAGCCGCGGCCGCACAACAACACCTGGATCCATCACCACCGCAAGGTCGTGGTGGATTCGGACAACCATTACCCACCGTGGATGGAGGTCTGGACGGGGAGCGGCTTCGTCGCGTCGGGCGAGCACCCGATCATGATGATCGCGCTCGACGGCTCGCGCCCGGGCGACGCGAAGACCGGCAACGCGTTCCTCTCCTTCTCGAACGGCGCGTGGCAGCCGTCCGGCGCGATCCGCGCCGTCGACGCGTACCTGCCGGACACCTGGTACCGCGTGACGATCGAGCGCGACGGCCCGCGCTACACGCTCGAGGTCTCGGGCCGCTTCCGCTACGGCGGCGAGCAGACCTACCGCGCGAGCGTGGACGCCGCTCAGACGTGCCTGTGGCACTACCCCGTGGACGCCGCCGAGGCCGCCGGCGCCTCGGGCTGCGTGGACACGGGCTCCTTCGTCGGCCCGGAGTTCCCGCGCTGGCCGGCAGGTGGCACCTGGCCGGACTGGTTCATGTTCGGGGACCCGCACGTGAACTACTACGAGGGTCAGGTCTTCTACGACGACGTGGTGCTCGAGGAGTGGCGGGAGTGAGGGTGCCACCGTAGGCTCGCGCGCGTGAGCTCGCCCGCGGTGGTCCCTCCCTCCGAGTTCTCCGCCGTCCCCGCACCCGAGGGCGGCCACGCGGCGCGCCTCCTCCCCGCCGCGCTCGCCGTCGCGACCTTCGCGCTCCACGCCGCGGCCGGCGGCCGCTACGGCATCTTCCGCGACGAGCTCTACTTCATCGTCTGCGGCGAGCGGCTCGGGTGGGGTTACGTCGATCAGCCGCCCGGGATCGCGCTCATCGCCCGGGGCGCGCACGCGCTCTTCGGCACCTGGGTCCCCGGCCTGCGCCTCCCCGCGTGGCTCGCCTCGGCCGCGACGGTCTTCCTCGCTGCGCGGCTCGCGCGGCGCCTCGGCGGCGGCGCGTTCGCGGCTGCGCTCGCCGGCCTCGTCCTCGCGGCCTCGCCGCTCCTCGCCGGCCTCGGCCACTACCTCACGATGAACGCGTTCGAGCCGCTCGCGATCGTCGCGCTCGCGTGCGTCCTCGCGCGGCTCGTGCAGGGCGACACGCCGCGGCTCTGGCTCCTCGCCGGCGCGCTCGCCGCGGCCGGCGCGCTCCTCAAGTACACCTCCGTGCTACTCGCCCTCGCGCTCCTCGCCGGCCTCGTCGCCACGCCGGCGCGGCGCGCGCTCTGGACGCGCTGGACGCTCGCCGGCGCCGCGCTCGCCGCGGCCCTCGTCCTGCCGAACGTCCTCTGGCAGGCCGCGCACGGCCTCCCGTTCCTCGAGCTCGTCCGGAACGGGCAGCTCGAGAAGAACGCGCCCTTCTCGCTCGGAGGCTTCGCGCGCGCGCTCCTCCTCGAGTTCGGCCCGCTCGCCGCGCCCGTCTGGCTCGGCGGGCTCGCCTGGCTCCTCCTCGCGGAGCGCGCGCGCCCCTTCCGCTTCCTCGCGCTCGGGGGATCCCTGTACCTCGCGCTCCTCGTCGCGACGCGCGGGAAGGCGTACTACGCCGCGCCCGCGCTGCCGATGCTGCTCGCCGCGGGCGGCGTCGCGATCGAGCGGGCGCTCCGGCCCGGCGCGCTCCGCCTCGCGGCGCTCTCGAGCGTCGTGGTCACCGGCGCGGTGGGGCTCCCGCTCGCGATCCCGCTCCTGCCGGTCGAGATCTTCGTCCGCTACCAGGCCGCCCTCGGAGTGAGCTCCGAGCCGCTCGAGCGGCACGCGTACGGGGTGCTGCCGCAGATCTTCG
The DNA here is from genome assembly GCF_022690685.1 of Anaeromyxobacter terrae. Taxonomy (GTDB): domain Bacteria; phylum Myxococcota; class Myxococcia; order Myxococcales; family Anaeromyxobacteraceae; genus Anaeromyxobacter; species Anaeromyxobacter terrae. The sequence continues at coordinate 117,048 of NZ_JALCYY010000001.1, read as the reverse complement.
CGGACCAGCACGGATGGGAGGCGCTCGCCGCCGCGGTGGCGGCCGTGGTGCGGAGCCTGCCGCCCGAGGAACGCACCCACGCGGCGGTGTTCGCGCAGAACTACGGCGAGGCGGCGGCGATCGAGGTCCACGCCGCCGGGCTCGGCGTGCCGGTCGTCTCGGGCCACAACCAGTACTTTCTGTGGGGCCCTCCCGAAGGCCGCGGAGATCCCGTCATCGTCGTCTCGGACGCGCAGGAGGACTGCGGCGGCGACCTGTACCGCGAGCGCACCCTCGCCGCGAGGCTGCCGTCGAGCCCGTGGGTGATGCCCTACGAGGACGCGCGCTGGATCTGGATCTGCCGCGGCGCGACGCGCCCCCTCGCGGACGTCTGGCCGACGGTGCGCCACTACCAATAGGGTCCAGCATTCGTTGACCGCGCGGCGCCGCCCGCGTTATATGCCGTTCAACTTTCGTTGAAAGTGCCGGTCCCCGGAGGCTCCCGTGGCAGCGAGTGAGCAGGCCATCCTGTCCCAGCTCGACGCGAGCGCGCAGCGCGGCGTCCGCCCCGAGCGTGCGCAGGCCGCCCTCGCCGACGTCCCGGCCCTCCCGGAGAGCCTCGTCGCGCTCGAGGAGCAGCTCACCCGCGCGACCGAGGACGCCGAGGAGAAGCTCCGCGCCGCCGCGCGCCACCTCGTCTCGGCGGGCGGCAAGCGCATCCGGCCCATGGTGACGCTCCTCGCCTGCGGCGCCTGCGGCGGCGAGATGCGCGCCGCGGTGCCGTACGCGGTCGCGGCCGAGCTGACCCACTCCGCGACGCTGCTCCACGACGACGTGATCGACGACGGCCCGCTGCGGCGCGGCCAGCCCGCGTCGCGGGTCATCTGGGGCAACGCCGTCTCGGTCCTGTCCGGCGACTGGCTCCTCACGCGCGCGCTCGAGATCGTCTCGGCCGAGCCGGCCCGCTCGGCGGCGCTCCCGACGCTGCTCGCCACGATGCGCCGGCTCGTCGAGGGCGAGGTGCTCCAGCTCTCGCTGCGCAGCTCCTTCTCCGCGACCGAGAAGGACTACCTCGACGTCGTGATCGGCAAGACCGCCTCGCTCTTCGGCTGGGCGGCCGCGGCCGGCGCGTGGGCGGCGGGACAGGTCGGGCACGTCCCGGACGCGCTCGTCCGCTTCGGCGAGGGCATCGGCATCGCGTTCCAGCTCGTGGACGACGCGCTCGACTACGCCGCCGATCCGCAGCTCCTCGGCAAGCGCCTCGGCACCGATCTCATCGAGGGCAAGGCGACGCTCCCGCTCATCCGCGCCTGCGAGGCCGAGCCCCGGCTGCGCGAGCGGCTCGCCGCCCTCGTCGAGGGCGAGGACGACGGCGACGCCGTGGCCGCGGACGTCGTCGAGGTGGTGAAGCGCGTCGGCGGCGTCGACGACGCGCGCGCGCTCGCCCGCGAGCACACCCGCGCCGCGCTCGCCGCGCTCGAGGAGGTGCCCGACGGCGTGCACCGCCGGGCGCTGCTCGAGGCGGCGGGGTCGCTGACCGAACGGGCGTTCTGATCTGACGGGGACTGCGTCCCCGCCCCACCCCTGCTCGGCGGGGCCCTCCCTCGGCGATTGGCCCGGTCCAACCACTCCGCGGGAGCTGCTGGGGCCCCACCCCTGCCCGGCGGGGCCCGTGAACGGTCGCGCCCGCTTCGCGGGTTCGCGACCGTTCCCCGCCGGCACGGTCTGCGTCCCTCCCCGTCGCTTCGCGACGGGGCCCCTCCCTGCGGGCATGTCACCTGAGGTGCCCCGCGCCACACCCGGCGCGATAGGCTGCCCGCCAGCCCAGGAGATCCAATGCGCCAGGTCGTCCGTACGCTGCTCTACGTCTCGCTCGCCGTCGCCCCGTTCCTCGAGGCCTGCCGCTGCCCGACGGTCGACTCCGGCCACCGCGGGATCGTCTTCAAGACCCTCGGCGGCGGCACGAGCCGGGAGGTGCTCGACGAGGGCATGCACGTGATGCCGCTGTGGAACAGCGTCATCCCCTACGACACCCGCGTGCACGAGATGAAGGAGCAGCTCTCGGTGCTCTCCTCGAACGGGCTGCCGCTGCGAGTCGAGGCGAGCGTCCGCTTCCGCCCGATGGTGCAGGAGCTCTACGAGCTCCAGACGCAGATCGGCCCCGACTACGACTCGAAGCTCATCGCCCCGATCGTCCGCTCCGAGGCGCGCAAGGTCTTCGGCCGCTACCAGCCGGAGGAGATCTACTCGACGAGGCGCGAGGAGATCGAGCAGCAGATCTACGACGAGGTGACGAAGGCCCTCCAGGGGAAGCACATCGTGGTCGAGGCGGTGCTCGTCCGCGACGTCGAGCTGCCGGACGCGATCAAGACCGCCATCTCCGACAAGCTCGCCGAGGAGCAGCGCGCGCAGAAGATGAAGTTCACGCTCGATCGCGAGCGCCAGGAGGCGCAGCGCAAGCAGATCGAGGCGGAGGGCATCCTCAAGTACCAGAACATCGTGCGCCAGGGGCTCACGCCCGAGTACCTGCAGTTCAAGGGGATCGAGGCCACCGAGCGGCTCGCGGCGAGCTCGAACGCCAAGATCGTGATCGTGGGCAGCCCGAAGAGCGGGCTGCCGCTCATCTTCCAGGGCGACAAGTAGGGCCGGCGTCCGCGGCTCACCCGTCCTTTCCTCACGGTGGTCGACCCGGCGCCGAGGGCGCGGCGAGCTCCAGCGCGCGCCTCGGGGCGGCCGACGTGCGCCGCGCGCGCACACGCGCCTCACCCTCGGTCACGGGACACGGCGCGGCGTGGAGTTCTCGCACGGTGAGGGCCCCGCCGTGAGAGACTGCCGGTCCGTGTTCGCGCCGCCCTCGGGGCGGCCCGAGGTGGAGGGGAAATGAGAAGGATCGGGATCGCTGCCGGCGCCGCCGCCCTGCTCTTGCAGGCCTGCGCGACGGTGTCGGAGAAGCCCGCGCCGGCGGAGTCGCCGGTGCCGAAGGCGGCGCAGCTCTCGGCGCAGGAGGCGCGCCAGGCGCCCGCCGCGAAGCGCTACAAGATGAAGCTCGCCATCGCGCGCTTCTCGAACGAGACGAACTACGGGCGGTCGTTGCTGAACGACGCCGACCTCGATCGGATCGGCAAGCAGGCGTCGGACATGCTCGCCTCGCGGCTCATCATGTCCGGGAACTTCGTCGTGCTGGAGCGCCCGGATCTCCAGAAGCTCGAGCGCGAGCAGCAGCTCTCGGGCGGCAAGCTGGTCGGGGCCGACACGGTGATCACCGGCTCGGTCACCGAGTTCGGCCGCTCGGTCGGCGGGAAGAGCGGGTTCCTGAGCAGCACCAAGGTCCAGCTCGCGCACGCGAAGGTCGACGTCCGCCTCGTGGACGTGAAGACCGGCCACGCCTACTTCTCGGCGATCGGCGCCGGGGAGGCGAGCACCGAGTCGGGCGAGATCGCCGGGTTCGGCAGCCACTCCGAGTACGACGCGACGCTCAACGACCGCGCCATCGCCGCGGCCATCTCCGACGTCATCGACCGGCTCGCGGCGACGCTCGCCGACCGCCCCTGGCGCACGGACATCCTCGAGGTGCAGGGCGCGCAGCTGTTCATCACCGGCGGCAAGCACCAGGGCCTGCGCGAGGGCGACACCCTCGCGGTCATGGAGGCGGGCTCGACGGTGAAGAGCAAGCAGAGCGGGTTCGAGGTGACGCTCCCGCCCAAGCAGGTCGCGACGCTGCGGGTGGTGAGCCTGTTCGGCGACAGCGAGACGAACGAGGGCGCGGCCTGCCAGGTGGTCAGCGGCCGGGTCGAACCCGCGGCGCTCGCGAAGCTCTTCGTGACGGAGCCGAAGTCGTGAGGTGCGCAATGACGGGCAAGGTCCTCATGCTTCAGGCAGTGCTCGCGCTCGGCGCCTGCGCGATGCCGCAGACGGTGGTTCGCACGCCGGACACCCGCCCCAGCCTCGCCGTGGCGGGCGCGCCCGCGGGGGCGGTCCTGTTCGTCGACGGCCAGTCGGCGGGCGCGGCGAGCGCGTACGACGGCCATCCGAACGTGCTGCTCGTGGAGCCGGGCTCGCACGAGGTGGACGTGCGCGACGGCGCCGGGAACGTGCTGCACCGGCAGAAGGTGTTCGTCGAGAGCGAGCTCAAGACCATCCAGGTGCACTGACATGAACCGGCCGACCCTGCTCCTCACCTCCGCGGCGCTCCTCGTCGGCCTCCAGGGCTGCGCTCGCCAGACGATGTACTCCTGGGGTGACTACGACGAGGCGCTGTACGCGCACTACAAGAACCCCCAGGATCGCGAGAACTTCGTGGCGAGCCTCGACGCCGTCATCCGCGACGCCACCCAGCGCGGCGAGAAGGTGCCGCCCGGCTGCTTCGCCGAGTACGGCTACGCGCTCATGGAGGAAGGACGCCACGACGACGCGATCGCCTACTTCCAGCGGGAGCGCGATCAGTGGCCCGAGTCGCGCGTCTTCATGGAGAAGATGATCCGCAACGCGGAGCAGAAGCGCGCGAAGACCCCGTCCACTCCGGCGAAGGGCCCCGCCGGCGCGACGAGGAGGAGCTGACATGTCCCGGCACGCCCGCATCTCCGCCGCTGCCGCGATCCTCGCGCTCCTCTCCGCCTGCGCGACCGCGCCGCGCAAGGACTACTCCAAGTTCGTCGCGGCGCAGCCCCGCGCCATCCTCATCGTCCCGGTCGTCAACAAGACGGTGAACGTGGACGCCGCGGACTACTTCCTCTCCACCCTGCCCATCCCGGTGGCGGAGCGGGGCTACTACGTCTTCCCGGTGAACCTCGTGAAGCGGCTCCTCGAGGACGACGGCCTCGCCGACGCCGCCCTCGTGCACGGCGCCGATCCCGGCCGGCTCTGCGCGCTCTTCGGCGCCGACGCTGCGCTCTACGTCTCCATCGAGAAGTGGGAGGCGAAGTACCTCGTCGTCACGACGCAGGTGAACGTCGAGTTCGCGTACGTCCTCAAGGACGGGAAGACCGGCGAGACGATCTGGACGGACCACGAGGCGATGACCTACCAGCCCGACTCCGGCGGCGGCGGGATCATCGGCGCGATGGTGGCCGCCGCGGTGACGAAGGCCTCGCCGAACTACATGCCGCTCGCGCGGCAGGCGAACTGGAAGGCGCTCTCGTTCCCCGGTCCCGGCTTCCCGGCGGGACCGTACCGGCCCGAGTTCGGCAAGGACCTCGGCGCCGACACGCGGCTCTGATGGCAAAGGGCGCGGGCCCTCGCTGGCGCCCGCGCCCGCTCGAGGTCACGGCGCCGCGGGCTCGGCGTGCGGGATCTCGGTCAGGTAGGCGTAGATCGCCTCGAGATCGCGGTCCGTCATCTGGCCGTAGACCGGCCACGGCATCACCTGCAGGAGCATCCCGCTGTCGGGGTCGACGCCCGTCCGCATGACCTCCTTGAACTCGTCGAGCGTGAGCCCCTCCGGCCGGCCCGAGGAGTCGGGGGTGATGTTCGCCGAGATGAACGGCCCGAACGCCATGCCGCCGGCCAGGTAATGGGCGGCGTTGACCTGCTTCGGCTCCCCCAGGAACGGGTTTCCGCCGGGCGCGTACGGCGGGTTCGTGTGGCAGTCGTTGCAGCCGCCGACCGCGTTCACGAGGTAGCTGCCGAGGCCGACGAGCCCGCGGTTCTTCCCCTCGAGGTTGAGCTCGACCGGCGCGATCGCGAAGCCGCGCTGGATCCGTGAGTCGCCCCCGTCGCCGTTTCCCGCCCCACGCGCCGGTACACCCACCGTGAGCGCCACCGCCGCCGCGCTCGCGAGCCCCGCCGCCCACGCCGTCACGCCGAACCGACCCATGTCGAACCTCCTCGCGGCGACCGAACGCGCGCCGCAGGGCGGAAAGCTCGCGGACGCGCGCGGGTCGCGCCAGCGCCTCCGCGTGGCCATCCCCAACGTTCAGCCCGGCGGGCGGGCAGGCGCCCGGGATGCGTGCGGTCCCTGCTGCACCGACCGTCAAGGCATCGCCGCGGCGTCGCGCACGAGGTCCGCGTAGCGGTTCACCGGGTCGGCGGGGTCGGTGCCGTCCCGCCACCGGAACGTGTACGGGTCCCACCCGTCCGGGCGCGCGTCGTAGGCGAAGAGCCAGGGCGCGACGCCCGCCCCGCCCGCCCGGCGGATGCATCGGAACCAGCCGCGGTAGATCGCGCGGCGGTCCTCGAGCGGCAGCCCGTCGTTGCGGAGCCCCAGCTCGCCGACCAGCAGCGGCTTCCCCAGCCGGCGCGCGGTCGCGATCCGCTCGGAGAGGAATCCCGCCCCGAAGAACGCCGCGAAGTCCGCCGGGACGCCCCACGCCTCCGGGTAGAGGTGCACGCTCGCGTAGTCGACGTACGGCGACGCGGTGAGGAGCGCGAACTCCTCGCCGTCGAGCCCCTCCTCGCCGGAGCCGACGAGGTGGCCGGGCGCGCGCGCCTTCACGAGCGCGGCGAGCTCGTCCACCCAGGCGCGGAGGGCCTCCCGCGAGACGCCCTCCGCGCGGGGCTCGTTCACGAGCTCCCAGGCGAGCACGGCGGGGTGGTCGCCCCAGCGGATCCCATCGATCGTGCTCACCCGGTCGAGGAGCGCCGCCACGTGCGCGCGGAAGTGCTCGACGACCGCGCGCTCCGTGAAGAAGCGCGGGTCGCCCTCGCGCGGCTCGGGGAGCCCCGCCCACGCGACGTACTGGCGCTGGCCGCCGTAGTCATCCCAGCGGTTCGCGAGCGGCAGGACGAGCCGGAGCCCGTGGGCGTGCGCGCGGGCGAGGACGAGGTCGAGGCCGCGCAGGGCGACCTCGTCGTAGAGGAGCGGCGCCGTCTGCATCGCCGCGTCGCCCGCGCCGTCGTTGAACGCGTTCGTGCGCACCGCGCGCACCCCGAGCGCGGCCGCCTTCGCGAGCGTCTCCTCGACGGCCGCGGCCTCGACCTCGCCGCGGCGGAGCGCGCGCGTCGCCTCCTCCTGGAGGTAGTACGCGTTCAGGGCGACGAGGTGGCCGTCCACGCCGGGCAGGGCGGACGCCGGCCCCTCGTCGCAGGCGGCGGCCTCCTCCTCCAGATCGCGCCCGGCGTCGCACGCGGCCACGCCGAGCAAGATGAGGGCGAGCAGCGCCGCGCGCACGGGGCGCTCACATCAGGCGTTACGCCAGGCGCGCTCGGCACGCAGCACGAGCGCGCCGAGCGGGACGTCGAACGGCCAGGAGTCCGCGATCATCCGGCCGAGGCCCTCCTCGCGGTCGCGCTTCGGCGGGAGCGCGCCCGCGTCGAGCGACCGGAGGTAGGAGCGGAGCGTGTCCCGGCAGGCGCCGAGCTGCGTCGGGCAGAGCTGGTACTTCGGGGCCGCGAGCTCCGCCTCGACCTCGGCGAGCGCGCTGGCGACGAGGGTGCGGGCCTGGTTTCTGCGGTCCATCGGGCCCGCGTTGTATCCGACCTTCGCGCCGGGGGAAACCGGGCTGGCGCGGGGGCCTGTTCGCCCCGGACGTTCCCGTTCAACGAACATTGAAACCCGGCGGCGCCACTGGTACAGATCGCCGCGCCATGGCCTACCGCTCCTTGCGGGAGTTCCTCGATCGGCTCGAGACGGCGGGCGAGCTCGTCCGCGTGAAGGAGCCGGTCGATCCGGTGCTCGAGATGGCCGCGCTGGCGGACCGCGCGGCGAAGCAGGGCGGGCCGGCGCTCCTCTTCGAGAACGTGAAGGGTCGAGCGCCCGGAGGCTTCCCGGTCGCGATGAACCTGTTCGGGACGCGCCGCCGCACGAGCTGGGCGCTCTCCTCCGAGGACTTCGAGGAGCACGCCCGCGAGCTGCGCGCGCTCCTGCACATGGCCCCGCCGCAGTCGCTCTGGGACAAGCTCAAGATGCTCCCGAAGCTCGGGAAGCTCGCGACGATGACGCCGAAGCACGTCTCGTCGGCGGCGAGCCAGGAGGTCGTCGTCCGCGAGCCGGATCTCGGGATCCTGCCGGTGCTCACCACCTGGCCGCACGACGGGGGTCCGTTCATCACGCTCCCGCAGGTCATCACGCGCGACCCGGAGACGGGGATCCGCAACGTCGGCATGTACCGGCTGCAGGTGCTCGGGCCGCGGCGGCTCGCCATGCACTGGCAGCTCCACAAGACCGCGACCGCGCACTACCGCGCCTACCAGAAGCGCGGCGAGCGGATGCCGGTCGCGATCGCGCTCGGCGGCGACCCCGCCCTCACCTACTGCGCGTCCGCGCCGCTCCCGCCCAACGTGGACGAGTACCTCTTCGCCGGGTTCCTGCGCGGCGAGGCGGTGCGGATGGCGAAGGGCGTCGCGGTGGACCTCGACGTCCCCGCCGACGCGGATCTCGTCATCGAGGGCTACGTCGACACCTCCGCGCCGCTCGTGCGCGAGGGGCCGTTCGGCGACCACACCGGCTTCTACTCGCTCGCGGACGACTACCCCGCGCTGGACGTCGTCGCGGTGACGCACCGGCGCGACCCGATCTACCCGGCCACCGTGGTCGGGCCGCCGCCGGTCGAGGATCAGTGGCTCGGCAAGGCGACGGAGCGGATGTTCCTGCCCATGCTGCAGATGATCTTCCCCGAGATCGTGGACATGGCGATGCCGGTGGAGGGCGTGTTCCACAACCTCTGCCTCGTCTCGATCAGGAAGGACCACCCCGGGCAGGCGAAGAAGGTCATCCACGGCCTGTGGGGCTCCGGCCAGATGGCGCAGACGAAGACGCTCGTCGTGTTCGACGAGGACGTGGACGTGCAGGACGTCTCGCAGGCCGCGTGGCGCGCCTTCGCGAACGTGGACGTGAAGCGCGACCTCGTCATCGCCGACGGGCCGGTGGACGTGCTCGACCACGCGGCCTCGCACTTCGCCTTCGGCGGGAAGATCGGCGTGGACGCGACGCGCAAGTGGACCGAGGAGGGCGGGCGCGAGTGGCCGGAGGTGTGCGTCCACCCGCCCGAGGTGGTCGCGCGGATGGATGCGCTCTACGCGCGCCTGGTCCCCGGCGCGGAGAACCCGCGACGTCCCCGCATCGCGCCGCCGCCCGCGGCGTCGTGGACGCCCCGGCGCGGAGGGATCCTCCAGTGACCGTTCCCCTTCCCGGCGAGGCGCAGCGCGGCTCCGCGGTGCGCGCGATGTTCGACCGCATCGCCCCCCGCTACGACCTGCTCAACCGCGTCATGACGCTCAAGGTCGATCAGGCCTGGCGGCGGCGGCTCCTCTCGGACCTCGCGCCGCGGGACGGCGAGGCGCTGCTCGACCTGTGCGCGGGCACCATGGACGTCGCCGCGCTCGCCCGCCGGCGCGCGCCGGGGCTCCGCATCGTCGGCGCGGACTTCTCCTTCCAGATGCTCGCGCGCGGCGTGGAGAAGACGGGCCTGCCCGCGAGCCAGGCGGACGCGATGGCGCTGCCGTTCCGCGGCGCGCGCTTCGACCTCGCCACCGTGACCTTCGGGATGCGGAACCTGGAGCGCTACGAGGTGGGGCTCGCCGAGCTCGCGCGCGTGCTGAGGCCCGGCGGCCGCCTCGGCGTCCTCGAGTTCTTCCGCCCGGAGTCGACCGGCTCCCGCTTCGTGCACGGGGCGTACAACCGGCTCGCGCTGCCGGTCCTCGGCCGGATCCTCTCCCCCGACCCGGAGGCGTACCGCTACCTGGTCGCCTCGATGGAGCGCTTCGCCTCGCGCCCGGAGTTCGAGGACGCGGCGCGGCGGGCGGGCTTCCGGGACGTGCGCGGCGAGACGCTCTTCCCGGGCGTGTGCGGCCTCGTGACGGCGGTGCGGGCGTGAAGCTCGTCGTCGCAATCTCCGGCGCGTCCGGCGCGCCCTACGCGAAGCGGCTCCTCGACTTCCTCGCCGCGAACGGGGAGAAGCACGGCGTCTCGGTGGATCTCGTCTTCACCCAGACCGGCAAGCAGGTCTGGAAGCAGGAGATCGGGACGGAGCCGCGCTACCCGTTCCGCGTCTGGAAGAACCAGGACTTCACCGCGCCCTTCGCCTCCGGCTCTGCGCTGTACGACGGGATGGTGATCATCCCCTGCTCGTCCGGCGCGCTCGCGCGGATCGCGCATGGCATCTCGATCGACCTCGTCGGCCGGGCCGGCGACGTGATGCTGAAGGAGCGGAAGAAGCTCGTGCTCGTGCTGCGCGAGACGCCCCTCTCGCTCGTGCACGCGCGGGCCATCACCCAGGTCATCGAGGCGGGCGCGTTCGTCATGCCCGCCTCGCCGTCGTTCTACTCTTCCCCGAAGACCATCGACGCGCTCGTGGACACCGTCGTCGCGCGCGTGCTCGACCGGCTCGGCCTGCCGAACGAGCTCATGAAGCGCTGGGAGGGTCTCTCTCCTTCTAGCCGGGGGGATGAAGCCCCTCCGGACCCCCCGCTCGCCGATTCACGAGAGGAACCCTAGATGATCTCGACCCTCGCGCACCGCGCCCTCGAGCGCGACGGCCTCGGCCCCATCCGCGACAAGGTCCTCGCCGGCGAGCGCCTCACCGACGCCGACGCGCTGCGCCTCCTCGAGGCGGCCGACCTCGCCGCGGTGGGCGCGCTCGCGAACCACGTCCGCGAGGCGCGCCACGGCGACCTCACCTTCTACAACCGCAACGTCCACCTGAACCCCACGAACGTCTGCGTCGCGACCTGCAAGTTCTGCTCGTTCGCGCGAAAGGACGACCAGGTGGCGTCCGAGGGCTACACGATGTCGCTCGACGACGCCGTGCAGAAGGTCCTCTCGCGGCGCGGCCTCGGCATCACCGAGGTGCACATCGTCTCCGGCCTGCACCCGGACCTCCCGTGGGAGTACTACCCGGAGCTCCTGCGCCGGATCCGGACCGCCTGGCCCGAGCTCGCCATCAAGGCGTTCACCGCCATCGAGATCCACTTCTTCGCGGAGAAGTTCGGGAAGAGCTACGAGCAGGTGCTCCGCGAGCTGCACTCGGCCGGCATGGACACGATGCCCGGCGGCGGCGCGGAGATCTTCGCGAAGCGGGTGCGCCGGAAGATCTGCGACGACAAGGCGACCGCCGAGCAGTGGCTCGAGATCCACCGCACCGCGCACCGGCTCGGCCTCAAGACCAACGCGACGATGCTCTACGGCCACATCGAGCGGCTCGACGAGCGCGTCGACCACATGCGGCTCCTGCGCGAGCTGCAGGACGAGACGGGCGGGTTCCAGGTCTTCATCCCGCTCGCGTTCCACCCCGAGCACAACATGATCGGCAAGGCGTTCCCCAAGCCGACGGGCTACGACGCGCTCCGCACGCTCGCGGTGGCGCGCCTCTACCTCGACAACTTCGACCACGTGAAGGCGTACTGGGTGTCGCTCGGGGAGCGGCTCGCCCAGACGTCGCTCGCCTTCGGCGTGGACGACGTGGACGGCACGGTGCTCGAGGAGCGCATCTACCACATGGCCGGCTCGACCGTCCCCCAGGCGCTCTCGGAACGCAGCCTGCACGACCTCATCCGCGCCGCCGGCCGCGTGCCGGCGGAGCGCGACAGCCTCTACCGCGTGCTGAAGGTGCACGCCGCCGCGCCCGACCGCGAGCCCGCGGACGATCTCACCGGGGGGGCCGAGCTGCAGGCCCCCCCGGGCTCCCAGCTCGCCGCGACGCCCCGTCGCCGCTAGGTCACGCCATGCCGAAGCTCCGCGCCGCCGCCGTCTCCTTCCTGAACGCCCACCCGCTCACCGTCGGGCTCGAGGGCTCCGAGCGGATCGAGCTCGTCCTCGCCGAGCCGTCGCGCTGCGCCGCGATGCTCGAGGAGGGCGAGGTGGATCTCGCGCTCGTCTCGGTCGCCGCCCTCACCAAGGGCGAGTACGAGATCGTGCCCGGCATGGCCATCGGCGCCGACGGCCCGGTGCAGACGGTGGTCCTCGCCGGCGAGCAGTCGCCCGCCATCTGGGACGAGGTGTTCCTCGACACCGCCTCCCGCACCTCCCACGTCCTCGCGAAGCTGGTCCTCGACGAGATGGGCGTGCACCCGAAGTTCACGCCCATGCATGCGGACGAGGGGCTCGCCCGCGCGAAGGGCACGAAGGGCGCGCTCGTCATCGGCGACCGCGGCTTCGGGGTGCGCGCGAACCACATCGTCGATCTCGGGCGGGAGTGGACGCACCTCACCGGCCTGCCCATGATCTTCGCGCTCTGGGCGGCGCGGCCCGGGCGCGTCTCGCCGGAGGACGTGCAGGAGCTGACGCGCGCCGCGCAGCACGGCCTCGGCGTCCGGACCGAGCTCGCCCAGCGCTTCGCCGCCGAGAAGGGCGGCGACCCGGAGCGCTACCGCCGCTACCTCACGCAGCGGATCCGCTACGGCCTCGGGCCGCACGAGCTCGACGGCCTCGAGGCGTTCCTCGGCAAGGCGGCCGCGAAGGGCTTCCTCCCGCCGATGAAGCTGCGCTTCGTCGACGACGTCGTCCGCTCGAAGCGCACCCGGCGGGTGGTCTCGCTCGACACCGCGCTGCAGAAGGGCGCCGACGGGGAGCGGCTCGATGCGGACGAGGCGGAGCTGCTCGACGAGAAGGCGCCGCTGCTCGAGCTCGGCCTCGCCGCGGACGCGCGCCGCCGCGCGCTCCACCCGGACGGCACGGTCACCTACATCGTCTCGCGGAACGTGAACTATACGAACGTCTGCACGACGGCGTGCCACTTCTGCGCGTTCTACCGGCCGCGCGGCCACAAGGAGGCGTACGTCCTCGACCGCGACGAGCTGACCCGCAAGATCGACGAGACGGTGGCGCTCGGCGGCATCGAGATCCTGCTCCAGGGCGGCCTGCACCCGGACCTCGGCGTGGAGTGGTACGAGGAGCTGTTCCGCTGGGTGAAGGCGAAGTGGCCGGTCATCAACCTGCACGCGCTCTCGCCCGAGGAGATCTGGCACATCGCCCGCACGAGCGAGCTGCCCCTCGACGAGACCATCGAGCGGCTCATCGCCGCCGGGCTCGACTCGATCCCCGGCGGCGGCGCCGAGATCCTCGACGACGAGGTGCGCCGCCGGATCGCACCGCTCAAGTGCTCGACCGACGAGTGGCTCTCCGTCATGAAGGCCGCCCACGTGAAAGGGCTGCGCAGCACGGCCACCATGATGTTCGGCGTGGGCGAGGAGGCGTGCCACCGGGTGGCGCACCTCACGCGGCTCCGCGAGCTGCAGGACGAGACGCAGGGCTTCACCGCCTTCATCTGCTGGCCGTTCCAGTCGGCGAACACGCGGCTCACCGCGTCGGACACGAGCGCGCAGGCTTATCTCAGGGTGAACGCGGTGTCGCGGCTCGTCCTCGACAACGTGCCGAACCTGCAGGCCTCGTGGGTCACGATGGGAGGCGGCGTCGCCCAGGCCTCCCTGCACATGGGCTGCAACGACTTCGGCTCGGTGATGATCGAGGAGAACGTGGTCTCGGCGGCGGGCACGACCTTCCAGATGGACTCGGAGGAGGTCGAGCGGCACATCCGCGACGCGGGCTTCCGCGCGGTGCGGCGGAACATGAGATACGAGCGCCTGGAGGACCGGGTCGCGTGACCCCGCGCGTCTACAGCGCGCCGTGGGTGCTCCCCGGGCGGGCGGCCGCGGCCGCGACCCCGGGCGCCATCCGCGACGGCGCGGTCGCCCTCGGCGGCGACCGGGTCCTCGCGATCGGCCCGCGCGCCGCCGTCGAGGAGCGCTTCGGGAGGGGCGAGCGGCTCGACGCGGTGATCCTCCCCGCCCTGGTGAACGCGCACCTGCACCTCGAGCTCTCGCACATGGCCGGCCGCGTCGCCGGCGGCGAGGGGCTCCCCTCGTGGATCCACCTCTTCATCTCCGCCCGCGCGCTCCCCCGCCCCGAGGAGGAGGCGGCGCAGGCGATGATCATGTCCGCCGAGGACATGGCGCGCGCCGGCGTCGCGGCGGTGGGCGACGTCTCGAACACGCTCGACTCGGTCGGGCCGCTCGCGGCGGCCGGGTTCACCGGCACCGTCTACCACGAGGTGTTCGGGGCGACGCCGGCGCGCATCGAGGCGGCCCTCGCCGGCGCCCGCGCCGCGCGGGCGACCTGCGCGCCGGCGCCGGGCCTGCGCATCGCGCTCTCGCCCCACGCGATCTACTCCACGCACGGCCCGACGCTCGGGCAGCTCCTCGCCGCCGGCCCCGCCTCCATCCACCTCGCCGAGGATCCCGCCGAGCGCGCGCTGTGCGCCACCGGCACCGGCGACTTCGCGCGCATGTTCAACTCGCTCGGCGCGCCCCGCTCGCTGCGCCCGCGCGCCCGCTCGGCGGTCGCGTTCGTCGCCGAGCACCTCGCGCCCCACCACCTCGCGGTCCACTGCGTGGACGTGGACGCGGACGACGTCGCCCTCCTCGCCCGCTCCGGCGCGACGGTGGTCCTCTGCCCGCGCTCGAACCGCTACATCGTCGGGAAGCTCCCGCCCGTCGCGGCGCTCCTCGCGGCGGGCGTGCCACTCGCGGTCGGCACCGACTCGCTCGCCTCCTGCCCATCGCTCGCCCCGCTCGCCGACCTCGCCCTGCTCCGCCGCGAGCTCCCGGAGCTCCCGGCGGCGACGCTCCTGCCCCTCGCCTGGAACGGGCCCGCGGTCGGGGCGCCCCACGTCGGCGCGCTCGCGCCGGGCGCGGCGCCGGGCGTCCTCGCCGCGCCGCTGGGCGGCGCGCGGGTCGAGGATCCGTTCGACTTCGTCGTCTCGGCGTTCGGCGCGGAGGAGCGCCCGTTCACCTGGCTCGCGCGCCAGCGCGCGGAGGCCCTCGCATGACCTCTCCCTCCCCGGCCCGCGCCGCGCCCCCGGCGACCGGCGGGGCCGTCGCCGCGCTCGCGCGGATGGTGAAGCTCAGCCACTCGCTCTTCGCGCTGCCGTTCGCGGCGGCCGCGGTGGTGCTCGTGTCGCGCGAGGCGCGGCTCGAGCCGGTGAGGCTCGCGCTCGTGGCGCTCGCGGTCGTCGCGGCGCGCACCGCCGCGATGGCGATGAACCGCCTCGCCGACCGCGCCTTCGACGCGCGGAACCCGCGCACCGCGCGGCGTGAGCTCGTGACCGGCGAGGTGTCGCCCGGGGCGGCGTGGGCGCTCCTCGCCGCGAGCGGCGCGACCTTCGTCGCCTCGGCGGCGCTCATCGCGCCCATCTGCGGGTGGCTCGCCCTGCCGGTGCTCGCGATCCTGCTCGGCTACTCCTACGCGAAGCGCTTCACCTGGGCCTGCCACCTCTGGCTCGGCGTCGCGCAGGCGCTCGCGCCCATCGGCGTCGCCATCGCCCTCACCGGCACGGCGCCGGCCTCGGCGATCGCGCTCGGCCTCGGCGTCGGGGCCTGGATCGCGGGCTTCGACGTCTTCTACTCGCTGCAGGACATGGACTACGACCGCGGGGCGGGGCTCCGCTCCATCCCGGCGCGCTTCGGCGTCCGGGGCGCGATCGTGTGGGCGCGCGGGCTCCACGTGCTCGCCATCGCCTGGGTCGCCCTCGCGGGCGCGCTCGCCGGGCGCGGTCCGGGCTGGATCGCCGGCACCGTCGTGCTCGCCGCCGTGGTCGCCGCCGAGCACGTCTACGTGGCGCCGCGCGGCCAGCTCCGGCCCGAGCGGATCAACGTCGCGTTCTTCAACTACAACGCGTTCGCGTCCATCGCGTTCGCGCTCGCCGCGCTCCTGGATCTCGTCCTCGCCTGACGGCCCGCCATGACCGCGACCGCGTCCCGTTCACCGGCCACCTCCCACGCCCTCACGCGCGCCGACCTCGCCGTCGCCGACGGGGTCGGCGCGCTCATGGAGCTGTGGGGCTTCCGGCGGCAGCTCGGGCGGGTGTGGGCGGTGCTGTTCCTGTCGGAGCGCCCGCTCGCCGCGCCGGAGCTGTGCGACCGGCTGCACATCTCGACCGGCCTGCTCTCCATGAGCCTCGCCGAGCTGCGCCACTGGGGCGTCGTGCGCACGGTGCCGATCGCGGGCGACCGCAAGGAGCACTTCGAGGCGGAGACGAACGTCTGGAAGCTCGTCGCGAAGGTGCTGCGCGAGCGCGAGAAGCGCGCGGTGGAGGAGGCGCTCGCGACGTTCGAGCGGGCGCTCCAGGAGCTGCGCGCCGCCACGGCGGACGTGGACCCCGCCGTGAAGGCCGCCGCGCGCTTCAAGGTGCGCAGGCTCGAGCAGCTCGCGGACCTGTCCCGCGCGGCGCTGAACGTCCTGAAGCTCCTCGTCGACAGCGCGCGGGTGGACGCCGGGCCCCTCAAGGCCCTGAGCGACGTGCTCGGGCGGCGTTGAGGTCGGGCTGAACGGCCGGTTCCCTGCGGCGGGACTCCCGATTCCTCACGCCAGCGGCAGCTCCACGTGGAAGGTGGAGCCCTGGCTGGGCCGGCTCTCCACGCGGATGGCGCCTCCGCCGGCCTCGATGATCTCGCGGGCGATCCACAGCCCGAGCCCGAGCCCGCCGTAGTGCCGCGCGCTCACCGCGCGCTCGAACGGCTCGAAGATGCGGAGCTGGTCCTCCGGGGCGATCCCGATCCCGCGATCGGCCACGGTGAGCACCGCGACGCCGTCCCGCCGCGCGAGCGCGAGCGCGATCGGGCTCCCCGCGCCGTACTTCATCGCGTTCGCGAGCAGGTTCGTGATCACCTGCTCGACCCGGAGCCGGTCGCCGAGGGCGGCGATCCCGGGCGCGACGTCCACCTCGAGCGGGCAGCGCGCCCGATCGGCGGTCTCGGCGAGCCGCGCGGCGACCTGCGTGACGCTCTCCGTCAGGTCGAAGCGCTTCCGCTCCAGCTCGAGCTTCCCGGTGGCGATGCGCGAGACGTCGAGGAGCGTGCCGACGAGCGAGCCGAGCCGCTCGACGCTCGCCGCGCTCGCCGCCACGCGCTGCGTGACGCCGGCGAGCTCCGGGGAGGTCCCCTGCCTGCGGAGGAGCCGGTGCGCCTGCTGGATCTGGAGGAGCGCCGCCGCCACCGGGGTCTTGAGCTCGTGGCTCGCCACGGAGAGGAACACGTCGCGCGCGCGGATCGCCTCGTTCTTCGCGTCCTCCGACGCCTTCTGCAGGTGGATGTCGGTGAGCGTGCCCACCCACTGGCGCAGCCGCCCGTCCGCGCCGCGCAGCGGGGCGGCGCGCACGAGGAACCAGCGGTACGCGCCGTCGCGGCCGAGGAGCCGGAACGTGCCGTCGCCCCCGATCTGCTCGTCCCGCATGCGCCTCCAGAACGCGACCACCGGCGCGCGGTCCTCGCGGTGCACGAGCGTCCGCCAGCGGCCGTTCGCGAGCTCCTCGTCGCCCTTGCCGGTGTACTCGCGGATCTGCGGGTTCTGGAACTGGGTGCGCCCCGTGGCGTCCGCGGTCCAGACCATCTGCGGGATCGTCCCGAGGAGCGTGCGGAACCACTCCTCGGACTCGCGCTGCGCCGCCTCCGCCGCGTCGCGCGCGCTGAGGTCCGAGCTCGCGCCCACCCACTCGACCACCCGCCCGCGCGCGTCGATCACCGGCGCGCCGCGCGCGACCACCGGCGCCCACCCGCCCCCGCGCCGGCGCAGACGGTACTCGAGCTCGAACCGGTCGCGCCGCGCGACGGCCTCGCGCCAGGCCAGCGCCACGCGGGGGCGGTCGTCGGGGTGGACCGCGTCGAGCCAGCCCGCGTCGCGGTACTCCTCGAGGCTCTGGCCGGTGAAGTCGCGCCACGACGGCGAGTCCTCCCGGGCGAGGCCCTCCGGGGTCGCCGTCCAGATGACGTCCGAGCTCGTCGCCACGAGCGACTCGAAGCGGTGCGCGTGCGCGGCGCGCTCGAGGTACCCGTCGCGCAGGGCCGCCGCGATCCAGCAGAGCACGCCCCCGATGACGAGGAACAGCGAGACGACCGCCACCTCCGCCTGCGACGGGCCGAACGCGTCGTAGGGCGCGATGAGGTAGTAGCCGCAGAGCCCCGCGGAGAGCGCGAGCGAGAGTATCCCCGGTCCGAGCCCGCCCAGGTAGGTCGCGAAGACGACGGCGGGGACGTACAGCGCGAAAGGCACGCCGGAGACGAGCGAACGCGTCGCCAGCGAGAGCGCCGTGGAGAGGAGCGGGAAGGCGGCGCCGAGCGCGAGAGCCACTTCTGGCTTCAGCTCGGGCGGCGGGAAGCGCACGCGCACGGGGCGCAGCCTAGCGCGTCACGCGGGTCCGTGCGCATCCTCCTCGGAGGTAGCCCTCGGGGTACCGCCGGCCGTGCGGGCGACTCAGGAGGGTTCGAGCAGCCCGCGCGCCGCCTCGCGCGCCTCGGCCGCGATCGCCGCCTCGTCGGCGCCGAGCAGCCGGCCCTCCCGGAGCCGCACGTCACCATCCACGATGACCCACGCCGCAGGAGCGCCCGCCCACAGGAGGGCGAGATCGCCGCCGGGAAGGTCTGGCAGCGGCACCGGCGGTCGCCAGTCGAGCACGACCAGATCTGCGAGCGCGCCGACCTCGAGCCGCCCGAGGGTGTCGCCGAACGCCTCCGAGGCGAGCCGCGCGGCGGTCGGCCAGGCGATCCGCCCCACGAGGCCGCCCGCCGCTCCCGCGCTCCGCCCCGCGTGCCGGAGCAGCGTCGCGGCGTGGAGCGCCTCGCCGGCGACGTCGGGGAAGAGGCCGTCGCTGCCGAACGCGATGGGGACGCCCAGGCTCGCGAAGTCGAGCAGCGCCGGGATGGGGGCCCCGAAGAACATCGCCGCGCGCGGCGTCACCGCGAGCGCAGTGAGGGTGTCCGCGAGCATCACCGCCTCCGCGTGGACGGTGGTCCCGCCGTGCGCCACCACCGTGCGCGGGCCGAGCAGGTCGTGCGCCGCGAGGACCTCCACCGGCCGCCGGCCGAACCGGGCGAACGCGTGCGCCAGATCCGCCTCGTCCTCGCCCACGCAGGCGTGCACGCCCGCGCCCGCGTGCGCACCGGCGAGCGCGAGGGTCTCCTCGGACGTGTCGAGGAGCCCGGCGATCCCCACCGCGCCCCGCAGCCGCTCGCCGCTCGCGTGCCGGGCGGCGAACGCGGCCGACGCACGCACCTCGTCCTCGCCGCCATCGCCGCGCGCGCCGTAGGCGAGCACCGCGCGGAGCCCCAGCGCGCAGGCGCCGGCCACCGCCTCGAGCGCCTCGGCGGCCCCGCCAGGCGCAGCGCGCACGAGGTCGAACGCGCAGGTCACGCCGGCGCGGAGGGCGGCGAGCGCGCCTGCGCGGGCCAGAGCGGCGAGGCGCTCCGGGGTGGCGCGGCGCTCCGCCCGGGCGCGCAGGCCGGCGCGCAGATCCGACACCGTGGGCGGGGGGCGGCCCGGGAGTCCCGCCAGCCGCTGAAGCGCGCCGAGGGCGAGGTGGGTGTGCGCGTCGATCATCCCGGGCACCACGAGCCGCCCGTCCGCGTCCACGTCCCAGTCGCCCGGCCGCCCCTCGACCGGCCGTCCCGGCGGAGCCACCTGGGCGACGCGCCGCCCCTCCACCACGACGGTGGCCCCCGCTCCCGCCGCGGGGACGATCCCGTTCCGGATGACGATCCGTCCGTCCACGGGCGCGCATCATCCCTCCCGTGCCGATCCGGCGCAAAGGCGGCGGTCCGCCGCGGCCCCGAGCCCCCGTGCGCCTTGCCGGGCGAGGCCCGGAGCGGTTAAGAACGTGCCCCCATGCTGTCCCAGGAAGTCCTGAAGAAGCTCGAGGCGATCGAGCAGCGCTTCGAGGAGCTCACCGCGCTCCTGTCGGATCCGGGCGTGGCCTCGAGCGGCGACCGGTTCCGCAAGGTGTCCAAGGAGCGCGCGTCGCTCGAGCCCACCGTGGAGGCGCTCCGCGCCTACCGGCGGCTCGTGAAGGACATCGGGGACAACGAGGCGCTGCTGGCGGAGAAGGACCCCGATCTGCGCGAGATGGCGAAGGAGGAGCTCGCCCAGCTCCGCCCGCAGGTCGATCCGGCCGAGGAGCAGCTCAAGATCTACCTCGTCCCGAAGGATCCGGCGGACGAGAAGGACGTCATCCTGGAGATCCGCGCCGGCGCGGGCGGCGACGAGGCGGGCCTGTTCGCGGCGGAGCTGCTCCGGATGTACCTCCGCTACGCGGAGCGCCGCGGCTGGCGCGCCGAGATCGCGGACACCTCCGGCGGCAACCTCGGCGGCGTGAAGGACGTCACCGTCAACATCGCCGGCGACCAGGTCTACTCCTGGCTCAAGTACGAGTCGGGCGTGCACCGCGTGCAGCGCGTGCCCGCCACCGAGGCGCAGGGGCGGATCCACACCTCCACCGCGACGGTGGCGGTGATGCCCGAGGCCGAGGACATCGACATCCAGGTGAGCCCCGCCGACATCGAGATGGACGTGTTCCGCTCCACCGGCTCGGGCGGCCAGAGCGTCAACACGACCGACTCCGCCGTGCGCCTCACGCACAAGCCGACCGGCATCATCGTGAAGTGCCAGCAGGAGAAGAGCCAGCTCAAGAACCGGAACATGGCGATGCGCATGCTGCGCGCGAAGCTCTACGAGATCGAGCTGGAGAGGCAGCGCAGCGCGCGCGACGCGGCGCGGAAGAGCCAGGTCGGCACGGGCGACCGCTCCGAGAAGATCCGGACCTACAACTTCCCGCAGGACCGGCTCACCGATCACCGCATCAACTACACCCGCCACAACCTGCCGGCGGTGATGGACGGCGACGTGCAGGACGTCATCGACGCGTGCCGCACGTTCTACGCCGCCGCGGCGCTGCGCGAGGCCTCGCGCGGCAACGCCGCGGAGGGCGGGGCCGAGCGGCGCGCGTGAGCAGCGCCCCGAGGCCCTCGCCCGTGCCCGAACCCTGGACCACGCTCAAGCTCCTCGCCTGGACTCAGGAGTTCTTCGCGAAGAAGGGCGTCGACTCCCCGCGCCTCACCGCGGAGGTGCTCCTCGCGCACGCGCTCTCCTGCGATCGCGTCCGGCTCTATCTCGACTTCGACAAGCCGCTCGGTGATCGGGAGCTCGCCGTCTACCGCGACCTCGTCCGGCGGCGCGGCGAGGGGGAGCCGACGGCTTACCTCGTCGGCAAGAAGGAGTTCTACGGTCGGCCGTTCGCCGTGGACGCGCGCGTCCTCGTCCCCCGCCCCGAGACCGAGCTCCTGGTGGAGGCAGCGCTCGCGGCGCTCCCGCCGGGCGGGCGCCTCCTCGATCTCTGCACCGGCTCGGGGGCCATCGCCGTCAGCGTCGCGCTGGAGCGGCCGGACGCGCACGTCCTCGCGACCGACGCCTCGGAGGACGCCCTCGCCGTCGCGCGGGAGAACGCCGCCCGGCTCGGCGCCGTGGTCGAGCTCGCCCACGGCGACCTGTGGGCGGCCGTCCACGGGGACGCGCGGTTCGAGGTGATCGTCTCCAATCCGCCTTACGTTCCGACCGGCGAGCTCCCCGGGCTCTCGCGCGAGGTGCGGCGCGAGCCGTGCATCGCGCTCGACGGGGGGGCCGACGGACTCGCGATCCTCCGCCGCATCGTCGCCGGCGCACCGGCGCGGCTCGTTCCAGGGGGCACGCTCCTGCTCGAGATGCACGAGCGGCACCTCGACGAGCTGCCGAGCCTGTGCTTGCAGGCCGGCTTCGAGTGCGCGGAGGCTCGCCGGGACCACGCCGGCCTGCCCAGGCTGGGGGTGGCCCACATGGCGGGCGGACCCCACCCGGCGTAGAATCCGCCCGCCTCGACGCCCGGTCTCTCGCGAACGGGCCCGCGCTGTCACGCGCGGTGCAACACCCGCGGCGCACGCCGCGGGCACGGAGTGGAATTGGACAAGATCCTCATCGACGGTGGCGTCCCGCTGCGCGGCAGCGTCGCGGCCTCCGGCGCGAAGAACGCAGCCCTCCCCATCATCGCCGCCTCCCTCCTCGCCGAGGGCGAGCACCGCATCCGCAACGTCCCCGACCTCGCGGACGTCCGCACGCTCGGGCGGCTCCTCGGCCACATGGGCTGCCAGGCCGAGCGGAACGCGGGCGAGAAGGGCGCGCTCTGGGTCCGCGTGCCGGCGGCGGTCGAGCCGGAGGCGCCCTACGAGCTCGTGAAGACGATGCGCGCCTCGGTCGTGGTGCTCGGCCCGCTCGTCGCGCGCTGGGGCAAGGCGCGGGTGTCGATGCCCGGCGGCTGCGCGATCGGCGCGCGACCGATCGATCAGCACCTCAAGGGCCTCGCCGCGCTCGGCGCGGAGCTCCACCTCGAGCACGGCTATGTCGAGGCGACCGCGCCGCGCGGGCGCCTCCACGGCGCGACCTTCACCTTCGACGGCCAGACCGTCACGGGCACCGAGAACGTCATGATGGCGGCGGTCCTCGCCGAGGGCGAGACGCTGCTCCGGAACTGCGCGCGCGAGCCGGAGATCGTGGATCTCGCGGACGCGCTCCGCGGGATGGGCGCGCGCATCGAGGGCGACGGCACGGACGACATCTGGATCGAGGGCGTCGAGTCGCTCCGGCCGATCGACCACGTCGTGATCGCCGATCGCATCGAGGCCGGCACCTTCCTCGTGGCGGGCGCGCTGCCCGGCGGCGACGTGACCGTGAAGGGCTGCGTCCCCGCGCACGTCGAGGCGCTCGTCGAGAAGCTCCGGACGGTCGGCGCCCAGGTGCTGCCGGTCGAGGGCGGGCTGCGGGTCGTCGGCGACGGCCGCCCGCGCCCGGTGGACGTCCGCACCGGGCCGCACCCGGGCTTCCCCACCGACATGCAGGCGCAGATGATGGTCCTGCTCTGCCTCGCCGACGGCTCGTCGAAGATCACCGAGACGGTCTTCGAGAACCGCTTCATGCACGTGCAGGAGCTGCAGCGGCTCGGCGCCGACATCGCCGTCGACGGGAAGACCGCGGTGCTGAAGGGCGTCCCGGGCCTCTCCGGCGCGCCGGTGATGGCCTCCGACCTGCGCGCCTCGGCGGCGCTCGTCCTCGCGGGCCTCGCCGCGCAGGGCACGACCGAGGTCCATCGCGTGTACCATCTGGATCGCGGCTACGAGCGGATCGAGGAGAAGCTCGCGCCCCTCGGGGCGCGCATCCGGCGGGAGAAGGCGTGAACGGCGAGATCATCACGGTCGCGGTCCCGAAGGGCCGGCTGCTCGAGGAGTCGTCTGCGCTCTTCGAGCGCGCCCTGGGCGTCTCCCCGAAGAAGCTCCTCGATGGGACGCGCAAGCTCGCCGCCGATGCGCCCGAGGCGGGGCTGCGCTTCATCTCCATCCGAGCCGCCGACGTGGCGAGCTACGTCGAGCACGGC
Organism: Anaeromyxobacter terrae; assembly: GCF_022690685.1. Taxonomy (GTDB): domain Bacteria; phylum Myxococcota; class Myxococcia; order Myxococcales; family Anaeromyxobacteraceae; genus Anaeromyxobacter; species Anaeromyxobacter terrae. The sequence continues at coordinate 93,979 of NZ_JALCYY010000001.1, read as the reverse complement.
GCGGCTGCGGTCGGCATCGTCGGGCTCGACATCCTGCGAGAGGAGCCGCGCGACCTGTACGAGCCGCTCGACCTCGGGATCGGCCGCTGCCGGGTCATCGTCGCCCGGCCCCGGGACGCGAAGCCCCTCCCCCGCGGGGTCGCGCCGCGCGTCGCCACCAAGTACCTGTCCCTCGCCGCCCACCACTTCGCGAAGAAGGGCATCCCGGCGGAGATCATCCCGCTCCACGGCTCCATCGAGGTCGCCCCCTCGCTCGGCCTCGCCGACGCGATCGTCGATATCACCGAGACCGGCGAGACCCTGCGCGCGAACGGGCTCGTCATCGAGGAGTCGGTCCTCGACGTCTCCGCGCGCCTGGTGGTGAACCGGGTCGCCCTGAAGCTCCACGCCGAGCGGCTGCGCCGGCTGATCGCGGCCCTTCGCCGGGTATGCGGCGAGGCGGCGGCGCCGAAAGTCCGTTGAAAGGTCGGGGGGCTTCTGCCTAGTATCCGGGAGTTTCTTGGATAGCTCCGGCGTTTCGCTTGGATCCCTTCCGCTGATTCTCGTGCTTCACGGTCCCAAGGAGGACCCGTTTCCGTTATGGATTGCCCGCGGTGCAGCGTCGAGATGGCCGAGATCTCCCACGAGGACAGCGTAGTTCACCGCTGCGGCGAGTGCGGCGGAGTCTGGGTGGTGGATGTCGCGGACCTGAACAAGATGCTGCTGCACGCCAACCTGCCAGCGCTCTCGGCGCTCGGCGGCTACGTGAACGCGGACGAGATGGCGGGGATGTGCCCGGCGTGCAACGTCGACCTCGTGGTGGTCGAGGGCGGCGAGAAGCGCGCGGTCACCTACGACACCTGCGAGTCCTGCGGCGGAATCTGGATCGAGGGCGAGGAGGACGAGCCCGCCCCGGAGATCGGCTGGAAGGACGCCGAGAAGCAGATCGTGGCCTTCTTCCGCCGGTTCGCGAAGAAGAAGTAGCTCACCACATCCGGTCGTCGCGCCACGGGTACGCGGTGTTCGAGTACCCGCGGATCTCCCAGTAGCCGCGCCGGTCGTGCGTCATGAGCTCGAGGCGCGAGACCCACTTCGCGCCCTTCCAGGCATAGAGCTGCGGCGTCACCACGCGCACCGGCCCGCCGTGTGCCCGCGGGAGCGGCGCGCCCTCGACCGCGTGGACGAGGAGGACGTCGGGCTTGAGCGCCTCCTCGAGCGGCAGGTTGGTGGAGTAGCCGTCGGACGCGTGCGCCATGAGGTGCGTCGCCCCCACGAGCGGCCGCGCGAGCGCGAGCACGGTCTCGAGCCGGACGCCGCGGAGGGCGAGGTCCAGGACCGACCAGCCGGTCACGCAGTGGAAGTCGGCCTCGAGGTCCTCCTGCGGGAGCTCCATGAGCTCCGCGAAGGAGAGCGTGAGCGGCGCCTCGCAGGCGCCGTCCACCACGAGCCGCCAGCGCTCGGGCGCGATCTCCGGCGTCTCGCCGAGATCGAGCACCGGCCACTCCGCCTTCTCGAAGACGTTCTGGCCCGGCGGCTCCTTCGGCATGCCGTGCCGGTTCGGGGGGCCGTCGCCCTGCGGCTCGGCGTCGGAGAGCGAGGGCGTCGCCCGCAGCTTCTCCCCGAAGCGCGCCCGCAGCGCCGCCGTCCCGTCCTCGATCCGCCGCCGGATTTCGTCGTTCACGGCAGCCGTTCTAGCCGCTCGACGGCGCCCACGCACCCCGCATCCCGGGCGGCTCCACCCGGCCGAACTCCTTGACTCCCGGGCCTCTTCACGGCAAAAACTGGTCCGCGACGCGGGAATAGCTCAGTTGGTAGAGCATCAGCTTCCCAAGCTGAGGGTCGCCGGTTCGAACCCGGTTTCCCGCTCCAGTTCTGAAGGCCGGAATCCGGCGGCTTGGTCGCCCTGGGTTCCGGCCTTCGTCATTCGGTAGACGGGTTCGGGTGCAGGCAAACTCGCCCGTTCGAAGCCGGGCGATGGCGTACGGCTCAGAGCGCCCGCTCCCACGCGCCCCGGCGCCACCGCTCGACCCACGCTTCGGCGCGGTATAGCGCGAGCGCTGGCGCGTTCGATGCTGCGACGCGCAGCACGACCTCGCGTGCGCCAGCCGCGTCGAGCAACGCCTCGCACCGACGCAGCAGCCATCGCCCGAGTCCGCGACGCCGCGCGCGCGACGACGCAACCGCGATCGTCTCCACCTCGTTCTCACCCTCGCGCTCAGGTGCTACGACACCACGCAGCAGGCCGACCGCGCCGTCCGCGTCGACGACGAACCGCAGGAGCTTCGGGTCGAACCCTGGCGAGGCGATGATGCGCGCACCGTCGTCCGCGGTGACGGGAACCGTGAACCCGATCCCGGCGAAGGCGTCGTTCTCGAGCGCCGCCCACGCCTCCAGCCCGACCTGCTCGAGGCCGACCTCCGCGAGTCCAGCGGGCAGCGCGAGCGGCGGCCGCGGGCGCGTGCGGCGCATGCCGACGACTGCGTCCGCCGGCCGGTAGCCCCGCGCCTCGAGCTCCGCACCGATGCCGCGTGCCTCGCGCTCGACAACCCGAAGCGTCCGCGCCTGGGCGCTTCGGGCGCGCGCCTCCATCGCATCCACGATCGCGAGTGCCGCCGGCGCCGGTCCCGCGAGCCACGTGAGCGCGCACCGGCCCGTTTCCGCGAGGCCCTTCGCGACCCACAGCCCGACGGCGGCCGGCGCGCCGTCTTCGAGAAGCGCGACGCCCTCGATCCCGTCCGGCAGCGCCGCCACCTCAGCCCGCAGCGCGGCGACGTCGCGACCGAGAAGCGCCGCGATGGGCGCCCAGTCGCGCGCGCTCGACCACGGCACGATGTCGCGAGGCGCCGCCGGCTTCTGCATCCGATCGCGTGTCAATTCGTCCCCCGCCGACGCCCGGTCGCGTCGACCCGAAGAAGACCACGGATGGTGCAGTACGAGGACCGTTTCCGACGTTCGCGCGAACCATGATCTACGCGAACGATCCCCGCGCCCAGTCAGCCCACGCCGCGTTCGTGAACGATGCGACCCGGCACCTTGCCGTCCAGCCGGGCCTGCCGCATGTTCGCCGCCGGATGCAGCCGATTCGCAGGATGGCGCTCGCGCTCGTGCTCGCGGCGACCGCGTGCGTGCACCAGCGCCAGCTCGTCCCCGGGTCGTCCGCGCAGACGGTGCCGGGGCATCCTCGGAGGGCCGAGGAGACCGTCGAAGGCGTCCACGTGATCGTGGACTCGGACGCCTGGCGTGCGGGGATGGTGCGCGACGTGCTCTCCCCCGTGCGCGTGACGATCGAGAACGGCAGCCCCCGTCCACTGCGCATCGCCTACGGCGAGTTCACGCTGGGCGGGGCGAATGGGTTCCGCCTCGCCGCGCTGCCGCCGTACCAGGTCGCGGCGCGGAACCCCATGGTCGTGGACCCGGGGTTCGGGGGCGTCGGCTTCTGGTACGCGCCCTGGGCCGGGCGCTACTATCGCCGCGCGCCCCTCTGGCTGCACGGCGAGTTCCCGCTCGACGCCGCCTACTACGATCGGTTCTACGGCGGCTGGCCGGCTGCGCTGCCCGACGAGGAAGTGCTCCGCCAGGCGCTGCCGGAGGGCGTGCTCGATCCCGGCGGGCACATCTCCGGCTTCCTCTACTTCCCGGATCAGCCGAGGGGCACGGCGCTCACGTTCTTCGCCGCCCTCGTGGACGCCGCGACGGGGCAGAGCTTCGGGACGGTGGCGATCCCGTTCACGGTGAAGTAGCGCGACGTCCTCGCTCCGGCCGCGCTGCTCGGCCATGTTCAGACATGGAGGCCCTCAGTGCGCTCCCGCCGCTGCGGCGCGTTCGAGGCCCAGCAGAACGCGACGTCCTCGTCCTTGGGGTGCGGGGCGGTCAAGGCTCCGCGCAGAGGGTCGTGCACTGTCCGGTGCTCGCGTAGTCGCACACGTCTGTCGGCCTGCACTGCGACTGCAGCGAGCAGGTCTCGCCCGGCGCGCGCCAGGCCGCGCAGGCGTAAGCCGCGCCGTTCCAGGAGCACCACCCGCCGATGCAGGGGCGGTCCTCGCCGTTGACGTTGCTGCAGACCTCCGAAGGCTTCGGACCGTCCACGCACGTGCCGCTCGCGCCGCAGAAGAGCCCCGGGCCGCAGGCGTTCTCCCCCTGCGTGCAGCTCTCCCCCGGTCCGCGCCACGCGACGCAGGTGGAGGCGCTCGAGCACCGGTAGCCGATCGCGCACTCCTCGTCGCGCGTACACCCCCCGGACGTCGCCCGCGGACGGCAGCGGTTGTCCGTGTAGGAGATCCACTCGCAGAAGAGGCCGGGTCCGCACCAGACGTCGTTCAGGCAGGGGCCGTCCAGCGGTGACAGCGGCGCGCACGTGGGCGTCGCCAGGAGGATGTTGCAGGAGGCCCCCGCGGCGCACGGCCGGGCGTAGTCGCATGGCGACCCGGAGGGTATCGGCGTCACGCAGGTGCTGGGGCACGCATCCGGCGACCAGAGGCAGACGCCCGACGCGCAGCTCTCGTCCGAGAAGCACTCCTGACCGTCCGTCAGCTTGCCGGCGATGGCCGCCCCGCAGTCTGCCTGAGCGTAGGCCCCGTTCATGAACGCCTCGAGCACGTCGCAGCTCGCCGTCGCGAGGAAGGAGAGGCACGCCCCGGCGCGCGAGGCGTCGTACGTCGCGCGCCCCGCCGCCACGGCTTGCACCGGGTCCGCGCACCGCGCCGCCGGCGCGAACACCGCCGCCGCCTCGGCCGCCGAGCCGCGCTCGCAAGCCGCCCAGCGCGTCGCGTACGCGCCCCAGTACGCGTCGCAGTACGCCGAGACCGTCGCGGGCGCCGGCCCGCCGCCGGGGCCGCCACCGCCGCCCGGGTCGCCTCCGCCAGAGCTCGAGCACGCGGCGGCCAGGAGCAGGAACGAAAGCGCAATCCTCTTCGACGTCATGTGTCCTCCCGACTCCGGCGTTTCACTTCGAGACTGCGAACGCGAGGTCGTCATGATCGTCGAACTCGCCGGTGCTGCAAGGTTGCTGCGTCCCCGCGTGGCGCAGCTGCACCCGCACCGCCTGCAGCGCCCCCGGCTCGAGGACGTGATCGACGCCGAGCACCTGGGGGCCGGCGCGGGTCGGCGTGAGCGTCGCCACCCAGCGCCAGGAGGGGGACAGCGCGTTCGGCGCGACGTAGACGTCGAGCGCGTCGGTCTCGTAGCTCGCGGTCGCCCAGACCTTCGCCTCGATCCGGACGGCGCCGCCCTCCTTGAGGCCGGCGGCCGGATCGAGCGCCCGCACCGTGACGACGTCCACCGACTCGTCCTGGTGGAAGAAGCCCGACGCGCCGTCCGGGCAGCTCGCGGCGATGGTGTTGGGCGCCGAGGGCTCGGGGCCGAGCGGGCCGCGTCCCACCACGAGCCCTCCCGTCCAGCAGCGCGCGCCCGGGAGCGCGCACTTCGGGGCCTTCAGCTTCCTGTCGAACGAGGCGAGCCCGGTCAGGGCCACGTGCACCGTCACCGGTGCGCTCTCCCCGACGTTCATCCCCGCGTCGTAGGCGCGCGCGACGAACCGGTAGTCCGCGCCATCCGCGAGCGCCGCGACGCTGGTCGAGAAGGCCCAAGGCGCGGCGGTGTCGGTGGCGACGAGCGTCTCCACGCCCGCCGCGTCGAGCCGCACGAGCCTCACCTCCGTCACCGCCACGTTGTCGGTGGCCGTCACCTGGACGGTGATCGCCCCGGAGACCGTCTCGCCGTCCACGGGCGCCGTGATGTTGGCGGTCGGCTTCACCACGTCCTCGACCTCGACGGAGACCGGCGCGCTCCTCGTCCAGTTGCCCGAGTAGTCGAACGCCACGGCCGTCAGGCTGTAGGTCCCCGGCGCGAGCCCCGCGGTGTCCCAGCTCGCCGTGAAGGGCGCGGTCCCGTCGGAGGACAGGGCGCCCCCGTCCACCTCGAAGGCGACGTGCTCGACGCCGACGTCGTCGCTCGCGGCGGCGGACACCGCGACCGCGTCGCGCACCTTCGCCCCGGCCGTGGGAGCGGAGATGGACACGGACGGAGCCGTCGTGTCCGGCGTGCCCGGCTCGGTGGCGATCACGACGTCGTCGCGGTCGTCGTACCCGGTGGTCCCGCAGGCCTCGGGGAGCCCGCCGCCCCGGAGGGCGACGCGGACGACCTGCCGCTCCGAGTAGGCGAGCGGGACGGTCGCCGAGAGGGTCTGCTCGCCCGCGAGCGTCGGCTCGACCGTCGCGCGCAGCACGAACTGCGGCGCCGCAGCATCGGCCGCGACGTAGACGTCGAGCCGGTCGTACATGGGATCCGCGACGAAGGCCCGCACCTCCACCTGCGCGAGCTTGCCGCCGGTGAGGGGCGCGCCGTCGAGCGACGAGATCGCGACGTGCTCGATCGACTCGTCGATCCGGTAGATGCCCTCGGTGCCGTCGGGGCACCCGTCGACCGTGTTCGAGGCGTTCGCCTCCGGGCCGAGGGGCCCGCGCCCCATGAGCAGGATGCCGGTGTGGCAGAACGACGAGATCGCGTCGCAGAACGGCGCGCCCGCCACGGGGTCGAACGTGGCGCCGGGGTTCTGGACGTTGATCGAGACGGGGTCGCTGACGGCGGTGTTGCCCGCCTTGTCGTAGGCCTTGCTCGTGAGGACGTGGTCGCCGTTCGCCACGGAGGTCGTGTCGAACGTCGCCTCGAACGGCGCGGCCGTGAACGTGGCGAACGGCACGTCGTCCACGCGCAGCTCGACCTTCGCCAGGACGCCGCCCGGGTCGGCGGCGTCGGCCGCCACGGGGATCGTGCCGGCGACCTGCGTGAGGCCGGAGACCGGCGCCCGCAGCGTGGTGGTGGGCGGCGTGATGTCGCCGGTCCTCACCCAGACAAGAGGCTCCGATTTGGAGTCCCCGACGTTTCCGGCGAAGTCGAACGCCTTGGCGTAGAGGAGATAGGTCCCCGACGGAACGGTGCTGCTCGCCAGGGTGAACGTCCACGGCGCGCCGGAGGTGGTCTCGCCCACCTTGAACCCGTAGGTCGTGTAGGGCACGTGGAGCCAGAACTCGACCCGCTTCACGGCGCTGTCGTCGGAGGCGTCGGCGGTGAGCTGAACCTCGCCGCTGAGATAGGAGCCGGACGGCGGTGACGTGACGGTCACCGTGGGCGGCGTCCGGTCCTCGCGCCTCACGGTGACGCTCGCGGTCCCGACGTTGCCGACGCCGTCCTGCGCGCTCGCGGAGAAGACGTAGCTGCCGTTGGGAGCGCGCGAGAAGTCGTACGGGATCTCCCACGGCGCGCCCGTGTTGGTGCCGAGCGACACGCCGTCGAGGAAGAACTCCACCTTGCGGATCCCGCTGTCGTCGGTCGGGTCCACCGAGAACGTGACGGCGTTGGGGACGACCGCCCCGGCCTCCGGCGCGATCACCTTCACGTCCGGAGGTGTCACGTCGTCCACCGTCACCGTCACGGGCCCCGACTCGGTCACGTTCCCCTGGAGGTCGGTCCCCCGCACGCGCAGCGCGTAGGTGCCGTTCGCCGGGGCCCGCAGCTCGAACCGCCACGGGGCCACGAGGTCGCTCCCCTGGAAGACGCCGTCGACGAGCAGGTCCACCTTCGCCACGGCGCCGGCGTCGGTCGCGCTCGCCGAGACCGCGATGAGGTTGGAGGGCAGCGACGCCGCGTCGAGCGGCTCCAGGATCGCCACCGTGGGCCCGGTGAGATCGGCGAGCGTGACCGCCACCTCGTCGGTCGCGGTGTGGCCGGCGCCGTCGTGCGCGACCGCCCGTACCACGTACTTGCCGTTCGGGAGGAGCGCGGGGTTCCACGCTGCCGTGTACGGCGCCGCGGTGAGCTGGGCGATCGCGTAGGTCTTCCCCTTCCAGTCGTCGGCGGTCACCATCACCTTCGACACGAGCCGATCGTCCGCCGCCGCGACCTCGACCGTGGTGCTCTCCGCCAGCACCTCGCCGGCGGCAGGCGCGACGATCTCCACGGTCGGCGGCGCGCCGTCCGCGGTGCCGTCCCCCACCTCGAAGACGAGGTCGTCGCGGTCGTCGAAGCCGCCCGAGGAGCAGACCGCCTCCTCCCCGCCGCGACGGAAGGCCGCGCGAACCGCCTGCGTGCCGCCCGCGGGGAGCGTGTACCAGGCCGTGAGCGTCTGCGGGCCGGAGGCCAGCGGCGTCAGCGTGATGAGGTGGCGCCACGCCGGCGGGCTCACCGCCGGCGACGCGTACACGTCCAGGGAGTCACCCAGCTCGCCGCCGACGATCGCGTCCACCTCCAGCTTCACGTTCCCGCCGGCCGCGAGCGGCGTCCCGTCGGCGGAGGAGATGCGGAGCTGCTCGATCGACTCGTCCAGCAGGTACACCCCGAGCTCGCCGTCGTGGCAGACGCAGCCCGCTGGATCGGCGTCGCACGCGTCGCGGAGCGCGCTCGGGGCGTACCGCTCCGGGCCGAGCCCGGCGCGCCCGCGGACCAGGTCCCGCGAGTCGCAGGACGCGGCGAGCGTCTCGCACCGCGCGATCCGCAGCGCCGGGTCGAGGTGGGCGACGCCCGGGTTGCTCACCGTGACCGAGATCGCCGTCGAGTCGGTCGCGTGGCCGGCCGAGTCGTACGCCCGGACCACGAGGGAGTGCGCGCCGTCGAGCGACGTGGAGGTGTCCCAGGCGATCTCGAACGGGCTCGAGTCGCTGCTGCCTCGCCAGCGCCCGTCGACGAGCAGCTCGACGCGCGTGAGCCCGTGGTCGTCGCTCGCCGTGCCGGTGACGTTCACGACGCCCGTGAGGGCGTCGCCTTCCACGGGCGCCGTGGTCGCGACCGTCGGAGCGACGTCGTCGGCGGCCGGCGTGAGCTCCACCCCTCGCGTGTAGACGAGCCGATCGGGCGTGAACCCGGGCGCGCCCGCCGGAGCGCGGGTCGCGCTCGCGACGAGCGCCCGGACGACGTCCTGCGAGGTCGCCGCCGGGTTCCGCGAGAGGAGGAGGGCCACTGCGCCGGTCACGTGCGGCGCCGCCATCGACGTGCCGGAGAGCGGCAGAGCCGCGACCGCGGTCGTGTTCCACGCGGAGACGATGTCGGTCCCGGGCGCGATGAAATCCACGCAGTCGCCGACGTTCGAGAAGGGCGCGAGCTCGTCCACCGGCACTCCACCGACCACCGGAGGCATTCGCTGCTGCATCGCCGCGACGGTGAGCGCGCTGGGCGCGCGCGCCGGGGAGACGTCGCAGGCGTCCTTGCCCCCGTCGCCTGCGGCCGCCACGACCACGATCCCGTGCTCCGTCGCTGCCTCCACCGCCGCGTCGATCGCGGCGGACGGGCTGGCGAAGAGGCTGAGGTTCGCGACGGACGGCCGGGTGTGGTTCGCGATCACCCAGTCGAGCCCCGCGACGATGCTCGAGGCGCTGCCGTTCCCGCTGCAGTCGAGGACGCGCACCGACCGGATGCTGGCGCCCTTCGCGACGCCGTAGGGCCCTCCGGCGATGGTCCCCGCGACGTGGGTGCCGTGGCCGCTGCAGTCCCCGACGACGCCCTCGCCGAGGGCGTCGAAGGCGAAGGAGGCCCGGCCGGCGAACGCGGCGTGCGACGTGAGCACGCCGGTGTCCAGCACGAACGCGTCCACCTCCGATCCCGTCCACCGGTCGTCCCAGCCGTACCTGTCGTCGAGCACGGCGCCGCGCTGGTCGACGCGGTCCAGTCCCCACGTCGGGCCGTACTGCCAGGCGACGGCGGCCGCCCGGGCGACGCCGTCCTGCTCGACGCTCTCCACGCGCGCATCGAGCGCGACCGCGCCGGCGGCGGCGAGCCCGGCGCGCATGGAGAAGCCGCGCAGCGCGTGCTGGTAGACGTTCAGCACCGTGGCGCCGTGATCGTTCGCGACGCTCGCCGCGACCGCGGCCACGTCCGCTGCGCTGTCGCCAGGCGCGAGGACGACCAGGTACTGATCCGGGATCGGCTGCTCCACGCGCGCGATCCGCTCGGCTCCGGCGGGGGCGGGGGTGGAGGACGTCCCTCCGCGCGAACAGCCGCCACCGGCGGCGAGCGCCAGCGCGAGAGCGGCCGTGAGACTCATCGTTGAATGCCTGGACATGTCCTCTCCCCGAGGGGCCGCCCGCGAAGACCGGCGCCCGTCCCTGCGCACGAGCCGATGGCGCCGTTCGGCGCCCGCCTGCCTACATTCCGGCGATCGCCTTCTCGTCGACCTTCATCGCGGCGTCCCTCACCGCCGCGTCCACGACTTCCCTGCGCGCCCTGGAGCGCCGCTCCGACGTCAGCCGCTGTCGGAGCACCTCCTTCACGTCGTCGAACGACGGCCGCTGCTCTCGCTCGCGGACGACGAGCTTCACGACGTGCAGCGCGCTCGCCGTCTCGACCACGCGCGGGAGGATCGCCCCGGCTTCGGTCAGCTCGAACGCCGCGGCGGACAGCTCGGGCCCGTACAGCGACGTGAGCTCCTCCCGGCTCATCGGCGGCAGCTCGCCGTTGAGCGCCCGGGTGCGCGGGTCCTCGGAGCGGAGTCGCGCGAGGTTTCCGAACGCGAGCGGATCGAGCGGGCGCTGCTGCGCCGCCACCAGCACGGCCTGGGCCGCGCCCAGCTTCCGCGCCCGCGCGGCGGCGTCCGGGGCGTCGAGCGTGATGATCGCGACCCGGACCTGCTCGGGCCGCAGCAGCTCTTTCTCGTGCTCGGCGAACCAGGCCCGCACCTCGTCGTCCGTCAACGGCCGGCCGGCGGCGGACTCGTCGAGCTTCTTCTCGACGAAGGCGGTCGAGAGCTCCTGCGCGTAGCTCCGCGCGAACTCGCTGGTGCGGTGGAAGCCCTCCGCCTCGGCCCGGCGCGCGAGCAGCAGCGTCCGCGTCCAGCCCTCGACGAACTCCTTCCGCGCCGCAGGGTCCGCGAGCTGCGCCCGGAGAGGACCATCCTTCGGCCCGGCGAGCGCCTCGATCTCGCCGGCCGTCACCTCGTCGTGGTCGAACCGCGCGAGGACGGCGCCGCTCGACGGACGCCCGTCGAGCGGGCTGCCGCCACCGCCAGCGTGGCCGATGCGGTAGCCCGCGACACCGGCGATCACCGCCGTGATGACGGCGGTCACGACGACCTGCCGCCTGGAGTTGGTGGGGCCTGCAGGAGTCTCGTTGTCGCTCACTCGATCACCATTCTGGCCATCTAGACCTACGGTCAACCGCGTTGCGGCTGATGGGCTTCGGCGTGGTGTGCATGCTCGTGGCCTGCATCGTGTCTCTTCAGTTCCGATCGCCCCGCATTCGGTGCACCGCACCCTCGTTCTCGGGCGACGTTCACCGTCGCGGCTCACTGGTTTCGTGCATTACTCTCGGTCCGGCCCCCGCGGTCAGGGCTTGCGCTGCTCGGGCGCCGAATGCTTCTCCTGCCAGTCGCGAAGCGCTCTCTCGTCATCGGACGTCCAGCGATTGCACCACCACACCGCCAGCAGGTAGGCCCCGATCGCCGTCACCCCCACAGCCAACCGGACCGATCGCGGGGGCGCCCCGCGCAGTAACGCCGTCAAGCCACCCACGAAGGCGACCAGCGCAGTCACACCGACGAAGACGGCCGCCCACCCGTCCGCGCATTCCCGCATGAGCACCAATGCCGCCAGTGCACCACCAAGCACGACAATCGTATAATTGAGCAGACAGCTCGCGAGGGTCTGCCATGTGACGCGCGGCCTCATCGCGAACCTCCCGGTGAACGACGCCCCCTCCCGTCGCGGCTCACTGGTTTCGTGCATTACTCTCGGTCCGGGACCCACTCGTCACAGGCCTGGCTCCCGGTCTGGGCTCGCCGCACGGCGCCAACGCTCTCGCTTCTCCTCGTGCCGCTGACGTCGCCACGGGTCGGCGTCCATCGTGCGCAGGTAGAGCGACTCCGCACCAATCACCACGGGAAGGACCAGGCGAAATGCCTTCGGGTTGCGGTCGATGTCGTCCGCCAGCTTGGCGCACTGGATCAAGAGCACCGGAAAGAGAACGAGCGCCACCGCTCCCGTTCCAAGCCTGCGCGGCCAGCTCAAGCCGTTCAGGCTCCACACGAGGGCCGCTGCCACGGGCACGGGAGCAAGCGTCACGAACGCGAAGAGCCATACGCGCTCCTCCCCGACCTCCACGGAGGCGCGGACGAAGACGAACGCCAGGACCGCCAGCGGCGCGAGGAGCGACGCCAGCAGCATGTACAGCCGCGGCATGGACCTAGTGGCACGCACCGAGTTTCCTCGACCTCTCCTGGATCTCCTTGAAGCCGCTCCTGATGGCGTCCTGCGTTTCAGGCCGATTGCCTCCCCCGCCGTGCGCGCCAGTCGAAGCCTGCACGCTGACGTTGGGGAACGCCTTGTAGAAGGCTTCGAGCGAGCCATATTTGGCGGTTATCGCCGTGACGATCGCCTCGTAGGATCGGTCCCCGAAGCTCTTCCCCATCCAGCCCGGCACCCCCGAGTCATTGGCCATGTCCTTGTCGCCTCGGATACCCACGATGATGAACATGTTCGAGGTCTTGGCCGCAGTTTCCACCTTGCTCACGAAGTCCGCGTCCACTCGAGCGCCGGCCGCGACGCGCAGATCCCAGTTCTTGCCTCCGTCAGACGCTGCTGCGCCCAGCGCGGCATCTCCGCCGATGCTGAAGCCAGCCAGGATCCGCGGTTCGTCCTTATTATGTTTGTACTTCTCGGCGATCGAGATACCCGTGGCCGGAGTGTCGTTCCTGATGGACCACTTCGTGTAATTGATCTCCGGGCGATACTCAGTGATGGGCGTCTTGTACAGGCCTCTGACCGTCTTGCCGAGCTCCTCCACGCCGGATGGGCTACCGACGAATCCTCCGTGCAAGATCACCGCGTCACGACCATCCGGATCGACGTAGTTCAACGGGTTGTTGAGCACGTATGAATACAGCGAGAGCTTCCTCGACAGGTCCCGCGGGTTTTCGCTCATCAACTCGGGCAATATCGGATCGCTGCTCACCCACCTCGCCCTGATCGGATCCAGGTACCGCGCCCCGAAGTAGTAGAGCCCCGTCTCCTCATCCATCTCCTTCGACGAGAAGAGGAACTGCTGCCGGTGAACGGGGTCGCCGTCGGAGTCGTACCGCGCGTCGCGCCAGACCTCGCCGTACGGGAAATACTCCACGTGCTCGTGGACGCGGCCGTTCTGGTCAGTCACCCAGGAGGTCGAGCCGAGCTGATCCGAGTGGTAGTAGTACGTCGCCGGCTTGATCTTCGTCGTGTCGGGGCGCCGGTCGATCACGGGGTTCGCCGCGGGATCGATCGGGCATTTCTGAGGCTGGTAGGTGCTGGGGTCGCACCCGCTGACCGTCTCCACCGCCGGTTGCACGATCGGCCCGGAGACCGCCGTCCCCTCGCTCCAGCTCGGCTCCCAGCCCGGCGACGGCAGCAGCTTCGAGGCGACGCGCGTCTCTCCGATGAAGACGTGCTTCGTCGCCGCCTTGCGCCCCTTCAGCGCGAAGAACTGGCCGACAGTGATCGACTCGCCCCCGCGCCCGAGCTTCACGACCCGCTGGCCGCCGGCGTCGTAGATGAAGCGCGTGATGTTCCAGCCCCCGCCGTCGATGACGGCGTTCAGCTCGTTCTCCTCGCCCCAGAAGTAGCGGCGCAGCTTGTCGGAGTTCGCCTGGCAGGTCGTGTCGCCGTGGTCGCGGCACTCGCGCAGCGTGTTGCCGTTCGCGTCGTAGACGAGGTTACGGTCGCCGATCTTCGTCGCCTGGTGCGGCCCGGCGCCGCCGTAGGAGTAGTCGAAGTCGTGGTTCGTGTGCGGCGGATGCGCCGTCTCGTTGTCGGGGTCGTTCGCGGTCGTCAGCCAGTGCTTTTGGTCGAGCCGCGTCATGTTGTGAATCTCGTCGCCGAACGTGTAGGTCGTCTTGAACCGGTCGACGACGCCCGGACGCGAGAGCGCCGTCCCTGTCGCAGTGGTGAGCCGGTAGAGGTCGTCGTAGTCGTAGGTGTACGAGACCGCCCCGGAGCGCCGACCGATCGCCTCGCCGAGCGCGTTCGTGAGCGTCTTCACGTTGCCCACGAGGTCGTAGGTGTACGTCAGCGCCTGGAGCGTGCGTCCCTGCGACGCGGTGTCCACGTGCTTCAGCCGCTGCGTGTCGGGCTCGTACGTCCAGGTCGTCGTGGCGGCGTTCCCGAGGACCGCGTGACGGCGCGCCCCGAACTCGTCGTAGGTGAGCGTAGAGAGGTAGACCTCGGTCGCCTCCTCCCAGTGCTTCGTGGCGGGCCGGTGTCCCTCCGCGTGGTTCACGAGCCCCGCGGCGTCGTACGCGTACGTGAGCTCCTCGCCGTCGGGGTACCAGAGCCGCAGCATCCGGCCGAAGGAGTCGAACTCGAACCGCGTCTCGAAGGTCTGGGGCGAATCGTTCGGCTTCAGGGGCTTCACCGTCCGGGTGGAACGGATCGTCTCTCCGAGCTTCCCGTACCCGCGCGTCTCGGCCCCCCCGTCGTCCACCACCCGCACGATCCTGCCCGCGCCGTTCTCGGGGGATCCCGGCGGTCCGTACTCGTACTTCACGTCGGTGCCGAAGGGCTTGTTGACGGCGATGAGCTGGTCGAGATTGTACTCGTAGAAGACGAAGGCCTGGTCCGCGGGCAGCTTCCCATCCTTGGCGGCCTGGACGAGGTTCCCGTCCTGACGCGACACGAGGTTACCCATGTCGTCGTAGGCGAAGTCCGTCGTCCCCGCGTCGGGGCTGACGAGCTGCCGCCGCCGACCGATACGGTCATTTTCGACGCGCGTCTCGTTCCCCTTCGCGTCGATCACGGCGTGCAGGTCGCCGACCGGGTCGTACTGGTACCGGGTCGTGTGGACGAGCGAATCGATGTGCTCCTCGACCGCGGAGATCTTGTCGTCGAGCCGCCGGTACATCACGCGGGTGTTGCGGAGCGGGTCGATCACCGTCGCGCGTCGCCGGAGAAACGGGTCCTTCGCTGCGCGCGCGAGGTCGTAGGTCAGCTCGTGGACACCGCCGTTTGGCTCGACAGTCCTGACCTTCCGGCCCAGCACGTCATAGACTGTCGACGTCTCGTAGACGGGAACGTCCTCGCGGAACCCGGGATCCCTTCCGCCGATGAAGTAGGCGATCCCCTGCTCCGTGACGCGCCCCATCACATCCATGCGCTGCCGCCCCGAGGCGAGCACGCCCAGCCCCTTGCCGTGGGCCAGCACGGTCTTCTGCGTCTGGATGGTGCGGCCCATCCCGTCCATGTAGACGAAGGTATCGAGCCAGCCGCCGTTCCTCGGCAGCAGGTTGTGCGTCGCCGCGCGCGCCGGGCTCGCGTCGGGCGCGTACTCGACGCGGACCGCAGGGACGGTGGTGTCGTATGGCCCGAACACCTGGACGATGCGGCCGTTCGCGTCGAGGACGCGGCGCGTGAGGTTGCCGTTGAGATCGGTCGTCGTCTCGACCTCGCCGAAGCGCTCGTCATAGACGGCCGAAGACGCGTACCCGTGGGCGTCCTCGACGTGGGTCGGGAAGTTCCGGGTCACGCCGCTCGTGTCGTAGCGGTAGCGGACCCAGTACTGGCCGCTCTTCACCCTGGGCTGGTGCACCTCGAAGAGCTTGCCGTCGGCGTTCCAGGCCAGGTCCACCTGGATGTACCGCGTGCCATCGAGGAAGGACTGGAGGTCCTTGAGGTTTCCCCTCGCGTCGTAGTGGCCGATCCGCTTGCGGAGGAAGGCCTCGTCGGCGTCGGTCGCGTGCGCCTTCACCAGCATCAGCTCCGGCCGCGCGATCGAGTAGAAGCTCCTCGCCGCCTCGTCGTCGGCGTAGGTGACCGTCGCGTGGACGTCGTCGCCCGTGTTGAGGGGATCCGCGTCACCCAGGTCGGTGAAGGTCAGCACGTTCCCGTTCGAGCGGTCGTACGTGTAGCTCTGGTAGGTGACGAGCTTGGCCGTCGGATCGCCGGTCGTCTCGTGGAGCTCCTGCGTGACGCTGTCGAGCGTGATGACGTGCGAGCCGCACCACTCGTCGAGCGTCGGCCGGAGGAAGAACGGAGCCGCCTCCCTGCACGGATCGACCTCGGGCGCGGCCCTCGCCTCGGTGTCGGCAAACCTTGACGGCAGGGAGTAGCCGTTGGTTGTCTTGCCGAGCACGCGTCCACTGGAGTCCGAGAGCGTCTCCGTCACGACGAGGCCCTTTCTCAGGACCGAGTCGTTCCAGAACGTGCGCACGACCTTCGCCCCGTCGGCGCGGGTCTCGCGCGTCTCGTCGAACCCCAGGAACTCGCGCTCGTAGCGGTGGTAGCGGCCGTCGCCGTAGCCGTACGAGGTCGCGAGGTCGTGGCCGGGCGTGCCATCCGCGCGCCCGTCGTGGACGACGACGCTGGACAGGACCCAGCGGCTCTCGGGCATCGCGACGCTGTTCCCCTTGCGCGCGTAGTCCAGCTCGAAGCTGCCGCCGAGCGGCCGCGAGACCGCCTTGAGCAGGTTCCCCTTGCGGAGCTGGTTGAGCCTGACCCAGACCGCCTCGTTGTCGCCGCCCGGGTTCTTCTCCGCCTTCAGGACGTGATCGGCGAGGCCATCGCCGTCCATGTCCTGGAGCCCCAGCGCGAACCCGGAGACGCGCTTGAAGGTCTTGTCGCCGCCCACCGAGAAGTGGAGCCACGGCGTCATCGCGGGCGACAGCGGCCCGACGCCCCACGACACGACGAAGCCGATGGACGGCAGCTCGCCGTACGTCCCGCTCGCCTCGACCGCGTCCACGCTGGGCGTGTCGCCGTTCACGAGCCGGAGCACCTTGTTGACGCCGGCCGCGAGCCCGGTGTCGCGCAGCCACGGCTTCGTCACCGAGGCCGGCCACGGCTGGACGGGGAGCTGCACCTCCTCGTCGAACCCGAAGCCGTTGTTCAGCCGGACGGTGAAGTGGCCCTTCCCGGTGGTCTTCCGGACGTAGTCCGGCAGGCCGTCGCCGTTGACGTCCGCGAGCGAGATGCCGGTCGCCGCGACGCTCGAGTCCCAGTTCACCGAGGCGCCGTAGTTCTCGTAGAGCGTGAAGCCGGCGTTGGCGTTGAGGCTGATGGAGGTGGTCTTGCGCACCCGCTCCGGGGACACGACGTCGTCCGGGAGGGCGCTCGCGAGGCTGCCGACGAGGTCGTCGAGGTTCCCCTCGCTCCAGCTGCCCACCGGGACGCAGTCCGCGCGCGCCGCGAAGTGCGAGCCGAGGTTCAGGCGGACCCGGAAGCAGCCGCCGTCGCGCGAGACCTCGTCGGGGAGGCCGTCGCCGTTGACGTCGGCCAGCTCACGCTCCGTCGAGCTGAAGTTGACGCCGATGCCGCCGCCGACGGACGGGTACATGGCGACGAGCGCCTTGACGACGCCGTCGTCGGACATGCGTCGCCACGGATCGGAGACGCCGAGCCCGAGGCTCGCCGAGCCGTCCTTGCTCACGCGCAGGCCGAAGGTCTCCGGGCTTCGCTGGAGGCCGGGCCTGGCGGGATCGCGGATGTCGGTCACGCGAACGGCGGTCCCGTCGCCGGCGCGGGAGACGACGTCGACCACGCGGTCGCCGTTCATGTCGAGGACGTCCGTCTTCTGGGTGCTCGTGCCCCTGGCGACGTTGAGGCTCACGCCGACGGCGCCCACCGAGACGCCCGCCGAGAGCGACGTCGACTCGCCTTCGCTCTGCCGGAGCGCGGGCCCCAGCGCGAACATCGCCATGAGCGACGTGGACTGCCCCGCCCCGCCGCCCTGCTGGACGAACTCCCCCTCGCGGGAGGCGTGCCAGATCCCTGCCGAGACGAAGGTGGTCCCCTCCCTGCTCACGAAGGACGGGACGCGCGGGGCGAGCCCCGGCTCCGCCTTGGACACCCAGGTCCCGAGCCGCCTCGGCACGAGCGGCTGCGCGACCTCGGTCGTGTCCTTCACGTCCGGATCCTGGTGCTCGACGTCCACGGTCCCCTGCTCGTAGGCGTCCACCTTCTTGTAGAGCCGCCGGGGGTCGAGGTCCTCGTGGTTCGCGTCGCGCCAGGTGCCGTAGTGGAAGAGGTGATGGCCGCCGCCGAAGCGAGACCGGACGGCGTAGGTGTCCGAGCCGTTCCGGTACGACGAGTACCGGCTGTTGACGGTCACGCTCGGCGACGACGACAGGCCCGTCGCGTCCGACACGAACGTCACGCCAGGCAACCACGTCGCGACGAACTGCGCGTCGGAGAAGATCTCGAAGTAGACGCGCTCGCCTCCGTCGACGTGCAGCTCCTCGACGATGGGCGTGTACGTGGAGCCGTAGAGCTGGTCGAAGCGCCGCTTGACGATCAGGGACTCCGCCGTGCGGGCCGCGACGTAGAGCGCGTCGGACGCGTGGCCGCCGATCTGGAGCGCCGGGATGTACCTGCGCGGATCTCGCGGATCCGGGTACTTCGGGTTCACGAACACGCGGATCGTGCCGGACTCCGGCGCCACCCACGGCTCGATCGGGCGCTCGTCCGGCATTGCCGAGACGTCGGCGTTCGGGTCGAGGTACCAGCGCGGCGAGATCGGGTTGTACACCGGGAACCACGCGTCGCCCGTGAACGACATCGCCTCGGCCAGCTCGGGCGGCGGCGGCTCGCAGCCGTTCGGTCCCAGGCCGCAGGCCGTCTCCATCCGGCCGGCGATCGCCCAGTCCACGGCCGCCGGATCGACGGGCAGGTCCGTCTGGATCCGGAACACCAGCTTCTCGCCGGCGACGACCGCGGAGGTCACCGCCAGGTTCCACGTCCCGGCGCCGTCGGCGGGCAGCGTCTCGTCGATGAGGTTGTCGAACCCCTGGTTCTTCTCCTCGCAGCGGAGGTCCTTCACCTCGGCCTTCTGCGCGAAGCGCTGGACGCAGACCCGGACGTCGTCCGTCGACGCCTTCTTCACGAGCGAGGTCTCGATCCGGAGGGTCCCCGTGGCCGGGACGGCGATGGACGGCGCGGGCTGGCCGGCGATCCTGAAGTCACGGGCCTGGTCGAAGTGGAAGGTCGCGGCGCCGCTCGGCTCGACGCGGCCCTGCTCCTCGTCGCTGAGGGCACGGCACGCGCCGACGCTGCACGGGCCCAGGTGCGAGTAAGAGATCGTCGGCGAGAAGTGGACGTCCTCGAGGGGCGACGGGACGGCCCGATCCACCGGGAAGTCCTCGAGCGTGGAGAGGACGAAGAAGACGCGCATGCCCGGGGCCACGTCCAGGTCCGCGATGCCCACCGGGGTCGGCACGCCCCCGTCCGCGAGCGTCTTCACGCGCTCGAAGACCTTGATGGCGGCGTGATCGCGGCTTCCGTCCCAGACGAACCCCTGGATGCGGACCCCGTCCCGCTCCGCGGGGAGGGGGGAAGGCTGGGCGTGATCGACGAAGAAGAGGTTGCCGGAGACGTCGACGCGTCCCGCGAACGGCGCGATCCATTCCAGGACGGCGTCGGAGGGCTTGAGCTGCTCGTGGATGCTCTGCTCGAGCGCCTCCTGGTCCGGGTTGGCGCCGGTGGGCGTGGACGTCAGGCTCGTGCCGGTGACCATCGGCGCGAAGGCGAACGCCTTCGCCGTGCCCGATCGGTGCTGGTTCAGGAGGACGCCAGACTCTTGCACGACGTCCACGAGGCCGTCGCCGTCGGCGTCTCCCAGGAACTCCGTCGTCTTGGACGAGAAGTGCGAGTAGCCGGCGTTGACCGAGACCGGCCCGTACGACGCCTGCCCCGCCGTGTTCCACCCCTTGCCCTCCTCCTTGCCGAGGGTCGGGAGCGGCACGGACACCACCTCGCCGTCGCCCGGATCCCCGGCCGGCAGCGCGCGCCGCAGCTCGCGCGACCCGGAGACGAGCGAGCCGCTGTTGAACCGGACGTCGTAGCTCCCGCCTCTCCCCGTGACGCGGTCCGGCAGGCCATCGCCGTTGACGTCGAGCAGCAGGCTGTTCGTCACCGACTGGTGCTGCGTGCGGCCGACGCGGGCGCCGACGGTGCCGGTGATCTTGTCGTAGGTGAAGCCGATCCCTCCGTAGCCGTGGATCGACCAGCCGCTCTCCTCGGCGTGCGAGAGCGAGAGGTCGTCCGGCGCCTCCTTGAAGCTCCAGGCGACGGGCGCAGCGAAGGAGTTTGCGTAGTCGGCGTCGAACCAGGAGAACGCGTGGGTGTGGAAGAGCTTCCGCGCGGTCACCTCTCCCGCTCCGAAGACCTCCACCTTCGTCAGGCGCGACTTCCAGAAGCTCTCCGCCTTCCGCTCATAGGAGAACCGGTACTCGCGGATCGTGTCGGTCCTGCCGTCTCGGTCGAGCTGAACGAGGATCGACTTGAGGCGGCGCCGGAGCACCGTCTTGAAGCCGAGCCGGCCCGAGGTGATCTCGTCGGGGCGATCGAGGTAACGGCCACGCGTGTCCTGCTCGCTCCGCAGCTCGACGTGGTAGTGGCCGATCTCCGCGATCCCGAAGGCATCCCGCGCCCCGTCGTACGCGCGCCCCGTGTACTGGATGCTGCTCAGGTAGAGCTGCCGGAAGTCCTCTTCGTGCGTGGCCGCCGTCTGCTGCGGGTGCCGGACGGTGGGACGCGCCTTCGCGTCGGTGTCGTAGACGAACTGCGTCAGGTTCCCGTTGGTGTCGACGACACGCTCCAGGTACCACGCGCCGATGTTGGCCAGCCCCTCGTAGCTGGTGAGGCGCGCCGCGCCGCTCCTGCCGTAGACGTACAGGTTCCCCTGCCTGTCATGGACCTGGAACCAGTGGTCGGTCGGGCCGGTCCCGCAGCGGAGGATCCTGCGGAAGCTCTTCTCCACCCGGGCGCGATAGCGCGTCCCAGCCGAGCCATCCTCGCACTTCGGCGACTCGCTCGTCGGCACGAGCTGCTCGCCGTCGAGGAGGTAGCGGGGCTCGCTGACGCCGTACTCCGGCGCCCCGAAGCGCGTGTCGATCTGGACGCTCGACGACGGGAGCTCCCAGCCGACGCCCAGCCAGCCGTTGCCTCCTCCGGAGTCGTAGGAGAGGCGCAGCTCCGGCTGGTACGCGCCGCGGCCGGCCGGTAGGCGGATCGGGAGCGCGAGCTGGGCGGTCCCCAGGTTGTTGACGCCGGGGGGCGCGATGAGGTCGATCCCGGCCGACGGATCCGAGGCCTTCAGGTCCTTGACGGAGTTCGGGTTGAACGACGCCGGCCCCGGGTGCTCGGGGAGCACGAGCACCGCGTTGATCATGAACGTGAAGTGCGTCGTCTCGCTGACGATCCGGTTCCTCGACCGCTGGAGCTCGACGCGCGGAAGCGCCGTCCACTGCTCGGCCGCCGCGTCGTAGAACCACGTCTGGACCTCCTCGGGGGCGATCCCCTCGGGGAGGAGCGACGGGTCGTAGGGGAGCCCGACGCGCACCGGCTTCGCGAACTTCTGGCCCTTCGGAAGGAAGCGGTAGGCGCCGTTGGCCGGCGCCGTCACGTTCACCATCCCCGCCTCGAGGGGAGGGACCACCTCGGGCCCTTCGCGCGTGATGCCGACGCTCGTGCCCTTCCCGACGGCCCCCTTCCCCGCCTCGAAGGTGACGTCCGTCCCGAGCGTCACCGTGCCGCCCGCCTCGGGATCGATCTTCCCCCAGGCGGTCTGGCCCTCCCGCCCGAAGCGCGCGGCGTCGGAGAGCGAAGGTGCGCTCGCCGACGCCTCGTTCGCCAGCTCCGCGGCGCCATCCCGCTCGAGGACCACGGTGCGCACCACCGTCGTCCCGTCCGGGAAGGTGGCCTTGACGTCCACCGTCCACGGCGACGGTGCCGTCGCCGGGCGCTCGAGCGCGACGCCGAATGCCCCCGCGACGCCGACCTCCGCGCCGCCGATCTCGACGCGCCCGACGCCGGCGGGCGACTCCGCCCAGCCGGCGATCCACGCGCGATCGCCGAAGCGCTCACCCACCTCGCGTCCTCCCTCGAACGTGAGGTGCGGCGCGGTCAGGACGATGCGGGCGGCGCCGACCCTCGGCCCGACGCCGCTG
Source organism: Anaeromyxobacter terrae (assembly GCF_022690685.1). GTDB lineage: Bacteria > Myxococcota > Myxococcia > Myxococcales > Anaeromyxobacteraceae > Anaeromyxobacter > Anaeromyxobacter terrae. Next base: position 72,117 of record NZ_JALCYY010000001.1, on the reverse strand, counting down.
CCCGCGACGGTGATCTCCGTCACGCTGGCCGTCGGCACCTCGGCGCGCAGCGGCGACGGGAAGACGAGCCGCAGCGCCCTCGCCTCGCGCCCAGCCACGGGGAGCGTGCTCGATTCGCTCGCGAGCTCCACGTTCGGCACCCGGCTCCAGCCGCTCGCCTCCAGCAGCTCCAGCGCCGCGAGGGTCACCGGCGCCGCCCCGAGCCGGACCGAGCCTTCGTCGAGCGCGATCGGCCGATCCAGGGTGAGGTCTACGTTCCCGGACACCGCCGCCGGCGTCGCCTCGCCGTCCACCGCGCTCGCCTGCTTCAGGTGCGTCTCGCGATCGAAGAGGTCGAGCCCGTCGTCGGACACCACGAGCAGGCGGAGCCCCGCCACCTGGACCTTCCCCGTCGCGACGGGCGGCACGCACAGGGTGACCCCGCTCGCCGTCCCCAGCCGCTCCGGGTCGAGCTCGTCGACGAGCGTCCGGGCCGCCGCGACGTTCCCCACCCAGAAGCCGCCCGTCACCGCGTCACCGTCGAGGATCCGCTCGAGCGCGAAGGCGCGCGGGACGTCCGCCTCGTAGGCGAGATACGCCCGCCGAGCGCCGGCCACGTCGACCTTGGGGAACGTGGCCTTCAGGCACCGGGCGCCGCCGCTGCTCTCGGAGGGATCGAGCGTCGCCGCGGCGGGCGTGGCCGCCAGGACGCGCACGTCCTCGAAGGCGTTCGCGTCGGCGCGGGTCGCCTCGGCCATCGCCGCGATGCTCCGCGGCGAGCGCTTCCGACCGGCGCCCCAGACCTCGAGCTCCTGGAGGAGCGGCGCGGCCCCTGCGCCGCTCACGCGAACGGTGAGCTCTGTGGCCACGACGGGCGCGGCGAACGAAATCGCCCCCCAGGCGCCGTTGAGCTGAAGCTCGCCCCGCCCCGGGACCGCGATGGAGAGGCCGTCGCCGCGCGCCTTCACTGCGCGGATCTCGACGGGGTGGTCGAAGCGCATCACGACGTCGAGCGGTCCGCTGACGGTCGCCCCCGTCGTCGTGTCCCGGTCGGCGACGGCCGAGAGATCGGTCCCCGCGGCCTGCACGCTGACTGGCGACAGGCGCATCGTCGCACCGACGATGGTCGCGGCTGGCGATGACGACCGGCTGCAGCCGGCGAGGGCGGCGCCGGCGATGAGGCACGCGGCGGAAAGGTATCGATTCGTGCGGACCATGCTTCCATGCCCCCGATTCACGGCGAGGTGAAGCGCGCCGGGGTGTAGCTGTTCTCGGATGCGGAGACGCGGGTCGGCGGAGGACCCGCCGTGACGTCGAAGTCGGCCGCCGTGACGTAGACCTCGTAGGTGCTCCCGGAGGTGAACGTGCCGGCCAGGAAGTCCGCGGACGTGCCGGTCACCCACTGTCCGGCGACGTAGGAGCTCCCGAGCCAGACGGAAGCGAAGTAGCTCTGGGCGCCCGGGACGCCGTCCCAGGTCACGTGGGCGCCGCGCTTCGCGTCGCCGCTGGCGGACACGCCCCCGGGGAGCGGCAGCGGGAGCGGCGGCGCGATCGCGAACTGGGTCGTGACCGACTCGACCCCGTCGCTCGCGACCAGGGTGTAGAGCCCGGGCGTCGGCGGCAGGCCGTAGGCCCAGACCAGCCGCTTCGTGAAGTTGGCCGGCAGCTCGAAGCGCAGGGGGTCCGACGCAGGCAAGTCGGGGCCGGTCACCGCGATCGACCAGGCGCCGCCGTCCGGCGCTCCGTCCGGCGCCGAGAGGCCGACCCAGATCGCCAGCCCGGGGACGAGGCCATAGTCGATGCGCCCGCCGGCGGCGCGGAGCACGAGCGGCGCTCCAGAGGCGCGCCCGAGCAATCCGAGCCGCGCCTGCGAGACGTGGAAGCTCGCAGGCATCGCCGGAGCGACTCCCGGCTCCAGCGCCGTCGGGTCGGCGCCGAGCGCCTGGATCGACGCGAGGTAGGATCCTTCGGGGAGCGCGGAGACGTCGCAGCCCGTGGCCGCCGAGACCTGCTGCTCCTGGATCGTGCCGCCCGCGGTCAGGACGCACGCATAGGCCTCCGCGCCGGCGACGTCGGCCCACTCCAGGCGCGTTCCGTCGAGAGAGAGCGCGGCCAGCGGCACCGCGAGCGGGGTCGCGCCGGCCAGGGTCGCTACCGCCTTCAGCGTCTGCCCACCGCTGGAGGCCACGATCTCGAACCTGCCGTCGGCCGGCGCGACGTCCGGCCAGTAGGCGACCGCGTAACCGGCGCCGGATGCGTAGGTGGCGGGAGGCCCGAGCGACGCCCCGTCGCGCACGACGCCGAGCAGCCAGTCCGAGTCCGGCCCCGCCCCCGCGTCGCTCCGGACCGTGGTGAGCGCCGCGAGGCCCAGACGCCCGGATCCGTCCTCATAGGTGCCGAGCGCCGCCGTCGCGGTGTACGGAACCGCGGGTTCGCTCGTCGAGCCGCCGCTACATGCGGCCGCGACGATGCCGCCGAGAATGACGAGGTACCGCCGCGCTGCGCGAACCATGCGCACCCCTGAAATCGCATCCGGGGGTGCGCGATCACGCACTCACCGGCATTCGGTGGGCCCTGGGGCCGCGTGGGTCCGGGCGTTTGCCTGCTCGCCTTTCGACGAGGTCGCTATTGTCGTGCCGTCCAGGCTCACACGTTGCGCGAACTTCTCGCCAAGTCAACACGCGATTCCGTTCCACCGCAACCGTTCTGGTTCACGGCGGGTTTCTTGGCACTCCGCGTGAGTAGGATTTCATGACACATCTCGATCCCTCGCCACCGGGCCTTGATCATCCGGAGCGCGTGGATCGTCGCCATCCGCCCCGGGGGTTCGGGTAGCCCTCGAGAATGCGGTATGGTCGAGGCTCACCACCCGCCGATGCAGGGGCGCGCGAACGCCTTCCAGGCCGCGCAGACGTACACCGCGCCGCCCCAGCAGCGCGCGCAGGTAGAGCGCTTCCACACCGATCACCGCGGGAGGACCAGGCGCAATGCCTCACGCGATCACTTCGCGCTCGCCTCAGTGCGGCCTTGGCCTCGAGCAGTAACCATACAGCAGCGCCAACGCGAAAAAGAGCACCAGGGGGATGAAGCGCATGACGCGATGGCGGAGGATGAGCTTGCTGACGTCGGCCTTTGCCATCCTGACCGCAGCCGCACCGCAGCCGCGTCGTCCGGGTGCACGTAGCTCTCGCTCGGAGACCGGTAGGTCTCCAGCTCGTCGCCCCTGACACGCGCCCCCGAGGGCGTGGCCAACTCGATCATCAGCCGCAGGGTGTCGGCGTCGGGATTACGAGTCCAAACCTCGCCGTCCTGCCAGACCAGGACCGGCTCTCCTCGCCCCCGGCCTTCACCGTGATCTCGAGGGTCCCATCGTCGCCCGGGCTGGCCTGGAGATCGGGCCTGGACTCGACCGCACCCACCACATCCTCGCGACTGATGGGGAGCTGCTTGCCCGCGTGGGTCCGGAGGATGGTCACGTGGTAGCTCATCGACAACACCTCCCCTCGTGCGAGGCCCGAGCTTGATCCGCTCCCGATCCACGAGCCATTGAGTTGCCGCTCACTCGCCCCTCTCCCCTGGCACGAGCTTCTGCTCGACCGCGTGAACCATCGCGTCGTCGAGTCCGTACCGGCGCCCTCGTCGCACGCAGCAGCCAGGTGAACATGAGACGGTTCTTGGCGCGAGCGAACGCGAGCTCCGGATTCTGAAGTCCTTCACCTCTCACGACGTCCGACCGATAGACGAGCGTGCCGTCTCGGTACACCCAGGATCAGCCGTCTGCGGTAGCTCATCTCGTGCCTCTCCGTTCGACGACGTGGCTGGAAGTGCCAGGAGCATATTCCACCAGGACGACCTGAGCGGCCCTTCCCGTCCTTCACCCGCTCGGCTCGGCTCCGGTGTCCGCCGCAGTCGACGACGTTGCTGCCATTCTCGAGAGTCCATGACGGTGCGTGACAACACCGGAGCGCCGTGCTCCGATCCCTGCATGCGCTGGTCGTTCGAGATCCTGCCGGGCCTTCCTGGAACTGGACCCTACCCGGAGCAGTTCACGACCAGCGGGGCGACCCACCGCGAGGGCTTCGTCGTGCGGTTCACCGCGGACCAGGGCGAGAGCTGGGTCGGCAACTTCCAGCGCGGATCCGGCGGTCGGTATCTGTCCGCTGTCTTCGAGCATCCAACGATGGCGCGCTTCTTCGTGATCTCGGGCGGACAGGCCTACGTCATCGATCCGTCGATGCGAAGGTGTGTCGAGACGTTCGGACCGGATGTCCGGGAAGGAGTTCGTAACGAGCGGAGGCTCGTTCTGGCGACCGACACCGAAGCAATCGTCGTCGAACCGCTTGGCACGTGGGTCTCCGAACGGCTTGCGTGGGACGGAATTGCAGACCTCGAGCTGGAGGGAGACCGGCTCAGGGGCCTGGGCATGGACGCGATCAACGATGAGTGGCGTCCGATCGAGGTGGACCTGCAGACTCACGCCGTGCTCGCGTCCGCCTACGAGCTCTGAACTTCCTCGATCCGAACCAACGCAGGCGGAGCTGGCGCTCACTCGTCTCGCGTTTGGTGTCCCGCTTCAGAGTGCAGTGAGCCCAGCGGCGGTCGGAGTGGTCGCGGAGCGCTGCGGCGCGGACGCGACCCGACAGCGGCGTGGCGGTCGCGGCTCGCCGCGTCCACGCCTCGCCGTGAGCCTTGACATCGGGTGGCTAGGGCGCGCTCTCCGGAGGTCGCCGTCGATCGATCGTCGATGGGCGCCCGCTAGCGGCGGCTCAGTGCGCTCCCGCCGGCGCGGCACGGGGATCGTTCCTCTTCAACAGCAGGAGGATGAGCGGGACGAAGAGCGCGCACACGATGGCCAGGTCCTCGATGATCCGCGCGTACGAGAGCACCGCCGCCTGCCGCTGGATCGTGGCGTAGAGAACGCCGAGGGCGCGTCGCGTCGCCTGCGCCGGGCCGGCGGAGGAGAACGCGTGCGTGAGCTGCGCCAACCGCTCCTGGAAGACGGGGTTCGACTGCGTCGCGTGCTCGACGAGGCGGCTCTGGAACTCCTGCGAGCGACGCGCCAGGGCCGTGCTCACGAAGGCGATGCCGACGCTGCCGCCGATGTTGCGCGCCAGGTTCATGAGCCCGGACACCTGGTTGTTCTGCTCTCGCGGCACGCCGATGTAGCTCACGGTGTTGATGGGGATGAAGAGGAACGCGAGCGCGAGGGCCTGGTACACGCGGTACAGGGTGGCGGTGTGCACGTCGATGCCGAGGTTGATGCTCGACATGTGGAAGAGGGCGAGCGACATCCCCGTGAAGGCGGCCGCGATGAGGTACTTCGCCGGCACGCGGGAGACCAGGAAGCCCGCGAGGGGCATCGTCGCCATGGTGACGAAGCCGCCCGGGCTCAGCACCTCGCCGGCGCTCTGGGCGCTGTAGCCCATGAGCGTCTGCAGGAAGAGCGGGAGGAGCACCGTGGTGCCGTACAGCACCCCACCCAGCGTGAACATGAGGCCGACGCTGACGGCGAAGTTCCGGTTCCGGAACAGCCGGATGTTCACGATGGGGTTGGGGTGGGCCCACTCCCATACCAGCGTCCCCAGGAGGCCGATGACGGTCGCCATCGCGAACACGACGATGAACGGGGAGGAGAACCAGTCGTCCTCCTGGCCCTTGTCCATGACGACCTGGAGGCTCCCGAACGCGACCGCCACCAGCCCCAGCCCGAGCCAGTCCACCCGGACTCGCCTCGAGCGCTCCTTCTCGTCCCGGAGCCAGGGCGGATCCTCGACCATGAGGGAGCTGAGGAACAGGGAGGCGATGCCCACCGGCACGTTGATGTAGAAGATCCAGCGCCAGCTCGCGTGGTCCACGATGTAGCCGCCTAGCGTCGGGCCGATGGCTGGCGCGAACACCACCGCCAGGCCGTACATGGCGAACGCCATGCCGCGCTGCGCGGGCGGGAACGTGTCGGCGAGGATCGCCTGCTCGCTGGGCGCGAGCCCGCCGCCGCCGACGCCCTGGAGCACCCGGAAGAAGACGAGCGCCGACATCGTGGGCGCGAACCCGCAGAGGAAGCTGCTCAACGTGAAGAGCGTCACGCAGGTCATGTAGAAGCGCTTGCGCCCGACCCGGCTGGAGATCCAGGCGCTGATGGGCAGGACCACCGCGTTCGAGACCAGGTAGGAGGTGAGGACCCACGTCGCCTCGTCCTGGCTGGCCGAGAGCCCGCCGGCGATGTGCGGCAGCGCCACGTTCGCGATGGCGGTGTCGAGCACCTCCATGAACGTGGCCAGGGTCACGGTGAATGCGACCAGCCAGGGGCTGTGTCGAGGCCTCCAGGCGGCCTCTTCGGCGGCGCCAGCCATCGCGGGCATCACTCCCTGACGTGGACGGTGACCTCCACCGACTGGCCCGCGCGCAGGGGCAAGTCCGCGGGCGCCTCGAGCGCGATGCGCACCGGGATGCGCTGGGCGACCTTGACGAAGTTGCCCGTGGCGTTCTCGGGCGGCAAGAGCGAGAACCGCGCGCCGGTCCCCGCGGACACGCTCTCCACCTTTCCACGGAGCGTCCGCCCGTAGGTGTCCACCGACACGTCGGCCCCCTGGCCCGTGCGCATCCTGCCCACCTGCGTCTCCTTGAAGTTCGCGGTGACGTATCTCTTCATCGGCACGAACTGCGCCACCGTCTGTCCCACCGCCAGCCAGGCCCCGGGGTGGCTGCCGATCCCGCTCACGAATCCCTCCTCGGGGGCGCGCAGCCGGGTCCACTCGAGGTTCAGCTGGGCGAGCGTCAGGGCCGCCTCGGCGTTCCGCACGCGCGCGTGCTGGTACGCCGCGCTGGCGCGCGCGGCGGCGATGCTCGCGCCGACCGGCTGCGAGACGGCCACCCGTCCCCGCGACTCGCCGACCTGCGCCTCGGCCCGACGCACCTGCTCCTCGGCCACCCTCACGTTCGCGCGCGCCGATTCCACCCCCGCCCGCGCCGACTCCGCCTGCGTCTGGATCTGGTCCAGCTGCTGCTGCGGCATGACGTCCGCCTTCCCCAGCTCCCGGGCGCGCCGGAGGTTGACGTCGGCGAGCGCGAGATCGGCCTCGCGGCTGGCGAGGTTCGCCCGGGCCTGCGCGAGCTGCGCCCGCGCGCCGGACACGGTGCGGCTCGAGCCGAGGAGGTTGGCCTGCGCCTCGGTGAGGGAGCCGCGGGCCGCCGCCTCGGCCACCGCGACCTGCGCGTCGGCGGCATCCGCCTGCGCGCGCACGCTGTCCAGCTCGGCCGAGGCCTGGACGACCTTCGCCTGATACTCCCTCTCGTCGAGCTGGAGGACGACGTCGCCCTTCTTCACCGCCTGGTTCTCGACCACAGGGACGGCGGCCACCTGGCCCGCCACGCGCGGCGCGAGCGGCACCACGTCAGCGTCCACCTGCGCATCGTCGGTGCGCTCCTTCCCTGCGTTCACCAGGAGATAGACGAGCACGCTCAGGATGACGGCCGCCGCGATCCCGCCGACGATGAGCAGGGCGCGGCGCCGGCTGCGCGATGCCTTCGCGGCGCCCCCAGGGCCCGCCGCCCCACGGTCCCTCGCCTCGCGGTTCCGCAGGTCGGCCTGCGCCTCGTGCTCGGCGGGGACCTCGGCCATCCCCGACAACTATTTCCGTCGGTCGACCGCCGCACGGAATGCGGGCGCGCTCGCTCGGGCTGCCATCGCACGCCGCCGGCGCTCCGGGCTCCTGGTCGCTCGACGGTTTCCCGGGCTCACGCGAGACGTCGTTCCTCCACGCCGGGAAACCGATGCGCGGCGCCGTTCCGACGTCCCCGTGGATGGGGGGCCCGCCGCACTCGGAGAGGCCCGATACCTGCACGCCATTTACGCTGGGTACCACTGTACGTTCAGTGTGACGCTTCCCCGGATGTCGGCGTTGCGCCCATGCACTCCCCGTGTCACCATCGAGAAGCAGCCCATCCCTCCCTGGAGCCGGACATGACCCGAGCTCGATGCACCGCCCTCGCGGCGGCAACCCAGGCCATCCTCGTCGCGCTCGCAGGCTGCAGCGGCGGTGGCGGAGGCGCCACCACGCCGCGCTTCGCCGTCGGAGGCGTCGTGAGCGGGCTCGCCGGCCAGGGCCTCGTCCTCCGGCTGAACGGCGGCGACGCCCTCGCGATCGCGGCGAACGGTCCGTTCGCGTTCCCGACGAGGCTCCCAGCAGGCGCCGCGTACTCGGTGTCCGCGAGCGCCCAGCCCGACGGCCACCTGTGCACCGTCGCGAGCGGCTCAGGGACCGTCTCCGGCGCGGACGTGACGAACGTGGCGGTCACCTGCGTCGTGGGCCGGAAGCTCGTCGCGTCCGATGGAACGCCGTCCGCGAGCTTCGGCGGGTCGCTGGCGGCCTCGTCCGACGGAAGCACCCTCGTCGTCGGGGCGCACCTCGCGGGCGGGGGTGCGGCGTACGTGTACCGCTGGAGCGGGTCGGGCTGGGACGAGCTGAAGCTGACGACCGCGGACGGCGCGCCGGACGAGTGGTTCGGCATGTCCGTGGCGACGTCGGCGGACGGCGGGCTCGTCGTCGTCGGCGCCCCGGGCGAAACCGTGGGCCTGAACGCGCGGCAGGGCTCCGCGCGCGTGTTCCGTTGGACGGGCTCGAGCTACGTCGCCGAGGCGACCCTCACGGCGTCCGACGGCGCGGCGCAGGCAAATTTCGGCTCGTCGCTCGCGCTGACCTCGGACGGAACCACGCTCGTCGCGGGCGCGCGGTATGACGATGGGCCGACGACCACGGACCAGGGCGCCGCCTACGTGTTCCGCTGGAACGGGTCGTCCTTCGAGGAGGCGACGAAGCTCACCGCCTCGGACGGCGCGACGTGGGACAACCTCGGCACGTCCGTCGCGGTGTCGGCCGACGGGAACACCGTCGTGGCGGGCGCGCCGTACCATGACGTCGGCGCGAACGGCGGACAGGGGACCGCGTACCTCTACGCGTGGGACGGCTCGACCTGGAACGAGACGCAGCTCACCGCGTCGAACGGCAGCGGCGGCGAGTACTTCGGCCGGGCGGTCGGGATGTCGGCGGATGGCGCCACCGTCGCGGCGGGCATGCCGTTCCATTCGACGATCCCGACGATCAATCACGGCTCGGTGTACCTGTACCGAGACGGCGGAGCGGGCTGAGTCGAGAGCTGGGTGACGCCGTCCGACCTCGACGCGTACGATCTCTTCGGGTGCGCCCTCTCGATGTCGGCGAGCGGCGCGCGACTCGTCGCCGGGGCGTACCAGGGCGGCGGCGCCGCCGACCCTGGCGCCGTGTACGTGTACGACGCGGCCGGCGGCGGATGGTCGGTGGCGAGGCTGGTCGCGGCCGACGGGGTGGACGGGGACGCGTTCGGCGACTCGGTCGCCGTGTCGTCAGACGGCAGCACGATCGTCGGAGGCGCGCCGCTCGCGGACGTGGGCGCGAACGCCCACCAGGGGTTCGTGCTCGTGTTCCGGTAGCGCGGCCGAGGGGATCGGCCGCATGGACGGCGCGGAGTCGACGGACATTCGCCGGCAGCGTCCAGCTCGGGCAGGATCGCGCGGGTGATCGGCGCGCGCCTCACCTGCCCGGACTGCAAGGTCGACCTGGCGCAGGTGGCCTCCGGCTCCGTCCTGGCTCACCGCTGCGAGCGCTGCCGCGGGATCTGGCTCGATCCCGGGTCCTTCCAGCGCCTCTGCGAGGAGGAGACCCGGCCGCCCGACGACGAGACCGGCCCGGCACCTTCGCGTGGCGCGGGAGCTCCCCGGGTCGGGCCGGGCCAGACGGAGCGGGTCCGGTACCGTGCCTGCCCGGAGTGTCGCGACGTGATGAACCGGTCCAACTTCGGCCGGGTGTCCGGCGTCGTGATCGACGTCTGCCGCCAGCACGGCGCCTGGTTCGACCGCGGGGAGCTCGGAGCCATCCGGCGCTTCCTGAGGAATGGCGGCGTGCGCAAGTACGAGCAGCGCCGCCGCGCGGAGCGCGAAAGGCCCTCGCCGTCCGGCGCGGGGCGACCGTTGCCGCGGGAGGCGTCGCTCGACGACCTCTACGACGTCCTGGCGGGCAACGACGGAGGCTGGGACGTCCCGAGCCGGATCCCGAGGCTGCTCGTCGCCGCCTTCTTCGCGGTCGTGGGGGTGTGGTCCCTGTGGCGCGCGTTCCATCCCCGGTACTTCGAGCGCAGCTACGGCGCGGGTCCGGTGCTGCTCGGGCTCGTCTCGCTCTACTTCGCCTGGCGTGCGCTCGAGCAATGGGCCGCGGGGCGCGGCCGCTGACGGCGACGGCCGGCACTCGAGCGGAGCGAGCGCGCACGAGACGCCTCTCCATGCGCGTCTCGCGTCGGCGCGCCCCCTCGCAATCGGGGGACGCGCGCTGTCCGCAGGCTGGCGCATCGTTACCAGGAGACACCAAACCGGATCTCGGCGAGCATCGCGGAATGCACGCGACCCTCCTCGCTGCCGCCCTGCTCCTCGCTGTCCCGTCGCGGGCCAGGGACGCCGATCCGCGCTCGCTCGTCGGGCAGCCACTCCCCGAGGCCGGGCGCGACGACTTCGCCGCGTGGAAGCTTCAGGACACCTGGCTGGTCGACGAGCCTGGAGCGGCCCCGCGGTACGGGTGGGTGATCTGGACGCGCCCCGGCCTGGCGATCGTGTTCCTCACGAGTGAAGACCACGTTGCCGACGCGCTGCGGGTGGCGGTGCCGCGCGACCACGCGATCGGCTTCGCCTGCACCCCCGCCGGCTCGGCCGGCCCGGACCCGGACGTCGTCGCTTTGGTCGACAATCCGCCGGTCCCCCCGGGTGCGCGGTGCGTGTTCTCGAGCCCCCGCAAGGCGTGGCGGCTCGACCGCAGCCGCGGCCGGATCGAACCCATCTCGCCGGCCGGGATGCGGTGCCAGCGCTCCTGTCCCTGGGATTGAGAGGCGAACAGCGGGCGGGGTCACCCCCGCAACAGCTCGCGCGCGAGCGCGCTCCGCATGCCCTGCGCCGCGCGCTCCATCGCCTCGGGGCCGTGCTCCAGGTGGAACGGGTTCACGCGCGGGATCCCCGGGAGCGCGACGGCCTGCATGCGCGGGCGCTCCGGGATGTGCAGCGCGGGGCTACCCCTCCGGCGCCACGGTGAGCGCGACGCGAGGTGATGGTAGAGGACGCGCTCCCCGTCGAGCGCGCCGGCGAGGCCGGGGCGGTCCAGGACGCCGCCGTCCAGGTACAGGCGCCACCCGATCCGCACGGGGTGGAACAGGAACGGCAGCGCGCACGAGGCGTGGAGCGCCGGCGCGAGCTCGCCGGCGTCGAGCACGGTCGTGCGCCTCGCGAGGACGTCGAACGCCGACACGGCGAGCGGGACGCGGCACTGCTCGAACGTCCTCGCGGGAGCGAGCGCCTCGAGCCGCGCGCGGAACCGCGCTCCGCGCAGGAGCCCGAGCCCGGGGCGGAGATCCCAGAAGTGCTCGCGGCGCAGCGCCAGCAGCTCCTCGCAGAGCCGCCGCGCCGGGACCCCGGCGGCCCAGAGCCCTCCGACGAGCGCGCCCGCGCTCGAGCCGAGCACGCGCGCGGGGAGCAGCCCCTCGTCCTCGAGGACCCGCACCACGCCCGCGTGCGCGTAGAACCCGAAGAACCCGGACGACAGCGCGAGCGTGAAGGGTCCCGAGGCGAGCCACTCCCGGAGCGTGGGCACCGGGGCAGCATGCCGTCGGCCGGCGCGACGCGCAACGCCGGGTTGGTCCCGCTCGACCCGCTGCCCCGTCCGCTCGCGCGGCGACCGCGTCATCGGCTCGCCCGCAGCACGAGGTCGTCCTCCGTCACGCGCCCGTGCAGCTCGAGGAGTCGGACGCTGGAGAACCCGGCCGCCGAGGCCGCCGCGGCGAGCGCGCCGCTCTCGTGGAACCGGAACCCGTGCCGGGTGATGCCGCCGAACTGGCGGAGCTTCGCCGCGCTCGAGAAGCCCAGGGTGAGGAGCCCGCCCGGCCGGAGCACGCGGTGCAGCTCGGAGAACGCTCGGGCGAGGTCGGGCCAGAAGTAGACGGTGTTCGTGGACGCCACGACGTCGAAGCTCGCGTCGTCGAAGGGGAGCGCCTCGACGGCGCCCTGCTCCAGGCGAAGCTCCGAACCCGCGAGCCGATCACGCCGCGCGCGAAGCCACGCCACCGCCGCCTCGGAGGGATCGACGCCCGCGAGGTTCCGGACGCCGCGGCTGTGCGCGAGCTCGAGCAAGGCCCCGCCGCCGAAGCCGACGTCGAGGAGCCGGCAGCCCGCGGTGAGCTCCACACCTTCCAGGGTCGCCACGATGAGGCCGCGGTTCCCGCGGTTCAGGACCCGGGTCATGACGGTGCGACCGAACCAGCCACGCGGCCTGGCCAGCTGACCCGCGATGACGCCGGATACGGGGTCCAGCAGCCGGAACAGAAGCGCCTTGCGCACCTTCACTCCTTCGACTTGGGACGTGGCCCGATCGCGAGTCTCGCATACGCCGGCTCCGGGAGCGGACCTGCGCGCTCCGACCTCACGGAACGTCTGGGTCGACAGGTCGCCGCGACAGCGCCGTGAGCCGCGCGGCCACCGCAGGCCACTCCTCCGACCCGCCCCATCTGCTCCGGACCGTCGCGCGCAGCCTCACGAGTGGCCTCGCGGCGGGATGCAGGCGCGTGACCTCAGGTCCGCCGGGCCTCGAGCTGCTTGCGAAGCTCGTCCTCCTGCTTGCGGAGCTCGCCAGTGGGGTCGGCCGACGCGAAGTCCTCGACCTCGTAGACCGGGCGAATCTCGATCTCGGCCTCTGTGCCCGGCATCGGGTTCGGGCAGCGCCTCACCCACTCGACCGCCTCCTCGATGGACTTCACCTGCCAGAGCCAGAAGCCCGCCACGAGCTCCTTCGTCTCGGTGAAGGGTCCGTCGATCACGTTCCGCTGCGCGCCGGAGAACCGGACCCGCTTGCCGTACTTGCTGGGGCGCAGGCCCTCCCCGGCGAGCATGATGCCGGCCTTCACCAGCTGCTCGTTGTACGCCCCCATCTCCTTGAGGAGCTTCTCGTCTCCGGGGCTCACCTCGTTCTCCGACTCCCGGGTCGCCTTCACGATGACCATCACGCGCATCGTCTCGTTCCTTTCTGGTTGGCCTGACTCGGCTGCTCTACCCGTGCGACGAAGGAGCCAGGGCGAGATCGACATCGGTGCAGCGGATTCGTCGTCGAGGAGCCAAGCTGCCGAGCTCCTTCGAGCATTGACCGAGCTCCCGGGTAGGCGCGGGGCCGCCACGAGTGACCACGCGCCGGCACGGCACGGAGGGATGGCGCGACGGGTCCGGACGGGCAAGCTCCAGAAGGGCGGCGGCCGCACGAGCGGCCCGACAGGCGCGTCGTGATGGCGAGGATCCCCGTCGACGCCGCGAGATACGGGGCGGCGCTCCGGCAGGCCTCGAACCTCCCGCGCGTGCAGCGCTTCCGGGGCGAGGAGCTCGTGGTCGAGCGCGCCGAGTGCGATCGTCTCGGCGGCTTGCGGAGCGAGGCTGGCCAGCGAGCAGCGATTCTTTCAGCGGAAGCCTGACGGTAGAATGCGCAACGCGGATGGGGCGAGATGCGCCTGCGGCCGCAGAGGAACGTCCCCATGGCCTCGCTCCCGCAGCTCCCGCTCGCGCCGCTCCCCTATCACGTGAACGTGGTTCAGCACCTCCAGGCGCACGAGAACGAGCTGTGGGCGTGGTTCTCCGCCGAGAAGCTCCGCGCCGAGCAGGTCGAGTCCGTCCGGCTCGAGCTCCTGAAGTCCACCTACCGGCTCGAGCCCGAGGCGCACCCGGCCCTGCACGACGCCGCCCGGGAAGCGGCCGAGAGGCTCGGCCTCACGGCTCCGCTCACCCTCTACCAGGCCCAGGGTTCCGGCGGCCTGAACGCGTCGCTCGCCTACGTTCCGGGCGAGGCTCACCTCGTGCTCCACGGCTCCGTGACCGACCGCCTCACGCCGCTCGAGCTGCGGGCCGTGCTGGGCCACGAGCTGCTGCACTTCCTGCTGCTCGACGGCTGGAGCGAGTACCTCGTCGCCTCGCAGATCCTCTCGGCCATGACCCACGACGCGGCAGCGGAGCCGGTGCACGCCACCACGGCGCGGCGCTTCGGGCTCTACACCGAGGTCTACTGCGATCGTGGCGCCCACCTCGTCGCCGGCGACCTCGCCGCGGCCGTCTCCGCCCTCGTGAAGATCGAGACCGGCATCGCCGAGGCCTCCGCCGAGAGCTACCTCCGGCAGGCGGACGAGATCTTCGGGAAGGGTCACGCGCAGACCGAGGGCGTGACGCACCCCGAGACCTTCGTCCGCGCGCGGGCGCTGAGGGTCTGGGCCGAGGCGCCGGAGCGCAGCGCCGCGGAGCTCCGGGGCGTCATCGAGGGCAGGATCTCGCTCGCGGAGCTGGATCTGCTGGGCCAGCAGGAGATCGCGTCGCTCACGCGCCGGCTGGTCACCGCGCTGCTGCGGCCGGCCTGGCTCCAGACCGAGCCGCTGCTCGCGCACGCGCGCCTCTTCTTCGAGGATCTCGAGCCCTCACCGGCGGAGGACCCCACGCTCGCCGCCGACCTCGCCGAGGGAGACGAGAAGCTGCTCGACTACTGGTGCTACGTGATCCTCGACTTCGCCGCGGCCGATCGCGACCTCGAGGACGCGCCGCTCGCCGCCGCGCTGCTCCGCTCGGAGGAGCTCGGCCTGGGGGAGCGCTTCCGGCGGATCGCCGCGAAGGAGCTCGGGCTCAAGAAGAAGCAGCTCGACGCGCTCGAGGCCGGCGCCGCCGCGATGGTGGCGAAGGCGGCGGCGGGAGACGCCCAGGCGTGACCACCTTCCACGAGTTCCTCCGCGCCCGGCTCGCGGCGGGCGGCTTCTCTACCGAGGACGCGCTCGCGAGCTTCCTGCCCCTCGCCCGCCAGGTCGCCGACGCGCACGCCGCCGGGCTCGTCGCGCCGCTCGACGGCGTGGCGGCGCTCCAGGTCGAGGGCGCGCGGATCTGGTTCCACGAGAGCCTGACGCGGAAGCCGACCCGCGCCGCCTCCGAGGTGCAGCGACTCGATCGACCCGTGGGTGGCGTCGAGGTGCTCTCCGACCAGCGGCGGGCCATCGACGTGGAGCGCGGAGGCGGTGAGGCCGCCAACCTCGAGATCGGCGCGCGGGACCAGCCGCTCACGCGCCCGGTCTATCTCCCGGGCTACGTCTGCTGGGAGCACGTCGCCGGCCACCACGACCCGGTCTCGGACGTGTTCTCGCTCGGGCTCGTGCTCGCGAGCCTCGCCTGCGGGCTCGACCTCGCCGAGCCGGCCGACCTCGAGGCGTTCGTCTCGAGCCGGCGAAACCTGTTCCGCCTGCAGCCGCGGCTCCACCCGGTCCTGGCGAAGGCCATCGTGAAGATGACCGAGCTCTCCCGCCGCGACCGCCCGCAGGAGCTCGCGACGCTGCTGCACAACCTCACGCACTACCGCGACCAGAACGTCGACTTCGACTTCGACCTCGCGAGCGCCGAGGCCGCCATCGGCGGCGCGAAGAGGCCCGTCATCCTCGGCAAGCTGCAGGAGCGACTCTTCGAGCTCTCGAGGCGGAACCGGCTCCTACACTTCCGCAGCACGCTCGGCTCGGTCAACCTGACCCACGCCTCGGTGCCGCTGTCCTTCGACGTGCAGCACATCCGGCCCGAGCAGCTCCTGACCTGGGCCGGCGACTTCTCCAGGACGATCTCCGCGGGAGAGCCGGTCTCGCTGAACCGGCACCTCGACTTCGCCGAGCAGCTGTACCTCCCGAGCGTCCTCGACCGCGTCCGCGCCGAAGCGCGGCGCGACGCCGCCGAGTTCGGGTTCGAGCAGCTCCGGCTCGCGATCTGCTTCCTGCGCTGGGCGAACCTGAAGGAGACACCCGCCGAGCACTACGACTCGCCGCTCGTGCTCCTGCCGGTGCGCCTCGTGAAGAAGAAGGGGGTGCGCGACTCCTTCTGGCTGCAGCCCCTCGGCACCGAGGCCGAGGTGAACCCGGTGGTGCGCCACCTGTTCAGGCAGCTCCACGGCATCGAGCTCCCCGCCTCGCTCGACCTCGCCGAGACGTCCCTCGACGCGCTCTTCGAGGACCTCGCGGCGAAGATCGCCGCGAGCGAGCCGGGGGTCACGCTGCGCAAGGTGGACCGCCCTCGCATCGACCTCATCCACGACCTCGCCCAGCGACGCCTCGACCGCTACCGCCGCTCCGCGCGCCTGTCGGGCCGGAGCGTCCGCAGCTTCCTCGACGTCGACTACAGCTACGACGCGGCCAACTTCCACCCGCTCGGGCTCGCGCTGTTCCGGGCCCGGGTGAAGCCACGCCCGACGCACCTCCGGGCGATCCTCGAGGAGCGCCCGGCGCCGCGGAGCTGGGCGGCGCCGCCGGCCGAGGAACACGCTCCGGTGGCCTCCCGCGAGAAGCGCTTCTACGCGCTCCGCGAGGCGACCGACGACAACCCGTACCACTGGGACTTCGACCTCTGCCGCGTGACGCTCGGCAACTTCAAGTACCGGAAGATGACCCTCGTCCGCGACTACGCCGAGCTCCTCGCGGACGGCGCGCCGAACGAGGCCTTCGACGCGGTCTTCTCGCTCGCGCCCCGCCCGATCGAGCGGGACGCGCCGCTCGCGCCGGCGCTCGCGGAGCGCTACCACGTGGTCGCGTGCGACCCGACCCAGGCGTCGGCCATCGGCTTCGCGCGCACCGGCGCGAGCTACATCATCCAGGGCCCTCCCGGCACCGGGAAGTCGCAGACCATCACCAACCTCGTCGCCGACTACGTCCTCCGCGGCAAGCGCGTCCTCTTCGTCTGCGAGAAGCGCGCGGCCATCGACGTGGTCTACGCCCGCCTGCGCCAGCAGGGGCTGGACTCGCTCTGCTGCCTGATCCACGACTCCCAGGCCGACAAGAAGGAGTTCATTCAGGATCTCAAGGCGACCTACGAGCGCCTCCTCGCGGAGCCCGTCGGAAAGCCGCGCACCTGGCGGGATCGCCGCGCGGCGCTGCTCGACGCGCTCCGACGGGAGCTCGAGCCGCTCGAGGCGTTCGACCGCGCGATGCGCGGGGCGCCGCCCGACGCCGGCGTGCCGCTCCGCTCCGCGCTCGAGCGCGCCGTCGAGCTGCTCCCGGACGCGCCCGCCCTCTCCGCTCCCGAGAAGGAGGCGCTCCCGTCCTACGCGGACTGGGCCTCCCACCTCGAGACGGTCGAGGCGCTCGTGGCGGGCGTCGGCGAGCTGCAGCCGGACGGCGTCCTCGCGCACCACCCGATGCGCCTGCTCGGCCCGGCGGTCGTGGGCCACGAGCGGCCGGCGCAGCTCGTCGCCTCGAGCGTCGCAGCGGCGCTCGGCCAGCTCGAGGAGCTCCGCGCCGCGCTCTCCGCGACGGCCGTCGCGGAGCGTCACTGGCGTACGCTCGAGGATGCGCTCGCCCTCGGCGCGTGGGCCGCCGGCGTGGAGTGGCTGGCGCGGCGCGACCTGATGGTGCTCCTCGACGAGCGGAGCGAGGCGTCGCGCCGCCTCGCGAAGGCGCGCCAGGGCCTCGGCGCCGCCCGCGAGGAGCTCGCCCGGGCGCGTGAGGGAACCCGTCACTGGGTCGAGAAGCTCCCGCCGGACGAGGTCGCGACGGCCCTCGCCCAGGCGATGGCGCTCGAGGGTCGCTGGAGCTCGGTGTTCCGGCCGGCGTGGTGGCGGCTGAGGAAGGCGCTGCGGAGCCGGTACGCCTTCGCGCAGCATGCCGTCCAGCCCCCGTGGTCGCAGATCCTGACGGCGCTCGGCGCGGAGCATGCCGCGGTGGCGGGGCTCGCCGCCGCCGAGCTCGGCGGCAAGGAGGGCCTCGGGGTGGACGAGCCGCTCGACGAGGTGGTCGAGCAGGTCGAGGCCGCGCGCCGCGGCCTCCGGGAGCTCCCGCGAGCGCTCCGCCCGCTGCACGACGAGGTCGTCCGCTCGGCGCGCGCCGCGGAGGTGGTCGGCGCGATCGCCGCGGCGCGGGCGACCGCCCAGGCGCTGCGGGAGACGCTCGGCGGCTTCCTGGTGGACTTCGAGCGCGAGGCGCTCGCCTCGCTCGGCGACGCGCTCCGCGCGATGGACGGGGCGCTCCCGTCGCTCGGCGGCGCGCTGCACGTGCTCGGGCTCCTCGCCCGACTGCCACCTTCGCTCGCCGCGGCCTTCCGCACCCGGCCGCTCACGCCCCGTCAGCTCGAGGCGGCGATCGTGGGCCGCTGCGTGGACGAGGCCCTCCAGACCGAGCGCGCGGTCCACCGCCTCGACGGCGCGGTCCGCGAGCGCCACCTGCGGCAGCTCTCGAGGTTCGCGGCCCAGTGGCAGGAGGCGAACGCGGGCGCGGTGCTGGAGCGGGCGCGCGAGGCCTTCCTCGAGCGGGTTCGGATCGCGTCGCTACCGGCGGCCGAGCTGACCCGCGAGCAGAAGGAGCTCAAGGCGGCCTACAACCGCGGCCGGCGCGACCTCGAGCACGAGCTCGGCAAGGTCATGCGCCACAAGTCGATCCGGGACCTCGTCGCCGGCGAGTCCGGGCAGGTCGTGTTCGACCTGAAGCCCGTGTGGCTCATGAGCCCGCTCAGCGTCTCGGACACGCTGCCGCTGCGGCCTGACGCGTTCGACGTCGTCATCTTCGACGAGGCCAGCCAGATCACGCTCGAGTCGGCCGTGCCGTCGATCTTCCGCGCGCCGCAGGCGATCGTGGTCGGGGACGAGATGCAGCTCCCGCCGACCGACTTCTTCTCGGCCAAGTCCGACGGAGAGGACGAGGAGGGGCTCCTCGTCGGCGACGACGGAGAGGTGTTCGAGTACGACCTGTCTGCGAACAGCTTCCTCGGGCACGCGGCGAAGAACCTACCCTCGCGGATGCTGGGGTGGCACTACCGCAGCCGCTCCGAGTCGCTGATCGGGTTCTCGAACTGGGCCTTCTACCAGGGGCGCCTGCTCACCGTGCCGGACGATCGCCTCGCCGCCGCCGGGCGCGGCGAGACGCTCGCTCGCGATCCCGCCGACGCAGCCGCGAACGTGGCGCGGATCCTGGACCGTCCGCTCAGCTTCCACCTGCTCGAGCACGGCACCTACGAGAGCCGGCGGAACCGGGCCGAGGCCGCCTACGTCGCGCACCTCGTCCGCGGGCTCCTCGCGAGCCCGGAGCGGCGGAGCATCGGCATCGTCGCCTTCTCGGAGGCGCAGCAGGCCGAGATCGAGAGCGCCCTCTCCGCGCTCGCAGGCGAGGACAAGGCCTTCGCCGAGCGGCTCGAGGCGGAGTGGGAGCGCGAGGAGGACGGGCAGTTCGTGGGCCTCCTCGTGAAGAACCTCGAGAACATCCAGGGCGACGAGCGGGACGTCGTCATCCTGAGCGTCTGCTACGGCCGGGCGCCGGATGGCAAGATGCGGATGAACTTCGGCCCGATCAACCAGAGCGGCGGCGAGAAGCGGCTCAACGTGGCGTTCTCTCGCGCGAAGCACCACATGTGCATCGTCAGCTCGATCCGGCACGCGGAGATCACGAACGACTTCAACGACGGCGCGAACTGCCTGAAGAGCTACCTGCGCTACGCGGAGGCCACCTCGTGCGGCGACGCCGCCGCGGGCCAGCGGGTGCTGCGCGAGATCGCCGTCTGGCGTGAGCTCGGCGAGCCGGCCACGGAGCGCCGTGACGCGGTGGTCCGGCAGATCGCCGCCGCGCTGGCGGAGCGCGGGTACGCCGTGGACGAGCGCGTGGGCATGTCGCACTTCCGCTGCGACCTCGCCGCGCGGCGCCACGGCGAGCAGCGCCACCGGCTGGGCATCCTCGTGGACACGGAGGAGCACTACCGGCACGACGACCTGCTCGAGCGCGACCTGATGCGCCCGCAGCTCCTTCGCGCGTTCGGCTGGCAGGTCGCGCACGTCCTCTCGTCCGACTGGTACCGGCGGCGGCAGGCGGTGCTCGACGAGCTCTTGCGGCTCATCGAGCAGGGCGAGGCCGCGCCGGTCGACGACGCGCCCGAGGACGAGCTCGATGACCCCTGGGCCGAGCTCGACGCCGTGGTCGAGGCGAGGCGGCCCGCTCCGCCGCTCGCCGCCGCCCCGCCGCCGGCGCCGGGCGCCGCCTCCGAGCAGAGCGCCGCCACGAGCGAGCCCGCCCCAGGCACGCGCCACTTCGAGTTCGTCGCAGGCGCGTCCCGGAAGTTCTGGGAGGTCGCGGTAGCGGGCAGCGCGGTCACGGTCCGCTTCGGGCGCCTGGGCACGGCCGGCCAGACGCAGCAGAAGCTCTTCTCGGACCCGGCGACGGCGGCCCGCACCGCCGACCGGCTCGTCCGCGAGAAGCTCGCGAAGGGATACCTCGAGAAGGCCGACGCCGGGTCGGCGTAGGGCCGCGGCCTCGTCGAGCCGGGAGCGCGCGGCGGCGCTCACTCCGCGAGGAAGTCCGAGATGAACTGGAGCCGCGGGATGTACTTGCACGCGATCCGGATGGTCGAGAGCACGGGCACCGCCACGAACAGGCCGACGGGTCCCCAGATCCAGAACCAGAACAGCGAGCCGAGGAAGACCGCGAGCGCGTTCAGCCGCAGCTGCTTACCGAGGAAGATCGGGTCGACGACGTTCCCCTGGAGCGACACGAGCGCGAGGTAGATCCCGCCGACGGCGAGGACGTGCTTCACCGAGCCGTACTGGAGCAGCGCCATGAGCGTCGGGAGCGCGAGCCCGATCGCCGGTCCGACGTAGGGGATGAAGTGCAGGAGCGCGGTGGCCATCCCCCACACCGCCGCGTGCTCCAGGCCGTAGATCGCGTAGATCGCCCAGGTGACGAGCCCGAGGAGCGCGTTCAGCCCGACCCGGTTCAGCATGTACTGCTCGACGTCGCGGTGGAGCTCCTCGAACGCCGCGAGCGTCCGGGTGCGCGCGGCGGGATCGCGGCCGACGTGCGCCAGGAACTTGGCGCGGTACCGTGGACCCTCCGCCAGCGCGAAGTAGAGGACGAAGATCGCGAGCGTGCACGCGGCGGCGATGGCGATCGCGCCCTGCGCGGTGCCGACGAGGACCTGCCCCCAGGGAATTCCCTCCTCCACTCGCACCGCGCCCGGGCGCGACGGCGGCTTCGCGATCTGCTCCGTCTGCGCACGGAAGTGCCCGAGGTGGCGCGCCACCGCGGAGGAGGCCTGCCGCAGCCTCCCCTCGTAGCTCGGGAGCTCATCCAGGAAGGCCGCGACGCGGTTCCACAGCAGCGCGACGATGGCTGCCACCACGGCGAGGGCGATGAGCGTCCCCACGAGGGCCGCGATCGATCGCGGGACCTTGCGCCGCTCCAGCGCCTCGACGACCGGGTGCACGTTGAACGCGAGGATGATCCCGACGACGCTCGGGACGAGGAGCTCGCGGGCGAGGTAGCAGAACGCGAGCGCCGCGCCGGTCGCCAGCACGGCGAGCGACCGCTCGGCAACCCGGGACTCGCTCAGCAGACGGACGTCGCGCACCGGATCGAATGTGCACACCCGGCGGCCGGGCCGCGAGCCGGTGGAGAGGCCACCGCGGCCCCTGACGGCGGACCGAACGCCGCGCCGGGCTACCTTCAGGCCCTCGGCGCGACCCGCGTCGCGAGCCGCGCGCCGCGGAAGACGAGGTACAGGCCCACCGCCTGGATGACGTGGTAGAGCGCGTTGTGGTCGAAGAATCGCGGGTGCACCGCGACGCGTCCCTGCTGCACGGCCGCCGCGACGAAGGTGAGCCCGAGCCCCCACGCACCGGCGTTCACGCGCGCGTCTCCGCGCCGCGCCGCGAGCCGGAAGGCCACGAGGAGGAACAGCGCCGCCGGCAGGTAGAACGCGATCGCCACGACGAAGCGTCGCTCGCCGAGGACGACCGCCGCGGCGTACACGGCGAACGCCAGCGCGACCCCGCTCGTCACCGCAGGCGCGGCGCGCCGGCCGAGCACGAGCCGCGCCCCCACGCCCCAGCCGGCCACCGCGGCGAGGCCGACCGCGAGCAGCGTTGCGGTCCAGACGGCCACGCCCGCGGACGAGGTCTTGTCCGCCACGAAGCCGTGCTCGATCGCACCCAGCGCAGCCGCCGCGCCGATCAGGGCGAAGAACCCGGCGAACCATCGCCGCGCCGGCGCCCCGCCGTCCCGCACGAGCAGCACCGCGAACGCCGCGCACTCGAGCGCGAGGCCGATGTCGGTGAGCGTGACGTCCGGCTCGAGCACGATGCGATCTCCGGCGCGCCGCCACGACGAACGTGCGCTGCCGACCACGGTAGCACCCCACGCCCGGCGCGATGAAGTGAGACGCCACTCCGCGAGCGCCAGGAGCGCATCGTACTCCGAGCCGATCTTTACAAATCGTGCGTCCTCTGCTCTCATGCGCCGGAGCGTCGGCGGTGAGCGCGACGCCGCACGGGGGATACAGATGAAGAGGCTCTCGCTCGCCGCGATCACGCTCGCGGTGCTCTCGCTTTCGCCTGCCACCGGCGCGCAGACGTCGCTTCCCTACATGACGGTGGACGCCGTCAACGTGGGGACGGAAACGCTCCAGGTGACCGGCATCGTCCAGGGAGAGTCGAGTCCCAGCACGAAGACGGTTCGGTGGACACTCGGTAACCCGAGCGACACCCTGAAGGCCGCCCGCCTCGAGGCCTGCCATCGCTCGCTGCTCCTCGCGCTCAGCAAGCCCGGCCAGTACGTTGCCCAGGTAGGGTCCGACTGCTGCAACGTCGCCCTCGTCGCGCCGTGACCCGGGTGACGACGATGCGCCTGGCGCGCTCGATCCTCGTCGCCGCCGGGATCGTCGCCGCGGCCTGCTCCCGCGAGCACCGGCCCGCCGACGCCGACCGCGACGGCGTCGCCGCAGGGGCCGACTGCGACGACTCTGATCCGGCGGTGTACGCCTCGGTGACCGCATACCGCGATGTCGATGGTGACGGCGTGGGCGCCGGGTCGGGGGCTCCGTTCTGCACCGGTGGCTCGGCTCCGCCCGGCTACGCGCTCGCGGGGGCCGACTGTGCGCCCGACGACCCGACGCGGTGGCGCCTCGTCGACAAGCTCGTGGATCTCGACGGCGACGGGTTCACCTACCGCGAGGAGGGCTCGCTGTGCACGGGTGCGGCGCTCCCGCCGCCCTACCTCTCCGCCGCGAGCGGGAACGACTGCGACGACTCCGCCGCGAGCCTGTACCGCTGGGTGGTGACCTACCGCGACCAGGACGGCGATGGGGTCGGCGCGCGGCCGCGCTCGATCTCGTGCCTCGGCGCGCACGTCCCAGCGGGCACTTCGATCGCGGGCTACGACGCCGACGACGCCGAC
The DNA here is from genome assembly GCF_022690685.1 of Anaeromyxobacter terrae. Classification (GTDB taxonomy): domain Bacteria; phylum Myxococcota; class Myxococcia; order Myxococcales; family Anaeromyxobacteraceae; genus Anaeromyxobacter; species Anaeromyxobacter terrae. The sequence goes on along the minus strand of NZ_JALCYY010000001.1, from coordinate 48,882 downwards.
CCGGCGGTCGTTTCCGCTCCGGAGCCCGATGACCTTCGCCTGTTGCTCGACTGACGACCGTCAGGGTTGACGGTACGCGGCGCGCGCGGCTGTGTCTCCGGGCCGATACGCGTCCGTGTCCAGGCGGCCGCGCCGCTGCCGAGTTTCGGCAGTACGGCCTCGGCGCGCTCCTTGCTCCGGCAAGTGACATGCGCCTCGCCCTCCTCACCGCCGGGCTCCTCCCCCTGCTGGGCTGCGTGTCGGCCGCCCTTCCCGAGGCCGAAGCCGCGCCCTGCCCTGATGTCGGCGATCACGTCGTCGTCGACACTCGGGCACGCGTGCTCTGGCTGTGCACCGATCGGCACGCCGTTGCGCGCGTGCGGGTGGCGCTCGGGCGCGGAGGTGTCGACAAGGAGCGCGAGGGCGACGGGCGAACGCCGCTCGGCGCGTACACGCTCGGAGAGCCCCGACCCTCCCGCTTCGGCACCTTCATCCCGATCGGCTACCCCACCGCAGCGCAGCGGGCGCGCGGGCTCAGCGGCAGCAACGTCGGCATCCATGGCCCGGGTCGGAGACTCTCCTGGCTCGGGCGCGCGTCCACCTGGGTCGACTGGACCGCGGGCTGCGTCGCGACCGGAACGGACGAGGACATCGCGCGCGTCGCGGCCTTCGTCCGCGAGCGAAGACCGTCCATCGTCCTGCGGTGATCCCGACGTCCTTCACCCCTCGCGCTCCGCGACCTCCGCCCCGACGGACCGCTCGGCCGGAAGACGCCCGGCGAGCAGCGCGTACAGCGCGGGGAGCACGAGCAGCGTGAGCAGCGTGGACGTGACGAGCCCGCCCATGACGACCACCGCGAGCGGCCGCTGGATGTCGGCGCCGGAGCCGGTGGCGTACAGCATCGGCAGGTGCCCGATGAAGCTCGTCAGCGCCGTCATGAGGAGCGGGCGGAAGCGCAGGTTGCAGCCCTGCTCCACCGTCTCGGCGACGGAGAGCCCGCGCTCCCGGAGCTGGCGGAAGAACGAGACCAGCACGACGCCGTTCTGGACCGCCACGCCGAGCAGCACGATGAACGCCACCGCGGCGGAGACGGAGAGCGGGATCCCGAAGATCACCACCGCGACCACGCCGCCGACGAGCGCGAACGGGAGGTTCAGCAGGACGAGGGCCGCGTACGGGACGGAGCCCAGCGCGAGGTAGAGCAGCAGGAAGACGAGCGCGAGGGCGACCGGGACGACGATCGCGAGCCGCTTCATCGCCCGCTCCTGGTTCTCGAACTGGCCGCCGAGCCGCAGGAAGTAGCCGGGCGGCAGCTCCTCCTCGATCCCCTCGATCCGCGCGCGCACGTCGTCCACGAAGCCGCCGAGATCGCGCCCGCGGACGTTCGCCTCCACGACGACGCGCCGCATCCCGTTCTCGCGGCTCACCTGGGCGGGCGCCTCGACGAGGTTCACCCGGGCGAGCTGCGCGAGCGGGACCCGCGCGCCCTCCGGGCCCGGAACGAGCAGCCGCTCGATCTCGTCGATGTCCTTCCGGCTCTCCTCCGGGAAGCGGACCGTGACCGCGAAGCGGCGCTGGCCCTCGATGAACGTCGTCGCCTGGCGGCCGCCGATCGCGGTCTCGATGGTGTCGTTCACGTCGCCGACGCGGATGCCGTGGCGGGCCGCGGCCTCGCGATCGATGTCGAGGTCGTACTGCGGCATCCCCGACACCTGCTCCACCTTCACGTCGCCCGCGCCCCGGACGCCGCCCACCGCGGCGCCGATCCGGTCGGCGAAGCCCTTCAGGATCTCGAGATCGGGCCCGAAGATCTTCACGGCGAGGTCGCTCTTCACGCCCGAGATGAGCTCGTTCACGCGGAGCGCGATCGGCTGCGAGAACGAGAGCCGGAGGCCCGGAACGTCCGAGAGCTCCCTCCGCATCGCCTCGACGAGCTCCGCCTTGTCGCGTCCGCTCCTCCAGGCCCGCCGCGGCTTCAGCATGACGAACACGTCCGTCTGCTCGGGGCCCATCGGGTCCTCCGAGATCTCGGCGCGGCCGGTCTTCGAGACGACCGTTTCCACCTCCGGGTACTCCCGGAGCCGCTTCTCCAGGTAGCTCGCGACGTTCACCGAGCCGGCGAGCGAGGCGTTCGGCAGCCGGACGACGTTGATGGCGATGGATCCCTCGTCGAGCGGCGGCATGAACTCCGTCCCGACGAGCGGGACGAGCGCCGCCGACGCGATGAGGACCGCCGCGCTGACGGCGATGGTCCGGCGCGGGCGGGCGACCGCCCGGCGGAGGAGGCGCAGGTACCCCTCGTGGAGGCGCCGCACGAGCCGGAACTCCTTCTCGGGCGCCTGCCTCAGCAGCGTCGCGGAGAGCACCGGGACCACCGTGAGCGCGACGGCGAGCGACACGAGCAGCGCGACGAGCATCGTGGTGGCGAGCGGGGCGAACATCTTCCCCTCGACGCCCTGGAGCGCGTAGAGCGGCACGAGGATCACCGCGATCACCAGGACCGAGAACGCCACCGGCCTGGCCACCTCGCGGACCGCCATCGCGACGACGTCGTGCCGGCTCCGGCTGGAATCCTCGGCGAGGTGCCGCCGCACGTTCTCGACGACCACGATCGACGCGTCGACCACCATCCCGACCGAGAACGCGAGCCCGCCGAGGGACATGAGGTTCGAGGTGAGCCCCGCCCAGCCCATCACGATGAAGGAGACGAGGAACGTGAACGGCAGCGAGAAGAGGACCACCACCGCCGTGCGAAGCTCCGCCACGAACAGGAACAGCACGAGGACCACGAAGATCCCGCCCTCGAGCAGCGCGTCGACCACGGTCTCGATGCACGCCTCGATGAGCGAGGTGCGGTCGTAGAAGACGCTGATGCGCGCGCCCGCCGGCAGGGTCCCCTGGGCGCGCTCGATCGCCCCCTGCACACCCGAGACGACCTCCTTCGCGTTCGCGCCCTTCAGCATGATCACCATGCCGGCGACCGCCTCGCCCGCGCCGTCGCGCGTCACCGCCCCCTGCCGCGGCTCCGCGCCGATGACGACGTCGGCGACGTCGCGCAGGTACACCGGTGAGCCGTCGAAGGCGCCGAGCACGATCCGCTCGATGTCGGGGACGTCGCGCAGGAGGCCCACGCCGCGGAGGTAGGTCTGCTCCCAGCCGGCGACCACCACGCCGCCGCCGGCGTTCCCGTTCGACCGCTCGATCGCCTCGGAGACGTCGCGGACCGTGAGCCGGTACTTCACGAGGCGGTCCGGATGGACGAGGACCTGGTACTGCTTCACCTCGCCGCCGAAGCTGTTCACCTCGTTCACGCCGGGGATCGGCCGGAGCTGCGGCGCCAGGATCCAGTCCTGGATCGTCCGCAGGTCCATCGGGGAGAGCCCCTCTCCCTCCAGCGTGTACTGGAAGATCTCTCCGAGGCCGGTGGAGATCGGGCCGAGCTCCGGCGCGACCCCCGGCGGCAGGTGCTCGCGCGCGCCGGCGAGCCGCTCGAACACCACCTGGCGCGTCCAGTAGGTCTCGGCGCCATCCTCGAAGACGACCACGACCTGGGACAGCTCCGCCTTCGAGAGCGACCGCACCTGGAGGACGCGCGGGAGCCCGCGCATCTCCTGCTCGATGGGGAAGCTGACGCGCTGCTCGACGTCCACGGCGGCGAGGCCGGGCGCCTTCGTGAGGATCATCACCTGTGTGTTCGTCACGTCGGGGAAGGCGTCGATCGGCAGGCGCTTCCACGCGACGCCGCCGGCGACGGCGAGCACGGCGGTGACCGCGAGGACGAGGAGGCGGTTCCTGAGGAGCCACTCGATGGTGCGCATCTTCGCCCTAGTCCGCGCAGCCTGCGCCCATCTTCGAGCGCAGGACGTCCGACTTCAGGAGGAACGCCCCGTCGGCGGCGAGCGTCTCGCCGCCGGAGAGGCCGTCCTTCACCTCGACCCAGTCCAGCCACCTGCGGCCGGGCTCGACCGGGCGCCGGACCCAGTAGTCGGCGTGGTGGTGCACGAAGACGAAGGAGCGCCCCGCGTCGGACAGGACGGCGGCGCTCGGCACCGCGAGCGCCTCCTCCAAGCCGGGCAGGAAGATCCGGACGGTCGCGAACATCCCAGCCCGGAGCCTCGCCTCGGGGTTCGCGGCCGCGATCCGCACCTTCACCGTCCGCGTACGCTCGTCCATGGTCGGCCCGACGAAGTCGACGTCCCCCGGGAACGACGCGTCCGGGAACGCCTTCACGCCGATCGCGGCCCGGAGCTTCCCCGCGCGCTGCGCGTCGAGGACCCTTCCGAGCTGGTCCTCGTGGAGATCCGCCCACACCCACACCGACGAGACGTCGCCCACCGTCACGATGCTCTCGTCAGGCTTCACGAGCTCGCCCGGCACGGCATGCATCTCGAGGACGATCCCGTCCGCGGGCGCGCGGACGACGAGTCCGTTACCCGAGCTCCGGCCCGCGCTGGCGAGGCGCTCGACGTCGCCGTGGGCGACGCCGAGGCGCGCGAGCTTCTCCTGCGCCGAGCGGGCTCGGATCTGCGCCGCCTCGTGCTCCTGATGCGCGGTGAGGTACTCCTTCTCGGACGAGATCTGCTCCCTTCGTAGCTGCTCTTGCCGATCGAAGCTCGACCGCGCGAGCCGGAGCGCCGCCCGTGCCGCGAGGTACTCGCTCTCGGCCTCGCCGAGCTGGACGCTCTCGAGCTCGACGATCGGCTGCCCGCGCCGGACTTGCTCTCCCAGGCTCGCGTGAACCTTCCGGACGGTCCCCTCGACCCGGGGGGAGATGTGCGTGACGTGCCGCTCGTCGAGCCGGACCTCACCCGTGAGCACGATCGGCGCCTCGACGCGCCGCCTCGAGACGCTCGCCTTCGTGACGAGCCCGCCCTCGACGAGCTTCCCGGGCACGCGGACGACGCCCACCTCGTAGCGGCACTCGTCGCACGCGTGGGTCTTCTTGCCGTGCTCGCAGGTGGCCGCGAAGAGCTCGTCGAGAGGACGGTCCAGATCGGATGCCTCCTCCCCCCCGTGTCCGTGGCCGTCCCCCTCCCCGCGCTCGGCGTGCGCGGCGGCGGGCGTCCCGGGGCCGTGCTCCTCGTGCCCGGCCTCGCCACGGGTCTTCTCGGCCGTGTCCGGCCGTGGGGCGTCCGGCTTTCCACCTCCTCGGCAAGCGAGGGCGACGAGCGCGACCGCGAGGATGACGACGTTCAGATCGCGACGGATCATGGCAGCTCCCGACCGGACAGCAGGATGAGCGCACCGCACTCCACGTAACTCTCGCGGGCGAACGAGAGCGCCTCGCGTCGCGCCTCGAGCAGCACGCGGCGCGCGTCGATGACGTCGAGGATCCCCGCCTCGCCCAGCTGGAACGTGCGCTCCAGCGTGCGGGCCGACTCCTCGGCGCGAGGCAGGACGTTCGTCTTCTGGCGGTCGGCGATTGCACGCGCTCGGCTGCACGAGGTGACCGCCTGCGCGACCGCCGCCGCGAGGGCCCTCCCCTCCGCGTCTGCGCGGCTGCCCTCCGCCGCGGCCGACGCCTCCGCCCGCTTCACGCGGGCGGTCTTCCAGTCCCAGAGCGGGAGCTCGACCGTGAGCCGTCCGCCGGCGGCCTCGCGATCCAGCTCGCTCGCGTAGAACCCGCCCACGGAGACCGCCGGGACGCGCGACCTTCGCGCGACCGACGCCTCCGCCCTCGCCGCGGCGGCGCGCGCGAGGGCCGCGCGGATCCGCGGGTGGCGCGCGAGGTCGTCCGCGGCCCTGCTGGCGCCGATGGCGGGCGGCGCCGCGGGGAGCTCCACCCGCTGGACCGTCGCGCCGAGCCAGGCCCCGAGCTGCGCGAGCGCGCCGTCGCGGCCCGCGCGCGCCGCGGCGAGCTCGTTCCGCACGCGCTCGAGCTCGAGCTCGACCCGCGGGATCTCGACGGGACGGCCCTCGCCCGCCTCCACCCTGCGCCGCACGAGCCGGGTCAGCGCCTCGACCTGCTGCTCGGTCGCCTCCAGCGCCTCGACCTCGGCCACCCCGTAGCCACTCTGCACGAACAGCCGCCAGAGCTCCGCCGTCACCTCGGCGCGGAGCGCCTCGGCCTCCGCGGCCAGCGCGTCGGCGCCCGCCCGCGCGGCGTCGATCTCGGGGCCCCTTCGCGCGAGCCAGTCGAGCGGGAGGGAGATCGCGAGCTCCCACTCGTCGCGGCGGGCCGGGCCCTCCCGGGCCGTGCCGCGGCCCGCGGTCGCCTCGAGCTCCGGGTTCGGCGGCGTCCGCGCGACGGCGACGCCGGCCTGCGCCGAGCGGACGCGCGAGCGCGACGCCGCGACCCGCGGGTCCCGATCGATCGCCGCGGTGATGTCACTCCAGCGAAGCGGTCCACCCTGGGATGCGACTTCCTGCGCGAGCGCGGGCACGCCGTACGCGAGCACGAGCGCGCAGGCCCAAAGACGATGTGCCGACAAGTCCTGCCTCCGGACGCGAGACGCACGACCGGGCCGCGCGAGAGCGGCGCCGGTCCGGGCACGCGCGAGCGGAGCGGGCGCACGTGCCCGCCGCTCGCGCGAACGAGGTCACGACGTCAGGAGATCGGGGGGCGGAACGGGCGCGCCGGCTCTCGTGCCGCGAGCCTCAGCTCGGCGGGAGCCGCCGGCCGCTCGAGGCCGGCATCGCGCGTGGTGACGACCACGGCGGTGGAGGGTGCGACGAGCTGGGTCTCGCAGCAGGCGCAGTGGTGCTGCGTCGTCCCGCAGCCGTGCTCGGTTCCCTGGTCGCCGAGATCGCCCCGGTCGGCCGCGGTGTGCGCGACGTGACCGGTCCGGACGTAGTGAACGAGCGTCTCGCCGGCCTCGGCGAGGCCGGGGACGAGCCCGTGCACGAGCATCAGGACGAGGAGTACCCGCACGACGCCCCGGATGGTAGCGGGGGCTGACCCGGGACGCAAACGACGTCGAGCGCGCCGAGCAGCTCCACCTCGCTCGCCATGTGGCGCGCGAGCAGCCTGTGCAACCCCTTCGCCTCCTCGAGGTCCCACTCGAACGAGGCGATGCGATCGGTGACCTCGAACAGCTCCACCGACGCCGCGTCGCGCGCCGCCTGGTAGGCGGCCAGCGCGGCCTCGGTGCCGCTCGCCACCGCGCGCGCGAGCAGCTCCGCGTCCCGCAGCGCGTCCGTGATCCCGTGCGCGGTGATGGGGTCCTTGAAGTACCCGGCGTCGCCGACCAGCGCCCAGCCCGGGCCCCACGCCCGGCGCATGAAGCCAGGGATCCCGGGGAAGGGCTGGAGCCTCGCGTCGAGGCGGGCGCTTCCGAGCGCGGCGGCGAGCTCGGGCGCAGCCTCGGCCAGCACCTCCCGGTAGACGGCGTCCACGCCTCCGGGAAGCGCGTCCAGGAGCCGCGGCCGCGGCAGCGCGGCGAACACGCAGGTGCGCCCGTCGCCGGTGGGGATGGCGCCGGCGCTCACGCCGGGTCGGTAGTACCAGTGGTAGCCCTCCACCTCGAGACCCGACCAGTGCCCGTAGACCACTCCGCACGCGTGGCGGCCCGCGCGCTCGGTGGGGGCGCTCACGAGGCGGGCAGCTCTCGACCGCGCGCCGTCGGCGCCGATCACGATCCGCGCCGCCACGCGCGCGCGGGCGCCGTCGAGGGTCTCGATCACCGCTCCCTCGACCCGCCCGGACGCGCCACGGACCACCTCCGCGAGCGCTGCGCCATGCACCACCTGCGCGCCCGCGGCGCGGGCCGCGTCGACGAGGATGGGATCGAGCACCGTCCGGCGCGGCGCGTAGAGCGCGTCCACGCCATCGCGCGGCTTGACCGCGAACGGCAGCGCCTCGTCCCCGTAGTGAAAGGTCGCGCTGCGGACGGCGGGGGTGCCCGTCGCGCGCAGCCGATCGATGAGCCCCCAGCGCACGAGCTGGACCACGCCGCCGCGCATGAGGGCGTGGGTCGAGATCGTGTCGCTCCCCTCGCGATCTCGGTCCACGGCGAGGACGCGGAGGCCGGCGCGCGCGAGCAGCATCGCCGTCGCGGCGCCGGCGCAGCGGGCGCCCACGACGAGGGCGTCGTACTCGCGGCGGATGCTCGAATGGCTCGAGGTCGTCATGGTCTCTCCTCCGCTCACGCGGCGGACCGGCGCGCGAGGCGTCCGGCCAGGTGGTCCACCAGCACGGCGGCGTCCCGGCCGACGCCGTCGAGGAAGCTCGAGTTGCGCCGCCGCAGGAACTGGAGCCCGAGCACGTACAGCCCGGGCGCGGGGGTGATCCCGCCTGCGTGGCGGATCTCGCCGCGCTCGTCGAGCACCGGCACGCGCAGCCACGGGTAGCTGCGGCGGTAGCCCGTGGCCCAGATCACCGTCCGGATCACGTCCGCGCGCAGATCGATCGCGCCCGGCGGACGGGGCGGCGAGATGGCGCGGACCGGCTCCGCCGGTGGGACCGCCGCCGCCTGGCCGTGCCGCGCGACGTGCGCGTCGATCCGCCCGAGGAGCCGCGCCAGCCGCCGCTCCGCCGCCGCGACCGTCTCGTCCAGGTCCTCGGCGAGGAGCACGCGGCCGCCCTCGACGCCCCGGACCCGTCCGACGAGTCGGACGCCCGCGTCGAGGAGCACGCCCAGATCGATCGTGCGATGATCGGGACGGCCGACGAGCTGGAGCGACGGCTGGCGGCGGGCCGCCTCGAGGTCCGCCACCGCGTCCGCCCCTTCGTCGAGGATGCCCGTCGCGTCGAGCCACTCCATCACGTCGCGGCCCCGGTAGCGCCGGGGCAGCCGGACGTGCCTGCCCACCGCGAGCGTCACCGGCCGGCCGGAGCGGTGGATCTCGTCCGCGAGCTGGATTCCGGTCGCGGACGCGCCCACCACGAGGACTCCACCGGCGGGCAGGGCCCGGGGGTTCCGGTAGCGCGCCGGGACGAGCTGGACCACGTCCGCGGGGAGCTCGGCCGCGAGCGGTGGGACGTGGGCCCGGTCGCAGTGACCGGTCGCGACGATGACGCTCCGGGCGCGCCACGCGCCGCGATCGGCCGTCACCCGGTAGCCGTCCCCGTCCCGCTCGACGGCGTGGACGGCGACGCCCGCCTCGACCGGCGCCGCGAAGGAGCGCGCGTACGCCTCGAGGTAGCCGATCACCTCGCGCCGCGACATGAACCCGTCCGGCTCCGGGCCACGGTAGGAGAAGGCCGGGAGCCGCGACTGCCAGCGGGGGGTGAGCAGCCGGAGCGAGTCCCAGCGCTCCGAGCGCCAGCGCTCGGCGACGCGTCCGCGCTCCAGCACCACGTGATCCACGCCGCGCGCCTGCAGGCAGCGGCTGGCCGCGAGCCCGGCCTGCCCACCTCCGATGACGACCACGTCCGTGCGCTTCATGGCATCTCCTCGAGGAGCGTGGCGGGGGGCCGCCGGCCGGCGCGCGTCTCGCGTCCGGCCGGCGGCCTCGAACCCCTCATTCACCCCGCGTTCACCGAGACCGCGACCGGGACGCCGTTCGTCAGCACGTCGTAGACCGCCGAGCGGGCCCGCGACTGCGCGACGATCTCCTCGAGCTTCTCCGCCGGCGCGTCGCCCTTGATCCGGAAGCTCACGCGCAGCTGCCGGTAGCCGTTGCGGACCTCCGTCGAGATCCCGAGGATCCCGCGCAGATCGATGTCGCCCTCGACGGTGGACTCGACCTCGTAGAGCGTCACGCCGCGCGCCGCGGCGATGTTGCCGATCCCCGCCGTGAGGCAGGACGCGAGCGCGTGGAGCAGGAACTCGACCGGCGTCGGGCCCTGGTCCCGCCCGACGAGGACGGCCGGGTGATCGGCGTCGTAGCTGAACTCGCGCGCGTGCGCGTGCTCGCCCCCGGCGCCGCTGAATCCCTCGATGCGCGTCCGGCTGTGGGTGCCCTGCTGCCAGCGGTTCGTCGCCCGGAACTGGAAGCTCCCGAGCTCGGGCTGCCCCTTCACCGCGCCGATGGTCGCGAAGAGCGTGGGTGTGTCGACGCCGTTCATCGGCACGGGCGTGCGTGCGGGCCGCTTCGTGGTCGTGGGGTTCTGCATCGTGGGGGTCTCCATCCTCGTTCTCCGTGGCCCGTGGACCGGTCATCGGTCTCTTCGCTGGGCGACGGCGGGAATCGCAGGCGGCGTGCCACGGCGGACCGAGCCTCGGTTCGACCGGATTCAGCGGGATTTCCGGGCGCCACCGGCCCGGCGGGGTCGCGACGAGACCTCGGCGTGGGCGAGATCTCGTCGCGCGGCTCGACGGGCTTTCGCCGGGCGCGCCGCGGCGGCCTCGCTATGTTCCGGGTTCGCGGCGCGCCACGCCTCGGGTCCTCACCCCGGAGCCGAACATGGAGCTCTCCCAGGTCACGGAGCGGCGGATCGACGAGGAGCTCGCCCTCCGCGCGGTGGTCGAGGGGACCGCCTCGGAGACCGGGCAGGAGTTCTACCGGGCGCTCGTCCGGAACATGGCGCTGGCGCTCGACACGCGCGGCGCCTGGCTCACCGAGTACGACGAGCGCCGGGATCGGCTGCGTGCGCTCGCGTTCTGGTTCGGGGACGGCTGGGTGGAGGGGTTCGAGTACCCGATCGCCGGCACGCCGTGCGAGACGGCGGTGCGCGAGCGACGCGTGGTGCACATCCCCGATCGCGTGATCGAGCTGTACCCCAACGGCGAGGTGAAGTTCTCCCGCTCCGGGGTCGTCAGCTACCTCGGCGTTCCCCTGCTCGGGCGGGAGGACCGCGTGCTCGGCCACCTCGCGGTCGTGGACACCCGACCCATGCCCGCCGAGAAGCGGCTCGTTCCGCTGTTCCGGATCTTCGCGAGCCGCGCGCTCGCGGAGATGCGGCGCGTCCGCGTCGAGCAGGACCTGCGCGAGCGCCAGGAGAAGCTCTCCGGCCTCATCGGCAGCGCGATGGACGGGATCGTCGAGCTCGACGGCGAGCTCCACATCACGCTCATGAACTCCGCGGCCGAGAAGGTGTTTGGCTGCGCCGCCGCCGAGCTGCACGGGCGGCCGGCGGACGAGCTCCTGGGCAGCGCCGCGACCGCGAGGCTCCGCGCCCTGACCGGCGAGCTGGAGCGGCGCACGGGCGGCGAGCGCTCCCTGTGGATCCCGGGTGACCTCGTGGCCGAGCCGCCAGGGCGCAAGCCGTTCCCGGCGGAGGCGACGCTCTCGCGGTTCGAGGTGCGCGGCCGGCCGTTCTACACGCTCATCCTGAGGAACGTGGACGAGCGCCTCGAGGCGGAGCGGAGGATCCGGGCGCTGAGCGCGGAAGCGGACTACCTCCGCGAGGAGCTCGCGGCGGAGCACGGGTTCGACGAGATCGTGGGCAGGAGCCCGGCGCTGCGGCGGGCGCTCCAGGGCGTCGCGCAGGTGGCGGGCACCGACGCGACGGTGCTGCTCCTCGGCGAGACCGGCACCGGGAAGGAGCTCTTCGCCCGGGCCATCCACGACCGCAGCGCCCGCCGCGACCGCCCGCTCGTGAAGGTGAACTGCGCGGCCATCCCGGCGACCCTCATCGAGAGCGAGTTCTTCGGGCACGAGCGCGGCGCGTTCACCGGGGCGACGCAGCGGCGCGACGGACGGTTCGTGCTCGCCGACGGCGGGACCATCTTCCTCGACGAGATCGGCGAGCTCCCCCTGGAGCTGCAGGGCAAGCTCCTGCGGGTCCTGCAGGAGGGCGAGCTCGAGCCGGTGGGGAGCTCGCGCACGCGCAAGGTGAACGTGCGCGTCGTGGCGGCGACGAACCGCGACCTCGCGCGGGCTGCCCGCGAGGGCCGGTTCCGGCAGGATCTCTTCTACCGGCTGAGCGTCTTCCCGCTCCCGCTCCCGCCGCTGCGCGAGCGCGGCGACGACGTCGTGCTGCTCGCCGCGGCGATGGCGGAGAAGCTCGCCCGCGCGCTCGGGAGGAGGGTCGCCCCGCCCGATGCGGCGGACGCCGCCGCGCTCAGGTCGTATCCCTGGCCCGGGAACGTCCGGGAGCTGAGGAACGTGGTCGAGCGGGCGATCATCACCTCCGCCGACGGCCGGCTCCACCTGCACCGCGCGCTCCCCGAGGCGGGGTTCCCGGCCACCGCGAGCGATGCACACGCACTACCCGTGGACAGCGAGGTCCTGACCGACCAGCGCGTGCGCGCGATCGAGCGCGGGAACATGATCGCCGCGCTGGAGCGGGCCGGCTGGCGTGTCGGCGGCAGGGGCGGGGCCGCCGCGCTCCTCGGCGTGAGCCCCTCCACGCTCAAGTCCCGCATGAAGGCGCTCGCGATCGCGCGGCCCGGAGAGCACCGAGGTCCGGCCGGCGACGCGGATCATCACGCACCGTGATGGGTGCCGCCGGCGGACGGAGAGCCGCGTGCCGCCGGGCAGGTGCACCCGAGTGGCCCGGGTGCACGCACGCCGACCCCGGCAAGGATCGCGCGCGCTCCCCGTCAGCCGAAGGAGGTCCCCATGCGCACCCTCGCTCTCTCGCTGCTGCTCCTCGCCGTCGCCTGCGCCAGCCCGTCCGCGGGCCAGCCCGGGGCGAAGGCCGGAATGGGCGCCGCCGCTCCCGCGGGCGCTCGCGTCGCCCGCGTATGGCACGGCCGCACCCCCACGGCCCGCGCCGACGAGTATGCGGCGTACGCCTCGGAGGCGATCCGGAAGTTCCGCCAGATCCCCGGAAACCTCGGCTACGCCATGTACCGGGAGGACGGACCGTCGGAGTCGCACTTCATGGTGGTGAGCTACTGGGCCTCGCGCGACGCGATCCACGCGTACGCGGGCGAGGACATCTCGCGGACGCGCGCGCTGCCGCGGGACGCGGAGTTCCTCATCGACCCGGAGCCGACGGTGCACAACTACGACATCGTCGTCGCCGACCAGGCGCCCTGACGACACCGGGAGCCGCGCCGCGAGCGGCGCGAGCCCCCCGGTGAGCCGCCGCTCGCCTACGGCAGGGCGAGATCGGCGGTGGCGGTCCCGGCCGCCGGGACGCTCGCGTTCACCGGTGCACTCACGGTGACCGTCTCGTTCCCGTCCGCGTCCACGGTCCGGCGGGTGGCGAGGACGGTGTAGGCGCCGGCCGGAACGCTCGGCACGGAGTAGCTCTCCGTCCCGCTCGCGACGGTGCCCGGCGCGGTGCGCACGATGAACGTCCGCGGCGAGCCGCCCGCGTCGAGGCTCTGGCGCACCTGCACCTCGTCCGCCTGCGACTCGCTCGCGGCGGGCGCGATGCCGCCGGAGAGCATCCCCACCTGCGGGGCCACGTCGAACGCCCCATTCCACCCGAGGACCGGGGTCACCCCCGCGATCGCGATCGCACCGCTCGCCCGGGGCGCGTACACCGTCGCCCCCACCACCGGCTGGCTGACCACGTAGTAGGTCCCGCCCGCGTCGAGCAGATCGAGGAGGTACGAGCCGTCCGGCCCGGTGAGGGCAGCGCGCACGATCGAGGGCTCGCCCGTCGCCGACAGCGCCTGCGCGGTGACCAGCACGCCCGGCAGGCCGGCGCCGCTCGCCGAGTCGGTGAGCCTTCCGGTGATCGCTCCGGTCGCGAGCACGTCGACGGCGCGCACGGTGGGCCGCAGCATGAACTTCTCCGAGGCCCCCGCCTCGTGGACGAAGACCGACCGGTGGGCGTCGAGGTCGACGAGGACGTCGCGGGTGGTGTTCGGCGCGACCTCGAAGTTCACGGTGAGCTTCACGCCCGACTGCTGGCCGGACGGGACGGTGAGGTCGTGGACGCTGCCGTCCGTGAGCGTCACCGTGTTCTTCGGGCCGAGCACGAGCCGCAGCTGCGTGTACCTGCCGGCGGGGATCGTCGCGCCGTCGACGAGCGTGGCGCTCACGCCGCCGGTGAGGGAGAGGAGGTCGACCTCGACGTTGGGCGTGCCGAGCACGATCCAGCCCCCGCCCTCGCCGTGGATCTCCACCCGCCGGACGTCGAGATTGAGCGCCTGGTAGTCGCCGGGCGCGTCGACGAGCCGTACGCGGATGGCGCCGCTGTCATTCGAGCCGCAGGCGGAGAGCGCGGCCGCGAGGGCCGCCACGACTCCGACCTTCCAGAACTTTCGAGACCACATCTTTTGTGTGCCTCCAGGGTTGCGTGTGAGCGGGGGTGCGCGCGGACTGGCGCTCGCCCGCCCGTAGCAACATGCGGCGACGCAGGGAATTCGCGTGTCCCTCGATGGGCCCACGCGCCCGCCCCTTCCGGCAGCTTCGCGCAGCCTGCAACGGCGCGCGCGCCCGGGGGCGAAGCCGAAGATGATGGAGGGCGACATGACCCCTCCGGACACCGATCTCGCCCTGACGCTGCCCCTCTCCCGGGAGGCGTCCCTGAGGCACCGCTACAGGGTCGTGGACGAGCCGCTCCACGGGAACCTGCGCTTCGGCCTGCTCCTCGAGGTCCTCGACAAGCTCGCAGAGGAGGCGGCGCTCGCGTACGCCCGCCGCGCGCACCCGCAGGCGAGGGTCGTCACGGCTGCCGTGGACAACATCCTCGTGCGAAGCCCCGCCGACGTGGAGCGCGACCTCGACCTCGTCGCGCGGATCAACCACGTCGGCCGGACCTCCATGGAGGTGGGGATCCGGGTCACGCAGCCGGGCCTGCCGGGTGAGCCGCCGCTCCACGTCGCGTCCTGCTACTTCACCATGGTCGCCCGGGTCGGCGAGGGGGACGAGGCGAAGAGCGTCCCGCTGCCGCCGCTCGACTACGGGGACGAGCTCGCGAGGCGCCGCGCGCGGCGGGCCGAGGAGCGCCGCGAGGAGTACCGCCGCTACGTCGCGGCCTCGCAGGAGCCCCCGAGCCGCGAGGAGTTCGAGCTGCTCGACCGGCTCCACCGCGAGCAGGAGCAGCCCGCCTTCACCGGGCTCCTCGCCGGACGGCTCGTCACCGACGCCTGGGAGCGCATGTTCCCCGAGCAGGAGAACGTGCCGCGAAAGATCTTCGGCGGCTACCTCATGCGCCGCGCCTACGAGCTGTCCTCCATCTGCGCGGAGCTCGCGGCCCCGGAGCGGCCGGTGCTGGCGGCCGTGAACCGGGTGAACTTCCTGAACCCCGTGCGGCTCGGCGACACGCTGCACTTCTCCAGCCGGGTCGTGCACACCGCGGGCAGCCTCGTCTCGGTGGAGGCCAGCATCGAGCGGCGGAGCCGCGATCGGAGCGTGCGCGCCATCTCCAACTCCTGCCTGTTCACGTTCGTGAACGTCGACCGCGAGATGCGCCAGCGCGACGCGCTGCCCGTCTACCCGACCACGTTCGGCGAGGACGCCCGGCTCCTGGCGGCGCGGAGACAGCAGCTCGCCCTCTCCCGCCACGCGGGCCGGGGTTGGATCGCCGGCGCCCGGGAGCGGGGCCCGGCGGCGGAGGGCCGCGCCTCCCGGTGAAAGGGCCGGCCATCTCCGGCGCGAGGTCGGTCGACCGTCGCGCGCGGGCTCAGCCGCGGAACGTCTCTGCCCGATCGAGCTCGAGCTCGTCGACGGAGAAGCGCGCGTACGGCACCGCGCGGCCGTTCACGTGCCAGGTCGCCTCGAGCCGGAACGGCACGCGCAGCCCGCCGACCTCGAGGTAGTGGCTGCACTCGCCGATCCAGGGCGTGAGCACCGGCTTGCCGTTCACGTCGCGATAGCGGTCGGCGGAGATGCGAGATGGCAGGCCGTTCGCGTCGAAGCGGAACTCCACCGCGACCTCGCGGCCGCGGAGGCGCAGGACGGCCCGGGCGCGGGTGTCGTCGATGGGCGACCAGCTCACGTGACGCGCGTCGAGGAAGGCGGTCGGGAACCACACCATCTCCGCGAGCAGCCGCTGCAGCGCGCCCTCGTCCATCTCGCGGCCGCGCACCTCGGCGAGCTTCCAGCTCGACGCGAGCATGATCCGCATGTTCCCCTCGCCCGCGAGCGAGCGGTCGCGCGCGTCGATCCACACCCCCGCCCCCGTGCGCACGCGCCCCCACCAGACGAAGCCGGGCGGATCGCTCGCGAAGTACTGCTCGCCGCGGATCGGCAGCCAGGGCCGGTCGAAGCGCGGCCGGAAGGTGCCGCCGTGGCGGAGGCGCACGGCGCGGACCGGCGCGTGGCTCGCCGCGCCCGACGCCTCCGCGTACCGGCGCACCGGGGGCGGCAGCGCGTCGAGCGGGGTGCGCTTCTCCGGCCCCGAGCTCTCCTGCCTCCAGAGCTCGCGCGCCTCGCGCGCGATGCGCTCGCTGAAGCGCTTCCGCTGCACCGCCACGACGAGCCCCAGCCCTCCGGCGGCGACCGCGGCGATCCCCATCGACCTGCGCAGCATGTCGTGAGCTCCTCCCTCTCCGGCATGCTCCACGATCGCTCGCGCGCCGCACGGTCGTCTTCTGGAGTGAGCCGTCCTGTGGAACCTGGGTGGTGGGCGACACCGCGGGCGGGGCGCGAGGCTCCGGACGGGGCGGAGGACTCAGCGCCGTAGCACCGCGCCGAGCCGGGCGAGCGCGTCAGCGAGCGCGTCTGGCGGCACCGCCGTGAAGCAGAGCCGCACCCAGGTCTCGAAGTCCCGCCCGCACGCCGGGCCGGGCGTGAGGAGCACGCCCGCGTCGAGGCATCGCTCCAGGAAGCCGGAGAGCCCTTCGCCCGGCGCGAACGCCGGCGCCGCGTCGAAGAAGAGGAACGTCCCCGCCTCGGGCGGCGGGGCGCCGACGGCAGCCGCCGCGGCCCGCCCGGCGGCGGCGTACGCGGCGCGGGCCTCGGCGAGCCAGGCGTCGCCCCCGTCGAGCGCGGCGGCCGCGGCGAACTGCATCGGTCGCGCGGCGCAGTAGCTCTCGTGGAACTGGAGGGCGCGGACCGCGCGCATCGCCTCGGGCGGCCCGTGCGTGTAGCCGATGCGGGCACCGGCGAGCGCGTGGCTCTTCGAGAGCGTGTGGGTGACGACGGTGCGTCCGGCGAGCTCCGGGCGGCGCCACAGCGGCCGGTGCTCCCCGGCGTGGACGAGATCCTCGTACGCCTCGTCCGCGATCACCCACAGGTCGTGCCGGCGCGCCACCGCCGCGATCGCGTCGGCGGCGGCGGCGGGCAGGAGCCGCCCGGTGGGGTTGTTCGGCGCGTTCACGTAGATGGCCGCGGTCCGAGGCCCGATCGCCCGCTCGAGCGCAGCCTCGGGATCGAACCCCCGCTCCCCGAGGCGCGTGAAGAACGGGACCTCCACGCTGGTGCACCCGCGGGAGATCGCGATGCCGCGGATGAGCGGCCAGAACGGCGACGGCACGACGAGCTCGTCGCCGGGCGCGAGGAGCGCGCCCACCACGATGGCGAGCCCGGTCGTCGCGCCGGGCATCACCTGCAGGCAGGCGGGGTCCACGTCCACGCCGTGGCGCGCCGCGAGGCGGCGCAGGATCGCGGCGAGCAGCGCCGGCTCACCCTGGACGGGCGCGTAGCCGTGGAGCCGCGGGTGCTCGGCGGAGCGCTGCGCCTCGGCGCGCGCGGCGGGGAGCGGCTCGAGCCACGTGTCGCCGACGTGGAGGGGGTAGACGGGACCGGGCCGCTCACGCGCGCGCAGGGCGAGCGCGCTGTAGACCTCGTGGGACAAGCCGGCGGCTGCGGGGGCGACGCGGGGGTGGCGCGGCATCGGGCTCCTCGGGCTCGTTTCCATCTCCCATACACCGGCGAGCCTCCGGCGCGCGGCCCCTTGCGCGCGGAGGGACGCCCGCCGATCATGCGGCGCGCATGGGCTTCGGCCGCGTCCAGCTCCTCGTCCTCGTCCTCACCGCGCTCGCGGCGATCTCGGTCGCCTGGTTCGCGAGGACCGGGCGCTGGCGCCAGCGCCGACTCGTCCCGATCACGATCGCCGTGCTCGGCGCGTACGTGCTCCTCGCCCGCCGGCTCGGGTGGGGTGAGCTGCTCGTGCTCGCGGTGCTCGTCGTTCCGCTCGTGTTCCTCCCCACACGACTCGTCCGCCCGGGCAGCGGCTCGCGCGGCTGACGCGGCGCGGGATCGCCGGCGAGGTCACCGGGGCTCCCGCTTCGCACGCCGCTCGGCGCCCGGAACCGCCTCGGTGACCGGGTCTCCCGTTCGGGCGACGCTCCGGAGAGCTACGTGGGACCCCGCCGCCCCCACAGGAGTTGCGGCAGCTCGGCGCGGACCGTACGAGCGGATCGATGCATGCCTCCACGGACAGCGGGATCGACGGCCTCGGCCGGCTGAGGTGGGGTAGCCACGTCTGCCACTTCTATCGGACGGAGCGGGAGCTCGAGGACGTCCTCGTCCCGTTCCTGCGCCGCGGGCTCGAGCAGGGGGAGCGCTGCGTCTGGGTGACGGCCGCGCCGCTCGGGGCGGACGCCGCGCGGCGCGCGCTCGCCGCCGAGGTGCCGGATCTCGAAGCGCGGGAGGCGCGCGGGCAGCTCGAGATCCTCGATCACGACGGCTGGTACCGCGCGTCCGGCGGGGACGACACGGCGCGGGTGCTGCAGAGCTGGCTCGCGCGCGAGGAAGCGGCCCGCCGCGCGGGGTTCGCCGGGCTCCGCCTCACCGGGAACTCGGGCCGGGGGGGCGGCGCGTGCTGCGACCCGGGCTTCATGGAGTACGAGTCGCGCGTGAGCGCCACCTTCGCGCGCCGCAGGCTCCTCGGGCTGTGCAGCTACCCGCTCGACGGCTGCGGCGCCGGCGAGGCGCTCGAGATCGTGCGCCATCACGACAAGACCCTCTCGCTCCGCGGCGGAGCCTGGGAGGCGGTCGCGCCCCGGCGGACGGCCGGGGAGGAGTCGCTCCAGCGCGAGCGGCTGGAGCGGCGCACCGCCGAGCTCGAGGCCGCGCTCCGCGAGCGCGAGGAGCTGCTCGTCGTCGCCTCCCACGAGCTCCGCACGCCGATGGCGTCGCTGCAGCTCCTCGTCGACTCGCTGCTCCGCCCGCGCGAGCGGGCGAGCCGCTCCGCCGAGGACGAGCGCAGGCGCCTCGAGCGCGCGGCGGCCCAGTGCGAGCGGATCGCGCGGCTGCTCGACGATCTCCTGCACGTGTCGCGGCCCGGCCGGCGCGCGGAGCTCCTCCCCTCCGATGCGGACCTGTCATCGATCGTCCGCGACGTCGCGGAGCGGATGCAGGAGCCGCTCGCCCGGGCCGGCTGCACGCTCACGCTGTCGGTCCCGCCCGCGACGCCGGGCCGCTGGGACCGGCTCCGGCTCGAGCAGGTGCTCACGAACCTGCTCGCGAACGCCGCGCGGCACGCGGGCGGCGGGCCGGTCGAGCTCTCCATCGCCGCGAGCGCGGCCGGCCCCGTCCTGTCGGTCCGCGATCACGGGCCGGGTGTGCCTGCGGACGCGCGGGTGCGGGTGTTCGCCCCTTACGCGCAGCTCGAGGGCGCGCGCCGCCTGGGCGGCGTGGGCGTGGGGCTCTGGGTCGTCCGGCGGATCGTCGAGGCGCACGGCGGCCGGGTGGAGATCCGGGAAACGCCGGGCGGCGGCGCGACGTTCGTCGTGGCGCTACCGTGGGACGCCACGCGCCAGGGCGCCACCGCGGCCGCGAGCTGAAACACCGGTGGCCGAATACGCGCGCGCCCGGCGCCGCTCGCGGGCGGGCCGGGCACGCGTCACGACCGCGGTCGAGCGGTCGTCCTGCCTCAGTTCATGATCGCGCAGATGACGTACACCTTGACGGCGTACGCCTCGGGCTGAGAGGCGAACTCACCGATCCAGGCCGTTCCGTCCAATTTCGGATACGTACCGACGAGCGTGCCGGTACGGACGGAGGTCGCTCCGCCCGAGAGCACCTTCTTGCCGCTCGGGCACGTGGCCGTGACCTGCTGGATGGCCTGCGTGCTCGGGTTCACGAAGACAGAGCGATAGAGGGGACCCTCGTAACCGGAAACCCCGTTCGTTCCAGCCGCGCCCGCCGGCCCCATCGGCCCGATCTGCCCAGCGGGCCCGGTCTCGCCCTGCGGACCGGCCG
Source organism: Anaeromyxobacter terrae (assembly GCF_022690685.1). Lineage (GTDB taxonomy): Bacteria > Myxococcota > Myxococcia > Myxococcales > Anaeromyxobacteraceae > Anaeromyxobacter > Anaeromyxobacter terrae. The sequence continues at coordinate 29,085 of NZ_JALCYY010000001.1, read as the reverse complement.
GCCCCATCGGCCCGATGAACCCGCGCGGTCCCTCCGGCCCGGTCGCTCCCTGCGGCCCGACGAGCCCCTGCGGTCCCATCTCGCCGCGCGGGCCCTGCGGCCCCGTCGCGCCTTGCGGCCCGACCGGCCCGGCGGGCCCGGCGGGACCCGCGGGACCCGCGGGCCCCGCGGGCCCGGCGGGACCCTGCGGTCCCTCGGAGCCGATCGTCACGTCCATCGACGCGCTCGCGTTTCCCGGCGCCTCCACCACGGTGAGCCGGTAGGTGCCCGGGGGCATCCCCTGCGGCAGCGCCGCGACGACGTCGGTGGGCGAGTGGCTCTTCACCTCGAGGACGGTCTTGCCGACGAGGACCTTCGCGGGCTGGGCGCCGAAGCCCTGCCCCTTCACGAACAGCACTCCCGCGCCAAGATCCGCGTCGGCGCGTGTGATCTCGACTTTACCCTGCTGGGCGAGCGCTGCCTGCGCAGAAAGCGCGAGCACGAGCGCTGCGATGGTCTTCATGGTGAACCCCTCTCCGGCACGAATCACCGCCGATGATGCGTACTGTCGGATCATCGATCGCCACTTTTCCATGTCCCCGAAGGGCCTGTGGCCACGGCAACTCCATGCAGCCACATTTCACACACCGTTGATGCGCCCGATCGCGCCCGAACACCTACAGCGTCGCTCACCGCGGGTGAACGACGCACGGACCGCGCCGAGCGCCGCCGCGGGCGCGCATCCCTCGCCGCGGCGCGATCCGGCTGGCCGGGCTATGCTCCCGGCCGAGACGGGAGGAACGGAATGGCGGGACAGGGGTCGACGGGCAACGTGATCGCGGCGCTGGCGAGCTTCTTCATCCCGGGGCTCGGTCAGCTCATCCAGGGGCGGCCGCTCCTCGCGCTCGCGATGTTCGTGCTCGCCGGCCTGCTCTGGCTCGTGTTGCTCGGGTGGATCGTCCACCTCTGGTCGATCATCGACGCCGCGCGCTTCAAGCCGCGCGGGTGAGCGCTCGGCAGTGGTGAGGCAATCCCAGGCCGTCGCAGCAGGCGCCGGGTGATCGGCTCACGGCCGCTCACGCCTCCGCGGGCGCGCCGCCCACGGCGCGGAGCACGCCCCGGAACTGCTGGACGAGCCGCATCACGTCGTCACCGAGCTCCACCGCCTGACCCCGGTCGTCCGCCTCGCGCAGCATCGCGGCGACGCGCTCGAGCGCGTCCGCGAGGTCCGCGAGCGAGGGCGGGACGCGGAGCAGGCCCTCGGCGTGGCGGAACCGCACGAGCTCGAGCTCGATGAGGCTCGCGAGGAGGCCGGGGTCGCGGATCTCGATCATCGCCACCGACAAGCTGGCAGCAGCGCGGCCGCGCGCAACAGGGCGTTTGCGGGGCCGTCCCCTCGGGGCGCGCCGCGACGCAGCCCGCGGCGCCGGAGACGCGCCGGGAGAGGCGCCGCTCGTCCACCGTCCCGGCGAGCGAGGCACCGCCCGGGGCGCACCTCCGCGCATGGAATGCGCTCCCGTGCGCGACGGTTGATCGCGAGCGATGGGGGGCATTCCGCTGTGGCGATCCATCACCGGGCGCGTGGTCCTCGTGGTCCTCGCGTGGCTCGTGCCGTTCGTGGCCATCTCGGCGTGCGCGGGGGCGGTGGTGTACCGCGAGCGGATCGGCGCCGAGCTCGACGCCAACCTCGAGCTCGCCCGCGCCGCCTCCCACGCCTTCGACGGCTTCGTGCGCGACGTGCTCCGGCAGGAGGAGCTCGTCGGCGACGCGATCGCGACGCGGCGGCTCGCGCCGGACGTCGTCGATCTCCTCCTCTCTCGCGCAGAGCAGGAGTACATCTCCGTCCGGGACCTCTCCTGGGTGACCCCCGACGGGCGGGTCGTCGCCTCGAGCGACCGCAGGCTGGTCGGACGCTCGACCGCGGAGCGCGACGACCTGCGCCGGCTCCTCGCCGGGGCCGTCTTCACGGTGAGCGACGTCCGCGCCGCCGAGTCGGACGGCTCGCGCAGCGTCGCGATCGCGCGCGCCGTCCGGGAAGGCGGCGAGCTGAAGGGGATCGTCCTCGCCACGGTCGACGCGACTCGCCTCGGCGAGCTCGCCCTCCCGTTCGAGCGGCTCGGTCGCGCCGACATCGCGCTCGCCGATCACCGCGGCGAGATCGTGTTCCGCCGGCCGGGCGAGGGCGGCCCGGCGGGGGGCGTGCTCGACACCGCTGCGGTCGCGCAGGCGCTCCGCGGGGGCGAGATCGCGCGCAGGACGCCCGAGGGCGGCGCCATCACCGCGGCGGTGCCGGTGAGCCTCGTCGGCTGGGCCGCCGTCGCGAGCCGTTCCTACGCGGACGTCGCCTCGCCCTTCCGCACCGCGATCGCCCGCGCGGCCGGCCTGGGCGCCGCCGCGGCGGCCCTCGCGGTGCTCGTCTCGGTCCTCGTCACCCGGCGCATCGCCCGCGCGCTCCGTCGCCTCGAGCAGCACGTCCAGGTGCTCGGGCGCGGGAGCGCCGACCTCGCCCCCGTCACGGGCCCGGCGGAGATCGTCCGGCTCGGGCGCGCGTTCGACGACATGGCCGGCAAGCTCGTCGCCGCGAACGCCTCGCTCGTGCTGCACGAGCGCATCTTCGAGACCTCGCCGGACTCGATGATCGTCCTCGATCGCGCGCTGCGCCTGCGGGCGGTGAACCCCGCCTACGCGGCCATGCGCGGCCTCCCCACGGCCGACCTGCTCGGGCGACCGCTCGTCGAGATCATCGGCGTCGACGCGTTCGACGCGATGGCGCCCCGCATCGAGCGCGCCTTCGGCGGCGAGTCGGTGCAGTACGAGCTCTGGACGGACCTGCCCGCCGGCCGCCGCTGCGTCGAGGCGAGCTACCACCCGGTCCGCGAGGGCAACCGGCTCGAGCACGTCGCGGTGCGGTTCCGCGACGTCACCGACCGGCGCCACGCGGAGGCGGCGGCCTCGCAGTCGCTCGCGATCGTCGAGGCCGAGCGGCGGCGGTTCGAGGCGGTGTTCCGCGAGGCGCCCGCCGGCATCGTCATCTTCGACGGGCGCGACCTCCGCGCGAAGTGGTCCAACCGGACCTACCTCTCGTTCCTCGACGCGCCGTTCGCGCAGCTCGGGATCGAGGGGCTCCGGATCGAGGACTTCGTGCCGAACGCGGGCGAGGCAGGGCTCGTCGAGATCATCCGGAGGGTCGCCGCGACGGGCGAGCCGGCCGACACGCCCGAGTACCGGCTCGACGGCCTCGCGCGCGGGGCGACGTGGTGGCGCTGGTCGGTGCGGCCCATCCCCGGCGAGATCGGCCCCGACGTCCTCCTCCTGGTGACCGAGGTCACCGAGCAGGTGGAGGCGCGCAAGGTGGCCGAGGACGAGCGGCTCCGCCTCGAGGCGATCCTGAGGACGCTGCCGGTCGGCGTCATCCTCGCCGGGCCCGACGGCCGCGCGGCGAGCTCGAACGATCACGCCCGCCAGATCTGGGGGGGCGACGCCGCGCTCGACGCGTACCGGGGCGCCTGGGCGGAGACCGGCCTCGCGCTCGCGCCCGGCGACTGGGCGATCCAGCGCGCCGTGCTCCGCGGCGAGACCGTGACCGGCGAGCTCATCGACATCGTGCGCTTCGACGGCGAGCGCGCCACGATCCTCAACAACGCCGCCCCCATCCGCGACGCCTTCGGGCGGATCACCGGCGCGGTCGCGGCGTTCCAGGACGTCACCGAGACGCGCCGCGCGCAGCAGGAGGCGGAGGACGCGGTGCGGCGCCGCGACGAGGTGCTCGCCATCGTCTCTCACGACCTGCGCACGCCCCTCAGCGCGATCGTCATGGGCGCGCGCATGCTCGGCGGCGCCCTGGCGGCGGATCCGGAACGCGTGCGCACGACCGCGGCGCGGATCGCGAGCTCCGGGGACCGGATGAACCGCCTCATCGGCGACCTGCTCGACCTCACCAGCCTCGAGCGGGGCGGGCTGTCGATGCATCGCCAGCCGCTCGCGCCGCGGACGCTGGCGCGGGAGGCGGCCGACGTCATCCGCCCGCAGGCGGAGGCGAAGGGGCTCGAGGTGCGCTGCCGCGCGCCGGAGGAGCTGCCGCTCGTGTCGTGCGACCACGATCGCGTCCTGCAGGTCCTCGGGAACCTCACCTCCAACGCGGTAAAGGCGACCGCGGAGGGGCACGTGGCGATCGCGGCGATCGCCCACGGGGATCAGGTCGTCTTCGAGGTGCGCGACACCGGTCCGGGGATCCCCGCGGAGGAGCTCCCGCACGTGTTCGACCGGTTCCGCCGTGGCCGCTCCGCGCCGTACGCGGGCACCGGCCTCGGTCTCGCGATCGCCCGCGCGCTCATCGAGGCGCACGGAGGGCGGATCTGGGCGGAGAGCACGCCGGGGGCGGGCACCGTCGTCCGCTTCGCGCTGCCCGTCGCGAGCGCTCCGGCGCCCGAGCGCGAAGCCGTCGCCGGCTGAGAGGTCGTGAATCAATCTCCGGACCGAGCCAGGCGGATGAGACGCAAGTAAGCGCGAGGCGCGACGACCGAGCATACCCGTAGGGTATGTGAGGGAGGAGCAACGACGCGATGCGCCGCGGATCGTCCGCCGCGGCGACGGGAGGGGATTGGTTCACGGCCTCTGAGCGCTCATCCCGGCGCCCGCGTCGCGATCGCCTCGCCGGCCGCCTGCGCCTGCCACGGCGCCACCGCCGGGAGCGTGAAGGTGAAGCGGCTCCCCTGGCCGGAGCGGCTCTCCGCCCAGATGCGCCCGCCGTGCGCCTCCACGATGCCGCGCGCCACCGCGAGCCCGAGCCCGGCACCGCGGGCGGAGGAGCCGCGGCCGCGCCGGAAGCGATCGAAGAAGTGCGCGAGCTCCTCCTCCGGGATGACGCGCCCGCTGTCCTCGATCTCGAAGGCGACGGCGCGACCGGCGTCCACCGCCCGCGCGCGCACCGTGAGGATCCCCCCCTCGGTCCCGTCGAGAGCGTCGGCGAGCAGGTTCCCGAGCACCTGCAGGACGCGCTCGCGGTCCGCGTCGACGTCCGGGAGGGTCCCGGCCGCCTCGGCGACGAGGGTCACGCCGGCGCGCGCGGCGGGCTCCCGCAGCGCGTCCGCCGCGGCGTGTACCAGCGCGGCGGAGTGCTCGGGTCGACGGTTCACCACGAGCCGGCCCGCCTCGAGGCTCGCGAGGTCGAGCAGGTCCCCGACCAGGCGGGACATCGCCTCCGCGGCGCGCTCGATCGCGCTCGCCCCGCGCCGGATCCGCTCGCCGGCCGGACCCTCCGGCGCGTCGGAGCGGATCGCCCGCGCCGAGGCGAACGTCGCGCCGAGCGGCGCGCGCAGGTCGTGGGAGAGGATCGCGAGGACCTCGTCGCGCTCGCGGCCGGCGCGCTGCATCTCGACGTACAGGCTCGCGCCGTGGATCGCCTGGGCGGCGCGGCGCGCGAGATCGCGGGCGACGCCGAGCTCGCGCGAGCCCAGCTCGCGGCCGGGGCTCGTGAGCGCGAGCGACAGCACGCCGAGGTTCCGCCGCCCGGCGGCGAGCGGCACGACGAGCCAGGCGCGCAGGCCCTCTGACCGCAGCGCCTCCCGGTGCTCCGGCTCCGGCGCGAGCGCAGCGAGCGCGGCGGGGTCGCCCTCCGAAGCGACCTCCGGCTGGCCGGTCCGGAGCACCCGCCAGACCGGCGAGGTCGCCGGCTCGGGCGGGAAGCGGAGCCGCAGGTCGCGCAGGGCGTGCTCGCGGCGGGGATCCGCGTGGGCGAGCGCGACGAGCCGCAGGCGGCCCAGCTCGTCGAGGGTCTCGATCGTGCATGCGTCGGCGATCGCAGGCACGGCGAGACGCGCGAGCTGCTCGAGCATCTGCTCCGGATGCATCGACTCGGCGAGCACGTTGCCCGCGTCGATCATGAACCGATCGAGCTCGTCCGCGCGCCGCCGGTCCGTGACGTCCCGCAGCACGTGCGCGAACCCGCCGAGGCGCCCCTCGCCGTCTCGCACCGCGGTCAGGGTGACGCTCGCGTAGAAGCGGGTCCCGTCCTTGCGCACCCGGAAGCCCTCCTCCTCCACGCGGCCGTCCCGCGTCGCGCGCCAGAGGAGCTGCTCCGGCCGCCCGGCCTCGCGCTCCTCGGGCGTGTGGAAGAGCGCGAAGCTCTTGCCGAGGATCTCCGCCTCCGGCCAGCCGGTGAGCCGCTCCGCGGCGGCGTTCCAGCCCGTCACGAGCCCGCTCTGATCGAGGAGCAGGATCGCGTGCGCGTGGATCCCCTCGGTCATGAGTCGCAGCCGCTCCTCGGCGGCGCGGGCCTCGGCGAGCGCGCGGCGCGTCCGGCGATCTGCCGCGCGGAACGCGCCGACCGCCACCGCGGTGACGCTCGCGCTCGCGAGGTACCCCGCGAGCGCGAGCATGTCGGAGCGGGACGCGACGCGCAGGCTGCCCTGCGGCTCGAGGAAGAGCCAGGAGAAGCCGGCCGCGCTCGCCGCGGCGGCGAGGAGTCCCGGCAAGGTGCCGCCGAGCACCGACGCGAGGGCGACCGCCGCGAGCACGAAGACGTACCGCTCACCCCCGAGCGCGCCGAGGAGGAGGTGCGTCGTGCCGAGCCCCGCAGCGACGAGCGCGAGCGCCGCGGCGTAGCTCCACGGAGGCGGCGCGCCCGCGCGATCAGGCCTCTCGGACATCGTCGCTCGCAGGTTCTCCTCGCCTCGTTCTCGCCGGGTGGGCTGGAAGCGGCTCCTCTCGGCGGGCCCAGTGCTCCGGCCACCGCACGCCTGGGGCGGGCGCTCCGGCGCCGGGCAGAACCTGCGCTCTCGCGCACTGCGCCGGGAGCCCCCGGGCGCCCGTCAGCCTTTCGGCGCGCCGCGCCCCTCGCCGGTCGCGCGACCGATCAACCGGCGGAGCGTCTCGGTGAGGACCGCGCCGTCGACGGGGTGGACGAGGTAGGCGTCGGCCCCGACCGAGAGGCCATAACGCTGGTCGTCCGGCAGAGGGTGGCTCGCGGAGAGGTGGACGATGGGGAGGGTCGCCGCCCGCGGGTCGCCGCGCAGGTGCCGGCAGAGCTGGAAGCCGGTGACGTCGGGCAGCTTCACGTCGAGCAGGATGGCGTCCGGCCGCTCGGAGAGTCGCAGCATGGCCTCGCGGCCCGTCGCCGCGGAGACCACGTCGAAGCCGCCGCGAGCCAGGAGTCGGGCGACGAGGTAGCGCGTCGCCTCGTTGTCCTCGACGTGAAGCACGAGCGGACGCGTGCGCGCGTGCTCGCCCGGTCGGGCGCTGCCAGGAAGCGACAGGGTCTCCACGCGGATCGACATATTTCGCGGTGCGCGAGCGGACAACCCACTCCGGCGGCACTTGCCCTGGATCAATCGTTCTGGGGGCCCTGAAGGGGGGAGAAGCAGGAGCGCATGTGTGCTAGCCTGCTCGTCAAGACGTTCGTCTCCGACAACGTCCGCACCTCTCCCCCTGGGAGCTCCAGACGAGGGGACAATCGCATGCCGCGCTTCCGCTCCGCCGTCCTCGCAGCCCTCTGCCTCGCAGTGAGCTCGGTCTCGTGCGAGCGAGCGCGTGAGGCCTCCCCCGCCGTGCCGCCCCCCGCGCCGGCCGCACCGCGGAACGCCGAAGCAGCGGTGCCCTCCGCCGCCCCGGAACCTGCCGCGGAGCCGCGCACGGAGACCGACGCGGTCGCGGGCCGCGATGGGAGCGCGACCGACCTGCCCCTCGCGGCTCCTGGGCCGAGGGTGCCGAGGCCTCCCGCGCCGCGCCTGCTCACGGCGGCCGCGCTGTCGGCCTCCCGGATCGCGGTGGCGTGGGAGCCGGCGGAGCAGGGCGAGGGTGTGACGGGATACCAGGTGTTCCGAGACGGCAGCGCCGCCGGCCTCGTCGCGGAGACGCGCTTCACGGACGACGGCCTCAGGCCGAGCTCGCGCCACTGCTACGCGGTCGTCGCGCTCGACGCGGCCGGGCACCGCTCGGGACCGACCCGGACCGTCTGCGCGGAGACGCCGGACCAGAGCCCGCCGACCGCGCCGCCCGCGGTGCGGGCAGAGGCGCACGGCGAGCGCCAGGTCGTGGTGAGCTGGGACGAGGCGAGCGACGACGTCGGCGTCGCCGGCTACGAGGTGCTGCGCGCCGAGGCGCTCGTCGCGCGGGTGCCCGGGAAGGCGGTCACGGACTCCGGCCTCGCGCCCGGCCAGACCTACTGCTACACGGTGCGCGCGCGCGACGCGGCCGGGAACCTCTCGCCGGCCGCCGCCCCGGCCTGCGCGACGACGCCCGATCTCACGCCGCCATCGCGCCCGGACCCGGTCGTCGCCGAGGCGCAAGGCGAGCACGCCGTCCGCGTGCACTGGGCACCGTCCGTCGACGACGTGGGCGTCACCGCCTACGAGCTCCTGCGCGACGGCAGCGTGGTCGCGACGGCCGGCGACCTCGACGCGCTCGAGAAGGGCCTGCGCCCGACGGAGCGCTACTGCTACACGGTGCGTGCACGCGATGCCGCCGGGAACCGCTCCGCGGAGGGCGGGCCGGCGTGCGCGACGCCCCCCGATCTCACCGCTCCGACGGCGCCGTCGGGCGTCGTCGCGACCGCCACCTCGGACACGCGCGTCGAGCTTCGCTGGACCGCGTCCAGGGACGAGGTTGGCGTGCAGGGCTACGAGGTCCTCCGCGAGGACAGGCCCGTCGCCGCGACGGAGGCGACGATCGCGAGCGAGGGGGGCCTGCGGCCCGCCCGCGACTACTGCTACGTCGTCCGTGCGCACGACGCGGCCGGAAACGTCTCCGCCGCCTCGAAGCGCGCGTGCGCGACCACCCCGGATCTCACGCCGCCGTCGGCGCCGACCCGGATCGCCGCGCTGGCGAACTCGGCCACGAGGATCGCCCTCGTGTGGGGCGCCGCGGCGGACGACGTCGCCGTCACGAGCTACGAGATCCAGCGCGCGGGCGCCGTGGTCGCGCGGGTGGACGCCCGACTCCACCATCACGTCGACGCTGGCCTCCCGCCCTCGAGCGAGGCCTGCTACTCCGTGGTGGCGCTCGACGCCGCCGGCAACCGCTCCCCGCCGCGAGGGCCCGCCTGCGCCCGGACCGCCGAGCCGGGCGTCCCCTCCGCCCCTGCCGCCCTGCGCGCGGAGCCGGAGTCGACGACCTCGGTCGCGCTCTTCTGGGAGCCTTCGCCCGACAGCGGGGTCGTCTACGCCGTCTACTGGGACAAGGGCGGCCGGATCGGGTCCACCGCCAAGACGGCGTTCAGCGCGACGGCCCGGTCGGCCGAGCGGCGCTGCTACCGCGTCTCCGCCGTGGACGGAGACGGCCGCGAGTCCCCCCGCTCGTTCGAGGCCTGCGCCGCGCCGCAGCAGGAGCCGGCGCGCGGCACGCTCTCGCGCGCCGACTGAGCGCGGGGCCTCGCCGCGCTCACACGACGAGCGCGAGCACGACGACGCCCACCAGCACGAAGGCGAGCGCGATCTTCACGGCGTTCCCGAGCACGAACCCGACGAACGCGCCGGCGCCCGCCCGCCCCGCCGCGCGGAGGTCGGGGTTGCGAGTGAGCTCGAACACCACGGCGCCCACGATCGGCCCGAGCACGACGCCGGCGGGCCCGAGGAACAGGCCGACGAGGAGCCCGACGCTCGCGCCGAGGATCGAGCGGCGCGAGGCCCCGAACGCCTTCGCCCCGAGCGCGGCGGCGGCGAGGTCCACGAGCCACATGAGCACGCCGATCACGGCCGCGAAGGCGACCGTGCCCCAGCCGACGCGGGTGAAGTTCTCGGCCCACGCGATGAGCACGACGCCGGCGACGAGGAGGAGCGAGCCGGGCAGGACCGGGAGCACGAGGCCCGCGATCCCCGCGACGAGCGCCGCCGCGCCGAGCACGTAGGGGAGGACGGTCACGTGGAGCGGGTTCTTGCCGTGACCCGCCCATCCTGTCGAGGCCCCGGGGAGGCGCCTTCGGCGCCCGCGCGGTCAGTGGTGCAGCGGAAGGACCCGCCGGTACCCTTCGCGGAACAGATCGCCCTGCGCGAAGCCGATGCCGAGGCCGCGAACGAGCGCGAAGTCCGCGGCGGTCTCGACCCCCTCCGCGACGACCCGCTTCCCGGTGCGGCTCGCGAAGGCGAGCAGCGAGTCGAGCAGCGCGCGCCGCGACGGGTCGCCGACGCTGCGGAGCACGGAGCGGTCGAGCTTCAGGACGCGGGCGAGGTGGAGCTCCTCGAGGCTCACGAACACGTTCGCGCCGCCCAGGTCGTCGAGCGCCGCCGGGATGCCTGCGGCGGCGAGGTCGCGGAGCATCGTCGCGCCGCGGCCGACGGCGTTCGCGTGGACGCACTCGACGGCCTCGACCACCACCGCCACGCGCGCGGAGGCGAACACCTCCTGGAAGCTCGCGGCCGCGAGGGACCAGATCTCCGGGGTGACGTTCAGGAACACGCGCGGCCCCGGCGCCTCCTTGACCTGCAGCCGCTTCAGCGCGAGCTCCGTTCGGACGAGCAGCTCCGGCGCGGCCCGCAGCCGCTCGAACACCACGGCGGGCGGGACCGCCACGCCATCGCGGCGGTGGAAGCGCGCGAGGGCCTCGTAGGCGTGGAGCCGTCCGGTGGCGACCTCGACGATGGGCTCGTACTGCACGCCGAAGCGGCCGGCCCGGACGACGTCCAGTCCGTCGGGTCCGGGGAAGGTCCGGTGATCTCGCGCCACGTGGAGCGCTGCTGCGGTGGCTGGGTCTCGCACTCGTGAATACAAACGGCGCGGCGCGCGCCTGAATTCTCCGCGCGCCCGATTTTCGTGAACGAGCGGGGCGGCGCCCGCTCGCCGCTTCGCCTGGCTCCCGCGCGGGGGACAAGCGGCCGATCACGATTGGAACAGGCGAGCGAAGCGAGCCCGCCGGGGCGCCACCGCGATGGCGGCGAAGCCGCCCGCGGGGGGCGCAGCCCCCGGTGAGATCGTTTCAGGACGCCTTGAAGTCCTCGGAGCGGAGCCCGTGCTTGCGGAGCAGCCGGTGCAGGCTCTCGCGCTCGAGCCCCGCTCGCTCCGCCGCGCGCGTGACGTTCCCCTCGAACTCGGTGAGGAGCGCCACGAGGTACTCGCGCGTGACCCGGTCGCGCGCGCCGGCGACGGCGTCCCGGTAGGGCAGGGCGGCGAGCGCCCCCGCGGGCGTCGCCACGGCGGGCGTGGAGGCGATCTCGGGCGGGAGGTCCGCGAGCGTGATGCGATCCCCGCCGGCCACCGCGACGGCGCGCTCGATGGTGTTCTCCAGCTCCCGCACGTTGCCCGGCCAGCCGTGCCCCGCGAGCCGGACGAGCGCCTCCGGCTCGATCGCCTCGATGCGCCGCCGCAGCGCGCGGGCGTGCTTCTCGAGGAAGTGCGCGGCGAGGAGCGGCACGTCCTCCGCCCGGTCGCGCAGCGGCGGGAGCGTCACCGCGATCACGTTCAGCCGGTAGAAGAGGTCCTCGCGGAAGCGGCCAGCCCGCACCTCCTCGCGGAGGTCGCGGTGCGTCGCGGCGATGATGCGGACGTCGATCTTCACCGGCGTGCTCTCGCCGACCCGCCGGATCTCCTTCTCCTGGAGGGCGCGGTTGAGCTTCACCTGGGCGGGCAAGGGCAGCTCGCCGACCTCGTCGAGGAAGATCGTGCCGCCCTGCGCCTCCTCGAAGAGCCCCGGCTTCGCGGTCGCGGCGCCGGTGAACGCCCCGCGCGCGTGGCCGAACAGCTCGCTCTCCACCAGCTCTCCCGGGAGCGCGCCGCAGTTCACCGCGACGAAGCGGCGCTCGCGCCGGGCCGAGTGGTAGTGGATGGCGCGCGCGGCGAGCTCCTTGCCGGTCCCGGTCTCGCCGAGGACGAGCACCGTCGCGTCCACCTGCGCCGCCTTCTCGAGGAGCGCGTACACCTCGCGCATCCGCGCGCTTCGGCCGATGAGGTTGTGGAAGGCGTCCTCGTCGCCGGGGGCGGTGGCGCCGCGCGCCGCGTCGACGAGCCGCTTGTGCTCGGCGGCGCGCGCGACGACGGCGAGCGCAGCGTCCGGGTCGAACGGCTTCTCGAGGTAGTCGAACGCGCCCTGCTTCATGGCGCGCACCGCGTCGGCGACGGTCGCGTAGCCCGTCATCATGACCACCTCGGTGGTCGGCGCGCGCGCCTTCACCGCGGCGAGGAGCTCGAACCCGTCCGCGCCGGGCATGCGGATGTCGGTCACCACGACGTCGTAGGAGCGGGTCGCCACGAGGGCCAGCGCGCCCGCGCCGTCCTGCGCGGTCTCGACCTCGTAGCCGTCCGCGAGGATCTTCGCGAACAGCTTGCGCATGTTCTCCTTGTCGTCCGCGACGAGGATCCGCACCGGCTCCATCTACGCCTCCGCCCGCTCGGCTCGCGCCGGGAGCCTGAGCGCGAAGCGCGCTCCCCCGCCGCCGCCCGGATCCGCCGCCAGATCGCCGCCGTGCGCGCGGGCGATGGCGCGCGACACGGCGAGGCCGAGCCCGGTCCCGCGGGGCTTCGTCGTGAAGAAGGGCTCGAAGAGCTTCCCTCGGTTCGCCGCGTCGATGCCGGGGCCGGAGTCCTCCACGGCGACCTCCGCCGTGCCGTCCTGGGCCGCGACGCGGACCGCGACCCGCCCACCCGGCCCGGCCGCCTCGGCGGCGTTCCGCACGAGGTTCACGAGCACCTGGCGGAGCTTGTCGGGGTGGCCCGGCGCGGTGGCGCCGCCGTCGACCGAGACCGCCACGCCGTCGAGCAGCCGTGCGTCGCGCAGCCGGGAGACCACGTCCTCGGTGAGGGCGCGCAGATCCACCGGCTGCGCCGGGGCGGGCAGTGGCCGGGACAGGTCGAGGAGCCCGTCCACGATCTCCTTCGCGCGCAAGGTCTCCTCCTCGATCACGGCGAGGTCCTCGGCCGCAGCGGGGTCGGCCTTCTTCCGGAGGAGCTTCGCGTAGCCGAGGATGACGCCGAGCGGGTTGTTGATCTCGTGGGCGACGCCGGCGGCGAGGCGGCCGATCCCGGCGAGCTTCTCCGACTCGACGAGCCGGTCCTGGTGCTCGCGCAGGGCCGCGGTGGTGGCGTTCCACTGCCGCGCGAGCGCCTCCAGCTCGGGCGCGCCGCGAACCTCGATGCGCGCGTCCAGCTCCCCGGCCGCGATGCGCGCCGCGCCGGCATGGAGCTGCGCGACCGGCGTCGCGATCGAGCGGCCGATGACCACCGAGACGATCACCGCCACCCCCGGCGCCGCGACGAGGAGCCCGACGAGGAACCCGAGCGTCCGTCGCTGGACCACGTCGGCCTCCCGCCGGAAGGCGCGGATCTTGGCCTCGAAGCGCTCGACGAGGGCCTGGGTGAGGTCCTGGATCTTCGTGACGACGAGCTGCGCGCGGTCGTGCTCGAGCTTCACGCTCGCGCGCTCGCCGGCGAGGACGGCCGGCACGATGCGCTCACGGAAGATCCCGTCGAGCCGGCCGCTCTCCGCCTCGATCTGGTCGACGAGCGCGCGCTCCTCCGGCTCCTCCGCTGCCTGGCGGAGCGCGCGGGTGAGCCGGAGCACCGTCTCGCGCGAGGTGGCGTAGAAGCCGAGGTGCGAGGCGTCGCCGATGATGATCGTGTGCGCCTGGTGCGCGTACTGGTCGCGCACCGCGCTCGCGAGCTCCAGCGAGAGACGGACCCCCTCCTCGCGCGACTTCATCTCGCCGAGGCCGCGGTGGATCCGCATCGAGCCGGCGATCGCCACCGCCGACGCGGCCGCGAAGAGGAGCACCAGCGCCCCGAAGCCGAGCGCGAGCCGGCGCGCCGTTCCCGATCCGTATCGCATGCCTTCGTTCACGCGCGGCGCGCTGCCTCCGGACCGCCGGGCGCGCGAGCACGCGCGCGCCGGGCGACGGGTCGAGGCTGGCTCCGCTACCCATTACAGTGTAGCGGGCCACGGGGGTGAGCGCCCGTTCCGGTGGTATCAAAGCTAACCCGGTGCACCCCCGGGCGGTGACCGCGGGTGGAGGACGGGATGGCGTCTCAGCGGTGGCGGGCCAGGGAGGGGCGTTGATCTCGCGGGAGCCGGTGGGGGCACGGAGGCTCGGGTTCACCGGGGGCGCCGTCGTCGTGCACGCGCTCATGGTGTGGGTCGCGACGCGGCCGCCGCCGCCGAAGCCCGCCGTCCCGCTGGACGTCCTGCTCATCCCGCGCGGCGCGCTGCGCGAGCGGCTCCTCCCGCCCGCGGCGACGACCGCGCCGGCCCGCGGGCCCTCGGGGCCGAAGAGCCCCGCGCCCGGACCGCGCCGCCGCCCGGATCCCCGCCGGCTCATCCCCCCGAACACGCCCGTCTCGGCGGACGCGCCGCCGCTCGTGGCCGCCGATCCCGAGGAGCCGCCCCTCACCGCCGATGACGTCGCCTTCTCCGGAGAGGGCGGCGATCCGTTCAGCCGCTTCCCGCGCGGCGGGGGAGGCGCCGGCGGCGGGATCGCGCCGGCGGGGGTCGAGGCCTCGGAGTGGCTGGTCCTCCACCAGCGCGACATCGTGCGGCGCATCCAGGAGCGCGCCTCGACGCGGCCCTATCCCGCCCTCGCCGCGGCGATGGGCTGGACGGGGGTGGTGCGCGTCGCCTTCACGATCCGGACGGACGGGAGCGTGGCCGACCTGCGCGTCGTGAAGTCGAGCGGGAAGAAGGTCCTCGACGACTGCGCCCTCGAGGACGTCCGCGCCTCCTCCCCGTTTCCTCGCCCGTCGGAGGACCAGTCGGTCGAGGTGCCCATTCTCTACATCCTCACCTGACGCGCAGGCGCGACGCCCCGCGGCGGCGCAGTTGCACGACGGCCGCGGCGCGGGGAGGATGCGCGCCGTGCGACCGAGGTCCGAGGAGCGGCTCCGCGACATCCCCTGGGGCGCGCTCGCCGGACGGGCGGCGGCGCTCGACGTGCCGCTCGCGGAGATCCTCGGCGGCGCGGCGGCGGAGCGGGTGGTCGAGCGCGCTCTCCGCAGCGACCGCACGCTGCCGGGCGACGCGCGCCGGGCGTTCGCTGAGGCGCTCTTCGGCGTGTCGCTCTGGCGGCGCCGGCTCCGGGCTCAGCTCGGCGACCCGGACGCGCCGCCGCGCCTCCTCCTCGCCGCGCTCCTGCGCGACCTCGCCCTCCGGACCGACGCGGAGTCGCTCGCGGGGCTCGCTCCGGGCGCGCTCCCCGCGCCGCGCCCTGCGCCCACCGCCTTCGCCGACCGCGCCTCGCTCCCCGGGTGGCTCGCTGCCGCGCTCGTCGCCGCGGCCGGAGAAGAGGCAGAAGCGCTCGCCGACGGGCTCAACCTGCCCGGCCCGGTATGCCTGCGAGTGAACCTGCTCCGCGCAACGCGCGAGGAGGCGGTCGCACGGCTCGCCGCGCAGGGCGTCGCGACCCGGGCCGGGCGCTTCGCCCCCGCCTGCCTCACGGTCACCTCGGCGCGCCCCAACGTCTACGGCCTCGATGCCCACCGCGAGGGGCTCGTCGAGGTGCAGGACGAGGGGAGCCAGCTCCTCGGCGCGCTCGTCGGCGCGCGCCCGGGGGAGTCCGTCCTCGACGCCTGCGCCGGCGCGGGCGGGAAGACGCTCCTGCTCGCTGCGGACGTCGGGCCCGCGGGCCGGGTCCACGCCGCGGATCCCGACGCCGGCCGGCTCGAGCGGCTGCGCGCGCGGGCGCTGCGCGCCGGCGCGGCCGGGATCGTCGCCGTCCACGGCGCCGCCGTGCCGGAGGGCCTACAGGTGGATCGCGCCCTGGTCGACGCTCCGTGCTCCGAGCTGGGCGCGCTGCGGCGCGGCCCCGATCTACGCTGGCGCCTCGATCCGGCGCGCTTCGCCGACCTCCCCGCGCTCCAGCTCGAGATCCTCGCGCGCGCCGCGCGCCACGTACGGCCCGGCGGACGGCTCGTCTACGCGACCTGCACCTTCCGGCGGGAGGAGGACGAGGCGGTGGCGCTCGCCTTCGAGGCGGTGCACCCCGGCTTCGTGCGCGTCGCGCCCGAGGTCGAACCGGAGGTGATCACCGGCGAGCGGTTCGTGCGGACCTGGCCGCAGCGGCACGGGACGGACGCGTTCTTCGCGGCGACGTGGGAGCGGATCGGGGCACGAGGAAACCGGTGACGACCTCGACCTCGACCGCCCACGCCGACCGACGCCTACCCTCCACCCACCACGCCCGCAGCGTGCCGCCCCACGGTGGCGGGGGCTCTCGCCCGCAGGCGGGCCACTGGACGCGGTAGGCACCGCCCGACCCACCGACAGGCTCAGTGCGAGCGGAGCTGTCGGGACTCCTGCGATCGCGCTCGCGCTTCGACGGGCTCGACCGATCGGAGCGAGCGCCGACTCAGAGCTCCGACTTCAGGACCGCGCCCGCCGAGGCGTTCGTCACGAAGGCGGCGTAGCGGCGGAGCCAGGAGGAGCGGACCTCCTTCTTCACCGGCCGGAAGCCCTCGCGCCGGCGAGCGAGCTCGGTGTCGGGCACGTCCACGGTGAGCGCGCGCGCCTCGACGTCGATGGTGATCGGGTCGCCGTCCTGCACGAGCGCGATGGGGCCGCCCTCGGCGGCCTCGGGTGAGACGTGGCCGACGCAGGCGCCGCGCGTCGCGCCGGAGAAGCGGCCGTCGGTGACGAGCGCCACCTGCTCGCCGAGCCCCATGCCCATGAGGAGGGACGTCGGGGCGAGCATCTCCTGCATGCCCGGCCCGCCCTTCGGCCCCTCGTAGCGGATCACCACGAAGTGCCCGGGCTTCACCTTGCCGCCCATGATGCCGGCGATGGTGTCCTCCTGGGAGTCGAAGCAGATGGCGCGACCCGTGAACTTCCGCATCGAGGGCTGGATGCCGGCGGTCTTCACGACCGCGCCCTCGGGCGCGAGGTTCCCGAACAGCACGGCGAGCCCGCCCACCGGCGAGTACGCGCGCTCGAGGGGGTGGATCACCTCGGCGTCGGCGATCTGCGCGTCGCGGATGCGCTCCCCGACCGTCTCGCCCGAGACGGTGAGCGCGCCCTCGCGCACCATCCCGCCGCGCCGCGCCGTCTCGCGGAGCACCGCGGGGACGCCGCCCGCGCGGTGGATGTCCTCCATGTGCACCGTCGAGAGCGACGGGGCGATCTTGGCGATGTGCGCGACCTTCCCGGCGATCGCCTCGATGTCCCGGAGGCCGAACGTGACGCCCGCCTCGCGCGCGATCGCGAGCATGTGCAGCACGGTGTTGGACGACCCGCCCATCGCCATGTCGACGACCATGGCGTTGTGGATCGCGTCCGCGGTCACGACGCGGCGGAGGCGGAAGCGCTCGTCGCCCGCGATCTCCACGGCGCGCCTCGCCGCGCGCCGGAGCAGGGCCTCGCGCTCCGGCGTGAGGGCGAGCACCGTGCCGTTGCCGGCGAGCGCCACGCCCATCGCCTCGCAGAGCACGTTCATCGAGTTCGCCGTGAACATGCCCGAGCAGGAGCCGCCCGACGGGCACGCCCTGCACTCGATCTCGTACAGCTCGGCGTCGCTCATCTGCCCGAGCGCGCGCTTGCCGACGGCCTCGAACGCGGTGGTGAGGTCGATGGGGGTGCCGTCGGCCTTGTGGCCCGCGCGCATGGGCCCGCCGGAGCAGAACACCGTCGGCACGTCCACGCGGAGCGCACCCATCAGCATGCCGGGGACGATCTTGTCGCAGTTCGGGATGCAGAGCAGCGCGTCCAGCATGTGCGCGTTCATCATCGTCTCGATCGAGTCTGCGATGAGCTCGCGCGAGGGCAGGCTGTAGAGCATGCCCCCGTGGCCCATGGCGATCCCGTCGTCGACGCCGATGGTGTTGAACTCGAAGGGGACTCCGCCCGCCTTGCGGATCTCGTCCTTCGCGATCCGCCCGTACTCCTGGAGGAAGAAGTGGCCGGGGATGATGTCGACGTGGCTGTTCGCGATGCCGACGAACGGCTTGTCGAAGTCGGCGTCGGTGAGCCCGGTCGCCCGGAGCAGGCTGCGGTGGGGGGCCCGCTCGAACCCCTTCTTGATCGTGTCGCTGCGCACGTTCCGGTTGTCCCCATTCGGCGCCACGGTTGTCAACCCGCGCGGTCCCGCCGGCCGCCCGCCCGCTCGCGGCGAGCGGTTCGCCCGGTTATGACCGAGAGCCGTGGCCCCGCTCGCGCCCAGCTTCGAGGAGGCGGTCGCCCGCGTTCGCGAGGCGCTCGCGGAGCGGCCGTCCCGCCCGCTCGAGGTGCCCGGCTTCCGGCGCGCGGGTGTGCTCGTCCCGATCCTCGCCCGGCCCGAGGGTCCGACGCTGCTCTTCACCCGGCGTACGGAGACGGTCCCCCACCACAAGGGCGAGATCTCGTTCCCGGGCGGCGGTTGCGAACCGCGCGAGAGCGCGCTCGCCGCGGCGCTCCGCGAGGCGGACGAGGAGGTGGGGCTCGCCCCCGCGGGCGTCGAGCCCCTCGGCGCGCTCGACGACGTCCCGAGCATCGCGCGCTACGTGGTGACGCCGGTGGTCGCGGCGGTGCCGGCGCCGCCCCCCGCCTTCGTCCCCGCCGAGGCGGAGGTCTCCGAGCCGTTCGAGCTCCCGCTCGCGCGTCTGCTGGACCCGAGCATCCGGCGCGCCGCCCTGTGGGATCCGGCGCGGCTCCCGGCGACGGCCGCCGCGGCGCTCCTCGCGGTGCGGGTCCCGTTCGAGGAGGTGGACGCCGCGACCGGCCACTGGCGGGTGTGGTCGTTCCATGCGGATCCGGCGCGCGTCGTGTGGGGGCTCACCGCACGCGTGCTCGCGGACCTGCTCGATCGCGCGTTCCGCGGGGACCTCCCGCGTTGAGGCGCCCCGTCCTCGCCGCTCGCCCGGGGCGGGGGCGCGGCTTAGGATGTCCGGCAGTGCGCCGACGATTCGCCCCCGCCGTGGCCCTCGCCCTCGCCTGCGCGCTCGCATGCGGCGGCGGTGGCTCGAAGAGCGGCGGCACCGGCAAGACGTGCACCGCCGCGGTCGACTGCGGCGGCGCGCTCCTCTGCATCGCCGGGAAGTGCGCGGCACAGGCGCCGGCCTCGGCCGCCTGCACGCCTCCGTCCCGCCCGACGCCCGTCCTCGGCGATCCGATGACCGCAGCGGATCCGGGCGCCTCCTGCCAGACGTCCATCCGCGCGCCGGTCTACCCTGCAGCCCAGTCTCTCGGGCAGCTCCAGGTGGGCGAGGAGGCGCACTTCCAGGTGCCGGAGGGGACCTGGAGCATCTCCGTCGTTTCGCAGGAGGTCCCCGGCTCCGCGCCGGACGTGATCCAGTACCAGTCGGTCTCGTTCCCGAACTCGGTGGTGCCGACGAGCGTCACCGCCCCCGACGGCCGGGTGTTCTACGACGACTCCGCGACCGCCCCCAAGGATGGCAACGGCTACAGCAACTACACCGGCCTCCTCGGCTACTATGGCGGATTCACGCCGGTGTCCGGCGCCCTGACGCTCCCGAACACCTCCCCCGGCCTCGACATCTCTCGCAGCGCGGGCGGCCTTCCACCCGGCACCTGGAAGTTCACCGTCAACGACTACGCCTACGAGTGCGTCCGCACCACCGGTTGCACCGGCGGCAGCAGCTCGGGCCGCTACGACGTGCAGGTCCTCACCCGCGCGGGCCCGATCACCTCGACCGGGACGCTCGACCTCGACGTGTACGTCGCCTCGGCGAGCACGACCGCTGCGGGCCTCGCGCGCGACCCGCATCTCGCGCGCCTCTTCCAGACCGTCGCGACGGTGCTCGGGAACGCGGGCCTCTGCCTCGGGAGCGTGGTGCTCCACGACCTGCCGTCGTGGGCGCAGGCGAAGTACGCGAACGTGAACATCGACTCGACGGGCCCCTGCGATCCGCTCTCGCAGCTCTTCACGCTCGCCGAGGCGCAGCGCCCGTCGATCCACCTGTTCCTCGTGGACGAGCTCACCGTCACGACGAACACGACCGACCCGTTCTCGATCGTCGGCATCGACGGCTCGATCCCCGGCCCGTCCGGCGTGCCCGGCACGGTGAACGGCGGGGCGGTCGTGACGCTCGCGGATCTCGGACAGGGGAGCTGCGGCAGCACGATCGACATCGCCCACTGCGGCACCGACCACATGGCGTACATCGTGGCGCACGAGGCGTCCCACTGGCTCGGCCTGTACCACACGACCGAGAGGTCGGGGACGATGTTCGACCCGCTCACCGACACGCCCACCTGCGCCTGCGCGAATTGCGCGCCGGCAGCCGATCGAGCGACCTGCGAGAACAAGCTCACCGACCCCAGCCAGACGCCCTTCGACATGACGGGCGCCGACTGCTCGCAGCAGGCGGCGACGTGCTCCGGCTCCTCGAACCTCATGTTCTGGCTGCTCGACGACACGCGCTCGAACGGCTCGGTCACGCCGCAGCAGTCCGAGGTCATGCGCCTCAACCCCGCGGTCCGCTGACGGAGCCTCCATGACCGCCGCCGCCCTCGCCGTCCTCGTCCTCGCCCTCGTCTCCCCGACCGGCGCCGCCGGCGCGCCCGCGCGCGGGCCGTCCGGCGTGGCCGCCGACGAGTGCGATCCGGCGGTCCGCCAGAAGACGCTCGCGCTCCTCGGGGCGATCGATCGGCCCATCCGGCCGGAGACCTGGCGCGCGCTCGGGCCGTGCGCGGAGCCGGTGCTCGCCGAGGTCGCCGCCTCGGACGCGCTCCCCACCCGCCGGGCCCTCGCGCTCGAGGGGCTCGCCGCGATCGGCGGCGCTCGCGCCGAGGCGCTGCACCGCTCGCTCGCGGCCGACACGCACGAGCCGCGCGCGGTCCGCCGCGCCGCGATCCGCGGCCTCGGCCGGCTCGTCGCCAGGGAAAAGCTCGACGCGACGCTGCGCCCGCTCCTCGAGCGCGACCCCGATCGCGGCGTCCGCGCGGGCGCCGCCGAGGTGCTCTCGCGCCGCTCTCCCGCCGCGTCGTGCGCCGCGATCCGCGCGCAGGCCCGGCGCGAGGGGACGGCCGGGAATGCGCTCTTCGCTCGCGCCCTCGCCGCCTGCGAGCGATGACCCCAGGCGAACGACGCCGTGAGCGCGCGCGGAGCGGGCGCGACGGGCCGCTCCTGCTATCCTCCTCGCCCCGGTGCTCCCCCTCGTCTTCTCGCTCGTGCTCTCGCTGGCCCCGGCCCCGCCGGCGCCCTCGGCCTGCGCGCTCTACCGCGCAATCCTACCGAGCGCGCCCGAGCCACGCGGCGGCGAGCCCCGCTGCGCCGACGCGCTCCAGGAGGCTTGCGACGCCGGCCGGCGGCTCGCGTGCGACGGGCTCGCGCGCGTGCTCGAGGCAGGGACGGCGGGGAGGCCCGACCCCGAGCGCGCCCTGACGCTCTTCGTTCGCGCCTGCGCCGCCGGCGTCGCGGATGCGTGCGACGGCGCGGCCGGGCTGCGCGCGGAGCGCGGCGATCGCGAGGGGGCGCGCGCTTCCCTGGAGGAGGGCTGCGCGATGGGCTCCGCACGAGCCTGCGCGCGGCTCGCGGCGGAGACCTCGCCCGGGCGCGCCGATCGCCTCGCCGAGCGGGCCTGCGATCTCGGCGCCGCGGAGGGCTGCCTCGCGCTCGCCCGCGACGCGCCCCGCGAGCGACGGACGGAGCTGCTGTGGCGTGCCTGTCGCCTCGGCGCGGACGCGGCCTGCACGGCGACGGCGCTGCCGGCGGTCGAGGCGCGCTGCGCCGGCGGCGATCGGGAGTCGTGCCTCGAGGCGGGCCAGGTGCTGCAGGAGGGACGGGTACTGCCGGCGGACGGCGCCCGCGCCGCGGAGCGCTATGGCCGCGCCTGCGAGCTCGGCCTCGCCGCGGGGTGCGTCCGCCTCGGCGTCCTCCACCGCTTCGGCGCCGGCGTGCCGCACGACGAGGCGCGCGCCCGGGCGCTGTTCGAGCGCGCCTGCGCGGAGGGCGACGACGAGGGCTGCCGGCTCCGCGACGACCCCGTGCTCCTCGACGAGTGAGCGCCACGGAATCAGGCCGAAGGCTGGCCGGGCGGCGCGGCACCCCCGGGGCGCGGCGCGTGGAGGGCGGCCCGGATCCCGGCGAGCAGCACGCCCTCCTCCACCGGCTTCGGCACGAACACGTCGGCGCCTGCGGCGAACAGCTCGAAGCGCGCCGCGGGGCGCCCGGACATGCCGATGACCGGTACGAAGGCGAGGCGCAGATCCGGTGAGCGACGCAGCGCGGTGACGAGCTCTGTGCCGCGCATGCCGGGCATCGCGTCGTCCACCAGCACGAGATCCGGCGGATCGGCGTGCGCGAGGGCGAGCGCGATCTCTCCGGACTCCGCCTCGACGCACCCGTGCCCGGCGTCCTCGAGGATCAGGCCCACGAGCCTGCGGACGAGGTGGTTATCGTCGACGACCAGGATGCGAAGGAGCGCCATCGGTGCCGCCGAAGCAAGCTAGTGACGCGGGCACCCGGCGGAGAAGCGGGGCGCGCCGGTTCTCTCCGTGGAGGTACCGGGGAGACCGTAGCGGATCCACGGGGGAGGGCACGCGCGACGCGCCGCGGTGCGAGGGCGATCGGCGAGCCAAGCGAGTTCGGTGGGGCGGGGGCGCAGCCCCGTCAGATCATTCAGGGGTGCTGGCCCGCGTCGTCCTGCGGCTGGAACGCGGCCCACATGTCGCGAGCGTCGCGGACCTGCTCCATGAGCGCGATGCCGATCGCGCAGGCGAGGAAGACCGCGAGCGCGAGCATCCACGGGCGGAACTCGAGCAGGTCCCTCGGGCTCAACGGCGCCCGCCCCTGCCGATCGTCGTTCCGAGCCGCCATGCCCGGTAAGTAGACCGCGCCTGGCGCACGATGCAACCCCTTCGGCGTGGTGCGCCCAGGCGTTCAGGCGCTCGCGATTGGGGCCCATCCCCCAGCGAGCCGCTCGATATCGGCGCAAAGGGGTCCCACGCCCCCGCAGCGGCCGGTCGTAGCACACCCCTGGGCCGGTGCGGCGGGGACCTCGTACACTGCCGCGCCATGCTCGCGACCCTGCTCGCCACCGTCACCCTCGCCGCGGCGCCCCCGCGTACGCTCCGCGTCGACTACTTCCACACCGGCACCGCCACCGAGGAGCGCTTCAGCCTCGATCGCGTGGTGCTCGAGCCCCTGCCCTTCCCCGGCCGGCCGGACCGGCCGATCGACGACTCGAACCTCGGCAAGTACTTCTTCGAGATCCGCGACCTCGCGACGCAGAAGGTCCTCTACTCCCGCGGCTTCGCCTCGATCTTCGGCGAGTGGGAGCTGACCGACGAGGCGCGCAAGGCGAACCGGACGTTCTCGGAGTCGGTGCGCTTCCCGGCGCCCGTCGCGCCGGTGCAGCTCGTCGTGAAGAAGCGCGACGCGGAGCGGACGTTCCGCGAGGTCTGGTCGCTCGTGGTCGACCCGCACGATCGCTTCGTCGACGACGCCCGCCCGCCGTCGCCCGGCCCGGTCATCGCGCTCCAGGAGTCGGGCGACCCCGCGACGAAGCTCGACCTGCTCCTCGTCGGCGACGGCTACACCGAGAAGGACCGCGCCAAGTTCGAGAAGGACGCGCGCCGGCTCGTCGGGATCCTCTTCGAGCACGAGCCGTACCGGTCGCGCCGCCGGGACTTCAACGTGTGGGGGATCTGTCCCCCGGCGGAGGAGCGCGGCGTCTCCCGGCCGCTCACCGGGATCCACCGGCGCAGCCGGGTCGGCGCGACGTACGACGCGTTCGGCTCGGAGCGCTACGTCCTCTCCTTCGAGAACCGCTCGCTGCGCGACGTCGCCTCCTTCGCACCCTACGACGCGGTCGCGATCCTCGTGAACGCCGAGACCTACGGCGGCGGGGGCATCTTCAACCTCTACGCCACCGTGGCCGCGGACAACCGCTGGGCGGGCTACATCTTCGTCCACGAGCTCGGCCACTCGCTCGCCGCGCTCGCCGACGAGTACTTCACCTCGGACACCGCCTACCTGCCGAGCGAGGCGCGCCCCGAGCCGTGGGAGCCGAACGTCACGGCGGACCCGCACGCCGCCAAGTGGAAGGAGCTCCTCTCGCCGGGCGTGCCGCTCCCGACGCCGTGGCCGAAGGAGGAGTTCACCCGCCGCGCGAAGGAGTTCCAGGAGCAGCGCAAGGCGATCCGCGCCCGCAACGGGCCGGAGTCGGAGATGGACGCGCTCTTCCTCGCGCAGCAGAAGGAGGAGACGAAGCTCCTCGCCTCCGCGCCGACGACCGGAAAGGTGGGCGCCTTCGAGGGCGCGAACTACGAGGCGAGCGGCTACTACCGGCCGGAGCTCGACTGCGTGATGTTCACGCGCGATCCGGTGCCCTTCTGCGCGGTGTGCCGGCGGGCGCTGTCGCGGGTGATCGATCTGTACGCGGGTCCGTCGCCGCAGCGGTAGACGAGCGAAGCGAGGCCGCCGGGGCGCCACCGCGATGGCGGCGAAGCCGCCCGCGGCGGCGCACGGGACCCGGCAAGCCGGGTGGGGCCCGCCGAGCCGCCACCATGGTCGCTCCCCGCCCGAGCCGCAGCCGCCGCCTCGCCCGGGATGGCGCGTCGCGTTATGATTCCAGAATCAACGGCCGGAGGGCCCCCCGATGACCGACAAGAGGACGGCGAGCTTCATGCGCTCGCTCTGCATGGGCGAGATCGAGGAGGAGATCCTCCTCCCCTTCCCGGAGCCGAAGGCGGGCGAGAAGGAGACGCTCGCGGCGGTGCTGCAGACCCTGAAGTCGATGCTCGGCGGGCGCGAGCGCGACTTCCGCGCCTGGGACCGGGCCGGCGAGATGCCGAGAGCGTTCGTGGACGAGCTCAAGGACGCCGGCCTGTTCAGCCTCGTCATCCCGGAGGTGCACGGCGGACTCGGGCTCGGCGCGACCGCCTACTCGCGCGTCATGCAGGAGCTCGCTCGCTACGACGCGTCGGTGGCGGTGACCGTCGGAGCGCACAGCTCGATCGGGATGCGCGGCCTGCTCCTCTTCGGGACCGAAGAGCAGAAGGCGCGCTTCCTGCCGAGGCTCGCGACCGGAGAGATGATCGCCGCCTTCTGCCTCACCGAGCCGGGCGCCGGCTCGGACGCCGCCAGCATCAAGACCACCGCCGTGCGCGACGGTGACGACTGGATCCTGAACGGCGAGAAGCTCTGGATCACGAACGGCGGCATCGCCGACTTCTTCACGGTGTTCGCGAAGACCTCGCTCGACGGGCGCGGCCGCATCACCGCCTTCATCGTGACGCGCGACATGAAGGGCGTCTCCACCGGTCCCCACGAGGACAAGATGGGGATCCGCGCCTCGTCCACGACGACCGTCGTGCTGGAGGACGTCCGCGTCCCGGCGGCGAACGTTCTCGGCGAGGTCGGCCAGGGCTTCAAGCTGGCGATGAAGATCCTGAACTCGGGCCGCACCGGGCTCGGCGGCGGCTCGGTGGGCGGCATGAAGCGGCTCATCGGGCTCGCGGTGTACCAGGCCCGCGAGCGCGTGCAGTTCGGGCAGCCCATCGCGAGCTACGAGTCGATCCAGCAGAAGATCGGCCAGATGGTCATCGACTGCTACGCCTCGGAGAGCGTGGTGAACCTCGTCGCCGGGCTCGTGGACCGCGGCTTCGAGGACTACGCGGTCGAGGCGGCGATCTCCAAGGTGCTCTCGAGCGAGGCGCTGTGGCGCACCGCCGACGAGGCGCTCCAGATCGCGGCGGGCCAGGGCTACATGCGCGAGATGCCGTACGAGCTCGCGCTGCGCGACAGCCGCATCAACCGGATCTTCGAGGGCACGAACGAGATCCTGCGCCTGTTCATCGCGCTCACCGCGATGAACGACGTCGCCGAGGAGCTGAAGGACCTGTCGAGCTCCATGCGCGGGGTCTTCGCCGATCCCATCAAGGGCTTCGGGGTCCTCTCCGACTACGCGAAGCGGCGGGCCCAGCTCGCGACCGGCCTGCGCCGCGAGAAGGGGCGCTTCACGCTCCTCCACGCGTCGCTCGCCCCGGAGGCGGCGCTGTTCGAGGAGGCGGCGACCGCGCTCGCGCGCGCCGCGGACCGGATCCTCCGCAAGCACGGCAAGAAGATCATCGGCGAGCAGCTCGCGACGCGGCGCCTCGCCGACATCATGGTGGACCTGTTCGCGCTCGCGGCGGTGCTCGCCCGCGTCTCCACCAAGATCGAGGACCACGGGGAGGCGTCGGCGGAGATGGAGCGGCAGATCCTCCGCGCGCTCGCCCGCCAGGCGAAGCGGCGCGTCGACCAGAACCTCGCGGGCATCGACGACAACGAGGACGCGACCGTGAAGCAGCTCGCGAAGCACGTCCTCGAGGCCGGCCGGTACGCCTGGGACAACCTCTGAACGCCCGCGGCCCGACCCCGCGCTCGAGCGGGGCGGGCCGCCACTCGTCGAGATCGCCCAGGGCGGCGTGCCGCCCGGGGAGCGTCAGGCGGCGCGCAGGAAGACCGCGAGGACCCGCTGCCAGCCGTCCTCGCCGAGGGTGGAGGGCGCGGGCGGAGGGAGCGCGCCGCCGTCCGCCGCGGCGAGACCGAGCTCCTCCTCGACGTAGCGGTCGAGCCGGTCGCGCTCCCGGCGCAGCCAGCCGCCGCCCTCGCGGTCCTGCGGGAACGTCATGTAGATGCCGTCCGACGGCGCGAGGGCGAAGAGCCAGCCGCGCCCGTACGGCTCGCGCTTCACGAGGCCGGGATCCCCGCGCAGCGTCCCGTTCGCCGCGAGGACGCGCCCGTCCACCGGCGCGGTGATCCGGATGGTCCGGCCGCCCGCGCGCACCACGGCGACGGGATCGCCCCGGCGCACCTGCATGCCGCGGCGAGGCAGCTCGACCGCGCTCGCGGAGGGGAGGAGCCGCTGCGCGAAGTCGTCGAGCCCCACGCGCAGCCCGTGCGCGGCGGGCGCGAGCCAGGTGTGGTTCGGGGCGTAGTAGGCGCCCCGGCGGAAGGAGAGGCCGCCCGCTTCCTCCACGCTGGCCTCGCGGCGGCGCTGGAACGCGCGCCACAGCACCGCGAGGAGCAGCGCGGGCAGCGCGAGCGCGAGGAGCCCGGCGAGGAACACCGCCGAGCGCGCCGCGACGCCGAGGAGGAACGAGCCCAGCACCTCGAGGATGGAGACGAACGTCGTCATGGATGCGCTCCCTTTCGCGGTCCCAGGTCCGGACGGGACACCCTCCGCAACCGCAAGAGGCGGGCCAGCGCTCGCGGGGCAGGGAGCCCTTGTTTTCGTTCGGGTCCACGCTCCCGCGGCAGCGCGCCGCGTGGAGGATCTCAGCGGGCGCCGCCGCGCCTCCCTCCGGAACCGCCCTGAATCCGCGCGCGTGCGGTCGACGTTGAGTCCGTCAACGCATGGTGAATTCCTCGCTGTCCCTCCGGATGGGCGGGCGCCCCCGCCCGCGCGGGACCGGAGCACCCGGTGCGTCCTCCCTGCCCGCGGACGGAGGGCCCCCATGAAGCGTGCCCGCCTCCCCCACAGGCGCGCACCCGGAGCCTTGCGCACCCTCGAGCCCGCGCGAACG
This sequence comes from Anaeromyxobacter terrae, assembly GCF_022690685.1. Lineage (GTDB taxonomy): Bacteria > Myxococcota > Myxococcia > Myxococcales > Anaeromyxobacteraceae > Anaeromyxobacter > Anaeromyxobacter terrae. The sequence continues at coordinate 1,757 of NZ_JALCYY010000001.1, read as the reverse complement.
TTGTCGTGCCGGAGGGCTCTTCCGCCATGTCGCGCACGTTCCTCGTCGTCGCCGCGCTCGCCGCGATCCCCGTCGTCTCCCGCCCGGAGCCGCCCCTCGCGGAGGGGAGCATCGACGCGGGGGACGCGCAGGTGGAGGTGCTCGGACGGCGCTACGCTCCGGGTGAGACGATCGAGCTCCCGGAGGGTTATCTGCGGGTGGAGGAGGCCGGGCCCGAGGACGACGAGATCGGGTCGTTCTCCGTCGTCCCGGCCGCCGCGCTCGCGCGCGCGGAGGCGCCGGCGGCCGCGACCGCGGAGCGGCATGCCCCGCGGACGGGCGCGAGCGAGCAGCCCTCCTCGGTCACCGTCACCGGGATGGGAGCGGGGGAAGAGGCGCCCGCGCCGTGGAGGAGCGCGCACCCCGACTGCAGCGCCGAGCGCGCCGCCTACCTCGCCGAGATCTGGAAGCAGTCGGGGATCGAGGTCTCGGACCCGCAGGGCTTCCTCGCGGGCCTCGAGCAGACCGAGGAGGGCGCGGATCTGACGCTCGCGTGGTTCGCGCTCTCGACCGACGCGTTCCGCACCCTCGCCTGGTCGTCCGACGCGCGCGCCAAGGCGGCCGCGCTCGCGCGCTGCGCGAGGGGGAACTGAACCCGAGCGGTCAGCGCCATTGGATCAGGCGGCCTCGACCGACTGCTCCGCCCTCTCGGAGGGCGCCACGGGCCTGAGCGCCCCGAGCCGCTCCGCCGCGATCGACGGGCTCGCGTAGACGAGCTCGAGCGGAGCGCGCACGAACGCGTCGGGCAGGATGCCGACGCCGGACAGGCCCAGGATCCGGTGGCGCTCCGGCTGCACGCCGAGGAACGGCGCGAGCGCGCGCGTCGCGCGGTGGACGAGCTCGGTGCAGGAGAGCCGCTCGAGGTCGGTGAAGTCGAGGTCGAAGTCGTACGGCAGCCCGAGCTGGGCGAGCGCCACGCTCCGCACCACCGGCCACGCCTCCTCGAACGAGACCTCGCCGCCCCCCGCGAGCCGGTCGCGCACGAGCCGCTCCTCCTCGCCGAGCGGGCCGGGATCGTCCGCGGGCGCCTCAGCCCGCGCCCGGAGCCGTGCCGGGAAGCGCAGCACCACGAGCCGGTCACAGCGGCAGAAGTCGAGCACGTCCTCGGTGAGGACGCCCTCGGCGATGGCGTGGATGACGATCTGCTCGCCGATCGCGAGCCGATCGCGCGCGTCCGCTGGCGCGAGGGCGCGGTCGGCGTGGGTGGTGCGGCCGAGGTAGAGCCCGGCGTGGCTGAACAGGCCGGGGATGAGCTTGCCGTCGAGGTAGGCGTCGTAGCCGCGGACGAGCACGTCGCCGGGGCGAACGCAGTCGATCACCGCCCGCGCGTCGCGGCCCTTCACCCGGTAGGAGCCGGGGTCGTAGACGATCCACATCGGCCAGCGGAACACCTTCACGTCGCCGAGCACGTCGAGGAGCGCATCGCGCAGGCGTCCCATGGGGACCTCCGGAAGCAAAGGTCCGCCGATGAGAGCACACGCTGCGTGAGACCGGAAGACCCGCAGTCACGGTGGGTCATCCGCGCTCGAGCGCCTCGAGCTCGGCGCGTCGGGCCGCGGCGGCTGCCTCCGAGCCCTCCGCCCGCGCGCGCGCCTCGTCCGCGCGCCGCAGCGCCGCCTCGGCCGTCCGACGCGCCACCCGAGCCGTGCGCTCCGCCTGCTCGAGCCGCGTGCGCGCTGCGGCGAGCGCCCGCGCCCGCACCCGCGCCTGGCGCTCGT